>JAJEEP010000163.1 GCA_022820945.1 Alphaproteobacteria bacterium | reverse complement strand
CCTGGCCCCACAATTGGCTTTCAGGATCGCCCATGGCAAATGTGGGGGTCAGGGGTCTTCCAACCCCAACACCTAGTGGTTCAGCGCCGCAAAACCGGCTCGATCAGGCTCGGCTGGTCGGAAAAAGTGCCAACTTGGGTCAAGATGTCGCGCGCCCACGCGCGCGGAACACATGATGACCCAGCTGAAGCTCGCAGGAATGCAAGCCGCGACCGTGGTGAGAATGAGGCTCAAGACGCCGCGAGCGCGCCGCCCTCGCGATCCTGCGCCATCCGCTCGGGAGGACGCCGGCCGGGCTCGCCGTAGCCCGCGCCGCCGCCGGTGCTCATCACCACGCGGTCGCCCTTCTTCAGCCGGAAGCTCGTCTTCGAGCCGAGTGCGATCTTCTCGTTGCCGCGCAGCACGCTGACGAAAGCCGCGCCGCCGTCGTCGCCGGCAAACAGCCCCTCGGGCGGGATCGTGAAACGATCGGAGTAGGACTGGTACTCGACGTCGTCGGCCAGCACCTCGTAGACGCGCCTGACCCCGAGCCCGCCCCGCTGCTCGCCGCCGCCGCCCGAGCCCGCCACCAGCGCGTACTCCGATACCCGGAAGAACGGATGCTCCATGTCGATGGCCTCGATGGGGATGTTCGAGCAGTTGGAGAGCGGGCTGTCCACCGCGTCGCAGCCGTCGCCCAACGCGCTCGCGCCATAGCCGCCGCCGAAGATTTCGAGATAGATGCCGTATCCCTCCTCGCCCAGATGCGACATGCAGGTCGCGTGGGTGGTGTCGAATCCCGCCGCCATCACCTGCTCGGGCACCGCCTCCGCGAGCGCCTTCATCACCGCGTTGTAGGCGCGATAGGCGGAGAGCATGCGCGCGCGCACCGGCGCGGGCGGGCGCGGGTTGAGCAGCGAGCCGTAGGGCGCGGTAATGCCGATCGGCCGCTTCGCGCCTTCGTTGAAGGGAATGTCGGGGCTCGTCAGCACCGACTTCACGCAGGAGAGCCCGGCCGCGATGGTCGATGCGAAGGGGCAGTTCACGTTGGTCCGCACCTGGTCGCAGGTGCCGGCGTAGTCCACCGCGACGGTATCGCCCGCGATCTCCACCCGCGCGCGGACCACCAGCGGCTCGTCGTTCACCCCGTCGCTGTCGAGCTGGTCCTCGCCCCAATAGACGCCGTCGGGTGCTGCGGCGATAGCGGCGCGCATGCGCTGCTCGGCGTAGTCCAGCAGCCCCTGCATCGCCTCGGTAACCATGTCCGGGCCGAACTTCTCGCAGAGCTCGATCACGCGCCGCGCGCCGACCCCGTTGGCCGCGAACTGCGCGTTGCAATCCCCGATGGTCTTTTCGGGCACGCGCACGTTGGCGCGCACCAGACGCTCGAAGGGGCCGCCGTTCCAGTCGCGGTTCACGTTGTAGCGGCTCGGCGGAAAGATCAGGCCCTCCTGGTGGACGTCGCCCGCCGCCATGTTGAGGCCCGGTGCACCGCCGCCGAGGTCGAGGTGGTGGGCGACGGTCGAGCTGAAGCCCACCAGACGGTCCCGGAAGAAGATGGGCGTGAAGATGAAGATGTCGGGGACGTGCTGCCCGCCGTTGTAGGGGTCGTTGTTGATGTAGAAGTCGCCGGGCTCCAGGGTCTCCGGCGGGTAGAGCTCCGCGCAGGGGCGGAAGGTGGTGCCGATGGGCCCGAGCTGCATGGGGATAAGCTCGGCCTGGCTCACCACGTTGCCGTTCGCATCGAGCAACGCGGCGGAGCAGTCGTTGGCCTCGCGCACGATCGGCGAATACGCCGAGCGCACCAGCTTGATACCCATCTCTTTCGCGGCGGCAATCAGCGCCTGGGAGATGATCGCCTGGTCGACTTGATCGAGCGCCATGGGCCGGTCCCTCGTGGCTCTAGGTGCGCCGTTCCGAACTCAGCGCGTCAGAATGACATTATGGTGTGTATCCACCGCCGCATGCCATCCCGGCGGCACGTAGGCGGTAGACGTGTCGTCCGCGATGAGCAACGGCCCATCGCCCCCGCCCGCGTGGCCGAGGGCGCTGCGGTTGAGGCGGCGGGCCTCTCTGCGCTCGCCCCCATCGAATAGCGCGACGGTGGCTTCGTGCGGGGCGTCGTCGGTGCCGAGCAGCGCGGGGACGGCCGGGGGCGGCGACGCGATGCCGAGCCGGAAGGAGACGATCTCGGGCCGGTTCGTGCGCGAATCGTCGAACTCGAAGATGCGGTGGTGCGCCTCGTTGAACCGCTGGCGCAGCAGCGCCGTATCGAGCCGCGCGATCTCGTCTTCGGTTAGCGGGATCGGCACTTCGAAGGCTTGCCCCACGTAGCGCATCTCCAGCGTTTGGGTGAAGCGGAGCCCGCTGGTGAGGCCGAGCGCCGCAAAGGCGGTCTCCGCGGCCTCCCGCATGGCGGCGAATTGCTCGCGCACGCGCTCTGCGGCGCCCGCCTCGTCGAGGGCAAAGCGCACCGTGCGGCTCTCGTAGCGCACGAAGTCGGAGGCGACGAGGCCGAAGGCGGAGAGCACGCCGGCGGCAGGCGGAATGACGATGGTCGCAATACCGAGCACGTCTGCGACCCGCGCCGCGTGCAGCGGCCCCGCACCGCCGAAGGGAACCAGGACGTAGTCGCGTGGGTCCCGGCCCCGCTCGGTCGAGACCAGCTGGATCGCGCGGACGATGTTGTGCTCGGCCACCCGCACCGCGTCGTCGGCGATCTGCTCCACGCTGCGGCCAAATTGCCCGGCGAGCGTAGCGAAGGCGCCGCGGGCCAGCTCTGGGTCGACGTCCATGCGGCCGCCGAGGAAGGTGTCGGCGAGCACGGTGCCGCGGACGAGGTGCGCATCGGTGATCGTGGGGTCTGCGCCGCCGCGCCGGTAGCAGGCGGGGCCGGGCTCGGCGCCGGCCGAGCGGGGTCCCACCCGCAGCATGCCGCCGTCGTCGCCCCAGACGATCGATCCGCCGCCAGCGCCAACGGTCACGATGTCGAGCACCGGAATGCGAATGGGGAGACCGTCAATCTCGGCGTCGCTGGTCAGCACGGGCGTGCCGTCCCGCACCAGACACACGTCGGTGCTGGTGCCCCCCATGTCGAAGGTGATGAGGTCGCGGTAGCCCGAGCGTCCCGCTTGCCGGATCGCGCCCATCACGCCTGCCGCCGGCCCCGAATAGAGCGAGGTGATGGCGTTGCCGGCCATGCCGCGCGCCGGCAGCCTGCCCCCGTTCGACTGCATGAGGCTGAAGCGGCCCTGGAACCCCCGATCGTCCAGCGCGTGCTCGAATGCGCTCAGGTAGCGGTCGATGACCGGCTGCACGTACGCCGCGAGCGTGGTGGTCGAGGCGCGCTCGTACTCGCGGAACTCACGGGTCACGTCGCTGGAACACGTGATCCCGACATCGGAGAAGCGCTCGGCCACCATCGCAGCCACGCGCCGCTCGTGCGCCGGGTTGGCGTAGCTGTTGAGGAAGCAGATCGCGACGGACTGGTAGCCACCGCCCTGCAACGCCTGGACAATCCGATGCTGCGCCGCCGCTTCGTCGAGGGCGGTGACCACCTCGCCGTGCGGGCCAATGCGCTCGGGGATTTCGAAGGTATCCCGGCGCGGCACCACCGGCTCGGGCTTGCGGTAGTGGATGTCGTAGATGGAGCGCCGGCTCTGCCGTTGCAGCGCGAGCAGGTCGCGGAAGCCCTCGGTGGCGAAGAACGCGACCCTGGCGCCCTTGCGCTCCAGCACCGCGTTGGTGGCGACGGTCGAGCCGTGCACGAGATCGCCGGCGGCAGCCAGCGCGAGACCCGACTCGTCGAGCGCGGCGATGGCGCCGCGATGCGGCTCCGCCGGCGTGCTCGGCACCTTGGTGATGCGCACGCCGCC
This sequence comes from Alphaproteobacteria bacterium, assembly GCA_022820945.1. GTDB lineage: Bacteria > Pseudomonadota > Alphaproteobacteria > UBA828 > UBA828 > WTGU01. Next base: position 27,101 of record JAJEEP010000163.1, on the reverse strand, counting down.
TGCCTCGAAGGCGACGAGATCGGTAAACGTGCCGCCGACCTCGACCCCGACCCGGGTCCGTTCGCTCATGCGTGCTCGCGCGCGCTGTCGCCGATGTGGATGGAGGGCGGTGTCATGGCGGCTCTCCCGGTTGGCGGGTGCGGTAGTTACAAGAGCTCGCCATGTGCCGCAAGGAAACGCGGCCTCGCGCGACCGGCGCGGACCGGTTGCCAAGCCGGTCGGGTTCAGCCCGCCAGCAGCTCCGCGACGCAGGCGTTGAGGAAGCGCATGAAGTCGGTGCCCTTGCGGCCGGGCGACGCCACGCAATGGCCCCACGCCGACTCGTAAGGGCGAAGATCGGCGTTCGGCATGTGCCGGGCCTCGATGGCGTTGTCCTCTGGCGGGAAGTAGAGATCGGTCGTGCAGGGAACCAGAATCGCCCGCGCCTTGATGGCGCCGAGGGCGCGTTCGAAGTCGCCCTTGTAGCGCGCGTTGGCACTGATGTCGCCCAGCTGCCAGGTGCGGAGCTTGGCCAGGAGGTCGTTGGCGTCCCATTCGAGATGATCGCGTTCCCAGTCGCGCAACAGCGCTTCCCAGGTCTCGAAGCCAAGCTCGCAGTGGAGCCGCTCGCGATAGAAGGTCTGCGAGTATGCCCAGCCTGCGTAGACCCGGCCGAAAGCCTTGAGACCGACCTCGGGCGGCGCGGCGTAGTCGCCGTCCGCGAACGCGCTATCGGCGAGCAGCGCCGCCTTCACCCCTTCGAGAAACACCTGGTTGTGTGCAGACGTTCGGGCTGAGGCGCAGAACGGCAGGATGGCGTCGACCATGTCGGGATACTGCGCGCCCCACTGATATGACTGGCAACCGGCCATGGACCACCCCATCACGAGCGCGATGCGCCTGACGCCGAGCGCCTCGGTCAGCAGCCGGCGCTGGCAGGCGACGTTGTCGTGCAGGGTCACGACGGGGAAGCGCGGGCCGTCATAGGGTGGCGGCGTGTTGCTCGGCGACGACGAGAGACCGTTGCCGAACATGTTGATCGAGACGATGAGGTAGCGCGCGGGATCGAGCGCCGGCACCGCCCTGACGTAGCCCTCGTTGCGGACGTGCGTGCCCGTGTAGAAGGTGGGCATGACGATCGCGTTGTCGCCGCTCTCGTTCAGCGAGCCCCAGGTCTTGCAGGCGAGCCTGGCTGCCGGCAGCGTGACGCCGGACTGCAGCCTTACATCGCCGAGCTCGAATGTCTCGTGGTCCGCTGCCACGACGAATGGTCCTCAGTAGAGACGCAAATACTCCTGCACCTCCCAGTCCGTGACCGTCTGGTGGTAGCGCTCCCACTCGTCCACCTTGTAGCGCAGCCACGAGGTCATCATCTGGGGGCCGAGCACCTCGGCCGCCAGCGGGTCGTCGCGCAGGATCTCGGTCGCCTCCAGCAGATGCCGCGGCAGGCGCTGCCCGCCGCTTGCAACGATTTCTTCGTGGGTGAGGTCGTAGAGGTCCTTGTTGAGCGGCGGGCCGGGGTCAATCTCTTCCATCACGCCTTTGACGGCTGCCGCAGTGGTCATGCCGAGGGCGAGGTACGGGTTCATGCACAGGTCGGACGCGCGGTTCTCGATGCAGAAGCGGTTCTGCGGCATGCGCAGCATGGCGGAGCGATTGTTGTTGCCGTAGGTCATGTGAGTCGGCGCCCAGGTCACGGTGCCGCCCTCGAACCCGCCGACCCGGGCCACCAGTCCGTTGTAGGAGTTGACGGTCGTGGCGGTCAGCGCGGTGAGCGCCCCGCCGTGGCGCAGCAGCCCACCGATCGCATGATACGCGGCATCCGACCAACCGGAGTCGTGGTCCCCGAAGATGTTCACCCCCGGATTGTCGACCCGTTGCATCGAGTAGTTAATGTGCGCGCCCGAGCGCCAGTCGCCGGTGGTTGGCTTGGGCATGTAGGTGGCGAAGAGGCCCTGCTGCTTGGCGACCTCCTTCAGCAGCACGCGCAGGAACACCAGCCGGTCGGCCATGCCCACGAGGTCCGTGTAGCCGAAATCGAGCTCGAACTGCGAATACGCCCCCTCGCAGACCACATCCTTCAGCCCCCAGCCGAGGTCCTCGAGGATATCGATGACCGCGCCGAGAAAGCCCATGGAATCGATCGTGTACTCTATGTCGTAGCCGAACGCCTGGCGTCTCGCACGCACGCCTTCGCCGGGGAGCGGGTCATTGTCGAATGCCTTGACCGGCTGGCCGTCCTGCCAGCGCATCACGATGAACTCGGGCTCGATGCCCGCGAATCCCATGAATCCCTTTGCCGCGGTGTCGTCGATGACGCGCTTGAGCGCAAAGCGTGGGCAGAGGTTGTAGGGCGCGTCCTCCCACCAGAGGTCCGCGAACATCCAGGCACAGGTGCGGTCCCACGGGCAGATGACCAGTGAGTCGAGGTCCGGCACCGGGATCTGGTCGGAGTCTGCCGCGCCGAGCTCGGGCACGAAGGAGATGGAGTGCACGGCGAACTGCGGTCCCTTGCCCATGCACAGGTTTTCGAAGTCGCTGATGGGCACCGGCTTGGTCTTGGGCAGGCCGTGCATGTCGATCCAGCACGAGAATACGTAGCGCACTCCCGCCCCGAAGAGCCTCGCCTGCTCCTCGCGGACGCGTTCGACGTCGGGCAGTGCCTCGGCTAGGCTTCCTGGTATCGCAGTCATCGGGTGTTTGCCTCCCTGCATGGCGATCGATTGAGATGACGAATCCGACGCGCCTATCCCTAAGATTTAAGTTTCTTGAATTCTGGTTGACCTATGCTGCGTATTCATCACATCATAAACGCTGCGTTAAGGATATGGCAATATCCGTCGCGCTTCCCGGCCAGCGGCGCCAGGAGCAGAGCACATGTCCCGACCTACGCAGCAGGCGTTTCAGGCAGTGAATGACGCCGGCAATGTATCGCCGCTCTCCTCTCCTCACGACGATCTCAACCAGCAGATCGTCCGGCTGCTCCAGGACGACGGGCGCGCGACCTATGACGAAATCGGGCTGAAGCTCGGTGTGTCGGGCGGGACGGTCCGCAACCGCGTCACCCGGATGCGGGACGCCGGCATGCTTCGCATCGTGGCCGTGGTCGATCCGGTGGCCGTCGACTACCAGTCCGACGCGATGCTCGGCATCAAGACAGCGCCGGGAGTGGCTCCGTCCGCAGTCGCCGAGCGGCTCGATCCTCACGATGCCGTCGTCTACGTCATGTGGGTCAGCGGCCGCTTCGACCTGCTGGTCGAGGTCGTGTGCGACGAGGAAACCGAGCTCGCGAACTTCCTGAACGATCACATCCACGGTCAGCCTGACATCGCGCACGTCGAGGTCATGACCCGGCTCGGCATGTTCAAGAACCAGTTTTTGCTCAAGCGCAACGTGCCCTAGCCCGGCGCTCCAACGGAGGTCGCCATGAGCCTGACGCTGCACTCGATCCTGGGAGACGAGGCGTTGGCCGCGTTCGACGCTCCGGGGGCGGTGGCGCGCGGCTTGCCGGCGGCGGCCTACACGAGCGAAGCAATCTTCGCACTCGAGAACGAGCGGATCTTTGCCGAATCGTGGGTGTTTACCGGCCTCGCGCACGAGCTGGCCCGTCCCGGCGACGTGGTGCCGGTGACCGTGGCGGGCAAGCCGGTGCTCCTGGTGCGCGACGCGGATGGGGAGGTGCGGGCCTTCCACAACGTCTGCCGCCACCGCTGCCTCAAGCTCGTCGAGGACCCCTGCAACGTGGGGCCCACCATCCAGTGCCCCTATCACTCCTGGACCTACAAGCTCGATGGCGCGCTGCACCTCGCCCCTTACTTCGGCGGACACGACCCGCGCGCGCTGCCCGACGGCTTCGACCCGGCGCAGCACGGGCTGGTGCCGGTGCGGGTGGCGACCTGGCACGACTGGATCTTCGTCAACCTGACCGGAGACGCACAGCCGCTCGAAGAGGTCGTCGCCCCGCTCCTTGGCCAGCTCGACGGGCTCGACCTCGGCCGGATGCAGCATGTGGTCACGGTCGATCTTGGCGAGATCGCCGCGAACTGGAAGCTCCTGATGGAGAACTTCATCGAGCCCTATCACGTGCCCTTCGTGCACGCGGCGACCACCGAGCAGCCGCTGACCGACCACTACACCCTGAACGAGCCTGGCTGCCTGGGCTGTGCCGTGGATGTCTCCAGCACGGCGAAGCAGGACGACACGCTCTCGGCGGATTCCCGCTACCTCACGATCTTTCCCAACTTCTCGTTGGGGCTTTACTTCCCTGACCAGGTCGGTGTGCACCTGGACGTGCCACTGGCGCCGGACCGCACCCTCCAGCGCCGCGCCGTCTACAGCCTCAAGCCTGAGCCGCCATCCGCCGAAGAGGCGGAGCAGCTCGCGACGCTCTGGCACGACGTGCACGTGGAGGACCAGGTGATCTGCGAGCGACTCCAGCAGGGCCGCGAGTCCGCCGTCGCCGACGACGGCGGCGTGCTCTCCCCGGTGTGGGAGGACTCCGTGCGGAGCTTCCAGGAGCTCGTGCTGAGCCATCTGCGGTGAGCGGCGCACCGTGCTTACGGTGAGGTTTCGAGACTAGCGGTCCACCCGCCGCATCGCATACTCTGCCGCGCCGCCATCCAGGGAGAATGACCATGCAGCTTCTACACACCATGCTCCGCGTGGGCGACATGCAGCGCTCCGTCGACTTCTACACCAAGATCGTCGGCATGGACCTGCTGCGCACCACCGAGCGCCCCGACCAGGGGTATTCGCTGGCCTTCGTCGCCTTCAACGGCGGCAACGAGAACGGCGAGGCCGAGCTGGAGCTGACCTACAACCACGGCGTCTCGGACTACGACCTCGGTTCCGCGTACGGGCACATCGCGCTCGGCGTGGAGAACGTCGCCGACACCTGCGAGCGGATCCGGGCGGCGGGCGGCAACATCACGCGCGAGGCAGGGCCGGTCAAAGGCGGGACCACAGTGATCGCCTTCGTGGAGGATCCGGACGGCTACAAGGTCGAGCTGATCGAGATGGGCACCCACGGGAGTTGAACGCGCGCGCCGCGCGAGCCAGTGCCGGTCGTGGAAGGCAGACCCGACGTTCAGCGCGACGCCGAGCGTGCCTTCGCCGTCCTGGAGCAGGGTGGGATCGCCATCCTGCCCATGAGCGTCGGCTACTCCGCCATCGGCGGGTCGGCCGCGGCGCTGAAGACGATCTTCGAGACCAAGCAACGCGCGCCGTCGAAGCTGAACGCGATGCTCGGCGACATGGCCTTGCACCGCGAGCTTCACGTGCTCGATCAGAGGGGATGGGACGTCGCCAGCACCCTGATCGAGGATCTCGACCTGCCGCTTGGCGCCATTGCGCCGGCGCGCATGAATCACCCCATCCTGCGCAAAATGGAGCCGGACGCGTTCGCGGCCTCCACCAGCGGCAACACCGTGCTGATGCTGCTCAACGCGGGCCCGTTCCACGCGGCGATCACCCGGCTCAGCCGCGAGGCGCAGCACCCGCTGTTCGGCTCGTCCGCGAACCTCTCGCTCTCCGGCACGAAGTTCCGGGTCGAGGATATCGAGCCCGATCTGATCGCCATCGCCGACATCGTCATCGACCACGGGCTTCGCCTCTATCACCTGTACCGGGCGTCATCGACCCTGCTGGACCTGGAGACCTTCGAGGTGGTGCGCTACGGCGCCTGCTTCGAGCTCATCGCCGATGCGCTGAAACGCCGCTTCGGGATTGCGCTGCCGCCCCCGCCGCCCGGCCACATCCGCGACTTGATCGGCGACCTCCCCTGACCCAGCATCGGCATTCCAGGTCAGGGAGAGCCGCATGAAGATCGCCCGCATCGAAACCATTCCCCTCGCCATACCGCACGATCACGGCGGGCCGCCGCCGGCTTGGGGCGGGCAGGCGTGGCAAGGGCTCAGCATCCTCCTGATCCGGGTCGAGACCGAGGACGGCGCGAGCGGCTGGGGCGAAGGCTTCAGCTACAACTGCATGCCGGCGCTCCAGGCGGTCATCGATTCCACGGTGGCGCCCATCCTGATCGGGCGCGACGCGACCGACATCGCCTCGCTCAACCGCGAGCTGCAGCAGGCGCTGCATCTCTTTGGCCGCTACGGCATCACCATGTTCGGCATTTCCGCCATCGACATCGCGCTCTGGGACCTCGCGGGAAAGAGGGCGGGATTGCCGATCTCACAGCTTCTCGGCGGGCCGGCCACGCCACCGCCGGTTCCCGGCTATGCGAGCCTACTGAAGTACCGGGACCGCGAGCTCGTCGCCGCAACCGTGCGCGCAGCCGTAGAGGAAGGCTATCCCGCCATCAAGCTGCACGAGACGGGAGAGTCCGAGATCGCGGCGGCGCGGGAGGCGATGGGTGCCGACATGCCGCTCTGCACGGACACGAACTGCCCGTGGACGCCGGCGGAAGCGCTCGCGATGGCGGCCCGACTCAAGGCTTACAACCTCCACTGGCTGGAAGAGCCCATCTTCCCGCCGGAGGATTTCGCGGCGCTGGCGCGGCTGCAACAGGAGTCGGGCGTCGACCTCGCCTGCGGCGAGAATGCGTGTACCGCATTCGAGTTCCGGCGCGTGCTGGATGCCGGCGCGGTGCGCTACGTGCAGCCCAGCGTGACCAAGGTGGGCGGCATCACCGAGTTTCTCAAGGTGCTCGCGCTGGCCGAGGGTTACGGCGTGACGGTAATGCCGCACTCGCCCTACTTCGGCCCCGGCTGGCTCGCGACCCTGCAGCTCTTCGGGGCGATGCCTCTCACCGGCCGCCCCGGCGGGGGCTGGGCCGAGCGCTTCTACACGCGGCTCGAAGCGACGCTCTATCCGGGGTTCGTCTCCCCGGACGAGAGCGGCCGCTTCCGCATCCCCACCGGCCCTGGCCTCGGCGCCGAGCCCGATCCGGACGTCATCCGCGACTATCGCGTGCAGGCGTAAACCTGTCCCGGGTCTCAGTCGTCGGGCACGCCGAGGCGCAGCGCGCCCACGCGGATCAGCAGATAGATGATGAAGAGGAGCAGGAAGACCAGCGCATTGACGATGGTCGCCAACGCATAGAGCTCAGGCTCGATGCCGTGGCGCAGCGTGCCCCAGGCGATGGTGGGGAGGGTCGGAATGGCGGCCACGTTGTAAAAGGTGATCTCGAAATTGTTGAAGCCGAGAATGAAGCTGATGATGAAGGCGCCAAGCACAGCCGGCCAGATGTTGGGGAACGTGACTTCCCGAAAGGTGCGAAACGGCCGCGCGCCGAACACCTGCGCGACTTCGTCGAAGCGCCAGTCGTAGCGCACGAGCTGAGCCAGGATCACGAGAAACGCGAACGACACGCTGTAGGCCGTGTTGGCCACGATCGCGGATTCGATGTTGCCGGGAATCCCGAGCACGTTGCGGTTGAACATCAGGGTCGAGATCCCGATCAAGATCTGGGCGACGAAGAGCGGCGCAAGAAACAGGACGACGATCGCCCCGCGGCGCCGTATCGGGTAGCGCAGGATCCCGATCGCGGCGGCCGTGGCGAACAGCGTGGAAAGCAAGGCCGTGCCGACACCGATCAGCACACTGTTCAAGAGGCCCACGTGAAAGTCGCTCATGATCATGAGACGGTCGTACCACTCCCCGGTGAAGACCGGCGGGAACGGCCACACGTTGTTCTCCATGATCGAGAGATAGCCGATGTAGAAGATGGGGAAGTAGAGGAACAGGTAGAGCGCCAGCAGCATCGCGGTCTGGCCGCCGATCACGAAGCGTGCGCCTGGATTCACCGCGGCCATGTCAGGCCCCTGCGCCCGTGAATCCGGCGCGGCGCAGCCGAACCGTGCGCCACAACACGAAGATGACGGCGAGCGAGGCCACGCACATCACCACTCCCATGGCCGAGCCGAGCGCCCACGTGCCGGCGGATCCGAATTGATGTTCGAGACGGTTGACGAACATCGAGCCGTCGGGCCCACCCAGGAAGCGCGGCGTCACGGACGCAGCGAAGGTGGGAATGAAGACCAGCACGATCCCGATCGCGGTTCCCATCCAGTTGAGCGGCCACGTCACCTCGAAGAACGCCCGCCACGGCCTTGCGCCGTTCACCTTCGCCACTTCCAGCAACTCGAAGTTGAAATTGAAGAGAGAGAGGTAGATCGCGAGCAGCATGAAGGGGATCCACAGATAGATCAGACCCACGGCGCTCGCGATGTTGGTGTACATCAGCGCCTGGACGGGCGGCAGGCTCAGTTCCATCAGCGCCATGTTGACCAGCCCGATGGGTCCCAGAATTTGCTGCATCGCGGTGATCCGCAGCAGGATTCCCGTGAGGAACGGGGCCGCAGTGAGGAGAACCAGGACCAGCTTGTAACGACCGCCGTGCTTGGCGATCAGGTACGCACAGGGCCAGGCGTAGACGAGGCAGATGGCGGAGACCGCGGCGGCCATGGCAAGCGATTTCAGCAGGAACTTGAGGTAGATCCATTCGCCCAGGACCGCCTCGTAGTTGTCGACGTTCCAGTCGGAAATCAGCTCGTAGCTTTCGGTCCGCCAAAAGCTGAAGACCACGATCGAAAGCAGCGGTATCAGCAGGAAGAGGACAATGAAGAGCGCGCCCGGCCCGACCAGCGTCGCAAAGCGCACGCGCGGGTCGAGGTGAAGCGCTCGCCGCGCCTTCACGGCACGCCGTCCTCCGACAGCTCGGGCATCACGGCTCACCATCCTTGGCCGCGAACACGTCGGCCGCCTCGACCGCCCAGCCCAGGTTCACGCGCGAGCCACGGTCGACGCCCGAGATGCTGGGCGGCCCGCTCACGACCAGCTCCACCTCGTTACCGGCGCGCACGATGTAGTCGGCGAACTGGCCCTTGAAGATAATGTCGCGCACCGTCCCTTCGACCCGGTTCTCGTGATGGATGCCGTCGGCCGAGGCGCTGAGCGCGATCCGTTCGCTCTTGAGGTAAATCTCCACCGGATCGCCAGGCCGGGCATCGCTGACGGAGCGTCCGATCAGCGTGATGCCGTCCCAGTCGATGCGCGAGCGCGCGCCGTCGCCCTCGATCGTGCGCCCCGCGAGCTTGTTGGGCGCGCCGACGAAGGAGGCGACGAACCGCGTGGCCGGCATGTTGTAGACATCCAGCTTGGGTCCGATCTGCTCCAGCACGCCCTGGTGCATCACGGCCATGCGATCGCTCATGGTGAGCGCTTCTTCCTGGTTGTGCGTCACGTAGACGAAGGGGATGCCGAGCTCCTCCTGATAGCGGCGCACCTCAATTTCCATTTCCTTTCGCAGCTCGCGGTCGAGGTTGGCCAACGGCTCGTCGAGCAGCAGAAGCGCGGGCCGCGAGACCAGCCCGCGCGCGAGCGCGACCCGTTGCTTCTGTCCGCCCGAGAGTTGATGGGGGAAGCGGGCCCCCAGCCCTTCCATGCGGACGAACCCGAGGATCCAGTCGAGCTGTTCTTCTCGCTCGGCCGCGCTCCGGCCCTGCATCTTGAGCGGGAAGGTGATGTTCTCCGCCACGGTGCGGTGCGGGAACAAAAGGAAGTCCTGGAACACCATGCCGATGCGGCGCAGGTAGGGCGGCAGCCTGGTCACGTCGGTGCCGCCGATCTCCACCCGGCCGCGATCCGGCGCCTCCAGGCCGGAAACGATGCGCAGCAGCGTGGTCTTGCCCGAGCCGCTGGGCCCAAGCAGCGCAAAGAATTCGCGGCTGCCGACCTCGAGGCTCACGCCGTCGACCGCGCGAACCGCGCCGAAGCGCTTCTCGACCGCCTCGATGCGCAAGATTGCCTGGTCGGTCATCCCGCCCGGACTCCCGCTGTCATCAGCGCTGCCGTGGGCCGCGCGCGCTTACGCCACGCTCCGGCAAGACGTGCCACCATAGCAAGAGAGGGACCGGACCGTTGGGCCCGATCCCTCTGCACCGAAGTGTCGTGGGGCCGCGGCTTAGGCCGCTTCCACCGCCGACCAGATGCGCTCCCACTTTTCAGGAGAAGAGGGTGCATCGAACTGATAGAGGCCGTGGATCGACTCGGTCTCGTTGAGGAACAGGGTGTCGACGTAGCGCTCCGGCAGCATGTCGCGAACGTCGACGGTCGGCGCCCAGCCGATTTCGACCGCCACCGTCTTCATGGCCTCGCGCTCGAGCCGGAAGTCGATCCACTTGTGCGCTATCTCCAGCTTCTCGCTGTCGGTCACGCCCGAGGTGATGGACCACTGGTCCACCCAGCCGAGCCCGCCTTCGGTGGGCTTCAGGACGTGGCGCATGTTGAGATCCGACTTGCCGTCCAGCTTGTCGAAGTGAATGCGCCGGTAGATGCCCGACCATTCGGGCGACGCCCAGACAACCTGGGCGCGCAGCAGGCGCTCCAGCGTGTCCTCGTCATTCCAGCGGTTGACCAGCAGCCCCTTCTGCTTGATCAAGAGGCGCTTGCACTCTTCGAGCTCCTCGTCCGACAGCACGTAAGGATTGAAGCTCTTGCCGTCGGGCCGCGGGCCGTCCTGCGTACCCATGTTGTGCGCAGCGAGGATGCCGGCCAGCGCAATGTTCTCCTCGAAGCGTGCGCTGGTCGAGAGGTGCCCCTCGTACTTCTCGTTGAACAGGAGGTTCACCGATTCCTGATCCTCGGCCGCAACCTTGTCCATGTTTACGGTGAAGCCATATCCGCCCCAGCAGTTGGGGGCGGCGATCATGTCCTCGCTGTCCTCAGCGCGAAGCAACGTGAACTTGGGCGGCACGAAGTCGTCGAACACGTTGCTCAGGTCCAGCTTCGAATAGTCGACAGCCTGGACCAGACCCTGCTTGGCATAGAGACGCGGCCAGAAGCCGTCCGCCATCACCAGGTCGAAGTCCTGGGTGCCACCGGCTCGCAGCTTGTTCCAGGCCTCGGAGTTGCCGTCGAAGAATCCGGCGCTGACCTTGACGTCGTGCCGGTTCTCGAACTCGGCGGTCAGGCTCTTGACGTTGTAGTGCTCCCAGCCGAGCCAGCGCAGCTCCAGCGTCGCCGCCTCCGCGTCACGCACGAAAGGACCGATGCTCTTCCAGGTAAACCCGGCGGCTGTCAGCGCCGCGGCGCCCTTGAGCACGCTCCGCCGCGATACGCGGCGCTTCCGGTGTGGCACGGAATTCGATTTCGAGTTGGTCTTGCCCATTGATCGTCCTCCCTCTTGCGTGGCGCAAGCGAACCGGTTAACCCGGCCAGCCGCGCGCCCGTCATTCCCTGTCGCAACATGGCAATGAAAGGCGTCAGGATCCGAACTGAACGCAAGGATGATAACACCGTGCCTGCGACACCGCATCGTCGACGTGGTGCATCCACAGGGTAGGACGACCGACACGATAGGTCGGCGCGTCGACGACTTACCCGCTTACGCCCCGGGCTGCCCAGCCCCGGCCGACGAAGCTTCGGCGATGGCGCATCGCAACGCAAATTTTCTGCGACCTCGGAGCGTCAATCCTTGAAACGGCAGGGTGGCGAAACTACTCTCCATATGAGTGACAGTTGCTCACCGGTTCGTGGTCGTCACGATTCAAAATCTGTCTGGCAAGAAATTGCGTTTCGTTTCTGTGTTTCGGGCTCGATATTGCGCTTGGAGCAGAGGCGGACGTGGCCACGATAAGGGCAGGAGGAAACGATGCGGAAATGGATTATCGCCTTCTTCATCGGGGGCGTTATGGGCACGGCCTTCGGCGTGGCCGTCGGATTCTTCATTTTTCCCTATGTGTTTCCGCCGCCGCCTGCGATGGAGACCCTCACGGCCGAAGAGCAGACCGAGATCGTCGCCCAGGGCACGTTTATTCACGCAAACCCCTCCGACCCGATCCATTACGGAGAGGGGCAGGTTACGGTTTATGAAGAGCTGGTGTTCCTGGAGGAAGACTTTAAAGTCGGACCAGGGCCGGCCTTCCATGTCTATCTAGTGCCGCGCGAAGAAATCCGAGAGTCGTCCGACGTCAAGTCGACAATGTATATCGACCTCGGCAAGTTGCGCGCGTTCGAAGGCAGTCAAAAATATCCCATCCCCAAAGGTGTCGATCTGAAGGAGTATCCGAGCGTGGTCATCTGGTGCGTCCAGTTCGGCGTGCTGATTTCCCCGGCCGATCTGGCGTTCGAGACCTAGCCCGCGTTTCTCACCGCCTTTTCTTTGCGGCCTGCTCCGCGGCGTTACGGATATCCTCGGCCCTGAGCCAGCCCGCGCTGCCGTGCGGCAGACTTTCTGCCGCGAGGGTCGCGTGGTAGTGCGCCCGTTCCACATCGCCCCTTAGATAGGCAGCCTCGGCGAAAGCGAGCGAAGAGGTCGCGCGCTCGCCGGCGCGGCCGCGGGCGATGCCCAGTTGATACCAGTGCTGGGGCAACTTCGACTCCAGCCGGGTCGCCGCCTCCAGGTTTTCGATAGCGCTCGCGAGCAACGCGGCATCGCCGGATTCGATCTGCGCGCGAGCGAGGCCGAGGCGGAGCAAGGCGGCATCGTCCTTCAGCGCGACCGCCCGTTCGTAGGGGGCAATCGCCTCCCGCACGCGCCCGTTCTCGAAAAGCACCTGCCCCTTGAGCTCGTGGAACCACGGGTCGTCCGAATGGTCCGCGGTGAGGGCGTCGAGCGCCGCGAGCGCGCGGTCCAGATCGGGAATGCGGTAGTAGGCGACGGCGCGGGCGTAACGCGATTCGGTCGACTGGTCTTCGTCCGGGTAGGCGCGGAAGGTCGTTTCCGGTGGATCGAGGAACCCCTTGAGCTTCGCGACCATGCGGCGATGGGCCGTGCCGTGCGCGTGCGAGGCGCTGCCCGCAGCGCGGTCTTCCCCCGCTACATGATCGCGGATGAAGCGGATGCGATCGCGCGTGAGCGGGTGAGTGCTTGCGTAGCTGTTCACCTCGCTGATGGCGAGCCGCTCGCGCTCCTCGAGACGCTGGAACATGCGGAGCAGGCCCGTAGCCGACTGCCCGGTGCGTTCGAGCAGGCGCACGGCCGCCTGGTCGGCGCTCTGCTCCTGCGTGCGGCTGTAGCGCAGGAACGATTGCTGCGCGATCGCCTGGCCGCCGCTCAGGATGGCGCTTCCCACCTCGCCTTCGCCGGCAATGATGGCGCCGGCCGCCAGCACCGTCGCCAGGATCATCTCGGCCGAAGCGTTCTCCATTGCATCCCGCGTGCGGACCAGATGGCCGCCGGCAATGTGGCCGATTTCGTGCGCGAGCACGCCGATGATCTCGCCGGGTTCCTCGGCGGCGGTCAGCATGCCGCTCGACAGGAAGAGATTGGGCCCCCCGGCGACAAAGGCGTTAATGTTGGGATCGTTGACGATGTATAGCCGGACCGCGTCTTCGCCGAGGCCCGCAGCCTCCAGCAGTGGCGCGGCATAGGCCCGAATGGTATCTTCGATTTCGGCGTCGCGGATCAGCGACATGCCCTGCGGCCTCGCCGGCGCTGCTGCCGCCAGGATCAATGAGAATGCTAAGCAGGCGAGCGCTGTAGCGCGCGCAACACGGATGGCCAACGGTCTCGCTCCAACGATAACGGGCTTGGATATGTTGCCTGGACGCCAGCGTCAATGGGCTCCCATCGCCGGTGTGCGCTCGAACTAAGGCATAGTGATGGCGGCATCCCAGCGGGCAGCGGTCGCGCCCTTCTTCGCGATGGAGATTCTCAAGGCCGCGACCGAGCGCGCGGCAACGGGCGCGCGGGTCTTCCACATGGAGACCGGCGAGCCAGGCTCGGGCGCTCCCCAGCCGGTGCTCGACGCGGCGCAGGTGGCCTTGGCCGGCGAGAAGATCGGCTACACCGAGGCCCACGGCGTCACGCCGCTGCGCGAGCGCATCGCCGCGTTCTACGGGGAGCGCTACGGTTTCTCCCCGGCGCTACAGCGTATTGTGGTCACGACCGGGGGCTCGGCCGGGATCATTCTGGCCTTTCTCGCCGCCTTCGACGTCGGCGACCGGGTGGCGCTGGCCAATCCCGGCTATCCCGCCTACCGCAACACCCTGCAGGCGCTCGGGCTCGAGCCCGTGCCGCTGCCGACCACGGCGGAGACCCGCTTTCAGCCGACCGTGGCGATGCTGGAGGCGCTGGAGCAGCCGATCCAAGGCCTGATCGTCGCGAGTCCTTCGAATCCGACCGGGACCATGGTGCCCAAGGCCACGCTCGAAGCGGTGGCGGCATACTGTGACGACCGCGGAATTCGGGTGGTCTCGGACGAGATCTATCACGGCATCACCTATGGCGAGCCGGCGGCCAGCGTCGCCGCGTTCTCCGACAGCGCGGTCGTGATCAGCGGCTTCTCGAAGTACTTCGCGATGACCGGCTGGCGGCTCGGCTGGATGGTGGTGCCCGAGGACCTCGCCCGGGCGGTGGAGCGGCTCACGCAGAACCTCTTCATCTCGCCGCCTGCGCTCTCGCAGCGGGCCGCGCTCGTGGCCTTCGACTGCCGGGACGAGCTGGAGGCCAATGTGGCGCGCTACGCCCGCAACCGCAGCATCGTCCAGGAGGCGCTTCCGGCGGCGGGCTTCGGCGCGCTCGCACCCTGCGACGGCGCCTTCTACGCCTATGCCGACGTCTCGGAACTGACCAACGACAGCGAGGAATTCTGCCAGCGCATGCTGGCCGAGTGCGGGGTCGCCGCGACCCCCGGTATCGACTTCGATACTGAGCGGGGCCGCGCCTTCGTCCGTTTCTCTTACGCCGGCGCGACGGAGGAAGTGGAGGGCGCCTGCGCCGCGCTCACACGGTGGCTTGCGCCTTCCGATTGAAGCGCGCTTACAGCCTCGTACTCACTTCTGACGACGGTGCATGACACCGGCCGCGAGGAAGCCGCCGTCGACGGCGAGCACGTGGCCGGTCACGTAGCGGGCCTCCTCACTCGCGAGAAAGAGCGCGGCCGCCGCCGTCTCCTCCGGCGTGCCGTAGCGGTCGAGCGGGATGCCGGCGCGGTAGACCGTGCGCGTCTCATCCGAGTGCATCTTGGCTACAAGCTCGGTCTCGATGGCGCCCGGCGCGAGCGCGTTCACGGTAACGCCGAAGGGCGCGAGCTCGACCGCCATCACCTTGGTGAGCGCGATGACGCCGCCCTTGGCGGTGCCGTAGGCCGCGCGCCCAGTGCCGCCGCGTACGCCGGCGGTCGACGCGAGATTGACGATGCGTCCGTAGCCGCGCTTCACCATGTGCCTCGCCGCGGCCTGCCCGCAGAAGAAGGTGCCGGAGAGGTCGATGTCGAGGATGCGCTGCCATTCCTCCGGCGTGGTGTCGAGGAAGCTCCGCTCTACGCCCACGCACGCGCTGTGGACCAGGATATCGACCGTGCCGAACGCCTCTACTGCGCTGGCGATCATCGCGTTCACCTGCTCTGGCTGGCTCACGTCGACCGCGATGGCCTCCGCCCGTGCGCCGTCTCTCGCCAGCGCAGCGGCGACCTCTTCGGCTCCCTCGAGGTTGATATCGGCGACAGCGACCGCCGCGCCGCGATCAGCCAAGCCGCGCGCAACCTCGCGCCCGATGCCGCTGGCGCCGCCGGTCACGACGGCGACCCGATTGACATAAGTCAAAGCCACATCCCTAAGCGCTTGCCGAGCGTTTGCACGTGTTCTAGCGTGGCAATTTGGCGGACGCTAGGGCGCGGCACCGGTTGCCGTCGCCCCGGCCGTCGACGCCGGAGTCCGGATCATTGTGCGTCGGCGCGAAGCGCGGCGAACAGATGGGAGGGAGAACGCAGATGAAAATTGGCAAGTCGATCAAGGCCGGCCTTGCGGTCGGCGTGTTGAGCGCAGCGATCCTTACGGCAGGCCTTGCTCAGGCCGAGGACGAGCGCGTGCGCTGGAACATGGCGAGCTGGTTCCCCAGCAACCTGACCCAGCTCGGCACGCTCGGCAAGAGCATGGTGGACCGCCTGGACCGCATCTCCGGCGGCAACATCCAGATCAAGTTCTTCGAGCCCGGCGCGCTGATCCCGGCGAAGGAGTGCTTCGACGCCGTGGCCGCCGGTTCGGTAGACGCCTGCTGGTCCACGCCCGGCTACTGGTACGGCAAGGAGCCCGCGCTTGCCATGTTCGCGGCCGTGCCGTTCGGCCCGAGGGCCGGCGAATACATGGGCTGGATCTACTACGGCGGCGGCTACGAGCTGTGGGATTCGATCTACGAGCCGCATGGCCTGAAGTCGCTGCCCTGCGGCGTCATCGCGCCTGAGGCATCCGGCTGGTTCCGCAAGGAAATCAACTCCATCGAGGATCTCGCAGGCCTGAAGATGCGTTTCTTCGGTCTCGGCGCCAAGGTGATGGAGAAGATCGGCGTCTCCACCCAGCTCATCGCCGGTGGCGATATCTTCCCGGCGCTCGAGCGCGGCTCCATTGACGCGACCGAGTATTCCATGCCGGCGATCGACCTCAATCTGGGCTTCTACCAGGTCGCCAAGCACTACTACTTCCCCGGCTGGCACCAGCAGTCGACGGTCTTCGAGCTGCTCGTGAACCGGGCCGCCTGGGATGCGCTGAGCGACACCCAGCAGGCACAGATCGAGGTCGCCTGCGGCGACGCGTTCCGCGAAGGGCTGGCAGAAGGCGAGGCGATCCAGGGCAAGGCGCTGGCCGAGCTCCAGGAGAAGGGCGTGACCATCCACCGCTGGCCGCAGGAGATCCTGGACACGCTGGAGGAGAAGTGGAACGAGGTCGCGGCCGAGGACGCGGCACGTGACGAGAACTTCGCCAAGGTCTGGGAATCGTATACGGCGTTTCGCGCTGAGTACGCGGTCTGGAACGATCTCGGCTACCTGAACTAAGGCTGAGCTGAGGCCGCACGCCGCGGCGTGCGGCTTCTCCACAATCGAGGGGCGCCGGAACCGGTGTAGACCGCGTTCCGGCGCTCCCCTATTGTCTTGGCGGGGCGGCGGTAGCGGACGACATGCGGTACCTCCTGAGAGTCGAGGCGGTCCTCAATTCGGTGGCGACCTGGGTCGGGCGCATCGGCGCCTGGATCTCGGTTCCGCTGATGATCATCATCATCTTCGACGTCATCACCCGCCGCTTCCTGGTGCTGGGCTCGACCAAGCTGCAGGAGGGCGAATGGCACCTGCACGCGGTGCTGTTCCTGCTCTGCCTCGGCTTCGCTTACCTAAAGAACGCCCATGTGCGCATCAGCCTGGTGCATGAGCGCTTCAGCCCAAGGACGCAGCGCTGGATCGAGTTCGTCGGCTGCCTGGTCTTCGCCATCCCCTACTGCGCCATCGTCTTCTACTTCGCGATGGATTTCGTGGAGCGCTCCTGGAATCTGAACGAGGCTTCGGACTCGGCGACCGGCCTGCCCTACCGCTGGGCGATCAAGGGTTTCTTGCCCGCCGGGATGCTCCTCCTGGGTCTGGCCTCGATTGCGATATTGCTGCGCAAGTTCATCGAGCTCTTTGGCTCCCCCGAGCACCGTCGCGCCTTGAGCGACGACAGTGCGGAAGTGCCGAAACCTCCTGAGCCCACTACGCCGGGCCGGGAGCTGTAGGGTGTATATCGAGGATTATCTGCCGGCGTTCATGTTCGGTGCGCTGGCGATCCTGCTGTTCTCCGGCTTCCCCGTCGGCTTCGTCCTGGGTGGCGTGGCGCTGGGCTTCGGCTTCCTCGGCGCCGCCCTCGACGTCTTCCACGTCATCCAGTTCTTCAACCTGCCGCTTCGCATCTGGGGCATCGCCGACAATCTGGTGCTGGTAGCGATTCCCATGTTCATCTTCATGGGCACGATGCTGGAACGATCCGGCGTCGCCGCCGACCTGCTCTATTGTCTTCAGGTCCTGTTGCGGCGGACGCCGGGCGGTCTCGCGCTCGCGGTCACGGTGATGGGCACCATCCTCGCCGCGACCACCGGCATCATCGGTGCCTCGGTGGTGATGATCAGCCTGATGGCGTTGCCGGTCATGCTGCAGCGCAAGTACAACATGGAGCTTGCCACCGGCACGATCGCGTCGTCGGGCACGCTCGGAATCCTGATTCCGCCCAGCATCATGCTGGTTATCATGGCGGACCTGCTGGGCCGCTCGGTCGGCACGCTCTTCGTCGCGGCGGTATTCCCCGGCCTGATGCTGGCGGGCCTCTACTTCATCTACATCCTCACGCTCTGCCGGTTCAAACCGCACCTCGCGCCGCCGCTGCCCAAGGAGATGGGGCCCAAGAGCACGGCCGAGCTGATCATTCTTCTGTTGCGAGGCTTCATCCCGGCGGTCTTCCTCATCCTGCTGGTGCTGGGCTCGATCGTGCTGGGCTGGGCGACGCCGACTGAGGCGGCGGGCGTCGGCGCCTTCGGCGCGGTCCTGCTGGCGCTCATCAACCGCAAGTTCTCGTGGAAGATGCTGCGGGACGTGGTCGAGCGCACGGCGCTTACCAACGGCATGCTGTTCTTCATCTTCGTCGGTGCGACGGCGTTCTCTTACGTCTTCCGCTCGCTCGGCGGCGACCAGCTGATCGAGGACGTGGTCTATTCCGTCGGTGTCGGGCCTTGGGGAATCCTCTTCATCCTGATGATCGTGACCTTCCTTCTGGGGTTCTTCTTCGACTGGATCGAGATCACGCTGATCGTGCTGCCCGTGTTCGCGCCGATCCTCGCCGGCCTCGACTTCGGCGATCACGTGCCCAAGCTCGAGGTGGTCTACTGGTTCTCGATCCTGATGGCGGTGAACCTGCAGACCTCGTTCCTGACCCCGCCCTTCGGTTTCGCCCTCTTCTACATGAAGGGCGTCGCCCCGCCCGAAGTGCGTATTCAGCAGATCTACCGCGGCATCATCCCCTTCGTGATCCTGCAGCTGATCGGCCTCGGGCTGGTCATCGCCTTCCCCGAGATCGCCATGTGGCTGCCCCGCACGATGCTCGAATGAGGCGCACCTGCCACCCCACCGCCGTCTACTTGCCGCAATTCAACTGAAGTTACTCAAGGTTATCTGAATTGGATAACCTTGGGTAAACTCGGTTGAATTGACTTCGAGCGCATGGCGATACGGCGTTCACGGTGCCGCTGTTCGACGGTTTTCTGAAGCGTGCGATGCCGGACAACGCCGGGTAGCGAAGCGCTATCCGCGCGCCAGCGGGCGGCTTAGACGACGACCACCTTCCCCGGATTCATCAGGTTGTGGGGGTCGACCGTCCGCTTGATCGTGCGCATCAGGTCGACCGCGCCGGTGCCGTGCTCGGCCTCCATGTAGTCCAGCTTGCCGCAGCCGATGCCGTGCTCGCCGGTGCTGGTGCCGCCCATGGCGAGCGCGCGGTCGATCATGCGCCCGTTAAGACGCTTCGCTTCCGCCATCTCCGCTGGATCGTCCGGGTCGATGAGGAAGCAGACGTGGAAGTTGCCGTCCCCCACGTGGCCGACGATCGGCGCGAGCAAGGGAGAGGCATCGAGTTCCTTCTTGGTCTCGATCAGACACTCGGACAAGCGCGAAATCGGCACGCATACATCGGTCGCCCAGCCCGACTTGCCCGGTTGCAGCGCGAGGCAGGCGTAATAGACATCGTGCCGCGCCTGCCAGAGCGCGTTCCGGTCCTCCGCCTTGCTCGCCCAGCGGAAGTCGGAGCCGCCGAACTCCTCGACGATCTCGCGCACCTGCTCCACCTGCTCGGCGACGCCCTGCTCGGTGCCGTGGAACTCGAAGAAGAGCGTGTCCTTCGGCGCGTAGTCGAGCTTCGAGAACTTGTTGCAGGCGTCCATCTGGATGTCGTCGAGCAGCTCCACGCGGGCGATGGGAATGCCCGACTGGATGGTCAGGATCACCGTGTTGACCGCCGCTTCCAGCGAGGGGAAGGAGCACACCGCCGCCGAGATCGCCTCGGGGATGCCGTAGAGCCTGAGCGTGATCTCGGTCATCACGCCGAGCGTCCCCTCCGAGCCGACGAAGAGCCTCGTGAGGTCGTAGCCTGCGGCGGACTTTCGCGCGCGGCCACCGGTCGTGATGGTCTGCCCGTCGGGCAGCACCACGGTGAGGCCCAGCACGTTTTCTTTCAGCGTGCCGTAGCGCACGGCGTTGGTGCCGGAGGCGCGCGTCGCGGTCATGCCGCCGAGGGTCGCGTCCGCGCCCGGATCGATGGGGAAGAAGAGCCCGGTATCGCGCAGGTAGGTGTTGAGCTGCTTGCGGGTGACTCCGGCCTGCACCGTGACGTCGAGGTCCTCCTGGCTGACCCGGAGAACTTTGTTCATCCGCCCCATATCGAGAGTGACGCCACCCTCCAGCGCGCAGACATTGCCCTCGACCGAGGTGCCCACCCCGTAGGGCACCATGGGCACGCCGTGGGTCGCGCAGATGCGAACGATCTCGGCAACTTCCTCCGTCGTTTCGGGGAAGACCACCGCGTCCGGCGGGCGCGGCGCATGGTAGGTCTCGCCGGTCGCGTGATGCTCGCACACCGCGCGCGAGGTGGAGAGACGGTCGCCGAGGAGGGCGCCGAGCCGGTCGACGGCGCTCTGTGTGTCCGTGGTCTTCAATACCGTAGCCATGGCGCCACTATAGCTTTCAGGTTGCCAAACGCTAGCGGCGGTACGAGGGGTCCTCCCGGTCGAGGCGGCGCAGCAGCGCCTCGAAGCCGATCCTGGCCCATTCCACGTTGCCGGTTCCCTGGCCGATCGCCGCCGTGCGCTCGATGACCGGCTTCGACGGCAGCACCGGCTTGCCGCCCGCCTGGGCGGCGATCTGGATTTCGCAGGTGCGCTCCAGGTAGTGCATCAGCGTGAACGCCTCGGCGATGGAGCGCCCCCAGGTCAGCGTGCCGTGGTTGCGCAGGAACATCATCCGCTTGTCGCCCAGGTCGCGGACCAGGGTCTTCTGCTCGGCGGGCCTGAGGCCGGGTCCATCGTAATCGTGATAGGCAATCTGGCCGGCATGGGTGACCGCGAACTGATTGATCGGCAGCAGCCCGTCCTTCTGCGTAGAGACGGCGACCCCCGGCACCGTGTGGAGGTGCATCACGCTCTCGGCCTCCGGAACCGCCTCGAAGACGGTCCGGTGCACTACCCAGCCCGACGGGTTGACCTCGCCCGGAGTCCTCCCGACGTTTTGCCCCTCGATGTCGACGGTCATCAGGCTCGATGCGGTCACCTCGTCGAAGAGCTGGCCGAAGCCGATGAAGAGGTAGCAGTCGCGCTGATCGGGAATCCGCACCGAGAGGTGGGTGTAGATCAGGTCGTCCATGCCGCGCCGGTAGAACATGCGGTAGCAGGCGGCGAGCTCCCGCCGTGCCTGGGTCTCGGCTCGCGAGCGGCGCGTCTTCCGTGTTGCCGTCGTACCCCCGTTTCGCGCCATGCCGATCCTCCTGCGTCGTGCGGTGAGATTAGCATGGCCGGCGGCGCGTCGGGCGTTGCCGAGACTCGAGGCCAGACTGTATGAAGGGACACGATTGCCGGTATAGGGAGGGGCGAATGCCGGCAGGAGGCGGAGCGACGGGGTGATGTGGCGGCGCCAGGTTACGGTCGCGGCTCTCGTTACATGTCTCGCGGTGGTTGCCGCCGCCGGGGCGTTGGCCGCGCCTTCGGTCACGAGCGTTCGGGTCGGCCAGTACGCCGACGTGACCCGGCTGGTCGTAGACCTGACCGAGCGAGTGAAGTTCAGTGTTTTCTCCCTTGCGAATCCCGACCGCGTGGTGATCGACCTGGCTGCGGTGAGCTGGGGCGTGGGGGAGCGAACCCAGGTCATCGGTCGCGCTGGCGTGGCGCAGCTGCGTTTCGGTCAATTCCGTCCCGATACCGCCCGCCTCGTGCTCAACCTCGATCGGCCCCTCGCCGTGCGACAGGCGGAGCTGCTGGAGCAGGACGCGGATGCGGCAGTTACCCATCGGTTGATCCTCGACCTCGTGCCGGTATCGCAAGCGACGTTTCGGACCACGGTTCAGCCGCCTCGCCCCGCGGAACCGGCGACGCAGGCGCGACGAGCGCCTCCAGCCGAGCCAGTGCCGCTGCCGCAGTTCAAGCCGGCGTCCAAACGGGTGCGCCATCTGATTGCGATCGACGCCGGCCACGGCGGGCGCGATCCAGGTGCGATCGCGACCAACGGACTGCGGGAAAAGGTGCTGGCACTGGCATTCTCGCGCGAGCTGCGGGCGAAGCTTGAAGCATCCGGCCGCTACCAGGCGGTGATGACCCGCGATGGCGACCACAAGGTCGGGCTGCACCGCCGAGTCGAAATCGCTCGCGAGGCCGAAGCCGATCTCTTCCTCTCCATCCACCTCGACCGATTGGAGAATCGGCATGTGAGCGGCGCGTCGGTTTACACGCTCTCGGACGAGGCATCGGACGTGGAGACCGCCGAGCTCGCTGCGCGCGAGAACAAGGCGGACATCGTCGCCGACGTCGATCTCTCCGAGGGCTACGACGAAGACGTGGCCAAGGTGCTGATTTCGATGGTCCAGCAGAACACGATGAACTGCTCGGCGGTGCTGGCGGCGACGCTGCTGCCGGAGCTCGGCCGCGTGGCGCCGCTGCTCAGCCGCCCGCACCGCTTCGGCAACTTCCGCGTCCTCAAGGCGCCGGACATCCCCTCGGTGCTGGTCGAGCTTGGATTCCTTTCCAACGACCAGGATGCAGACAGGCTACAGAGGAAGAGTCACCGGCGCGCTCTGGCAGGCGCGATCGTCAAGGCACTCGATACTTATTTTCGCGAGCCCTGCTAAGCGGGCCGTAGTCTCGCCTCATTCCTGGCGTTCGATGGGCAAGTGCGTCCGGCAATCCCGATCGCAGCCGATCGGTGCTACCCTGAGACGCACGCGACTCTACTGACCGTCCGGCCCGCCCAAAATGAAGATCGCCGGTATCGTCCTCGGCAGCCTCGTGCTCCTCGCAGCCCTCGCCGGCGGTGCCATCGCCTTCGTGTTCTTCCACTACGGCCGGGACCTGCCCGATCACAACCAGCTGGCGGCCTACGAGCCGCCGGTGATGACCCGCGTTCACGCGGGCGACGGGCGGCTGCTCGCCGAACACGCCCGTGAGAAACGGTTGTTCGTGCCTGTCAACGCCATGCCGCAGCGGCTGGTCCAGGCCTTCCTCGCCGCCGAGGACAAGGCGTTCTACGAACACTTCGGGGTCGATCCCATCAGCGTGGCGAACGCGGTGGTCACCAACCTCATCAACATGGCCGGTAACGGGGACCGCCGGCCGGTCGGCTCGTCCACGGTCACCCAGCAAGTGGCCAAGAACTTCCTGCTCTCGAACGAGCTTTCCTTCTCGCGCAAGATCAAGGAAGCCATCCTCGCCATGAGGATCGAGGACGCCTTCACCAAGGATCAGATCCTCGAGCTCTACCTCAACGAGATCTATCTGGGCGCAGGCTCCTACGGCGTCGCGGCGGCGGCCCTCAACTACTTCGACCGCTCCCTCAACGACCTCTCGCTCGAGGAGATCGCCTATCTGGCGGCCCTGCCCAAGGCGCCGAACAACTATCACCCGGTGCGCAAGCGCGAGGCCGCCGTGGCGCGGCGCAACTGGGTGCTGAGCCAGATGCTCGCGAACGGCGCGGTCGGCGAGGCCGAAGCCGAGGCCGCGATGCAGGCGCCGCTCCGCACCCGGGCGCGAGCGCCCGAGACCTTCGTCGAGGCGCCGCACTTCTCCGAGGAGGTGCGGCGCTGGCTGCAGGCGCGCTACGGCGACGATACGCTCTACGAAGGCGGCCTCTCGGTCCGCACCACGGTCGATCCGGCGCTCCAGGCGGCGGCCGACCGGGCGCTCAGGGACGGCCTCGTCGTCTACGACCAACGCCGCGGGTGGCGCGGTCCGCTCGCCCAGATCGACCCGGCGGGCGACTGGCGGCAAGCGCTCGCAGCAGAAGACCTGCCTCCTGTGCCGAAGCCGTGGCGCCTCGCGGCAGTGCTGGCGGTGGAGTCCGGCCGTGCAGAGATCGGCTTTGCCAACGGTGCCGTGGGTGCCATCGCGTTGGACGACCTCACGTGGGCGCGCAAGGCGCGCGGCAAGGGTCGGCTCGGGCCGGAGGTCACCGCCGCGCAGCAGGTGCTGAGCGCGGGCGACGTGGTGCCGGTCGCGCCCGTGGACGGCCGTGAGGGCGCCTTTGCGCTCCGCCAAATTCCCGCGGTTTCCGGCGCCCTGGTGGCGCTCGACCCGCACACCGGGCGGGTGCTGGCGCTGGTCGGCGGCTTCGACTTCGCCACCAGCGAGTTCGACCGCGCGACCCAGGCGCGGCGCCAGCCGGGCTCCGCCTTCAAGCCGTTCGTCTACCTGGCGGCGCTCGATCACGGCTACACGCCGGCCTCCATCGTGCTCGACGCGCCGGTGGTGATCGACCAGGGCGAGCATCTGCGCAAGTGGAAGCCCGAGAACTATACCGAGCGATTCTACGGGCCGAGCACGCTCAGGGTGGGCCTCGAAGAGTCTCGCAACCTGATGACGCTCCGCGTCGCGCAGGACATCGGCATGAAGACCGTGGGCGACTATGCCGCACGCTTCGGACTGCACCCTGACCTGCCCGAGCTGCCCTCCGCAGCCCTGGGTTCGCTGGAGACGACGCCGCTCGATCTGGCGTCCGCGTACGCCATGCTGGTCAACGGCGGGCGTAAGATCGAGCCGGCCTTCGTCGAGCGCATTCAGGACCGCAACGGGCGCACGGTTTACCGGCGAGACGCGCGCGAGTGCGATCGCTGCCGGCCCGGCGAATGGCATCATCAGCTGCCGCCCATCCTCCGCGACGTGCGTCCGGTGATCGCCGATCCGCGCACTACCTACCAGGTCGTCTCGATGCTGGAGGGCGCGGTTCAGCGCGGGACCGGACGCGCGCTCCGCAAGCTGGGCGCGCCGATCGGCGGCAAGACCGGCACCACCAACGAGTTCCGCGATGCCTGGTTCGTCGGCTTCACTCCTGACCTGGTGGCTGCGGCCTATGTCGGTTTCGACCAGCCGCAATCGCTGGGGCGGAAGGAGTCCGGCGGGCGCGTGGCGGCGCCGATCGTGCGGGACTTCTTCGCGGGCGCTCTGGCCGACAAACCGGCCGTGCCCTTCCGGGTTCCCCCCGGCATCCGCTTCGTGCGGGTCGAGCGCGGGTCCGGCGCGTTGCCCGGCCCCGCCAGCGACGACGTCATCGTGGAGGCGTTCCTGCCCGGCAGCGAGCCGACGCAGCGGGCGGCACTACGGGCGGCCGAGAGCCTCGACGGCGGGCTCGAAGCCGGCGCGGTTCCGTTCGAGGGGCTGGGCGCCGTATATTGAGCGCCCACTGAGGGACCCTGCCGATGCGCGCCGAAATCCTGTCGCTTGTCGATGACATCAAGCAGTCGCTCACGCTGCTGAGGAGGCACCTTTGACCTCGACGGTGCGCGCGAGCGCTTGGAGGCGCTGAACCGCGAGGCCGAGGACCCCGACCTCTGGGCCGACGCCGAGCGCGCCCGCGCGGTGATGCAGGAGCGCACCCGGCTCGACGCGGCGATCGCCACCTTCCAACGGCTGGAACAGGAGCTGGAGGACGGCCTCGCGCTCGCCGAGCTTGCCGAGGAGGAGTCCGACGAGGAGGCCTACGGCGAGGCCGAGGCCGCGCTTGCTGCGACTCGCGACGAGGCCAAACGGCGCGAGCTGGAAAGCCTGCTTTCGGGTGAGGCGGACGGCAACGACGGCTTCCTCGAGGTCCACGCCGGCGCCGGCGGCACCGAATCGCAGGACTGGGCCGAGATGCTGCTGCGCATGTACGTCCGCTGGGCGGAGCAGCGCGGCTACAAGGCCGAGTGGATCGAGGAGAGCCCCGGCGAGGAGGCGGGGATCAAGTCGGCGGTCATCAAGGTCTCCGGTGAGAGCGCCTACGGCTGGCTCAAGACCGAAAGCGGCGTGCATCGGCTGGTCCGCATCTCGCCCTTCGATGCGGGCGCCCGCCGCCACACCAGCTTCGCCTCGGTCTGGGTCTACCCCGTGGTGGACGAGACCATCGACATCGAGATCGCAGACAAGGACCTGCGGATCGACACCTACCGCGCTTCGGGCGCCGGCGGGCAACACGTCAACCGGACCGACAGCGCGGTCCGCATCACTCACCTGCCCACCAACATCGTCGTCCAGTGCCAGGCGGAGCGCTCGCAGCACCGCAACAAGGCGGAGGCCATGTCGATGCTGCGCGCCCGCCTCTACGAGCGTGCGCTACAGGAGCGCGAGATGGAGGCGCAGGCGCTCGCCGAGCAGAAGAGCGACATCGGCTGGGGCCACCAGATCCGCTCCTACGTGCTGCAGCCTTACCGCATGGTGAAGGACCTGCGCACCGGGATCGAGAGCAGCAACCCTGACGCCGTGCTCGACGGCGGCATCGACCAATTCCTGGCGGCGTCGCTCGCCGCTCGCATCGGCGCCCCGGCGGAGGGTGCAGGAAAGAGCTAAGCCGCGGCGCCCGGGTCCTCGGCGAGGGCGCGCTCGATGGCGGGCCTGATCTCGCTGGCGAAGGCCCGGATCGTCCGCTCGGCCTGCGCCATGGTCGAGCCCGCCGCCTGGATATTCAGCATCATGTGGCTCGCGCCGGAGGCACGGATGTCGGCGGTGAGCCGTGCCGCGACCGTGGCGGCATCGCCCACGGGCAGGCTCGCTGCCATCTCATCCAGCGGCGGCTCGCCGGAGAACGGCTTCTCGATCAGCATGCCGCCGTCCATCGCCTCCTGCCGGTTGCGGAGCGCGGCGGCGAAGCGCATCTGCTGGCGCGCTTGGACGAGATAGTCCCGCGTCTCTTCATCGCTTTCCGTCACACAGACGAAGCGCAGGATCCCGAGCTCGTGTCCCAAGTTGGCACTTTTCCGCTTCCTGTGTTCCGTAGCCCATTGATTCAGGATGATATTTTTCTCGGTCGATTCCAACATGGCCCCACATTCTGTGAGATTCTGTCAGCTCATCAGACGGGTCCTCGTGCGGTGGATGGCGGGGTCCACGCCCGCCGCCGAGGAGATTGCGGCAACCTCGGCGGCCGGGCGCGTGTCCTGGCGGTTGACGATCAGCGTGCCGTCGCTCTGGCGCAGGCGCGTGGTGATCCGCACCCAGGTCCGCATGCTCTCGCGGATCGATGCCCAGCACTTGTGGATGTCCCGCGCGGCCAGCCGGGTGCGGATCAGATGCACGGCGTGGTAGGCCAGCACCGCGATCAGCAGGTGGGCCGCGATGCGGCGGTCGAGCTGGTGCCAGATCGGGCGAAGGCCGAGCTCGGATTTCAAGCTTCGGAACGTCGCCTCGATATCGGTGATCCGCCAGTACG
>JAJEEP010000105.1 GCA_022820945.1 Alphaproteobacteria bacterium | reverse complement strand
CACCAGTACGGCGCCGACGATGTCGGCCGCCTCGCGCACCATGGCGTCGGACAGATGGGTGTATTTCAGCGTCGTCGCCGGATTGCGGTGCCCGAGGAGGCGGCCGATGGTCAGCACCGTCTCGCCCTGCGCGAGCGCCATGCTGGCGTACGTGTGCCGACAATCGTGAAGGCGGACGTCGGACAGACCTGCTTCCGCCCGCACGCGGTGCCAGAATTTGCCGAGCGTCACCACGTGCACGAAGCCGTCCGTCCGGGGCGAGGGGAAGATCCAGGTTGCCGTGCGAGGCAGTCCGCCGAGGACCGCGCGCGCGGGGGACGAGAGCCAGACCGTGCGCGGCCCGACCTTGCTATCGCGCAGGAACAGCTTGCCCTCGCGGTAGTCGCGCCATTTGAGCGAGACGATCTCGCCCTTGCGGCATCCGGTGAGCAACAGCAGCCGTACGATCGCCACGACCTGCGGATTATCGGCCTCGTGGCGTGCCAGCACTTCGCCCAGCCGGCGCATCTCGGCGGTAGACAGGAAGCGCTCCCGGCCCTGGCGGCGGTAGCGCTTGATGTCCGCGCACGGATTGGTCCCCTCCGGGCGATAGCCGTAGACCTCGGCCTGGCTCATGATGACCGAGAGCACCGGAGCCGAGCGGTCTGCCGCCACCGGGGTCTCGTGGAGGGAGGCGAACCATTGCCGGACGTCGCTCGCGGCGATGTCTGCAATCGGGCGCCCCTCGAACCAGGGCAGGATCTGGTTTTTGTAGTAGCCCCGGTTGACGTTGAGGGTCGAGGGCTTCCAGTTCCGGGCGTAGCGGCGGAAGACTTCTTCTGCGACCGTCTCGAAGGCGACGTCCGCCGGTGCTGCGGTCTCGTCGCTGCTACCGTTGTGGATGGCGGCCAGCAGGGTCCTGGCCCGGCTGCGAGCCTCGTCCAGGCCGATGTCCCCGGCCTGGCCGACGATCTTCCAGACCCGCCGCCCGTCGTGCTGGCTATGGATGAAGTAGCGCTTGGCGCCCGAGGGCAGGACCCTTACGCCGAAGCCCTTGAGTTCCCGGTCGCGCACGTCGTAGGCGGACTTGCGGGGCTTGAGCGCATCGACCCGGCGCTCGCTGAGGCGAACCGTCGCCATTGACATTCCTCCTGCGTTCCGTTGCAGCCGGGGCGAAATCGGGAATCGATTCCGTGTGTTCCGGTCAAAATCAGGAGGAAAAATGCAACGCTATATCAGTATGTTAGCACCGTAGGTGCGCCGTCTGGTGTGGGAGCCGCTGGAGATCGGCTCCACGCGCGTGAAGAACCGGATCATGATGACCGCCCAGACCACGCTCTTCGGCAAGGACAACATTCTCGGCGACCGTCACATCGAGTTTTTCCGGGAGCGCGCGAAGGGCGGTGCGGCCCTGTTCATCACCGAGCAGCAGGCCGGTCACCGGGTCGGCAAGGGATCGTTCGTCGAGGGCTGCTCTGCCTGGGAAAAGCGCGCCATCCCGCAGTACGCCAAACTCGCGGACGCGGTGCACGAGCACGGCGCGCGGCAGTTCGTCCAGCTCTTCGGCTGCGGCGTGCACGACAAGGGCACGATGATCATGGACGAGTGGCACCCGCTCTGGGGCGTCTCCAAGCTGCCGTCCATCGTGCACCACGAAATACCCATGGTCATGGAGCAGGAGCACATCGACGACATCGTCAGGGAGTTCGGCGAGGCGGCGCTCAACGTCAGGGTCGCGGGCTGCGACGGGGTGGAGCTGCACGCCGCGCACAGCTACCTGCTCGGCCAGTTCCTGAGCCCGGTCTACAACGACCGCACGGACCGCTACGGCGGCTCGGTGCGCGAGCGCTGCCAGATCCTGCTCGAGATCGGCGAGTCGGTCCGCGCGCAGGTCGGTGACGGCTTCACGGTAGGCGTGCGGCTCTCCTTCGACGAGTTCCTGGGCGAGGCCGGGATCACGCCGGATCAGGCCGAGGAGCAACTGGAGATTCTATCGACTAGCGGCCTCTTCGACTTCTTCAACATCTCTGGCGGCGGCTACTACACGTTGCACCACGCCGTCGCGCCAATGGATATCGAGAACGGCTTCATGCTCCCCTTCGCCAAGCGGGCCAAGGCGGTGGTGGGCAATCGGGCCAAGGTCTTCACCGTCGGCCGCATCATCGACCTGCACCAGGCGGAGCAGGCAATCGCCGAGGGTACCACCGACATGGTGGCGATGACCCGCGCGCAAATGGCCGAGCCGCACCTGGTGAAAAAGACCCGCGAAGGTCGCCAGAAGGAGATTCGCCGCTGCATGGGCGCCAACGAGTGCGTCGCGCGCCTCTTCGACAATCGGCCGGTCACCTGTGCGGTCAACCCGAGCGTCGGCCGCGAGGCGCGGTGGGGGAACGGCACGCTGCAGCCGGTAGCGCCCGAGGAGGTAAAGAACATCCTCGTCGTCGGCGGTGGCATTGCCGGGATGAAGACCGCGGCGGTCGCAGGAAGCCGCGGCCATCGGGTCACGTTGCTGGAGCGCGAGGACTGCCTCGGCGGTCACCTGAACCAATTGATGGCGCTGCCCACGCGCAAGGAGTGGGGTATCGCCATCGATAATCTGGTCCGCGCTATGGAGGTGGCGGGCGTGGAGGTCAGACTCGGTGCGGAGGCGACTCCCGAAGCGATCGAGCGCGAGCAGCCCGACACCGTAGTCGTTGCCACCGGCGCGCGCTGGGACTGCGACGGCCTCAGCGAGTTTCGGCCGGGCCAGGCGCGCCTCCTGGGGACTGAGCAGGACAACGTGATCGACGTCGGCACGGCGACCGAACGCGCGCTGGCCGATGCAGGCGCGCTCGGCCAGAGGGTCGTTATTCTGGAGGAGACTGGCTTCTACCTGCCGCTCGGGCTCGCCGAGATTCTGGCGACGGGCGGTGTCCACGTGGAGGTCGTCACGCCGCGGGCGATGGTGGGAGAGGATGTGATGCGCACGCTCGATCTCTTCTTCGTGATGCCGCGCCTGGAGGAGGCTGGCGTGGTCTGTAGCGCTCACACCAACGTCGACAAGATCGAGGGCGATGCGGTCCATGTGCGTTCGGTCTGGGGCGGCCGGCCGCGCGTGATCGAGGGAGTGGATACCGTCGTCGTCTCGATGTTGCGTTCGCCCAACGACGCACTCTATCGGGCGCTCGAAGGGCGTGTCGCCGAACTGCACCGTGTCGGCGACGCGCTCGCACCCCGGCGTCCGGTCCAATCCATGTACGAAGGCGAGGAACTCGGCCGCGCGCTGTGACTCGTCGAAGGTGGAAGTAGCCCTTCCGCCGCCTCACTCTGCCGCCCGCTGGGTCAGCCGCGACTGCAGCGCGGCGCAGAGCGTCCGCAGGACTTCGAGGCGGGCGTGCCTCTTGTTGTTGCCGGGGACTAGAGTCCACGGCGCCTCGCGGGTGCTGGTGCCCGCGATCATGTCGTTGGCGGCATCCTCGTAAGCCTCCCACTTCGCCCGGTTGCGCCAGTCTTCCTCGGTCAGCTTCCAGCTCTTGTACGGGTTTTCCTTGCGCGCCAGGAAGCGCCGCTCCTGCTCGTCCTTGTCGATGTGGAGCCAGAACTTCATGAGCAGCGTGCCGTGGCCGATGATCTGCTCCTCGAAGTCGCGAATCTCGGCATAGGCGCGCCGCCATTCCGCCTCGGTCGCAAACGATTCGACGCGCTCCACCAGCAGTCGCCCGTACCAGCTCCGGTCGAACACCGCAATCTGCCCGGCCTGTGGCATCCGGCGCCAGAAGCGCCAGAGATAGTGATGGGCGCGCTCCTCGTCGCT
Source organism: Alphaproteobacteria bacterium (assembly GCA_022820945.1). Classification (GTDB taxonomy): domain Bacteria; phylum Pseudomonadota; class Alphaproteobacteria; order UBA828; family UBA828; genus WTGU01. Next base: position 12,785 of record JAJEEP010000105.1, on the reverse strand, counting down.
CGGGGCACTCACCTGATGCACGCGGTAGCTGCGGGCATCCAGCGCCGAGACCATGCGCCGGATGGCGCCGCCCTTGCCGCCGGCGTCCCAGCCCTCGAACACGAGGACGACCGAGAGCCCATGCAGAAGGTTCTGAGCGGCGAGCCAGTAGAGATCGGCTCGCAAGCGGGCCATCGACTTGTCGTAGGCCTTGCGGCCCACGATCTTCGTCTGATCGATCGTCGCGAGCGGCTTGACCTCCCGCACCGTCGCGCCGATCACCGCCGGACTCGCGACCGGTGCACGAGCGCGAAAGCCCGCATCCGGCGGCGGCAGGCCGGCCAGGCGCGCTTCGAGCGCCCGGTTGACCATGCCCAGCACCCTGAGCGAGCGGTACCGCGCGTGGCGGCCGTCGACCACGAGCCACGGCGCCTCGGCGGTGCTGGTGCGGGTGATGATGTGCTCGGCGGCCTCGTTGAAATGGTCGTAGCGGTGCCAGTTGCGCCAGTCCCACTGAGAAATCCGCCAATGGTCGCGCGGGTGCTTCTGCAGGGCCTCCAGGCGCTGCTGCTGCGCCTTCTTGTCGAGGTGCATCCAGAACTTGAGGATCAGCGCCCCGTCGTCGGCGAGCGTCCGCTCGAACGCCGCAATGCGTTCGAGTTTCCGATCGAGCGCACTGGGCCCGATACGCCCGTAGGCGCGGTCCAGCAGGGGCGCGGAATACCAGGAGCTGAGGAAGAGCCCTAGCCTGCCGCGTGGGGGCAAGTCGCGCCAGTAGCGCCAGAACTCGGGCCGCTGTCCCTCTTCTTCCGTGAGCCTGTCGTAAGCGTGGGTGACGATCCGGCGCGGGTCGAGCCACTCGGTCAGAAGGTTGACCGTCTCCCCCTTGCCCCCGCCGTCCACGCCTGCGAACAGCACGACGACGGGAAAGTCCGCCTTGGCCAGCGCGCGCTGGGATTCCACCAGCGAAACCCTGAGTGCCGTCGCCTGCTCTTCGAACGCGGCCTTGGAAAGCTCCCGTACCCGCTCGCGTTCAACCTCTTCGAATACCCGCGCGCTCATCTCCCTCCCCGTCGAGGGCCATCCCCGCTGGATTACGTGGACTCCCTCCCTGCTGCGCCGCAGGCGGCCTCTCCGGGCTCGTCCTGCACGCTCAGGTTAGAACGGTATTACGCCTGCGAGACGATTTCGACATGGATTTGGCGGGGCCGGCCGCGCGGGTCAGCCGTGGATATCCTCCGTTTGCGCGCAGAGGGCGCCGTAGAGGTCCGGCCGTCGGTCGCGGAAGAAGGGCTTCTTCTGGCGCACCTCGAAGACGCGGCGGCGGTCCAGAGTTGCCGTGATGATCTCGTCGCCCTCGTTGCCGGCGCACGCCAGCACCGCGCCCTCGGGATCGACGACCATGCTCTCGCCGCCGAACTGCCACCCGCTCTCCGGCCCCACCTTGTTGCAGGGCGCGAAGTAGACCGCGTTTTCCCAGGCCCGGGTGATCATCATCTCGCGCCAGGGACCCACCCGCGGCGCGGCGAACGGCACCACGATCAGCTCGGCACCGTTGACCGCCGAGCAACGCGCATGTTCGGGGAAGAACGTGTCGTAACAGATGATGATGCCGATCTTCCACTCGCCGACGCGAAAGACCGAGAAGCGCGAGCCGAAGCGGAAGTACATGCGCTCGAGACTGAGATAGAGCCCCGGCATCACCTTGCGGTACTTGCCGACGATGTCGCCAGCGGGGTCGATGACGAACGCCGTATCGTAGTAAAGGCCGGCCGATTCCTCCTCATAGAGCGTCGCGATCAGGTGGATCTTGTGCTCCGCTGCCTTCGCCCGCATTGCGGTGATGCTGGGCCCCGTTGCGGGCTCCGCCCGCTTCAGATGCTCGTGGTCGCGCTCGTTGAAGACATAGGGGTGGTTGAAGAACTCCGGGATCACGACGAGGTCGGGCCGCTCGGTTTCCACCGCCCGGTCGATATGGGCGGCGGCCCGCGCGATATTCTCGTCCCGGTCCGCTGTTCATTTGCACGAGGCTGAGTGTGATCTCGTTGCCGAGACTCATGCGCTTACTCTCCCGCTTCGATTTCTCGCCGGAGGCTAGCAGCTAGGCCCTGTGCGGTCAGCGGCTATGATGCGTGCGGTCAGGGGTAGCCGAGGTCAAGCGGGGAGGGGCGCAGGATGAGCCGGGTTGCAGCCACCATCGATCCGGTTACCGCAAACGTGATCTACGGGGCGCTGGAGACCATCGCCGTCGAGATGGGCTTCAAGCTTATGCGCATGTCGCATTCGAGCCTGATCCGGGAATCCGAGGACTTCGGTGCCGCCGTGTTGGACGCGGCCGGCAACCAGATCGCCGAGACGCCCCAGAGTACGCCGCTCCAGTCGGGCCCGTTGCCCGGTTATGTGCGCGGCATTCGCGCGGCGCTGGAGAGGCGCGGCGAGGCGATCGAGCCGGGCGATGTCTACATCCACAACGACGCCTACGGCGGCGCCAGCCACGTGCCCGACGTGGCGTTCTGCGTGCCGGTGTTCCATGAGGGCGCGCTGGTTGGCTTCACCGGGACCGCGGCTCACCACGTCGATATCGGTGCCCACACGCCGGGCAGCGCCGGCATCGTCGATGCGGTCGACGCCTACGCCGAGGGCATTCAACTCAAGGGCCTCAAGATTTATGACAAAGGGGTCAGGAACACGACGCTCTGGGCGGTGCTGGCGGACAATATCCGCGCCTCCCACCTGGTGTTGGGCGACATGGAGGCGCAGATCGCTGCTGCCCGCATCGGCGCCGAAGCGTTTCTCGCCCTGATCGAGCGTCACGGGCTCGAAACGGTACAGGCGGCCTGCGCTGCGCTGATGGACTACTCGGAGCGCATGATGCGGCAGGCCATCGCGGCGCTCCCGGACGGGCGCTACCAGGCGCACGGCGCGATCGACGGCTTCCTGGACGACGACGACCCGGCACGCCGCGAACTCCCCATCGCGGTCACCCTCACCGTCGCAGGTAGCGATATCACCGTCGACTTTACCGGCACGTCGGCGCAGGTGGACGACCGGCCGATCAACATGCCGCTCCACGGGACGGTCGACTGCGCGGTCTGGATGACGCTCCGGTCCATCCTGCTGGACTCAGCCGTGCACGACCGCGTGCCACTCAATGCCGGGCTGACCCGGCCAATCCATATCGTCGCGCCCAGGGGAACGTTGGTGAACCCCATCTTCCCGGCGCCCACGATCTCGCGCGCCTGCCCAGGGATTCAATGCGCCGACACGATCATGAAGGCGCTGGCTCAGGCCGTGCCGGGCCAGATCTCGGCTGGTGTCGGCAACCTCAACGTCGTCGCCTACAGCGGGCTACGCAGCGAGAGCCACTGGGTCCACATGGAGATCTACGAGGGGGCCTATGGCGGGCGCGCCGGCAAGGATGGCATGGACGCGGTGGACATCCTCTTCACCAACACGAGGAACAACCCCATCGAGGATGTCGAGTCCCACTTTCCGCTGCGCATCCACCGCTACGAGCTGCGCGACGAGGGCTGCGCGGCGGGGCGGTGGCGCGGAGGGATCGGGCCGATCCGCGAGACCGAACTGCTCGACGAAGCGGGTTTCTCGATCGAGGGCGAAGGCCAGCGCTTTCCGCCCTGGGGGCATGACGGTGGTGCCGAAGGCCGGGTCAACAGCATCACCCTCGTCCGTGCCGACGGTTCGGAGCAGGCGCTGCCGTCCAAGCTCGCGCACATGAAGGCGGCAGCCGGCGACCGCGTGATCATCACCTCGGGCTGCGGTGGCGGCTACGGCGATCCGCTGCTCCGTCCGCCGGAGCAAGTGGCGGCAGACGTTGTCGACGGTCACGTCAGCGCCGAGGCGGCACGGCGCGACTACGGCGTGGTACTCACCGATACGCTTGCGCTCGACCCTGCCGCCACCGCACGCGAGCGCGAGGCTCGCGCCAATCCTGCACCGTAAGAGCCGTCGATTCGCTCCCGGCAAGTCGGAGCACCCGAGCGACCAACCTGATAAATTCGACTATTCCTCGGCCTGCCCAGTCGTGCTCTTCCTCAGCGTGATGACGTTGAACGCGTCCCTGCGGCGGTAGTCCACGTCGTCCATCATCTGTTGCACGAGAAAGAGGCCGAGCCCGCCGAGAGCGCGCTCTTCAAGATCCGCGTCGAGGTTGGGTTCGCGCTCCAGCGAAGAGTTGAAAGCCTTGCCATCGTCGACGATCACCACGACCAGCGTGTCGCCTTCCTGGCGCAGGGTGAGGTCGATGCGGTGCTCGGCCTCGTCGTCGTAACCGTAGCTGATGGTGTTGGTCAGGATTTCGTCGATCGAAAGATTGATCGCATAGGCGATCTGCGGCGACAGGCTTCGCGCCTCGCAAAATTCGTCGATCTTTACGGCCGCGGTGCCGATCTCCTGCAGGTCGTTGACCAGCGAGAGTTCGAGTGCGCCGTCGCTTACGGTTTCATCCATTGGCCAAACGTGTCGCGATGCCCACCAGGCAACGTATCGGCCTACCTGATGCGCACCTTTTCGCCTATTCGGGGAAACATGCCAACCGGATTTCTCCATTCGACGGAGTGTCGCCCTGCAATCGCTGGCCCTGCGTCACTTGATCGAACCGGCCCTGCCAGCCACACTTGCGCCGAGGATCGGCCGTGCGGGCGCACGCGCGGTTGCAACAGGGAGGAACAGCTCACATGTCAAACGACGCCGAAGCTGCGCTGCTCGATCGAGATAACGCTCATCTGCTCCACCCGCTGCACAGCCGTGCCACCCATGCCACGGGCAAAGTTTGGGTCGGCGGGGAGGGGGCCTTCCTCGTCGATGCGAACGGGGACCGCTACATCGACGGTCTCTCGGGCCTGTGGAACAACACCGCGGGCAACGGCTGCAAGGCGCTGATCGAGGCCGGGAGCAAGCAGCTCGCCGAAATGGCTTATGCCTCAGGCTATGCCGGCAGCTCCAATCCGCGCGCGATCGAGCTGGCAGAGAAGCTCGCCCGGATCACTTACTCCAACATCAATCATTTCTATTTCACGTCGGGCGGCGGCGAGGCGACCGACAGCAACATCAAGATGGCCCGCTACTACTGGAAGCTGAAGGGTCAGCCGGAAAAGACCAAGGTCATCTCCCGCATCTGGGGCTATCACGGCGTCACGCTCGCCGCCATGTGCGCGACCGGGATGAGCATCTACTGGCCGATGTTCGAGCCGCGCATGCCGGGTTTCGTCCACATTCCGAGCCCCTATCCCTATCGCTACGAAGCGCCGGAGGGCGCGGCGAGCCAGGGCATCGCTGCGGCGGACGAGCTGGAGAAGGCAATCCTGGCGGAGGGGCCGGAGACGGTTGCGATGTTCATTGCGGAGCCGGTGCAGGGCGGCGGCGGCGTGATCCCGCCTCAGCCCGACTACTTCCCGCGCATCCGCGAGATCTGCACTAAGTACGACGTGCTGATGGTCTCGGACGAGGTGATCACCGGCTTCGGCCGCACCGGCAAGATGTTCGGGCTCCAACATTGGGGCGTCGAGCCCGACATGATCCAGTTCGCCAAGGCCATCACCTCGGGCTACTTCTCTCTCGGCGGCATCGGGATCAGTGACGAGATCGCCAACACCATGCATGAGAGCGGCAAGCCCTGGATGCACGCCTACACCTACAGCGCGCACCCCACGGTGTGCGCCATCGGCTGCGCCATGCTCGATCTGATCGAGCGAGAGGATTTCCCCGGCCAGGCCGCGGAGAAAGGCAAGCGCCTGCTGGTCGGCCTCAAGGACGCGCTCGCCGATCATCCCAACGTCGGCGACATCCGGGGACTCGGGCTCATGTGCGCCGTGGAGTACGTGAAGGACCGGGCGACCAAGGAGAGCTTCGATCCCGCCGACGGGGTCGCTGCCAAGATCAATGCGGAGGCCGTGTCGCGCGGGCTCTTCAGCCGCTTCCGGCCGGACGTCTACATGGTAGCGCCGCCAATCATCGTCGACAACGAGACCATAGATCGGATGGTGGAGATCACCGCCGACTCAACGAGGGCCGTCCTCGGCTGAGGGCGGAGTGCGCCATGGCGGGGCAGGGGGGATCCGAAACGCGCCCCGCCATCGACTGGCAGGCGCCTGCGTACCTTGACGCAGGTGCCCTGGACGATGAGTTGCGCCGCGTCGCAGGCGTGTGCCACACCTGCCGCCGCTGCGAGGACCTCTGCGAGAGCTTCCCGAGACTCTTTAACCTGATCGACAGTGCGGGCGACGTCGGCGCGGTGAAGAGTACCGGCTTTGAGAGCGTGGGCGCGGCCTGCACGCTTTGCGACATGTGCTACCCGGTGTGCCCGTACACGCCGCCGCACGTGCACACGGTGGACTTTCCGGCCCTGATGGTGCGCCAGCGCGCGCATGCCCTGCGCGATGGCGGGGTGGGCAGGATGGAGCGCGCGCTGGGCCAGACCGACCGCAACGGCCGGGTGCTGGGGGCGTTCGCGGCGCTCGCCAACTGGGCCGCGCGCAGAGGCAACTGGCTGACGCGGCCGCTGATAGAGGCGTTTGCCGGCGTACATCGCGATGCGGTGCTGCCGCGCTTCCATGCCCGCAGCTTCAGCCGGCAGGCCAGTGCCTCGCCTCCGCCGGTGGACACGGGCGCACCCGCCGCCGGCCGCAAGGCTGTGATCTATGCGACCTGCTTCGTCGAATACAACAGCCCCGGTATCGGCCATGCCGCCCAGGGCGTGCTTGCGAAGAACGGTGTCGAGACCAAGGTGGTCTACGACGAATGCTGCGGGATGCCGCAACTCGAACGGGGCGATGTCGCGGAGGTCTGCCGGCGCGCCCGTCGCGTGGCCGCAGCGCTCGGCTCGTGGATCGAGCGCGGCTGGGACGTGATCGTGCCTATTCCATCGTGCGCGCTGATGATGAAGACGACGTGGCCGCAATACCTGCCGGACGATCCGGCGGTGGCGCGCCTCGCGGGGCACACGAGCGACATTTCGGAGTACGTCGTCGGCATCGCCCGCGACGAGGGCCTCGCCGAGGGCATGGCGCCGCTCGACAGTGATGTCGCGCTCCATCAGGCCTGTCACGCCAGGGCCCAGGACATCGGCGCCAAGGCGGCCGTTATGCTGCGCATGATCCCGCAAAGCAACGTGCTGATGATGCAGCGCTGCGCCGGGCACGGCGGCACCTGGGGCGTGATGAAGCGGAATTTCGACACCGGCATGAAAGTCGGCGAGCCGGTCATCCGGCAGGCAGCCGAGAGCGGCCGCGCTTACCTCGCTTCGGAGTGCCCGCTCGCCGGCGACCACATCGTGCAGGGGATGGAGCGGGTCGCCGCAGGCCGCGCGCATCCGACGCGCGCCCACCACCCCATCGAGCTGATGGCGAAGAGCTATGGCATCGACACCTGAGAGCGGACTCGACGCGCACGCGCAGGCGACGCTGACCGCGATGGCGCGGGCGCTCTACCCCCACGACTTCCTGGATGACGCCCCGTACCGCCGGGTGGTCGATATCGTCACGGCGGAGGCGGACGCGGCCGGGCGCACGCGGCTGGCGGACGGGGTTGCGGCGCTGGATGCGGCGCTCGAGCGCCCCTTCGTCGCCCTTTCGGAGAAGGAGAAGGTGACGGCACTCTACGCCATCGAGGGCTCGCAATTCTTCGAAGTCATGAGGGCCGGCACGGCGCGCCATCTCTACGACAATCGCGCGCTCTGGCCCCATTTCGGTTACGAGGGGGCGTCGTCCCACCTCGGCGGCTACATCGAACGCGGTTTCGACGATATCGACTGGATTTCCGAGGATGAAATGGAGACGGAGGCCGACCGATGAACGCGCCTCATCTCGATGACGAGGACGTCCCCGCAGTCACCTACGACCTGAACGACGATAGCGTCGTCGTCATCATCGGCTCGGGCGCCGGCGGCGGCACCATGGCCGACGAGCTGACCCGGCGGGGGATCGACGTGGTCCTGCTGGAGGCCGGGCCGCGCTTCAAGACAAGCGACTTCGTCAACGACGAATGGGCGATGTACGACCTGCTCACCTGGAAGGACGAGCGGGCCTGTACCGGCGGCTCGCCCATTGCCCGCGATTATCCGACGGCGCCGACCTGGACCTGCAAGGGGCTGGGCGGGACCACGCTCCACTGGGCTGCCATGTGCCCGCGTCCTGACCCTTACGAGTTCAAGGTGCGCTCCATCTACGGCGACGTCGAGGGAGCCGCCCTGGAGGACTGGCCGGTCGATCACGAGGAGATGGAGCCCTTCTACCGCGAGGCCGAGAGCAAGATGGGCGTCACCGGGCGGCACGGTATTCCGCACCACCGGGGCAACAACAGCTGCCGGGTCATGGCTCTCGGCGCAAAGCGCATGGGCTATCGGGACTACGGCCCCAACAATGTGGCGATCAACGCGGTGCCCCGGGACGGCCGCAACGCCTGCGATCAGATCGGCTTCTGCATGCAAGGCTGCCGCTCGGGCGGCAAGTGGTCCACCTTCGTTTCCGAGCTGCCGCGCGCAGAGGCGACGGGCCGCTGCGAGATTCGAACGCGCTGCATGGCGCTCCGTATCGAGCATGACGAGCGCGGCCGGGTCAGCGGGGTGCTCTATGCCGACGCTTCCGGCCGCCATCACTTGCAGAAGGCGCGGGTGGTCTGCGTGGCGGCCAACTCCATCGAGACCGCGCGGCTGCTGCTCAACTCGGAGTCGAGCGCGTGGCCGGACGGGCTTGCCAACGGATCGGGCGCGGTCGGTCGGCACTACATGCGTCATGTGACGGCCTACATGTACGGAGAGTTCCCGAGGCCGGTGCGCATTTACCGCGGCATGGTCGTCTCCGGCATCATCCGCGACGAGGCGCGGCACGACCCGGCGCGCGGCTTCGCCGGCGGGTTCTACATGGGCTCCATGGGCCTAGGCCTGCCGTTCTTCGCGGCGTTCATGAGCCCGGGGCGGTGGGGCCGCGACTATGCGAGCTGGATCGAAGCCTTCGAGCGCGTTGGGGGGTTATTCGTGAACGGCGAGGACATGCCGATGGCCTCCAACCGAGTGACTCTGCATCCCGGCGAGAGAGACCAGTATGGGCTGCCCATCGCCTGCCTCAATCTCGACGATCACCCCAACGATCTCGCGATGAAGCGTCACTCCTATCGCTGCGGGATCGCGATCCTGGAGGCGGCCGGGGCGCTCCGCATCTTCTGCTCGCCGCCGCTGCCGGTCTCCCACAATCTCGGCACCTGCCGCATGAGCGCCGACCCCGACGCGGGCGTGGTGGACCGCTGGGGCCGGAGCCACGAGATCCCCAACCTCTTCGTCTCCGACGGCAGCCAGTTCACCTCGTCGCTGGCGGGCAACCCGACGCTCACCATCGTCACCTTGGCCATTCGACAGGCGGGCCACATCGCCCGCCTGATGGGCCGCGGAGAGATCTGACCCGAGCCCCGTCACTCAATACTCGCCGCACGCCGGCATTCGGGCTATCCCGGCGAGAAGCGCACTGACATCACGGGAGGAGAGCATGGCGACGCTGCCAATGGTGGGCTACGACGACGCCCCGCCGGAGGTCCGCGCGGTCTACGACGACATCATGGAGACCCGCAAGACCGACTGGATCAACAACTTCTGGAAGGTGCTGGCCAACGACCCGCCGACGCTCGCACGCACTTGGAACAGCATCAAGGAGGTGATGGCGCCGGGCGCCCTCGATCCGCTCACCAAGGAGCTGATCTACGTGGCGGTGAGCGCCACCAACGGCTGCGAATACTGCATCCGCTCTCACACGGCGGGTGCGCGGCGACAGGGGATGACCGACGCCATGCTGGCCGAGCTGATGGCGGTGGTGGGCATGGCGAACGAGACCAACGCGCTCGCCAACGGCTACGCCGTCGATGTCGATGCTGCGTTCCTGAAGGATGCCAGGTAGGCCGGTGCGGTCCCCGCGCCGTCGGAGCGCCTGAACCGCCCGGCCTTCGTGCTGGTAGCGGGGGAGGCCGCCGTTGCATGATCTTTCGTAGTCCGTGTCATTCCAGTATTGTTCTCTATATCAACCATTTACGATTGTTCTAGTGTTCATGCGTCCGTTGCAGTATTCTCACGTCCGTGGGAACTATCGGGGGAACGCATGAGACAGCTGAATGCCAAATTCGTCCGCGAGGTCGAGGCGCCAGGCCGCTACTATGACGGCGACGCCGGTCTGTTCCTGCTGGTGAAACCAACCGGCGCCAAGTCCTATGTGCAGCGCGTCACCATCCACGGGGTGCGCCGCGATATCGGACTCGGCTCTACCAAGTGGACAACGCTGGCAGAAGCCCGTGCGAAGGCGGACGCCAACCGCAAGGTCGCCCGTACCGGCGGAGACCCGCTGGCCGCACGGCGCGCAACCGTGCCCACCTTCGCCGACGCCATGGACGTCGTGCTGCGCATACACCGCGAGGGCTGGAAGGATGGCAGCCGGCACGAGAAAATCTGGCGCCGCAGTCTCGACCAATACGCGGTGCCCCGGCTGGGCCGAAAGCGGGTGGACGCGATCACCACGGCTGACGTGATGGCTGTTCTCACGCCGCACTGGCAGACCAAGAACGACACCATGCGGCGCGTCCGCCAGCGCATTTCCACCGTTATGAAATGGGCCGTCGCTCAAGGCTACCGGGACGATAACCCCGCTGGCGACGCCATCGGTGCAGCGCTGCCCCGCGCGGCCAGTGCCCCCCGGCATCAACGTGCCCTGCCCTTCGAGGACGTGGCCGCAGCGCTCGAAACGGTGCGGGCATCGCGAGCCTATGTTGGCACCGTCCTGGCCTTCGAATTCCTAGTGTTGACCGCAGCCCGGTCTGGTGAGGTCCGACTCGCGCGCTGGGACGAAATGGACCTGGACGCGGCCACCTGGACGGTGCCGGCCGAACGGATGAAGGCGAAGCGCGAACACCGGGTGCCATTGTCTGATCGGGCCATGGGGATACTGGCAGAGGCGCGCGAGATCGCGGACGGCACGGGGCTGGTGTTCCCGTCGCTCACCGGCAAGCCGCTGTCGGACGCCACCGTAAGCAAGTTGATCCGCGAGCGGGGCATCGCGGCCGTCCCTCATGGCTTCCGGTCGAGCTTCCGGGATTGGGCGGCCGAGTGCTCCAATGCGCCCCGCGAGGTCTGCGAACTGGCCCTTGCCCATGTCAACTCTGACCGCGTGGAAGCCGCCTACCGGCGCACCGACCTGTTCGAGCGGCGCCGGCAGCTGATGGAGCAATGGGCGCGCTATATCACGCGCACGCCTGCGGACGTGGTGAAACTGCATGGTTGATCCACGGACCACGCAGGACTATGGTTGCAGCCTGGCATCCCGGACCACGTTGCGACGCCGCTAATGCGACCGGGGCCAAGGCGCCGCGCTCACCGAAAACCGGAAACGGAGGGTGGCGCGATGCCACAGAACGACAAGCCCGTAACCCTTCTCAAGCTCAACCAGGTGTGCGAGCGGCTTCAAATCGGCCGCTCCGCCGTCTATGTCGGCATGGCCGCCGGCCGCATCCCGCGCCCCATCCATGTGGCCCCCAAAGCGCCCCGCTGGCGCGCCGATGAGATTGACGCCCACATTGAACAGCTGAGCGAGCGAAGAAGGACTGAGGCATGACAGACCGTTGCGAGCACTGCCGCCATTGGGCGGAGATTGACCAGACCAAGACCGAGCACGTGCTGGATTGGGAGCGCGCGGGAGCGTGCACGGTCGAGCTTATCCCCGTCGTCGAAGAGGCAGGAAAGATCGCTGAACGGCATCGAGCCACCTGCCCCACCGACACCTGCGGCCGGTTTGCTCCCCGCCAGCCTGCCGAGGAATAGCGAAACGAGGGTGCGGGGTAGTCTCTACCCCGAAGGCCATCGCGCTCACGGCGCTCTGAGGGCCTTCTAGGGGGCATGGGGACCCCTGAGCCCGTGGCGCGCCATCCGCTAGGGACCGGCGGGGGGAGTATCGAGTCCACACACCAACGGCGGAAAGGACCGGGGCAATGACACCTGGGAAGGTCTGGCGCGCCTCGCGACCCTACATCGTGGACACTTGCGGCGTGCATCACATCGTGCGCCGTGGCCGGGCGCACACTTGGTGCGGGCTGCACGCCGCACCGTCGCGCATCGCGCACAAGAGCAACGTGGCGCTGTCCAACACCTGCAACCAGTGCAAGCGCAGCGCTGCGGGCCACCAGCGCCTGGTGAGGGCAGGGCAGGCATGAAGGCCGGGCGCGATGGCACCGCCCGCCCGCGCTGGAGGGCGCAGGGCGATGTGTGGCCCAGACTCTCTGCGTTTGCCGTCACGCCGTGACATGGGTGTGACGCGGGCGTGACCCCATGCCGTATCGAGACCCCACCGCTACCCGCATTGCGGCCAGGGAGCGCAAGCGCCGGCAGCGGGCCAAGGCGAAGGCCGCGAAGGCGCAGGCGGCCGTCCTGTCCCTCCCTGCGGCCATGCCGGCCGATCCTGTCGGGGAGCTGTGCGCCTGGGCAGCGGCCACGCTGCGGGTGCCGCCCGGCCATCCGCTCGTGGGGAAGCCGATGGCGCTGCCGGGCTTCGCCGAGTCGTTCCTGCGCGACGGGTGGGGGGCGCACGAATCGGCGCTGTGTGTCGCCAGGAAGAACGCCAAGAGCGCGGTTTGCGCGGTGCTGGCTTTAGGCCTGTTGACGCCGGTTAAGAGGCGCGCTTATACGCCGGTTTTCCAGCGCGTGAGGCTGTTTTCGGCAGACGGTTGAGCGCCGACGCTGTTGGTTCGGTGACGAGGGCATGATTCTGTAGTTGGTTTCGGCCGCGATCGGGCGGTGGCGGATCAGCTTATGCGCCGATCATCGG
>JAJEEP010000040.1 GCA_022820945.1 Alphaproteobacteria bacterium | reverse complement strand
CTCGCGGCGGGCGCACTTGCCGGCATCGCCGTCGCCACCGCGCCGCGACCTGGTATCGCATTGGGGTTCGTCCTGGGCGCACCTGTCGCGCTCGCGATCTTCAGGGCCGCCGCCGCCCTCGTGGTGATCCTGGCGCGGCGCACGCGCCCGCGCCGCCTGCCCGCGCTCAGGCTGGGCCTCGCCAATCTGGGCCGGCCGGGGGCGCCCACGGTCCCGGTCGCCATGTCGCTCGGCACCGGGCTTGCGGTCCTGGTGGCGATCGCGCTGGTCGAGGGCAATCTCGGCGCCCAGATCAGCCAGCATCGCGCCGAGGAGCGTCCGGAGTTCTTCTTCCTCGATATCCAGAAGCATCAGATTGCGCCGTTCGAGCGGCTGGTGGAAAAAACCGACGGTGCCGAGTACGGCCGCCGGGTGCCGATGCTGCGCGGCCGCGTCGTCCGCATCGACGGCGTCCCGGTGCGCGAGGCCAAGGTCACCCCCGGCTCGGAGTGGGTGGTGCAGAGCGATATCGGCCTCAGCTACGCCGCCGAGCAGCCGCCCAATGCGGAGATCGTTGCGGGAAAATGGTGGCCCGCCGACTACGACGGACCGCCGCTGGTCTCGCTCGCCGAAGAGGAGGCAGTCGATTTCGGGCTGGAGATCGGGGACACTTTCTCGGTCAACGTGCTGGGGCGCGAGTTCACGGCCGAGCTCGCGAGCCTGCGCCGGGTCGACTGGTCGGCGTTCGATATCAACTTCGTCGTGATATTCTCACCCGGAGTCCTGGAGGGAGCGCCGCAGACGCAGCTCGCCACCGCGCACGCGACGCCGGAGGCGGAACCCGTGCTCGAGCGCGCGGTGACGGAGCACTTCGCCAACATCACGGCGATCCCCATACGCGCGATCATCGAGGCGCTGGACGAGCTGATGGGGCGTATCGGCGTGGCGATTCAGGCAGTGGCCGGGCTCACGGTGGCCGCGGGCCTGCTGGTGCTGGCGGGCGCGACCGCCGCCGGCCACGAGCGGCGGGTCCACGACGCCGTTGTCTTCAAGGTGCTGGGCGCCCGGCGGGGCGACCTGCTGCGCGCCTTCCTCGCCGAGCACATCCTGCTGGGCTGCGCCATCGCCGGGCTCGCCATCGGCATCGGCACGCTCGCCGCCTGGGCCTTCGTGACGCAGGTGCTAGACCTGCAATGGCGCTTCCTGCCCGAATACGTGGCCGTGACCGCCGCAGCCTGTATAACCATGACGCTCGTTCTCGGATTCGCGAGCACATGGCGCGCGCTCGGCCGCAAGGCCGCGCCCCTCCTGCGAGTGGAATAGATGTACGGCCACGGAGCCCCTTCGCCCCCGAGGCTCAGGGTGTACGAAACGGTGGGTGAGGCCTTCCGGCTCACCTTCCGCAACTTCCGCACCATGCTGGGGCTGGCGCTGGCGCCCATGGTGCTGGCGGTGCTGTTGCCGCCGGTCATGCGGCTCGACCTCGAGTCCATGGCCTCGGAAGAGCTGCTCGTCATCCACGCGCTCGCCCGGCTCTTCCTGCTCTCGGTGTTCGCGGTCGCCTGGCACCGCTACCTGCTGCTGGGAACGCGCGATACCAGCGTGCCGATTCAGTTCTGGCCGGGCATGCGGGACGTGAAGTATTTCGGGCGCCTCATCCTCTTCCTGCTGCCGCAGGAGATCATCCTGGTGGCGATGCAGGCGCAGGACCTGCTGCTGGTCCTGGTGCTGCTGCTGATCACGCTCTTCGTCGCCGCGCCGTTCGCTCTGGCTTTCCCCGCGACGGCGGTCGACAACTACCAGGGGCTTCTCGCCGCCCGGCGCAAGCTGCGCGGCGCCACGCTACAGCTCGTGGGAGCGATCCTGCTCTCCTTTGTGGCGATTACGGTCATCCTGTTCCTGCTCGGCGGCGTGCTCGGATCGTTGATTCTCGCCACGTTCGGCCCCGGCGCGATGGTGTCGTTCTTCAACGCGCTGACCTTCCTCACCGTCGGCATTCCGGTAGCGGTGGTCTCGGTCGCCTACCGCAAGCTCGATACCCCGGTAACCCCGCTGGCGACCGCGGGAAGCCCCCCGTCCGAGACCTGATCGGCCGCCCGCAGGCTCGTTGCTGGAGAAACTGTAATTCGCCCAGGCGTTGAAACCGGGCCGCGGGCTACCTAATATAGTACTCGAATCCGACAGTTTGCGGCACTAGAGGACGCTTCGATGGCACTCGGGACGCAAGGCCAGCCGTTCGCTGGCACGACTCTGACCCAGGCACAGGTCGACCAGGGTCTCCGGAGCTACATGCTCCGGGTCTACAACTACATGGCCTCGGGCCTCGCGCTCACGGGCGTCACGGCCTACATCATCGCCAATACCGGGCTCTTCAACGTGCTCTACGGCTCGGGCCTCGGCTTCGTGGTGATGCTGGCCCCGCTTGGCATCGTGTTCTTCCTGGGGATCAAGATCCAGAACATGAAGCACACCACGGCGCAGTGGTTGTTCTGGGCCTTCTCGATCCTCATGGGGGCATCGCTCTCCTACATCTTCATGGCCTACACGGCGACCAGCATCGTCCGGGTGTTCTTCATCACCATGGGCATGTTCGGGGCGATGAGCCTTTACGGCTACACCACCAAGCGCTCGCTGGTCTCCTGGGGCTCGTTCCTGTTCATGGGCCTGATCGGCGTCATCATCGCCATGGTGGTGAACATCTTCCTGCAGTCCGATCTGCTTCACTTCGTGATTTCGGTGATCGGCGTGCTGGTCTTCCTCGGGCTCACCGCCTACGACACCCAGCGGATCAAGGACGTCTATCGCGAGACCGACGGTCAGGCGGTCATGGTGAAGAAGTCGGTGATGGGCGCGCTCTCGCTCTACCTCAACTTCATCAATATTTTCATCCTGCTGCTCCATCTCTTTGGCGCTGCGCGCGAATAGCGGCGCAGCGGGATAGGAACGGAGGGCACCGGGCAGCCAACGCCCGGTGCCCTTTTCGTTGACCGATGCTCGGATGGCTCTGGCGCCACGGACCGCCCGGCCCGGTGACGGCGTTTCAGCGCTCGCTCACCTACTTTCCCGACACCACCCGACCGACCCCGGCCGACTCGGAGGTTCCCGAGTTTGCGCCCGTCACGCTCGAGACCGGGGACGGGCTCTCCCTGCTGGCCTGGTACGCCCCGCCCCGCGCCGCGGGTACGCCGAGCCTGATCTATTTCCACGGCAATGCCGGCCACATCGGCATGCGGGGCTTCAAGGTGCGGGCTTATCTCAACGCCGGACTCGGCGTCCTGCTCACCACTTGGCGCGGCTACAGCGGCAACCCGGGCACGCCGACCGAAGACGGCCTCTACGCCGACGGCCGCGCCGCACGGGCCTTTCTCCGGACACGAGGCTGCGGTGACGCTCAGCAGATCCTCTACGGCGAATCCCTGGGCACCGGCGTCGCGGTTCATCTCGCCCGCGAATCCTCGCCAGCGGCCCTGGTGCTCGAAGCGCCCTACAGCTCGGTCGTGGACATCGCCTCAGGCCGCTTCCCGCTGCTCCCAGTCAGCCCCCTGATTGCGGACCGCTTCGACTCGGCCGCCAAGATCGGCAAGGTTGCGGCGCCTCTCCTGATCGTGCACGGCGAGCGCGACCGGACCATCCCCGTGCGACTGGCGCGCAAGCTCTATCGACGAGCCCGCGAACCGAAGGAAGGCGTGTTCATCCCCGAAGCCGACCACGCCGACCTCCCGGATTTCGGCCTGCCGACCTACGTGCTCGAATTCCTCGCCCGCCACGGCCTTGCCCCGAAGGAGTGGTGACAAGGAATTTCGCCTTGATCCCAATTTGGGATCACACTATCTTCTTTTCCGTGAGGGTCATCGCGCTTGCAACCTTGAAGCGGTTCGTCGACGCTAGGAGCTCTCACGCCGACGCCCGTGAACCGGTGATGGCATGGTATCGCCAAGTCAGGGCGGCTGACTGGGCCAGTCCCGCTGAGGTCAAGCGGGACATCAGGAACGCGAGTATCCTCAAGGACGGCCGTGCGGTGTTCAACATCGCCGGTAACAAGTACCGCATCGTGGTGTGGATCAACTACCCGTACCGTGTCGTCTACATCCGGTTCGTCGGTAACCACCGTGACTACGACACCATCGATGCACAGACGATTTGAGAGGCGAGGGATGGACATCGCACCGATCAAGACCAAACGCGACCATCAGCGCGCGTTGAAGGAGATCGAGGGCCTGATGACGGCGAAGCGAAATACGCCAGAAGGCGACCGTCTTGACGTCCTGGTGACGCTCGTCGAGGCGTGGGAAGCAAAACACGTTCCTCTCGACTTGCCCGACCCGGTCGCCGCGATCCGCTATCATATGGAGCAGAGCGGGCTGGCGCCGAAGGATCTCGTGCCCTACATCGGGAGCCGAAGCCGGGTCTATGAGGTCCTCAACCGCAAGCGCCCGCTGAGCCTGCGAATGATCTGGCGGCTGCACCAGGGGCTGGGCATTCCAGCGGAGTCTCTGATTAAAGTTGATTTGCCCGCGACCGCAGGCTGAACGAGAGGACCGGGTTCACTCCCGAGAGTTAGCCGCCCGCACCCATCTGCCGGGCGAGGGCCCGAAAATCCGGCACCACGGCCTCCCAGTCGTCGCTGGGAGCGAGATCGGGCTTGCCGACCGGCCCATCGCCATACTCTTCGGGGCGCGACACGAAGGCCGTCTTGAGCCCCGCCTCACGCGCCGCCGCGAGGTCGAAGTTGTGCGCGGCGACCATCATCACCGCCTCCGGCGCGAGGCCGAGCGCGGCGGCGGACGCGCGGTAGACCGCCGCCTGCGGCTTGTAGTCGTGCGCGATATCGGCACCGACGATCGCGTCCCAGGGCAACCCGGCGGAGCGCGCGAGCCGCGCCATCATCGCGATCGAGCCGTTCGAGCAAGGCGCAAGGAGATAGCGGCCGTGCAGGGCCTCCAAGCCCGACACCGCATCCGGCCAGGGCGGCAGCTTCTCCCACGCCCGGTTGAGGCGCGTGCGGCCCTCATTGTCCACGGCGTCGTCGAGCCCGAGCTCCGCGAGCGTCGCGTCGAGGTTCTCGCGATGCAGCACGTCGAGCACCGTGTAGCCGCGCCGCCCGGACCGAATCTGCTCCATCGACGGCTGGTACTTGGCCCGCCACGAGTCCGCGAAGGCGATGGAATCGACCCGATGCTCCGAATCCGCGAAGAACGCCTCGACCTCGCGGGCGACACCGGTGCGCCAGTCGACCACCGTGCCGAACACGTCGAAGATCAGGGCCTCGATCATCGCGGCCTCATGCGCCAAAAGTTATGGGACCGAAGATGGTCGGCGATCAGCGCGCCTCCACGGACCAGGTGTGACCCGTCCGCAGCAGGGCGTCGATCCCGGCGGCCTTCGACGTCGCCTTGGCGTCCTCGATCTGCGCGTAGACCGCAGCCTCGTAGCTCTCCTCCGGGCTGCAGAACAGCACGCCGAGCGCCACGGGGAAGTCCGGCGGCTCCATCTCCGCCAGGATGCCGGCGAGCGGGCGGTTGGTCTGGTCGTGAACAAGCAGATCGGACTCGTCCACGCCGCCCTCCCCGAGCGGCACCACCTCCAGTGAGAACGTGCCAGGCGCGAGCCTGAGCCCCTTGTCCCGCTCCTTGCCGAAGATCAGTGGCTTGCCGTGCTCCAGGAATATCTGCGTCTCCGGTGCGTTCTTGCGCTCGGCAAACGCATCGAACGCACCGTCGTTGTACACGATGCAGTTCTGGAAGATTTCCAGAAACGAGGTCCCCTTGTGCGCATGCGCCGCCTTGAGGATGTCGGGGAGCCGCTTCTGGTCGGTGTCGATCGCGCGGGCGACGAAGCGCGCACCGGCCCCGAGAGCGAAGCGGGTCGCCGACAGCGGATGGTCGACCGAGCCGAGCGGCGTCGATGGCGAGCGCGTGCCCTCGCGCGAGGTCGGCGAGTACTGACCCTTGGTCAGGCCGTAAATCTCGTTGTTGAACAACAGGATGTTTAGGTCGACGTTGCGACGCAGGGCGTGCAGCGTGTGGTTGCCGCCGATGGAAAGCCCATCGCCATCGCCCGAGACCACCCAGACATCGAGCTCGGGATTGGCGAGCTTGACCCCGGTCGCGATCGCGGGCGCGCGACCGTGGATGGTGTGGAATCCGTAGGTGTCCATGTAGTAGGGGAAGCGCGCCGCACAGCCGATGCCGGAGACGAACACCACGTCCTTGGTGTCGGTCCCGATATCCGCGAGCGCCTTGCGCACCGCCTTGATGATGGCGTAGTCGCCACAGCCCGGACACCAGCGGACCTCCTGGTCGGAGGTGAAATCCTGTGGCGTGAGGGCGGGGATCGCGACCGTATCGTTCATCTCAGGCCTCCGAATGGGCGCGGATCGCGTCCATGATCTCGACGATCTTGAAGGGCTTGCCGGTAACCTTGGGCAGGCTTACGGCCGGCACCAGATAGCGGCTGCGCAGCACGGTGGTGAGCTGGCCCATGTTCATCTCTGGCACCAGCACCTTGTCGAAGCCCGCGAGCAGATCGCCGAGATTGCGCGGCAGCGGGTTGAGGTACCGCAGGTGGATGTGGGAGACGCTGATGCCGTCATCCCGGCAACGCTCGACGGCCCGGCTGATCGGCCCGTAAGTGGAGCCCCAGCCGACCACCGCGAAGGGGCCCTGATTCGGCCCCTGGTCGACCTCCTGTTCCGGAATGTCGTCCGCGATGCGGGCGATCTTCTCGTGCCTTACGTCGGTCATGCGCTGGTGGTTCTCGGGGTCGTACGAGACGTTGCCCGTCGTGTAGTCCTTCTCGAGCCCGCCGATGCGATGTTCGAGGCCGGGGGTGCCGGGCTTCACCCAGCGGCGAGCCAGCGTTTCGGGATCCCGCTGGTAGGGCTGGAATCCCTCTGCGTCGGTGTGGAACGACACGGGGAAGGGTTCGAGCACGCCGACATCGGGCAGCCGCCACGGCTCGGCCGCGTTGGCGATGAAGGTGTCGGACAGCAGCACGACCGGCGTCATGTAGCGGGTGGCAAGCCGCACCGCCTCGATGGCGACGTCGAACGCCTCCGCCGACGAGCGGGCCGCGAGCACCACCAGCGGCGCGTCCGCATTGCGCCCGTAGACGGCGAGATAGAGGTCCGACTGCTCGGTCTTGGTCGGCATGCCCGTGGACGGGCCCGCGCGCTGGGAATTGATGAGAACCAGCGGCAGCTCGGCGGTAATGGCGAGGCCGAGCGCCTCGGTCTTGAGCGCGACGCCCGGTCCAGAGCTCGAGGTAACGCCGAGAGCGCCGGCGTAGGAGGCGCCGATCGCAGCGCCGGCCGCAGCAATCTCGTCCTCGGCCTGGAAGGTCACCACGTCGTAGGCCTTGAGGCGGGAAAGCACGTGCAAAACCGAAGACGCCGGCGTGATCGGATAGGAGCTGAACACCAGCTTGAGCCCGGCGAGCTGCGATCCCGCCACGAGGCCCCAGGCCAGCGCCTCCGTCCCGGTGACGGTGCGGTAGAGCCCCGGCCGGAAGGTCGCCGGCTTGATCTCGTAGACCAGGGCACCGTCCGGCAGCTCGGCCGTCTCGCCGAAGGCATGCCCCGCCTTGAGGCAGGCGATGTTGGCGGCAGCGATGTTGGGCAGCTTCTTGAACTTGGTGCCGAGCCACTCCACCGTCGCCGCCACGTCGCGGTCGTACATCCAGTAGATCAGGCCGAGGGTCCAGAGGTTCTTGGCGCGCAGCCCCTCCTTCTTGGAGACGTCGCACTCCTTGACCGCCTCCAGCGTCAGCTTCGAGATGTCGATGGCCATGATCCGATAACGATCGAGACTGCCGTCGTCGAGCGGATTGGCCTCGTAACCCGCCTTCTGCAGGTTCTTGTCGGTGAAGGTGCCGGTATCGACGATGATCAGGCCGCCTTCCCTGAGCTCGGAGAGATTGACCTTGAGCGCGGCGGGATTCATGCAGACAAGCACGTCCGGCAGGTCGCCTGAGGTCATCACGTTGCGCGAGCCGAAGTTGATCTGGAACGCGGAGACGCCGTAGGTGGTGCCGATCGGCGCCCTGATCTCTGCCGGAAAGTCGGGGAAGGTGGTGAGATCGTTGCCGGCGAGTGCCGTGGTCTCGGTGAAGCGTCCGCCGGTCAGCTGCATGCCATCGCCGGAATCCCCGGCAAAGCGGATCACAGCCGATTCCAGCTCCTCGCGCGGCACCTCGTCGAGCGTCAATGCTGCTTCTGCCATAGCCCTAATCATTCTCCATGAAAACCGCCGAGTCAGCCGATCGGGGCGGGAGGATTCACTTACTCCCAGCGGCTCCCGATGTCTAGTGGTCTGACCATTTCGACGCCCCGCAGGGCGTCAATTCTCAACCGGCGGCCCGCTGCTCGTCGAGGACGGCGAGAAAATCCTCGCGGCGGTAGAGCTTGCGGCGCGGTGCACCTTCCGCGGCGGCGGCGATTTCCGCCGCTTCGATTCGCTGCCAGTCCGCGAGATCGACCCAGCGGCGCCCGCGGGCCCGCAGCAGCGCCTCCAGCCCCTCGCGGCCGGGCTTGCCGCTGCCCGCACCGAGATCATCGACGATCTGCTGCGCGGCATCCCGGCCGTCCGGCTTGTTGGTGCCGATCACCCCGGTGGGCCCGCGCTTGATCCAGCCGACCGCATAGAGGCCGGGCCCGACCCGGCCCTCGTCGTTCACCACGACGCCGTACTTGTGGTCGAACGGTGCACCGTCCACCGGCAGGGAGAGGTAGCCCACGGCGGCGACCACCAGGCCGCAGGCGATCTCGAAATGCTCGCCGGTGCCGACGGCGCGGCCGTTCTCGACCCGCGTGCGCTCGAAGCGCACCGCTTCCACATGCTCGCCACCCAGAATTTCTACCGGACTCGCGAAGAAGACAAAGTGCACGCGCTTGGGCTTCTCCTCGCCCTCCCGCCCGGCGAAGGCGCGGAGCGTCTCCAGGTTCTTCTCGCGTACGCGCCGATCGCGCGGAGACATCTCGCCGGTCACCTCGTCGGGCAGATCGGCGGCTGCGACCTGGGGCACGCATTGCTCCAGGTGGCCCATCTCCCGCAGCTCGACATTGGTGAACTTGGCCTCGACCGGGCCACGCCGCGCCACCATGTAGACGTCGCTGATCGGTGCACCGTGGATGGGCCCGGCGGCGTAGTCCGGCAGGTCGGTCGCCGCCATCTCCGCCGGCGTCTTGACCAGCACGCGCGCCACGTCGATGGCGACGTTGCCGGCACCGACGATGACCACGCTCGACGTATCGAGATGAGGCGTGCGATCGACGAAATCGGGATGCGCGTTGTACCAGTTGACGAAGCTCGCCGAGCCGACGACGCCGGCCTTGTCCTCGCCCGGGATGCCGAGGTGTCGGTCGTGGGCCGCGCCGACCGCGAGCACGACGGCATCGTACATCTCGCGCAGTTCGTCGAGGGAGAGCGCTTCGCCGATATCGACATCGCCGTAGAAGTTGACGCGCTCGTCCGAGGCCGTGCGCGCGAATCCGCGCATCACGTTCTTGGTCTTCTCGTGGTCGGGTGCGACCCCGAAACGGATCAGCCCATAGGGCGTCGGCAGCCGGTCGATGATGTCGATCCGGCATTCCGAATCGGCTTTCAGGAGCGAATCCGCCGTGTAGAAACCCGCCGGACCCGACCCGACGATCGCCACGTTAAGTGCCATGTCCCCCCTCGCCTCCCCGGCGCGCCCGCTGGCTCTGGCTGCGGCGCGGCGCGGCGCGCACTATGCCAGCGATGGCAGGCAGTTTGAATGGTTTTCCGCATGGCTGCGGGCACGGGCGGCATAGCGCTCCGCTGCACCCCTTTCTTGTCCGGGCGCTCCGGCGCACCATAGGAATGCAGCGGTGGTCAGGAGAGCGAGTGCCGTGTCATACGAAGTGATACGCCGCCGGCCGGCGGCCCGGGGCGCAGACGAGACGAGCGGTGCGACGCCGTTCGTGATCGAGGAAAGCACCGCCCACCTGGTCTCGCTCGCCTCGCGTCTTTTCTCCCGTGCACTGCAGGAGCGGCTGGGCCGCTACGGGGTCTCGGTCGCTCAATGGTCGATGCTGCTGCTGCTCTGGGAGGAGGAAAGCCTCACCCAGAAGGAACTGAGCCGCCGGCAGCAGATCGAGGAGCCGACGGCCGCGCGGACGCTTCAGCGGATGGAGCGCGACGGCCTGATCCAGCGCGTGCGCGACCGCGAGGACAGCCGCCGGCGCCGCGTAATGCTGACGGAGCGGGGGCGCGAGCTCTGCGGCGAGTTGGTGCCGGCCGCGTTGGAGGTGAACGCGCTCGCGACCCACGGCCTCTCCGAGGACGAAAAGAAGCGCCTTCTCAGCCTGCTCCGCTATTTGGTCGCCCGGCTGAGTTGAGCGCCGCGCGCCCTGGAGCGCGTCCTCAGTTGAGTTCGGGAACGGTGAAGATCTGGCCGGGATGGATCAGCGCGGGGTCCGTGATCTGGCTGCGATTCGCTTCGTAGATCTCGGTAAAGTGGATGCCACCGCCGAGGGTGCGCCGGGCGATGCGCCAGAGGCTGTTCCCCGGCTGGACCACCACGATGGCATCGCCGAACGAGAGTTCCTCGGGCCGGGCGCGGGTCAGCGGAGTCTCGATGCGGGCGAGGACCACACCGGCGGGATCGACCTGATCCACCCTGAGCGTGTAGGTGCCGGGGGCGACCTCGTCCTCCGGCGAGACCTCCCATTCGCCCGCCGCGTCGCTCTCGATGGTGCCGACATGCCGCTCATCGATATAAACCTGCAGGGCCACGTCCGGCTCGGCCTTGCCGCCGAAGGTCATGTTGCCCTCTTCGTCGTAATCCACCGTGTCGACGGCGAGCGGGCCTTGATCTTCGCCGTCCAGCGGTGCGGCGGCTGAGGCGTCCTCGGCCTCCGAGCCGGTCCCGGCCTCGGGCTCGTCGGGGGCGCTCTCGTCCCGACTGGCCACGTCCATGGAGGCCTTATCTTGCTCAGTCCCGTTGGGGGCGGCGGCTTCGCCGGCGCCCGCTGCGTCCGAACCGGCTTCGTCTCGGCTGGCCAGGTCCATTGGCTCCTCTTCCGGAGCATCTCCCGGGCGAGCCTCGTCTGGCTGTTCCGCGCCTGGGGCTGCCTCGCCTTCAGGCGTCGTATCGGGACGCGCCACCTCAATCCGTTCCTCGTCTGCCACTTCCGGAGCCGGCTCCGGCTTCTGCAGGACGGTGCTCGTGCCGTCGCCGTCGCGCGGCGTCAGCAGCGCCAGCACTGAGCCATCGGGGTCTTCTTCGCGATCGGGGACCGAGACGATAAGCACCTGGTCCGACTCTACATTCGTACCGTCCGGCAGGGTGGCAATCGCCGAGAACTGGTGATTACCGGGAGGAATGGTCACAAACGGCACGAGCGTCCACTCACCGCTCAAATTGGCGGTCTCCGAACCGAGGTCGACCGATTCGCTCTTCACCGTGACTTCGGCGCCGGGAGGGGCGCGGCCCGCGATCACCGCGCGGCCATCCGGGGTAATCCGCACGGTATCGAAGCTGGGCGGTATTACCGCCGGCTTCTCGGCCGTCGGCTGCTCCTCGTCCGGCGTCGCCTCTTCCGACACATCCGGCGCAACGGTCGGTTTCTCAGCCGCCTCCACCTCGTCGTCAGGAACGACGCGCGCCTCGACGATGTCCTGTTCCGCCTCCTCGGCGGCAGTGGGTTCGTCATTGCCGGCCGCGGTCTCTATCTCGGCTTCGCTGGCCGCATCTTGGGTGCCGTCAGCCGGCTCCGCGGCCTCGGTCGTCGCAGCATCCCCCTCGGAGCCGGACACGGTGCCGTCTTCGGTCGCCGCCATCGCATCGGCCCCGGTCGCGTCGTCCGCCACCTGGGTACCGGCCGCAGCCGTTTCATCGTCGGTGCCGTCACCAGTCGTGACCATCGTGCCAGTTCCGGCCGCGTCGTCCGTTGCCCCCGCCTCGGCCGCCGCAGAGTCCTCATTGGTGGCGGCAGGATTGGTAGCGGCAGGCCCGGTGCCGTCTTCGGCCTCTGCCATGGCGTCGGTGCCGGCCGCATCATCCGTTGCCTCTGGCTCAGCGGAAGCCGTGCCGTCCTCGCCGGTGGCGGACGCAGTGCCGCCGTCGGTTGTCGCCGTCGTGCCGGTACCGGACGCGTCTTCCGTGGTCCCTGCCTCTACCGTGACCGCTGTTTCGTCCTCGGCGGCAAGCGCAGTGCCGACGTCACCCTCCGCTATCATGTCGGCATCGGTCGCGCCATCCGTTGCCCCTGCCTCTATCGCCGCAGAGTCCTCGTCGGCGCCGGGCTCGGTGCCGTCTTCGGCCTCGGCCATCGTGTCAGTGTCGGCCGCGCCGCCCGGTATTCCCTCTTCCGGCGAAGTCGACAGGTCTTGCTCGCCAGCAGATGCGGTTTCGTCCGTCTCAGGTGCTGCCGCCGCATCCTCACTGACGCCCGGTTCTGTGCCATCTGCCGCAGCCGCTACGTCCTGCTCAGCCGCAGTCCCGGTCTCGGGAGGCGCCTCGTCAGCGTCAGCCTGCTCTGTCGTCGTCGCCGTCTCGGTTGTTGCGTCCTGCTCGGCGTCGGATGTCACCTCGGAGGCGTCATCACCGCTCAAGTCCCCAGATTCAGCAGAGTCAGGCGTGACGGCCGCATCTTCCGCGGCGCCCGATCCGGCAACGTCGGCCGACGCCATTGTATCGCCGCCTTGCGGCTCTACCGGCGTCTCCGCCTCGGACTCGGGATCGGCCGCGTCTGGCCTTACCGCCAAACTTTGCTCGCCCGACGGTGCAGCGTCTGGGCCGGCCGTGTCGTCCGCTGCCTCTGTCCCGGCTGCAACCGCTGCATCGTCTTCGGTCACGGGTGCGATGCCAGCATCGCCCTCCGCCATCGTGTCAGTGTCGGATGCGTCGTCCGCCGCCTCGGTCCCGGCTGAAGCCGCTGTATCCTCTTCGGTGCCGGGCTCGTCACCGTCTCCTGTCGTAGCGGCAACGTCGGTTTCGGTGGCATCCTCTGCCTCTGTGACCGTAGGCGCGCCATCGTCCTCGCTAGGTGTCGCAGTGCTGTCGTCGCCCTCCGCCATCGTGTCGGTTCCGGCCGCGTCGTCCGCCGCCTCGGTCCCGGCTGCAGTCGTTGTATCGTCCTCGGTGGCGGGCGCAGTGCTGTCTTCGGCTGCCGCCATACCATCAGCACCGGCATCGTCTTTCGTAGACCCTGCCTCAGCCGTAGTCGCTGTACCCTCTTCAGTGCCGGGCGCGGTGGCGGTGCCGCCGTCGCCCTCCGCCATCGTGTCGGCGCCGGTCGCGTCGTCCGACGCCTCCGACCCGGCCGCAACCGTCTCACCGTCCTCTGTCGTGGGCTCGGCACCGTCTCCTGTCGCGGCGGCAACGCCGGTTTCGGCGGCGTCCTCTGCGGCTGAAACCGCAGGCGCCCCATCGTCCGCTGTACTCGGCCCGGCAGTCTCGCCCGCCTGCGCGACAGCATCGGCGTCGCCGGCAGGCTGGTCAGCTGGTGTCGGCGTCGTCTCGGCCATCTCGCCGGTATCAGGCTCAGTCGGCTTCTCGGGTGCCGCCGCAAGTGTTGAGGCATCGTCCTCCGGTTCGGCGACAGTGACGTCTCCGCCGGGCGGGTCCTCCGGAGTCGGTACCGCTTCGGCCGTCTTGGCCGGGTCATCTACCCCGGCATCAGATGGCTCGGTCGGAGCGCCTGCCCCCGCGTCAGCCGTCGTGGCTGCGGTCTCGTCGGTCGGCGAAACGCCCTCGCCGGCGCCTTCGCCCGCGCTGTCTGCGATGTCGACGGTTGGTCCCGACGACTGGTCCGGCTCGTCCCCGCCCGTCAGGAACACGCCGAGTAGAACGCCGACGACCACGACGGCGGCGGCAGCCGGCGCCGCGATGCGGAGAGTCTCGCGCCGCTTCAGCACGTCAGCCACGCGACTGGTGAAATTGCCTGTCTCGCTCACTCGAATCGCCCAGCAGCCATGGGAGCGTCACGATACACCAGTCGGTCGAGGCGTGACAGCGCGCCCGGCGCGGTGCATTACCAGTCGCCGCCCGACGAGAACGCCGGCCGTGGAGACGGTGTCGGACTCACCGGGTTGCGAATCGCAGGCAGCGCCTTGAGATAGGCGGCCATGGCCTCCAGGTCCGCCTGGGTCAGGTGGCGCAGGCCGTCGTCAATGGCCTCGCGCATCTCGCCCTGCACGTCGTCGCCGTACGGCGTGAAGCCCGTGCGCAGGAAGAACGCCAGATCGATCTCCGACCATGAGCCAATGCCGGTCTCGACATCGGGGGTGATGTTGGGGACCGAAATGCCGCCGGGCCCGTAGCGCGAGCCCGCCAGGTGAGGACCGCGCTTGAGGGAACCCAGCATGTTGCGCGGGGTGTGGCATTCGGCGCAGTGGCCCAGTGCTTCCACGAGATAGCGCCCGCGCGCCAGGCGCTTGTCCTCAGCGGGAGCGACAGCTTCGGGCTCACGAGCGAAGAAGAGCCAGCGCCAGGGATGGAGAAAGAGCCGCACGCTGAACGGAAACCGCAGCTCATGCGGCTTGTTGGGGGCGATGACGGGCTCCACCGTGTCGAGGTAGGCCTTGAGGTCGAGCATGTCCTCGCGCTTCATGCCCGAATACGCTGTGTACGGAAACGCCGGGTAGTAGATGCGCCCCTCGGGCGACTTGCCGTCGCGCAGCGCGCGGACGAAGTCTTCGTCGGACCAGCCACCGATGCCGGTCTGGGGGTCCGGCGTGATGTTGGGCGCGGCGATCGCCCCCCAGGGCGAGGACAGCATGCGTCCGCCGGCGAGAAACGCACCGCCCTTGGCAACATCGGTGTGGCAGGTGGCGCAGCCCGCCGCGCGCAGGATGTAGGCGCCGCGCGCCACAGGGTCCGCGCTTGCCGGGTCGGGCTCCACCGCGGGCTCCGCCGCCGAAGCCGCGCCGGCGAGCATGACGCTCGCCAGCATCGCCAGCAGCAGGCATGCGACGCGGTGCGCGAAACGGGTGCTGAACGCTTCCATGGAATCCCGCGCTCCGTCCTGCCCTCGGCCCTTGGGCCTCCTATTCTGACATAGTCGCTTTGATGAGCATTGCAACCGAGACCCCGGCCGTCATCACGGCTGGCGGCCGGCGGCGGTCTCTGCTACAGAGCGTCGCTCCCAAACGTCCAACTACTGAATCGGATCGGATCTGCGATGGCGGCGATCGCGGCCCTCTGCGTCTTTTGCGGCTCGCAAACGGGCCGCAACCCGGCATATGCCGAGGCCGCCCGCAGCCTGGGCACGGCGCTTGCCCGGCGCGGGATCACGCTCGTCTACGGCGCCGGCGGTATCGGCCTGATGGGGGTGGTGGCGGATGCAGTGCTGGCGGGCAGCGGCGAGGCCGTAGGCGTGATTCCCGAGAAGCTGGAGAGCCTCGAGGTGGCGCATTCCGGTCTGACCGAGAAGGTGGTCACCGAAGACATGTTCCGGCGCAAGCGGATCATGCTCGACCGCGCTGACGCCTTTGTCATCCTGCCCGGCGGTTACGGCACCCTCGATGAGTTCTTCGAGGTGCTGACCTGGAAGCAGCTCAAGTTCCTGGACAAGCCGGTGATCGTCCTCGACAGCGAAGGCTATTGGGGCCCCCTCCTCGCCCTGCTTGACCACGTGAGCGCCGAGGGGTTCGCCCCGTCGGCGGCGCCCCGCCTCGTCACCGTGGTTCGCACTGTCGACGAGATTTTCCGAGTCCTCGACAACGACGAGGCGTAGCCGCCCTTCCAAGCCGCCTCTTGCGGCGGCGGTGACCTTGACCGGTAGGACCGCTTTGCTAAGGTGCGCGCGGTCCCGCCGGCCGCCGACACCTTCCTCCCGGGGCCCCCTCGTCCGCAACGCATTCCTGGAGAGCTTCGGATGGCGAAAATCAAGGTCGCCAACCCCGTCGTCGAGATAGACGGCGACGAGATGACGCGAATTATCTGGGCCTGGATCAAGGACCAGCTGATCCTGCCCTATTTGGACATCGACCTGCACTATTACGACCTCGGCGTCGAGCATCGGGATGCCACCGACGATCAGGTCACGATCGATTGCGCCGAGGCCATCAAGGACATCGGCGTCGGCGTCAAGTGCGCGACCATCACGCCGGACGAGGGCCGCGTCGAGGAATTCGGCCTCAAAAAGATGTGGCGCTCGCCCAACGGAACGATCCGCAACATCCTGGGCGGCACGGTGTTCCGCGAGCCCATCATCTGCCGCAACGTGCCGCGCCTCGTGCCCGGTTGGGAAAATCCGATCGTGATCGGCCGCCACGCCTTCGGCGACCAGTATCGCGCCACCGATTTCGTGGTGCCCGGCAAGGGCAAGCTCACGGTGCGCTTCGAGCCCGAGAATGGTGGCGAAGTAATCGAGCGAAAGGTGTTCGACTTCCCCGGCGGCGGCGTCGCGCTCGCCATGTACAACCTGGACGATTCGATCCGCGACTTCGCCCGCGCCTGCATGAACTACGGGCTGGAGCGCGGCTGGCCGGTCTACATGTCCACCAAGAACACGATCCTCAAGTTCTATGACGGGCGCTTCAAGGACCTCTTCGAGGAGGTGTTCGAGGCCGAGTTCAAGGAGCGCTTCGAGGCCGCCGGCCTCACGTACGAGCACCGGCTGATCGACGACATGGTCGCTGCCGCGCTCAAGTGGGAGGGCGCCTTCATCTGGGCCTGCAAGAACTACGACGGCGACGTGCAGTCCGACACCGTAGCGCAAGGCTTCGGCTCGCTCGGCCTGATGACCTCGGTGCTGATGTCGCCGGACGGCGAGACGGTGGAGGCGGAGGCGGCGCATGGCACCGTCACCCGCCACTACCGTGCCTATCAACGGGGCGAGGAAACCTCGACCAACCCGATCGCCTCGATCTTCGCCTGGACCCGCGGCCTCAAGCACCGCGGCCGGCGCGACGGCAACCAGGCGCTTGCGGACTTCGCCGACAAGCTGGAGCGCTGCTGCATCGAGTGCGTGGAAGCCGGCGAGATGACCAAGGACCTCGCCATCCTGATCGGCCCCAACCAGGGGTGGCTCAATTCAAAGGATTTCCTGGACGCGATCGACCGCCGCCTCCGCGCCGCAATGGCGTAGTCGGCGCGCGGCACGCCCGCGACCGCCCGAATCAGAAGAAGTGGCGCCAGCCCGAGAGCAGAACCAGTTCTGCGTCTGCGTTCTCGCGGTGGCCCGGCTCGTGGGACAGCGTCGCGCCAAGGCGCAATTCTCCGAGCTCCAGCGGCTGCTGCCATTGCAGCGCCAGATCGACCTGCCTTCCGCCGGGCTCCACATTGGCGGTCAGGGTGTTGCGGGTCACCTCGCCCGCAGTGGTTCGGCCTGAGGGAAGCGTAAGCAGCGCCTGACCGCTCTCCACACGGAGCGGCTGCGACAGCGACACGCGAAACGCACTGCCGTCCTCGTTCCGTCGGGTGGCATGCAACGCGAACACGCTGGTGGCGAGAGGCGAGATCTCCTGGAACACGCCGCCGCGTGCCTGCGTACTCACGGTGCCGATCTCGGCCCTGCCGCCAAGGCGCCACAGGCCGAGTTCCGTGTCCGCCTCGAGGCCTGCGAACACCGCATGCGCCACAAGGTCGCCGAAGGCGCCCTTGGCCTCGCTGCCGAGCAGGGTCTGGCGCTCACCCATCCAGCCGGCCCGGAGCCCGATCGGAGCCTCGGGCGCACGCCACGACAGCGCCGCACCCGACGCAGGCTCCTGCCGGGCAAGGCCTTCCGTGGTGAGCAGGGTGGCGCTCAGATCGGCGGTGACGGGCAGGGTTGCGACGACGCTGTGCCGGGCAAGCCCGAAGTGACTGGCGCTCGCGGCCGGGGAGACCCCGGATTTCGCGAGATAGAGGCCGTGGAGAGCACCGTGCGGCTCGCCGTGCCCTTCCAGGATGGGGAGGCGGATGGCGCTTGACGGCGATCCATCGGGCGCGGAAAGCGACACCTGCTGGAAGTCGCGGAAGCGATCGTGCAGCGAGGGCCTCGCGGCCACGCTCACATAGTTGCCGGCGTCGTACCAGAACGGTGCGCCGAGCGTGTCGAAGGCGGCGATCTGCTGCCCTTCGAGAGCGGGAGCGAGTGCATCGCCGAAGGCCAGGCCGAGTTGCAGGCCCGAGTATTGAAGAGCGGCACCCGAACTTTCGACCCGATCGCCCATCGCAACGACAGTCGCACCCACGGGCGAGGTGGCAGCACCCAGGTCCATGAGTCCGCGACCGTAAATCGCGGAGTCGGCATAGATGCCATTGCGGTCGGCGGTCTCGAGAAGCCTGGAGAGCAAGTCCGTGTTGGAGAGCTGGCCCCTGAAATACTGCTTCATCAACGCGAGACCGCCGGTCACCATCGGTGCGGCGTACGATGTGCCGCCTCCTGTCCCGACGGCCCGGATCGGGTTGCCGTCTGCATCCGGGCCGAAATAGCTTACCAAGATTTCGTCTCCCGGAGCCGCCAGGCAGTAGTCCGCCGCGATGCCGCAGCGGTTGGAGAAGTCGGCGATCTCGCCGTCCGGGCGTATGGCCACGACGGCGACCGACGTCTCCTGCAGCTCCGGCATTCGTGCGGCCAGACCGGCCATCAGTGCCACCGAGCTGGCTTCTACCGCGCCGTCGACGCACTGGGATATGGGGATATCGCATGTCGTGCCGTGCTCATTCGACGCAGCCCAGACAAAAACGACTTTCTCTTCGCTGTCTTCCTGGAGCATTACGGAAACCAGCGGTGCGAAATGCTCGCGAATCACCTCTTCGCTGTAATTCTCTATGATCCCCGAGACGCCAAGGCTCAGGTTCAGGAAATCGATGCCCGTGGAGCCTAACCGCCAGGCGAGTATCTCTTCGAAGTCCGCCGTGAAATCTCTCGCGACATCCGGCAGCTCGCTTATCCGGACCGGGTCATACAGCTCGGGCGCCGCGCCGAGCGGGATCGCGAAGACGACGAGGTCGGCGCCCCAGGCGACGCCCTGCGCATCGTACGGGTAATCGGGGATGTCCTCTGCGGCGATGATGCTCGCCACCGCCGTGCCGTGAGAAAACTCGCTGCCGTCTTCATCGGTCGCACCGGAAAGAAACTGTTCGATGAGGGTGATGTTTCGAAATGCGGGGTCTGCGTCATCAATCCCCGTGTCCAGTACGCCGACGGTGACGCCTTCGCCCGGAGCAACGTCGGGTCCGTGCTGCAATTCCAGATTCGCGTAAGCACGGTCGGCATTGATCGCTGTCAGACCCCACTGGTTCTGAAAGCTGGACGGCTCGGCGTATTCGGGCGCTATTTCCTCCACCAACGCCTCGTATTCGGGATGTGTCAGGCAACCCCGGTCGAAAGTCTCGACACATGGCGGGCCGTCAGATCCCCCGCACGACGTCAAGGCTATGGAGACAGCACACAGAGGAATCGCGAGGCGGAACACGGGTCCCGGAAGTCGGAGAATACGCAACCACAGAGACCAATACTGTCGCGGAAGGTTCACGGCTGAGCCCCCAACAATTTGGGAATTTGGAACACGGATATTCAAGATAAACAACTATAACCTTACTTTATACGCATACTACTATAACCAATATTTATGCATACGCCGTCCAACATTTGGGCAGCAATTCTTGTTCGAATTATACCATCAATTCCAGCGACGAATTGCCGGTTAAAACAACCCCGTGATGTGGCCGTTCTCGTCGACGGCGATGTTGTCGGCGGCAGGCACGCGCGGCAGGCCCGGCATGGTCATGATTGCGCCGCAGATCACCACCACGAACTCGGCACCGCCCGAGAGCCGCACCTCGCGGATCGGCACCTCGAAGCCGCTCGGCGCGTTCCGGAGCGCCGCATCGGCCGAGAAGCTGTACTGCGTCTTCGCCATGCACACGGGGAAGTGCCCGAAGCCACCGGCCTGGAGCTCGTCCAGCCGCCGGCTGACCGCCGCGTCCGCCGTGATACCGTCGGCGCCGTAGATCCGCCTGGCGACGGTCTCGATCTTCTCCCAGAGCGTCAGATCGTCCGCATAGAGCGGCTGGAATGACGAAGGCGTCGACTCGATCGTGCTCACCACCTCGTGCGCCAGCGCCTCGCAGCCAGCGCCGCCCATGGCCCAGTGATCGCACTCCACCGCAGTGACGCCCATCTCGGCGCAGCGCTCTGCCACCAGCGCGCGCTCGGCCTCGGTGTCCGCCGAGAAGCGGTTGATCGCCACCACCGCCGGCACGCCATAGCCCTGCACGTTCTTCACGTGGCGGGCCAGGTTTTCCATTCCGGTGGCGAGCGCCTCCAGGTTTTCCGTGCCCAGGTCTGAGCGCGCGACGCCGCCGTGCATCTTGAGTGCGCGGATGGTCGCCACGATCACCGCGCAGTCCGGCGCGAGCCCGGCCTTGCGGCACTTGATGTCGAAGAACTTCTCGGCGCCCAGGTCGGCGCCGAAGCCAGCCTCGGTCACCACGTAGTCCGCGAGCTTGAGCGCGGCCCTGGTCGCGATCACCGAGTTGCAGCCGTGGGCGATGTTGGCGAACGGGCCGCCGTGGATCAGCGCCGGGTTGTTCTCCAACGTCTGCACCAGATTGGGCGCGAGCGCGTCCTTCAGCAGTGCGGTCATGGCGCCGTCGGCGTTCACTGCACTGGCGCGCACCGGCTCGCGCTCGCGCGTGAGTCCGACCACGATATTGCCGAGCCGCGCGCGCAGGTCGTCGAGATCGCGCGAGAGGCAGAAGATCGCCATCACCTCGGAGGCGACGGTGATGTCGAAGCCGTCCTCGCGCGGGAAGCCGTTCGCCACGCCGCCGAGCGAAGAGACCACGCTGCGCAGCGCCCGGTCGTTCATGTCGACCACGCGCCGCCAGCTCACCCGGCGCGGATCGATACCGGCCTTGTTGCCCCAGTAGATGTGGTTGTCGACCATCGCCGCGAGCAGGTTGTTGGCCGCGCCGATGGCGTGGAAATCGCCGGTGAAATGGAGGTTGATGTCCTCCATCGGCACCACCTGCGCGTATCCGCCGCCGGCAGCACCCCCCTTGACGCCGAAGCACGGGCCGAGGCTCGGCTCGCGCAACGCCATGACAGCCTTCTTGCCGATCCGGTTGAGGCCGTCGCCGAGGCCGACCGTGGTGGTGGTCTTGCCCTCGCCCGCCGGCGTCGGCGTGATCGCCGTCACCAGGATCAGCTTGCCGTCCGGCCGATCCTCCAGCGAGCCGATGTGGTCGAGGGTGATCTTCGCCTTGTCGTGGCCGTAGGGGACCAGATGCTCCGGCGCGATGCCGAGGCGGTCCTGGGCGAGATCGAGAATCGGGCGCTTGGTGGCTGCCCGCGCGATATCGATATCGCTCTTGGGGTCGGTGTGCTGCGAGCCTGTGGGTTGGGCCATGGTTCACTCCCCTCCGCGTCCGGTTCGGGGGCCTGCCCCGCCGTCACGCAGTGCCCGACGAGGAGTGTTACGTTGCGCTAGTGCAGCCTGGCCCAGACGCGTCTGTAGATGACGAACAATACTGCGGTGAGCACGAAGACGAAGATCAGCACCTTGAGGCCGGTCTGCTTGCGCTCCTCCAGCTCCGGCTCCGCGGTCCAGGAGAGGAAGGCGGTCACGTCCCGCGCGTGCTGCTCGAGGGTCATGGGTGTGCCGTCCACGTACTCGACGGCCTCGTCGTAGAGAGGCTCCACCATCGCGATCTGCCGGCCCGGGAAGAAGTGGTTGAAGTTCATGCCGTCGGAAAGTTCCATGCCTTCCGGCGCCTCTTCCTCGTAGCCGGTCATCAGCGCGTAGATGTAGTCGGGCCCGCCCTCGCGCGCCTTGATGATCAGCGAGAGGTCGGGCGGCAGCGCGCCGCCGTTGGCGGCCCGCGCCTCGTTGTCGTTGGCGAAGGGCGAGGGCCAGTAATCGGAGAGCCGGGCGGGACGGTCGAACATCTCACCCTCGTCGTCGGGCCCGTCCTCAACCTCGTACTCCGCGGCGATCGCCTTCGCCTCCTCCTCGGTGAAGCCGATCTCCACCAGGTTGCGGAAGGCGATGTACTGGAGCGAATGGCAGGCCGAGCATACCTCCTGGAAGACCTGGAAGCCGCGCTGCAACTCGCCCCGGTCGAAGGTGCCGAAGACGCCTTCGTGCTGCCAGTCCTGATCGGGGATGTCCGGTGCATCGCCGGCCGCAAGTGCCGCGTTGCCGCCGAAGAGTGCGAAGACGCCGATCAGCCCGGCGAGCAGGACGCCTCGCATCACGCCTTCTCCCCGGACGCCGCCGGCGCTGTGGCCGCGGCATCTGCTGGCGCTGCCGCAGCCGCAGTCGCTTCGTCTCCGCCGCCTTTCAGCACCGACTGATGAATGCTTTCCGGCAGCTTGGTAGGCCGCTCGAATTTGCCGATGAGCGGCACGATGATGAGGAAGTGCGCGAAGTAGTAGCCGGTCGTGACCTGCCCGATCCAGATGAAGTTGCCCTCGGGCGTGTTCGCGCCGACCCAGCCGAGCGCGATGCAATCCACGACGAAGACCCAGAACGCCCACTTGTAGATCGGGCGGAAGCGCGCGCTTCGCACCCGGGACGTATCGAGCCAAGGCAGGATGAAGAGGATGAAGATCGAGGCGACCATCGCCACGACGCCCCCGAGCTTGTCGGGGATCGCGCGCAAGATCGCGTAGAACGGCAGGAAGTACCATTCGGGCACGATATGCGCCGGCGTCTGCAGCGGGTTCGCCTTCTCGTAGTTGATCACCTCGCCCAGTACGTTCGGCATGTAGAAGACGAAGATCAGCAGGATGAACATCATCACGCCGATCCCGAACGAGTCCTTCACCGTGTAGTACGGGTGGAAGGGGATGGTGTCTTTCGCGCTCTTGATGTCGATGCCGAGCGGGTTGTTCGACTTGCGGTGATGCAGCGCCCAGAGGTGGATGAAGACCACGCCGAAGAGCACGAACGGCAGCAGGTAGTGCAGCGCGTAGAAGCGGACCAGCGTGGGGTGATCGACCGAGAAGCCGCCCCACAGCCAGGTGACGACCGTCTCGCCGATCCACGGGATCGCCGAGGTCATGTTGGTGATCACCGTGGCCGCCCAGAAGCTCATCTGGCCCCACGGCAGCACGTAGCCCATGAAGGCGCTCGCCATCATGAGCAGAAGGATGATGACGCCCATCCACCACAGGATCTCGCGCGGCGACTTGTAGGAGCCGTAGTAGAGGCCGCGGAAGAGGTGGATGTAGACCACGGCGAAGAACATCGAGGCGCCGTTGGCGTGGAGGTAGCGCATGAGCCAGCCCCACTCCACGTCGCGCATGATGTGCTCGACCGAATCGAACGCGTGATCGGCATGCGGCGTGTAGTGCATCGCCAGCACCACGCCGGTGATGATCTGCACCACCAGCATGATTCCGGCGAGGGAGCCGAAGTTCCACCAGTAGTTCAGGTTGCGCGGCGCCGGATAATCGACGAGGTGCTTGTTGGTCCAACTGAAGACCGGCAGCCGGTACTCGATCCACTGGGCAACGCGGTTCTGCGGCACGGGTGTGGTCATGCGGCGCGGTCCCCTACCCGATCCGAACCAGCGTGTCGTCGAGGAACTCGTAGCTCGGCACCGGCAGATTGGCCGGCGCCGGCCCCTTGCGGATGCGGCCGGAGGTGTCGTAGTGCGAGCCGTGGCAGGGGCAGAACCAGCCGCCGAACTCACCCCGCGGGTCGCCGATCTTGGAGCCGAGCGGCACGCAGCCGAGGTGCGTGCACACACCCTCCACGATCAGCCAATGCGCTTGCGGCGCCCGCTCCGAATCCGGCTGCGGATCGGGCAGATCGTCGAGCGGTGTCTCCTGCGCCGCGGCGATTTCCTCGGCCGTGCGATAGCGCACGAAGACCGGCCGGCCGCGCCACTTGACGACGATGGTCTGGCCTTCCTCGATGGCGGACAGATCGACCTCGGTGGAGGCCAACGCCAGCACGTCGGCCGACGGATTCATGGTCTCGATCAGCGGCCAGGTAATACCCACCACGGCCATGCCGCCCATGGCGCCGGCTGCCAGCACCAGGAAGTCGCGTCGCGTGCCCGCGTGCTCGGACGAGCTATCTGAGGGCGGCGCCGCATCTGCCATGGTCGAACCCTTCGGATTGCCTGACGGGATTGACTACGAGAACCCAGAATCGAGCAACAGTCACGACATGCTCGCGGCGGCTGCCGCGAGCGGCGACAGGGTTAGCACGCGCCGTAGGCAAGGGCAAGACGCTAAGACGAGGGTGCCGGCAGCCGGCGGTGCACCTCAGGAACCGGCGGCCCGCAACGCCTCCGTCGCCTCCCGATCCACCGCCAGCGAATCGGTTTCGCGCTCCCCGGTGAGCACGACTCCATAGACCTCGCGGGCACGCTCCGGCGTCTCCCAGCCGCGCGCAACATCCATGCGCACCCGCTCCGGATCGCGCTCCATCGGCTCGCCATACCCGCCGCCCCCGGCATCGAGGCCGCGGATCGTCTCGCCCGGCTGGAGGGCAAGCTGCACGACGTTGGGTAGCAGGGTCTCGTCGCCGTTGGCGCCGACCCTGTACTGCACCGCCGGCGCGCCGTCGTGACCGCCCTGCGCGCCCCGCGCCGGGTTGACCTGGCAGTCGGAGGGGATCACCACCGTCATCGGGTCCTTGCGCGGCCCGTAGACCACCTCGCAGGCGGGTCCGCCGCGATGGCGCCCGGCGCCGCCTGTGCCGGGCATGAGGCGCACGGTCTTGAACAGCATTGGGTGCTTGACCTCGGCGAGCTCGATGCTGTCCCGGTACATGAGGCCCGAGACCACCGGCAGCACATAGGTAACCCAGCCATCGGCCTTGGGTCCGGCGGGGCCACCGTTCACCAGCATCATCAGCTGGTTGATGTAGGGATCTCCGCCACGCCGAAAATCTGGGCCGCTGATGACCGCGCCGCCGGAGCCCATGGCACTGCCGCCCTCTGCCAGGCCGTAGCCGTCGCCGAGCCGCGCCATCGCCGAATGGGTGATGTTGACCAGGCGGTCGGCGACGTTGGTGGTCGCCATCGAGGTCGAATGGGGGAAGGACGGGCGGCCGACCACGCAGCCGTCGCGCAGCAGCACGTCCACGCGCCGGAACGACCCGCCGTTGTGCGGGATTTCGGGCCCCAGACAGTTAAAGAGGCCGGCAACGACATTGTTGATCGCGCAGGCTTCCGATTCGTTGAGGCCGCAGTCGAGGCAATCGATGTTGTCGCGCAGGTCGATAGTGACCCGGCCCTCATCCGGATCGATGCGGAGCTGGACCTTGATCGGGATGCCATCCGGCAGGAACGGCTCGAAGGGATCGTGCGCGCCCTCCGCCTCGACTTCGGCCTTCGGCAGATCCCTGATCGCCTGCACCATGCGGCGTTCCGAATAGTCGAACCACTCGCGGATGAATGTCTTGATGGTCTCCTTGCCGTACTTGGCGCAGAGCTCCTTGAGGCGCCGCTCGGCGATGCGCGCCGCGCCGAGCTCGGCCAGGAAGTCGCCGTACCATTGCTCCGGCACCCGAATGCGCCGGCGGCACATGCGGATCACGTCATCCACCATCTCGTAGTCGCGTTGGACGCGCACGCAGGGGAAGATCAGCGAGCCTTCCTCGTAAACGTCCTTCGCCGCAGCGTGATAGGTGGTGGGAATACTGTTGCCGATGTCCGCCTGATGCCCCTTGGCACAGGCGGTGAACAGGTGCTCGCCGTCGATGAAGACCGGCACCAGCACAGCGTGGTCAGCCGGATGGGTGTTGCCAAGGTAGGGGTCGTTGTGGAGGAAGGCGTCACCCTCGGCGAGATCGTCGTGCAGTTCGGTCATCGCCTTCGTCTGCAGGTGCGAGCCGAAGATGTGGACCGGCAAGCCCTCCGCCGTCGCCAGCAGCTCGTTGTCGCCGGTGCAGATCGCGCAGGAGAAGTCCCGCGCCACGGCGATCACGGCCGAGCGGGCGGCCTTGAGCAGCGTGTTCGACATCTCTCTCACGATGCCGTCGAGCCGGTTGGAGAGCACCGAGAGCAGAACCGGGTCGAGGGTCCCCGGCGCGGTTTCGGGCGGCGTCATCTCAACGGGCCTCCAGGATGAAGTTGCCGGCCTCGCTCAAGCGAGTTCGCGTGCCGGGGTCGACCACGATGGTGGTGGTGGGCTCCTCGATGATCGCGGGGCCCTCGATCACGGCGCCGGGGCTCAGGTTGCGGCCGAGATAGATCGGCGTGTCCACGCGCGCGCCGCCGCCGAAATAGGCGGGCCGGCGGCTGTCCGGCTCGGGCGGTCCGCCGGCGCCGGCAATCGACGGCGGCCGGGCGGCAGCGTCGAGCCCGACCGAGATCCGCCCCTTCCAGTTGAGGCATTCGAGGATGCTGTCGGGATCGCGCACGGCGAAGACCTGTTCGTGTGTCGCGTGGAAGCGCTCGACCAAGGCGGCGACGTCGCGCTCGGTCTCGAAGCGCTCGATCAGCAGCGCCACATCGAGCTCCCACACCTGAAACAGGTAGCGCGCCTCGACGAAACGCTCGATCCGCATGGTCTCCAGCCCGCGCTCGCCCAGCGTCGCGGCGAAGCGTTCGAGCTCGGCGTCAATCGAACCGAGCACGGCATTCACGCCCTCGAAATCGAACCCGGTGGAGCGCGTGACCATGCTGGCCGAATGTTCGTGAATCACGTCCGAGACCTGCATCCCGCAGGCGCTGAGCACGGCGGCGGTGCGCGGCAGGATCACCCGGTCGCAGCCGAGCTCGCCTGCGATCGCCATGACGCCGAGGCCGGCCGCGCCGCCGCCCGCCACCAGCGTGCACTCGCGCGGATTGAAGCCTTCGGTGACGGTGATGTCCTGAATCGCCTTGATCATCAGCTCGTTGGCGAGGCTCATGATTGCGTGCGCCCCGTCGTCCAGGGACTTGCCCAGCCGATCGGCGAGCCCGCCCACTGCACGCCGCGCCGCGCCTTCGTCGAGCGCAAGCCGCCCGCCGAGGAAGTAACCGGGGTCGAGATAGCCCAACAGCAGCGCCGCATCGGTCACCGTAGGCTCAGTGCCGCCGGCGCCGTAGCAGGCGGGCCCCGGCACCGCGCCTGCGCTGCGCGGGCCCACCCGGAGCAGGCCGCCCGGGTCGATCCAGGCGATCGAACCGCCACCGGCGCCGATGCTTCGCACGTCGACCGAGGAGATCGCGAGGATATGGCCGGTCCATAGACCGCCGATCCAGGTCTCGCGGGTCTGCTTCACCGCGCCGTCCCGAACCAGGCCGACGTCGAAGGTGGTGCCCCCGGTGTCGCAGACGATCACGTCGTCGCCGAAGCCTTCCATCTGCGAGTAAGCCAACGCTGCCACCGGCGCCATGGCGGGGCCCGACTTGACCGTGTGGATGGGACGCTCGACCAGCTCCTCCACGTGCATGCAGCCGCCGACGGAGGTGCTCACCAGGATCTCGCCCTTGCATCCGGCCGCGCGAAGATCGTCCTCCATGCCGCGCAGGTGCGCCTGCATCAGAGGCTTGAGCGAGGCGTCGATGGCGGTGGCCGACGCGCGCCGATATTCCCGGACGATGGGGATCAGCCGGTGCGAGAGCGTGTAGGGGACTCCGGGGAGCACCTCCTCGATCAGCGCGGCGAGCGCCCGCTCATGCGCGGGGTTCGCGACCGCCCATAGCAGGCAGACGGCAACCGCCTCGAAGCCCCGCTCCTCGACCAGCGCAAGCGCCGCGCGGGCCTGCTCACGGTCGAGCGGCGTCACCACGCCGCCCTCGGAATCGATGCGCTCGTCGATCTCGAAGGTGTGGGCCTGCGGGATGTAGGGGTCCGGGTAGTCGGTCTCGAAGTCGTGGACCCCGTGCTTGCCGCCTTCCTTCAGCACCAGGATGTCGGGGAAGCCGGCCGTGACCAGGAACGCGGTCTTGGCCACCGCGCCCTGCACGATCGCGTTGGTGGCCCGCGTCGTGCCGTAGATCAGCAGGTCGGTCTCGCCCAGCAGCGCAGGCAGGCTCAGATCAAGCTGCTCGGCCGCATTTTCCAGCGCGCCCTGCATGCCGACGAAGATGCGGTCGGGCGTGGTCGGCGCCTTGCCAACCACCTCGCGCCCGTCGCCTCCGGCCACGACGTCGGTAAAGGTGCCGCCGGTATCGACGGAGATGCGAAACCCCACGGCAGAGCCTCTACGAACGAAGGCTCAGCCTTTGCCGAAGACGCTTTCCACGGCCTCGCCGAAGATGCCGACGGTCTCGTCGACATCGGCCCGCGAGAAAGTAAGCGGCGGAGAGAAGGCGTTGACCGGCAGGAAGGGCAGCCCCCGGGTCAGCAGGCCGCGCTCCTGTGCGGCGGCCGAAACGCGCCGATGCGCCGGCGGCGTCATGTCGGGCGCGGCCTTGCTCCCGCGCTCGGCGACATATTCGACGCCTAGCATTAAGCCGGCACCACGGATGTCGCCGACATTGGGATGATCGCCAACCCGTTCGATCAGGCACTGCTTGAAGTAGGGGCCGACCTCGGCCGCGTTGGCGACC
The DNA here is from genome assembly GCA_022820945.1 of Alphaproteobacteria bacterium. Taxonomy (GTDB): domain Bacteria; phylum Pseudomonadota; class Alphaproteobacteria; order UBA828; family UBA828; genus WTGU01. The sequence continues at coordinate 124,627 of JAJEEP010000040.1, read as the reverse complement.
AGGTTCTCTGACTCCATGATCTCGAGGTTCGCGAGACTGACGGCACCGCCAACCGGGTGGCCCGAATAGGTGAAGCCGTGGGCGAACATGCCGACCTCGGGCGTGCCGTCCGCCAGCACCTGCCAGACCTCGTCCGAGATCGCCACCGCCGACATCGGGAAGTAGGCGCTGGTCAGCCCTTTGGCGAAGGTCATCAGGTCGGGGCGCAGGCCGAAGTAGCTCGCGCCGAACCAGGTGCCGAGGCGCCCAAAGCCGCAGATCACCTCGTCGGCGATAAAGAGGATGTCGTGCTTCTTGAGGATCGCCTGCACCTTGTCGTAGTAACCGCCGCCCGGAATGATCACGCCGCCGGTGCCCATCACCGGCTCCGCGATGAAGGCCGCGATGGTCTCCGGCCCTTCCCGCTCGATCATGGCTTCCAGCGATGCGGCCATGCGGTCGGCGAACTCCTCTTCGCTCTCGCCCTCCAGGCCTTCCCGCCAGTAGTGCGGGCAATCGGTGTGCAGCACGCCTTCGAAGGGCAGGTCGAAGGCCTTGTGGTAGAGCGGAATGCCCGTGAGGCTGCCGGCCGCCCCGGTGACGCCGTGATAGGCGCCGATGCGCGAGATGATCTTCTTCTTCTCGGGCCTGCCGCGCAGGTTGTTGTAATAGCGGACCAGCTTGAACTGGGTATCATTGCCGTCGGAGCCTGAGAGCCCAAAGAACACCTTACCGATGTGATGGCAGTCGGCGTGCTCGTGCAGCAGCGAGAGCAGCTTCTCCGCGAGCCTAATCTGGGGCTCGTTGGAAGCGGCACCGAAGGTGTGGAAGAAGCCGATGCGCGCCATCTCCTCGGCCGCGACCTCGGCGAGCCTGGTCCGCCCGTAGCCGATGTTTACGCACCAGAGCGCCGCCGCGGCATCGATGTAGCCCTTGCCCTGGCGGTCGTAGATCTTCACCCCGCCGCTCTTGCCGTAGATGACGGGGCCTGCGTCCTGATGCTCGGCAATCGACGTGACCGGGTGGAGCAGGACCTGCTTGTCGAGCTCCTCCAGCGAGATGTTCTGGGCCTGATCGAGCGACATGCTGCGTCTCCATGTTGAGGGCTGGCGCGCCGCCGCAATGGCCGGACCGGACGGCAGCCGGGGCGGGCAAGCCTAGGCTAGCGGGCCCTTTGCGGCAATGGTTGGGACCGTCGCGTTGCCGGGTCTGGCGTCAGGCACCGAGGTAGTACTGCTTGACCATCTCGTTCTCGGAGAGGTCGGCGGCGGACTCGGCGGCGAACGCGATCTCGCCGTGCACGATGATATAGCCGCGATCCGCGATCTTGATCGCCTGATTGAAGTTCTGCTCGGCCATCAGCACGGTCAGATTGCGCTGCTCCTTCAACTCCCTGATCTTGGCGATCACGCGGCTGACCAGGATCGGCGCGAGCCCGACGGAGGGCTCGTCGATCACCAGGATGCGGGGCTCCGACATCAGAGCCCGCGCGATAGCCAGCATCTGCTGCTCGCCGCCTGACATCGAGCCGGCGAGCTGGCGCCGGCGTTCGGCAAGCACCGGGAAGGCCTCGAACACGAACTCCAGGTTTGCACCAATCCGCTTGCGCGCCGATTCCCGATAGGCGCCCAGAGTCAGGTTCTCCGCCACCGTGAGCTGAGGGAACAGGCGCCGGCCTTCCGGCACCAGGGAGATGCCGAGCTCGACCACGTCCTGCGGCGTCTTTCCAACGAGATCGATGCGCTCACCGTCGTCCGTCTCGAGCGCGATGGACCCGGCGGAGGGTGCCACGATTCCCATGATGCAATTGATGAGCGTCGACTTGCCGTTGCCGTTGGTGCCAAGCAGCACCACCGTCTCGCCGGAATCGATGGCGACGGACACGCCGTGCAGGACGCGCACCGAACCGTAGCCGGCTTCGACGTTATCGACGACGATCCTACTCACCGAGATAGGCCCTCTCGACTTCGGGGTCGTTGATAATCTCGTCGGGGTTGCCCTCGGCGATCTTGCGACCCGCGTCCAGGACGACGATCCGCGTCGAGAACCGCATCACCGCCCGCATGATGTGCTCGATCATGATGATCGTGATGCCGCCCTCGTTCAGCTTGAACAGAATGTCGAGGATGTCGTCGACCTCCGTCGAGGAGAGGCCGGCCATCGCTTCGTCGGAAATCAGCAACTCCGGCTGCGTGGCCATCGCGCGGGCGAGCTCGAGCTTGCGCATGTCGATTTGCGTCAGCGCCCCGGCATTCGTGCCGGCGCGGTCGGCGAGCCCGATCGTCTCCAGGATGGCCATGCCGCGGTCCTGAACCTCAGCCCGGCCGGTGCCGGTCGCAAATTCGAGCGCGATGCCCAGGTTCTCCAGCACCGTCAACGACCGGAACGGCTTGGGAATCTGGAATGACCGCGCGATCCCCAGCCGCGTGCGCTGATGGGGCTTCCTGCCGTCGAGCTTGACGCCCTTGAAAACGATCTCGCCGCCCTCGTTCGCGAGCGTGCCCGAGATGCAGTTGATCATGGTGGTCTTGCCGGAGCCGTTCGGGCCGATCAGGCCGAAGCGCTCGCCCGCCCTGACCTCCATGTCGACCTGGTCCAGCGCCGTGAAACCGCCGAATCGCTTGGTGACGGCGCGCACGTCGAGCAGCGCGTCAGCGGTCATCGCGACGGCCTCCCAACCACTTCTTGAGCAGTCCGACGATCCCTTCCGGGGCCACGATCACGAAGAACACCAGGACGATGCCGACGATCAGGAGGTTGAGCTCCGAGGAAATCGTCACCGTGGCGACCTGCTGAACGGTGCCGAGCAGCAGCGCGCCGATCACCGGGCCGAGCCACGTCGTGGCGCCGCCGATCATCGGCATCGCGATGGCGTTCACCGCATAGATGAGATTGAACGCCGAAGACGGCTCGATAAAGCTCACGTAGAGCGCGAACGGCGCGCCCGCGACGCCCATCAGGAATCCGGAAACCGTCGTCGCGATCAGCTTGAGCCGGAGGGTGGGAACGCCCGCGCACTCGGCAGCAATCTCGTCGTCGCGAATGGCGATGAAGCCGCGCCCCGTCCTCGACAGCTCGAGCCAGCGCGCGACCGAGACGGCAAAGATCGCGAGCAGGAGCATCACAAAGAACAGGAACTCGATGTAGTCGCCGAACGGCGCCTGCTCGCGCGAGCGCAGAATGTAGGCGCCGGTCGCGCCACCCACGAATTCCCAATTGATGATCAGTGTCTCGAGGACGATCGCCATCGCAAGCGTGGCGATGGCGAAGAAGACACCGCGCAGGCGCAGCGTCAGGTAGCCCATGGCGAGCCCGAGCAGGGCGCAGACCACGCCCGCGAAGGGGATCATCAGAGCCAACGGCGCCTGGAAGAGGTTGTAGAGCACGACGGAGGCGTAGGCGCCCACCGCGAAGAACCCGGCCGTGCCGAAGTTCACGTAGCCCATGTAGCCGCCCATGATGTTCCAGGCGGTCGCGAGCACCACGTATTGCAGGACCACATAGCCCGCGAAGAAGATGAAGGTGTTGATGTTGAACAGATCGAAGATCGTCACCGCGATGCCGAGCAGCGCGATGGCGGCGGCGCAGAGCCAGAAGGGCGAGAGCTTCACCGCAGGCCACCTCATCGGCCGAACAGTCCTTGCGGCCTGAAGGCGAGGGCCGCCAGCAGGATGCCGAAGGCCACGGCGGGCGCCCATGACGGGCCGAAGAACGTCGAGACCAGGCTCTCGGCGATGCCGAGGATGAGTCCTGCAACCAGCGTGCCGGGGATCGATCCGAGCCCGGCGAGGACCGCGATCGCGAACACCTGGCCGATATAGAGCCGGCCGACGGACGGCTCGACCGGAATGATGATGATCAGCAGCGCACCCGCCAGCGCAGCGGTGCCGATGCTGATGCCGAAGCCGAGCTGCTTGATCTTGACCGGATCGGCGCCCATGAGCTGGAGAGCGAGCCGATCCTGCGCCACGGCCTTGATCGCGCGGCCGTTGAAGGTGCGCGACATGTAGAGATAGACCGCGCTGAACATGGCGATGGAGACGCAAAACGGCACGAACATGCGGGTCGGCACCCCGATCCCGCCGGCTTTCCAGCTTTGCCCGATGTAAGACGCCTGCACGGTGCGGAAGTCCACGCCGTAAACCATGATGAGCGCGACCTCGATGATGAACATGACGCCGAAGAAGAAGGCGAGGCCGCGCAGCGCTTCATCGTCCTTGCGCTCGAAACTCTCGTAGTAGAGCCGGTAAGCTCCGGCACCGATCAGGAAGAACACGGGAATGAATATGATTCCCGTCAGGATGGGATCCAGCCCCCACAGGCTGTTGCACATGTAGGCGATGTATGAGCCCAGGATGATGAATGCCGGGTGGGCGATATTGACGATGTTGAGCTGCCCGAAGGAGACCGTCAGCCCGAGGCTGACCGCGGCATAGAATCCGCCGAGCAGCACGCCGGCGATCAGCGCATTCACTAATAGTTCTACGGAGAACAACCGCTGGCCGTCCTACCGGTAATAGGAAATGTCATCCCGTCGAATGCGGGATGACATTTCCATCGACAGTTGCTGCTCGGCTCCTCTCGGGAGCGCGGGCTACTCGGCGTAAGGGTAGTTGACGGTCCCGGATTTCCACTCCTCGGGATAGAGCACGACACGCGTCCCGGCCTTGGTGAAGGTCGCGAGCTCGTTGTCCTCGATGCCCTGGTACTGGACCATCAGCACCCGCGTCTTCGCCCACTCGCCATTCGGCGCGAAGCTCACGTTGCCGACCACCGTGTCGAACGAGTTGTTGCGGATGTACTCCCCAATGACCGCGTGATCCGCACTGTCGGTGGCGGTGATCGCTTGCCCCAGCACCTGCAAATACGCATAGGCGTAAGGCTGGAGATAGTAGCCCAGCGGGTCCACGCCCTGGCCCTCGGCCGCTTTCTGATACTTGGCGAGGAACGCCTCGACACCCTCGAACTTCAGCGTCGGCTCCGGCACCCAGAAATCGTAGTTCACGATGCCGTTCAGCTTCGGCCCGAGCGCCGTCATGATCGAGGCAAACTGAAGCCCCACCATGCCGCCGCCGAATAGCTTGGTCTTGAGGCCAACCTCGGTGGCCGCCTTCACCATCCCGACCGAATCGGGCGGGTACGAACCGACAAACACCATATCCGGATTGCGCGCCTGAATGGCATTGACGATCGGGGTGAAGTCCGGCGTCTTCGGGTGATAGGACTCGTCATAGACGATCTCGAGTCCCAGTGCTTCCGCCTGGATCCGGGCGCCCTTGACCGCATTCTTGGCAAACTCCGCATCGGCGCCCACGAGCGCGATCGTCTTCGGCGGCGGATCCTGCGCCATGGCAACGCTGTAGAAGCCCTTCGACCAGTCGGTCAACGGCTCCGGCCCTGCCGGCATGATCTGGAAGTAGTTCGGATAGTTGAACTTCTCGTTGACCGCGAGACCGAACAGCGACGGAAAGACGAGGCCGCGCTGCATCACGATCGGCATGGCCGGCGCGATCAGGTTCGTGCCGTAGCCGGACACCACGAAGTCGACCTCGTCGACGTCGAGCAGCTTCGTGTAGATGCCCGGCACGTTCGCGGGGTTTGTCTGATCGTCGTAGTAGACGAGCTCGACCTGCTTGCCGAGCAGACCGCCCGCGGCGTTGGTGTCTTCGGCCCACACCTGCATGGCGATGAGCGCGCCCTTGCCCGCCCCGGCGAGACCGCCGGTGAGCGCCATGCTGAAGCCGATCTTGATAGTGTCGTTCGCCTGTGCCGGCGCTGCGAATGCCACCGCCCCGGCGAGTATTGCCATCGCGAGCGACCGCTTCAGCCACCCCCGAAGGCCCGATTTTGCGCTTGATTTCATGAACATGGTCTTCATGCCTCCCACATTCCGGACCACTGTTTTCTGAGAGGCTATCCCTCGGGTCGTAGACCGTCAAGGCGATGGCCTGACGAACAATTTTCATAGCGGTTACGGCCCGGGTCGCCGCCGGGTTGGCGCTCGGGGTGGCTGGAGGGTCAGTCCGAGCCTTCGATCGGCCTTTCCAGGGTCCAGTCGAACGTGCCTGTATCGCGCTCCTGCACGGCCTGCTTCCAGCCGACCTCTTCGGCTCGCTTCTTGAAATTCACGCCTTCCGGCGAATGGCGCGTGATGCCGTCGAAGATGGTGGCCAACCGCTGGGTGTTCATGAGGCCGGTCGCTTCGATTGCCTGATTGATGACCAGCTTCTGCATGGCCAGCTGGTTGATCGGCACGCTCGCCATGCGTTGGGCCAGCGCCTCCACCTCGTCGTCGAGGTCAGCCGCAGGCACGGCCTTCAGGACGAGACCCATGTCGGCGGCCTCTCTGCCGGTAATCTTGTCGCCGGTGAAGAGCAGCCTCTTCGCCTTCTCGGGCCCTAGGCGATAGACCCACATCGCGGTGGTGGGGCAGCCCCAGACCCGCGCCGGCATGTAGCCGATCTCGGCGTCTTCGGCGATGAGCGTGAGATCGGCACAGAGCGCAATGTCGGAGCCGCCGGCGAGCGCGAAGCCGTGCACCTTGCAGATCACCGGCTTCAGCGCCCGCCAGAGCGCCATGAAATGCTGCGTGTTCGCCCACATGAATGCGTAGTCCTGAATCGGGTCCCAGGGCATCTCCTGGCCCTTGTAGCTGCCATCGTCCTCGCCGGTTTCTCTGCTCGCGTAGCGCGAGAGGTCGTAGCCTGCGCAGAAAGCACGCCCGGCGCCCGAGAGCACCATCACGTGGACGGCCGGATCGGCATCGGCCTGCGCGACAGCGTCGGAAAGCGCGGCCGGCAACTCGTTGTCGATGGCATTCAGCACCTCTGGACGGTTGAGCGTGATCCGTGCGATCCGTCCGTCGCGTTCGTAGAGGACTGGCGTGGTCATCGTGGTCCCCCTCGGTACTGCCCTTCGAGGTAGCCGTCCCGCAGCATGAATTTCTGGATCTTGCCCGAGCCCGTCATCGGGAACGCGTCGACACGGCACCAGACCGCCGGCGTCTTCTGGGGCGATAGGCTGGCGCGGCAATGGGCGTGCAGAGCGTCCTTGTCGATCTCCCGCCCGTCGTCGGTCCGAACGAAGGCGGCAATCACCTCGCCCCATGTCTCGTCTGGCAGGCCAACCACGGCAACCTCGGCCACGCTTGCGTGCTCCAGCAACACGTTCTCGATCTCGGCGGGGAAGTGATTCTCGCCGCCGCGAATGATCATCTCCTTCACCCGGCCGGTGATCGTGACGTAGCCCCGTGCATCCATGCGTCCGAGGTCGCCGGTGTGGAGCCAGCCGTCGGCGTCGATGGCCTCGGCCGTCGCCGTGTCGTTGTCGTGATAGCCCAGCATGACGCAGGGACCGCGGGCGCAGATCTCGCCGATCTCGTCGATGGCGGCGGTCCGGTTGTCCGCAACGCGCCGGATCGAGACCTCGGTCTGCGGACTGGGCTGCCCCACCGTGTTGCAGATGTCGTCGATGCTGTCGTCGCTGTGGTGCTGGGTGATGACCGGCGAGTGCTCGGTCTGCCCGTAAAGGGTCGAGAACGCGCAACCGAAGATGCGCCGGGCGCGGCGCACCAGCTCGGGCGCCACCATGGCGCCGCCGCTGCTCACCAGCTCCAGCGTGGAGATGTCGCGGGGCCGGGCCTCCTGGGCATCGAGCAGGGCCAGGATCATCGTCGGCACGCCGAGGGCTACGTTTGCCTTCTCGCTCTCGATCAGGCCGACGATGACGTGCGGATCGAACAGGCTGACCAGGACCATCCGGCAGCCGGCCTGGAGCGAGCCCAGAGTCAGCATGCCGCACCCGCTGGTGTGGAACATCGGCATGGGGTTGATCCAGGTGGTGCGCTCCGTCACCCCGCAGCGGCCCGCGTAATAGCGCGCGTTGTTGACCAGTCCGCGATGGCTCAGCAACGCGCCCTTGGGGAAGCCGGTCGTGCCCGAGGTGTACTGAATCTGCGCCGCATCGCCGGGCGAAACGTCGGGCAACACCTGCGCCCCTTCCCCACCCACGGCATGGAGGGCCGCCGCATCGTTCATGTCGACGACCTCGCGGACGGCATTCAAGCCCTCCGCGGCAGCAGCGCCGATCTCGGCCATCGGGTTGCTCCGGTACTCCTCGACCAGAAACAATGCCGCGGCGCCCGATTGTTCGAGCACGTAGCGCAGCTCCCGCACCTGGTAGGCCGGGTTCGCCGTGACCAGCACCAACCCGGCGAGGGCGCAGGCGTACTCCATCAGCACCCATTCCGGGCTGTTGGGCGCCCAGACGACGACCCGCTCGCCGGGACGAAAGCGCGTAGCCAGCGCGCCGGCCAGCCGTTCGCTGTCCGCAAGCAACGCTCCATAGCTCCAGCGCCGCCCGATCTCGCCGGATTGCCGGACCTCGACCAACGCCTCCGCATGCGGACGATGTGCCGCCATCTTGCGCAGCAGCCCGCCGACGGTGATCTCGCGAACGTCGATATCCTTCTGCGCCGGGAAGTGGGCCTCGGTGAGCGCGACCTCGTACATGGCCTATGCGACGGCCTCGCCACCGCCGGGAGCGAGATTGCGCGGCGCTTTGCTCAGACACTCCGGCCCGTCATCACCGATCGCGTAGGTCTCGCCGAGCGTCATGGCGAGCCCGTCGTCGCTGTTCGCGAGGATGATGTGAACGAAGAGCACCATGCCGGGCTCCACGGTCTGCGGATTGCCGGTGTAGAACATGGGCCCGTCCATCCAGGACGGGGCGAAGGTCGCGCCCAGGCTGTAGCCGCAGGCGTTGAGGCGATGCTTGCGATAGCCCGCTTCGTCGAGCACCCGCGCGTGGGCGTCGAAGACCTCGCCGAAGCGCCGGCCGGGGTGCAGGGTGTCCCGACACGCGTTCAGGGCGTCGCTGCACGCCCGGTGCATGGCCTTGTGCGCGTCGGAGGCCGGGCCGATCACAAGGGTGCGCATGAGCGCGGCGTGATAGCGGCAGTAGGCGCCGGCGAACTCGAGGGTGAGTTGGTCCCTCTCGGCAAGCCGCCGGCGCCCGGCCTTGTCCCGGCACAAGAGCGCATCGGGGCCGGAGCTGAGGATGAAGGGGTTGCCGGGATACTCGCCCCCGCCGCGGAACACCGCACCCTGCATCGCCGCCAGGATATCGCCCTCGAAAGCGCCGGGCGCCGCCAGCCGCTCGGCCTCCGCCAGGGCGTCGTCGGCGAGTTCCGCTGCGCGACGCACGTGGGCAAGCTCGTCCTCGCTCTTGACCCGGCGGAGCGCGGAGACGAGGTCCGACGCGTCCTCCAGCGTGCAGAACCGATCGAAGGCCCGCTCCACCCTGAGCCAGTTCGCCGCCGTTAATCCTTGCGTCTCGCGCTCGACGCCGATCAGCGTGCCGGCCCCGCCATGCCCGGTGACCACGTCGCGGAGCGCGCCGGCGGGGTCGGCGCCGGCTTCGTCCACCCAGATGCGAATGTCGTCGATGATCGAGGTGTGCTGCGCCTGCCTCAGGTCCGGCGCGCGGGTGAGCAGGGTCATCCGCCCGTCGCTGCCGAGCCAGAGGCACTGGAAGAAGCAGAAGCCGAAGGTGTCGTAACCCGTCAGGTAATACATGCTCTCCTGCTTGAAGAGCAGGATGCCGAAGAGGCCGCGCCCCTTCAGTGCGTTAACCACCGCGTCGCGACGCCGGTCGAACTCGTCTTTCGTGAAATGGATCGCCATGCGCGCCGCCCTCGGCCTCGGTGTTCTTCCCGCGGCGGACGATAGGGCGCAGCGGCACGGGCGTAAACCGGAGGAGCTTCGGGACGCCTGAAGGCTACCCCTGGTCGGCGTTTCCCGATAATGATGGCGTCCCTGCCATGTCTCGTGAGTGGGCCGAGTAAGTCGCGATGACCGACCGTTTCGAATTCGACCGGGTAGCCCGTCTTCCGATGGCGGGCGATAACGTCGCGATCGCGACGCGGCGCCTGGAGGCCGGCACCTGCGTCGCCGACGGGACGGGTGAGTTCCGCCTGCCCCACACGATCCTCGAAGGGCATCGCTTCGTCCGCGCGCCGGTCCCGCAAGGCGCGCAACTCACCTCCTGGGGGCTCCCCTTCGGCATCGCAACCCGTGCGCTGAAACCCGGCGAATACATCTGCAACGAGCGGATCCTGGCGGCATTGGGCGCCCGCGATATCGACTTTGCGCTGCCCGACGCCGCGAACTTCGTGGACACCATGGAGACCTACTCGCTGGACGCGGCCTGCTTCACGCCGGGCGCGCAGGTCGCGCCTGCCGATGAGGTCGCGACCTTCGAGGGCTTCCGCCGCCCCGGTGGGCGCGGTGTCGGCACCCGCAACTTCGTCGTGGTGCTGGCCACCACCTCGCGCACCAACGGCTTCGTGCGCGCGGTGGCGGAGCGCGCGGCGGCCGAGGCACCCGCCGGGGTCGACGGCGTGGTGGCGGTGACCCATACCGAGGGCGGCGGCACCGGGCGGCCCAACAACCTGGGCCACGTGCTCCGGGTGCTCGCGGGCTTCATGGTGCACCCCAACGTGGGCGCGGTGCTCGCGGCCGACGACGGCGCGGGCGCCTACGGCAACGACGACTTGCGCTGGTTCATGGCGGATCGCGACGACCCTCTCGATCACGTGCCGCACGCGTTCTTCGCCGTCGAGGGCGGGTTCGAGGCCGAAGTCGCGCGCGCGGCTGCGTTGATCGAACGCTGGCTGCCGGCGGTCGCGGCCGCGTGCCGCACGCCTGAGCCCGCAGGCAACCTTCGTCTCGCGCTCCAATGCGGCGGTTCGGACGCGTTCTCCGGCGTCTCCGGCAACGCGCTCGCCGGCTGGGTGGCGAAGGAGGTCATCCGCCACGGGGGCGCCGCGAACCTCGCCGAGACAGACGAACTCATCGGCGCGGAGCCCTACGTGCTGGAGAACGTCCGTGATGCCGCCACCGCCCGCGCGTTCCTGGACAAGATCGAGAACTTCAAGCGCTATGCCGCCAACCACGGCGCCACGGCAGAAGGCAACCCCACGGGCGGAAACAATTTCCGCGGGCTCTACAACATCGCGCTGAAGTCGCTAGGCGCCGCCCGGAAGAAGGCGCCGGAGGTCCGGCTCGACCACGTCATCGACTACGGCGCACCCATGCGCGAGCCGGGCTACTACTTCATGGACAGCCCCGGCAACGACCTGGAGAGCATCGCAGGCCAGGTGGCGGCGGGCTCCAACCTCATCCTTTTCATCACGGGCAACGGCTCGATCACCAACTTCCCCTTCGTGCCGACGCTCAAGTTCGTCACCACCACCGGGCGTTTCGAGCTGCTCGCGAACGAGATGGACGTGAACGCCGGCCGCTACAACGACGGCATGGAGATGGACGCGCTCGGCGCCGAGACCTTCGAACTCGCGCTCGACATCGCCTCCGGGCAGCGCAGCAAGGGGGAGCTCGCCGGCCACGCCCAGGTCTCGATCTGGCGCGACTGGCCGCGCACCAACAGAGAAGGACTGGACAAAGTGCGCGGGCGTCCCGTCCCGAGCGGGCGGCCCGTACAGGTGCGGCAGACGCCACCACTCGACCTCGCCTTCGACGCGCTGGTCACCGAGGAGGGCGTGGCGTCGGATCAGATCGCGCTGGTGATGCCGACCAGCCTATGCTCCGGCCAGGTGGCGCGCCTCATCGCAGACGAGCTCGATGCCAACCCGCCGCCATGGAGCGACGTATCGCGCTTCGTGGCACTCGTGCATACCGAGGGCTGCGGCTCGGCCAACGGCGCCGGCCTCTATCTCGACACCCTCACCGGCCACCTCGCGCACCGGAGCGTGCGCCACGCGGTGCTGCTGGAGCACGGCTGCGAGATGACCCACAACGACGCGGTGCGGAACCACCTGGCCGCGCGTGGCGTCGCGGCAGACCGCTTCGGCTGGGCGAGCGTGCAGCTGGACGGCGGCATCGCCAGCGTGCAGGCCAAGGTGACCCGGCAGCTCGAAGCGATGGCGGCGGCCCGCGCCGCGCCCGCATCCGAGCGCCGGCGCGTGGGCACGGCCGAGATGCGCGTAGCTCTCGCCGCGCATGGGCCCGCGACGCACGCGCTGGGTGAGGCGTTCGGTCGCCTCGCCATAGGTCTCGTCGCGGCGGGCGCGACCGTGGTCGTGCCCGACAGCGAAGGCCTGCTCGGCAACGACGGGTTCCTTAACACCGTGTTCCCTGTTGGTTTCGCGCCCTCCGCCTCGCTCGCCTTCGGCCGGCCGGCGGCCGACGCTGGCTTCCACATCATGGAGACCCCGACGGAAAACCCCGTGGAGGCGTTCACGGGCCTTGGCGCGACCGGGGTCGATCTGATGCTCTGCCACGTCGGGCAGACCCCGCTTCAAGGGCATCCCATGCTCCCCCTCGTGCAGGTGACGGCCGTGCCCGAGGTGGCGGCGCAGTACGGCAGCGACCTTGATCGCGTCCTGGTGTCGGAGCATGGTGTCGACGCTATTGTGGCCGAACTCGCGACACTCATTTCGGACGTGGCGTCCGCCCGCTACCGGCCGGCGCTCTGGTCACGCGGGGTCACCGAGTTCCAGCTCACTCGCGGCAGGCTCGGTCTCTCGATGTAGCGGTCGGAAGAGGAAGCGAGTGTCAGAACCCGCATCGCTCGACGGCCGCTACGACTACATCGTCGTGGGCGCCGGCACCGCCGGTTGCGTGCTCGCGAACCGCTTGACCGAAGACCCCCGGATCCGCGTGCTGCTGCTGGAAGCCGGTCGCAGCGATGCCTATCACTGGGTTCGTATCCCGGTGGGGTACCTCTACTGCATCGGCAATCCGCGCACCGACTGGATGATGAAGACGGCGCCCGAAGCAGGCCTCAACGGGCGCAGCCTCGTCTATCCGCGTGGCAAGGTGCTGGGCGGCTGCACCTCGGTTAACGGTATGATCTACATGCGCGGCCAGGCGGCGGATTACGATCACTGGCGCCAGTTGGGCAACCTCGGCTGGGGCTGGGACGATGTCTTGTCCTACTTCCTCAAGTCGGAGGACCACCACGCCGGCGCGAGCCCGATGCACGGCACCGGCGGCGGCTGGAAGGTCACCACGCAGCGGTTGCGCTGGGACATTCTGGAGGCAGTCCAGGAAGGCGCGAAGGAGTTCGGCATCCAGCCCCGCACCGACTTCAACGACGGCGACAACGAGGGCTCGGGCTTTTTCGAGGTGAACCAGCGGAAGGGCGTACGCTGGACCACGGCGAGCGGGTTCCTCAAGCCGGCGATGAAGCGACCCAACCTGCGCGTCATCCTCGAGGCCGAGACCGAGCGCCTGATCCTGGAAGGGCACGAGGTGCGCGGCCTAGTCTACCGGCAGAAGGGCACCCGGCGCCAAGTGCGCGCCGAAGCCGAGGTGCTGCTGGCCGCAGGTTCGATCAACTCACCCAAGATTCTGGAGCTTTCGGGAATCGGTCAGCCCGAGCGGCTTGCCGGGCTCGGTATCGAGATCGCTCACGAGAACCCCGGGGTCGGCGAGAACCTGATGGATCACCTTCAGATCCGCACGGTCTACGGAGTAAGCGGCGCGAAGACTCTGAACACGCTCGCGAACAGCCTCTGGGGCAAGGCGAGCATCGTCCTCGAATATGCATTGCGCCGGAGCGGCCCGATGTCGATGGCGCCGAGCCAGTTCGGGATGTTCACGAAGTCCGATCCCGCGCTCGCCACGCCCGACCTGGAGTATCACGTCCAGCCGCTCTCCACCGACCGGCTGGGCGATCCGCTCCATCCCTACCCCGCCATCACGATGTCGGTCTGCAATCTGCGCCCGGAGAGCCGGGGCACCTGCCACGTGACGACTACTGACCTGGACGCACAGCCCGAGATCAAGCCGAACTACCTCTCGACCGCGCACGACCGCCGCATCGCTGTCAAGTCCGTCCACCAGGTCCGCCGGATCATGACGGCCAAGGCGCTACAGCGTTACGCGCCGCGAGAGCTTCTGCCCGGCCCCGAGGTTCAGTCGGACGAGGACCTTGTGAAGGAGGTCGGCAACATCGCGACCACGATCTTCCACCCGGTGGGAACGTGCAAGATGGGTCAGGATCCGCACGCAGTCGTGGACCCGGAGCTGCGCGTGCACGGGCTGAAGGGCCTTCGCGTCGTGGACGCCTCGGTCATGCCCCGGATCACGTCGGGCAACACCGCTTCTCCGGTCATCATGATCGCGGAGAAAGCCGCGGACATGATCCGCGGGGCGTGACCCCAGTGCGAAGCCCCGGCTCGGGCACTACAGCGCGGCGCCGCCGTCCAGGTTGATGGCCTGCCCGGTGACGTGGGGCGCGCGCACCAGATAGAGCGCGAGCTCGGCCATGTCCTCCTCGGTCTGGGGCACGCCCTGGGGAATGTATCCCTCGATGAAGCGTGCGTAGGTCTGCTCCGGCGTCTCCCCCGGCTCCCCGAAGGCGTCATTGAGCAGGGTCCACATCTGCGTGCCTACGATGCCGGGGCAGATGCAGTTGACCGTGATGCCCTCGCGCGCGACCTCCTTGGCCAGCGCGTTCGAGAAGCCGATGACCGCGAACTTGGAAGCACAGTAGTGCGTGAGCGTGGCGGTGCCGAACTTCCCGGCGACCGACGAGATGTTGACGATCCGCCCGCCGTCCCCTTGCGCGCGCATCTGGATGACCGCCGCCTTGTTCACGAGGAACGTGCCCTTGGCGTTCACGTCCATGATGTTGTCCCACTCCGTCTCGCTCATCTCGGCGATGGGGCGGGCGGTGATCACGCCGGCCGCGTTGACCACAACATCGACCCGCCCGAAGCGCTCGACCGTTTGCGCGAACATGGCCTCGACGGCCGCTTCGTCCGCGACATCCGCGTCGATCGCGAAGGCGTCGCCGCCGATCTCCTCCGCCACTGCCTGCGCCGCGGAGTAGCCGCCAATGTGGGCGGTCTCGTACTGGTTGTCGGCGCTCCACGCGTGCTCCAGCCCGTTGAGGGCAAGCCTCATGCCCTGGCGCCCGAACAGCAGCGCGATGCCCTTGCCGATGCCAGTACCGCCACCGGTGACGAGCGCAACCTTCCCCTCTACGTCTGACATGGTCCCCGAATCTCCGTCTTCGCTCCGTGCGATAGTGCCACGCATTACCCCGCAACGCTGCCGTTGACTGGGCAAAGTCCTGTGGCATACTCCCGGCGGCGCGCTGGCCGGCGAGAGCCGAACAGGCCTGCGCGCTGTTTTGTTACATCCCATCGTCGTGAGCGAAATGAAAACCTTCTCGGCAACACCTGCCACAATCGAGAAGAAATGGATGCTGGTGGACGCCGAAGACATCGTCCTCGGCCGGCTCGCCAGCATCGTTGCGACCCGTCTGCGCGGCAAGCACAAGCCGAGCTACACCCCGCACATGGATTGCGGCGACAACATCATCATCGTGAACGCCAAGAAGGTGCGGCTCACCGGGCGCAAGCGGGAAGACAAGGTCTATCACCACCACACCGGGTATCCCGGCGGCCTCAAGACCCGCACGGCGGCCCGGATCCTCGACGGCAAGAGGCCCGAGGAGGTGGTGATCAAGGCGGTGCAACGGATGATCCCCAAGGGCCCCCTGGGCCGCCAGCAGATGGCGAACCTGAAGGTCTATGCGGGCCCCGACCATCCGCACGAGGCGCAGCAGCCTGAGCCTCTCGATATCGCTGCGATGAATCCGAAGAACGCGAGGAGCACGCTCCGTGGCTGACGAGCCGAAGACCCTCACCAGCCTCGCCGAGCTCGGCGAGGTCGCCCGGCCCGACGCCGACATCGAGCCCGAGCCGCAGATCGACCGGCTCGGCCGCACCTATGCGACCGGCAAGCGCAAGGATGCCGTGGCGCGGGTGTGGCTCAGGCCCGGCATCGGTACGATCACGGTCAACAAGCGTCCGGTTGAGAATTACTTCGCCCGGCCCGCGCTCAGGATGATCATCAACCAGCCGGCGGAGCTGGTCGGGCGCCGGACCCAGTACGACGTCATTTGCACGGTCAAGGGCGGCGGCCTCTCCGGCCAGGCCGGGGCGCTTCGTCATGGCATCAGCCGGGCGCTGGCAGCACGCGAGCCAGAGCTGCGCAAGATGCTCAAGTCGGGCGGATTCCTCACCCGCGACAGCCGCGTCGTGGAGCGCAAGAAGTACGGCAAGCGCAAGGCCCGCCGAAGCTTCCAGTTCTCGAAGCGCTAGGTCAGGCGTCGCCGGCGCGCATTTACCTCCGGCTTTCGCGATCGACATAGGCTTCCCATGAGCCCCTCCCCATCCGGCACGGGCAACACGGCGCGCGTCGGCGTGCTCGGCGCGAGCGGCTATACCGGCGGCGAGTTGCTGCGTCTGCTGGCGCATCACGACGGCTTCTCCGTCGGTCTGCTGACCGCCGAGCGCCGGGCGGGCCAGAGTTTGGGCGCGGTCTTTCCCCATCTCGACGGCGCGGGCTTCCCCGACCTCGTGAAGATCGAGGACGCGGCGTGGGATAGGCTCGATGCGGTGTTCTGCTGCCTCCCCCACGGCACCACGCAGGAGGTCGTTGCCTCTCTGCCCGAGCACCTGAAGGTGGTGGATCTTTCGGCGGACTTTCGCTTGGCGGACCCCGAGGTCTACGCCGAATGGTACGGGCAGGCGCATGGCGCTGTGGCGCTTCAAGCCGAGGCTGTCTACGGACTGACCGAACTCGCGCGCGACGAGGTCGGCACCGCCCGCCTCGTTGCGAACCCCGGCTGCTACCCGACCTCTGCGCAATTGCCGCTCGCGCCGCTGCTCGAAGACGGGCTGATCGAGACCGACGACATCATCATCGACGCCAAGTCGGGAGTCTCAGGCGCGGGCCGCGAGGCCAAGCAGGGAAGCCTCTTCGCCGAGGTCGGCGAGGGCGTGCACGCCTACGGCGTCGCCGCCCACCGCCACGCGCCCGAGATCGAGCAGGGATTGTCCGCGGCGGCAGGCGCGCCCGTACGCGTCAACTTCACGCCCCATCTCATGCCGATGAACCGAGGCATTCTGGCAACGATCTACGTGCGCAGTCGCGCGGGCGCCGACGCCCTGCGCGATGCCCTCGCCCGGCGCTATGCAGACGAGCCGTTCGTGCGCGTGCTGCCTGCCGGCGCGGCGCCGGCGACCCGCCACGTGCGGGGCTCCAACCACTGCCTCATCGGGGTCTTCGACGACCGGATCGAGGGGCGCGCCATCCTGATCTCGGCCATCGACAATCTGGTCAAGGGCGCTTCCGGCCAGGCGATCCAGAACATGAACCTGATGCACGCCCTGCCGGAGACGACCGGGCTCGAGCAGGCGCCGCTCTTTCCGTAGCGAGACGGGAGCCCATGTCCGCCGGCCTGCTGCACCCCTACCGCCACCGCTGGCCGCAGGTGGCGCCGAACGCCTTCGTCGCGGCGGGAAGCAACGTGATCGGCGACGTCGTGCTCGGGGAGCGGTCGAGCGTCTGGTTCAACTGCGCCCTGCGCGGCGACGTGAACTACATTCGCGTCGGTGCACGCAGCAACATCCAGGACGGCACCATCGTCCACACCGCCACGGCCGACGGCCCCACCCTCATCGGCGACGACGTGGTGGTGGGCCACATGTGCCTGCTGCACGCCTGCATTCTTGAAGACGCCTGCATGATCGGGATGGGCGCCACGGTGATGGACTTCGCCGTGGTGGAGAGCAGCGCCTGGGTCGCCGCCGGCGCGCTGGTAACACCGGGCAAGCGGGTCAAGAGCGGCGAGATGTGGATGGGCCGGCCCGCGAAGGCGGTACGCATGGTAAGCAACGCCGAGCGCGAAACCATCACCATCATCGCCCGGCGCTACGCGAACCGTGCCGGCGAGTACCGGGCAACCTCGGGCCCGCCGCAGCGGGCAGGTGCAGCTACGCCGCTGAAACGTAGGCGCCCGGCGCGTCCTCGATCGGGCTGAGCGCGCCCTCGCCGGAGACCCGCGCCGGCATTTTTTTGCCGCCCGCGCGGCGGCGCTGCCAGGCGTGCCAGTCGTCCCACCAGGAGCCCTCGTGGCGCTCGGCAGCGGCGAGCCAGCTCTCGGCGTCCGGCGACTCCCCGACCGGCCCGGTCCAGTAGCCGTACTTGCCGGCCGCCGGCGGATTGATGATGCCGGCGATATGGCCGGAGGCGCCCAGGACGAAGCGGCGCTGCCCCCGGTAGAGACCGCAGGCGGCGAAGCATGATTGCCAGGGCGCGATGTGATCTTCCCGCGTCGCCACGATATAGGTCGGGACGTCGATACGGCGAAGGTCTATGGGCACGCCGGCGAGGCTCAGGCCGTCCGGCTGGGCCAGCAGGTTCTCCTGATACATCTTGCGCAGGTAGAAAGCGTGCATCGCCGCCGGCATCCGGGTGGAATCCGAATTCCAGAACAGCAGGTCGAAGGGCAGCGGCTCGCGGCCGAGCAGGTAGTTGTTGACCACGAAGGACCAGATCAGGTCGTTGGCGCGCAGCATGTTGAAGGTCGTCGCCATGTGACGGCCTTCGAGATAGCCCTTCTCCGCCATCATGGACTCGAGCGATTCGAGCTGGGCATCATCAATGAAGACTCCGAGCTCGCCGGGCTCTGCGAAATCGACGAGTGAGGCGAAGAAGGTCGCGCTCCTGATCCGCTTGTCGTCCCGCGCCGCGAGGTACGCCAGCGTCGCCGCCGTCAGCGTGCCGCCCAGGCAGTAGCCGATGGCCGCGATATCGCGCTCGCCCGTCCCCCGCTCGACCGCATCGAGCGCTGCCAGCGGGCCCTCCACCATGTAGTCCTCGAAGGTCTTGTCCGCGAGCCGCTCGTCCGGGTTGACCCAGGAGATCATGAAGACCGTGTAACCCTTTGACACGGCCCACCTAACGAACGAGTTCTTCGGTCTGAGATCGAGCACGTAGTACTTGTTGATCCAGGGCGGCACGACGAGGAGCGGCCGGCGAAACACCGTTTCCGTGCTGGGCACATACTGGATCAGCTGCATCAGGTCGTTTTGAAACACGACCTTTCCGGGTGTCGTCGCGATGGTCTCACCCAGGGTGAAGTGGCCCTCGCCCGACATGCGGGGCGCAAACCGGCCCTCGTTGCGCTCCAGATCGTCGAGCACGTTGCGCAGGCCCCGCAGCAGATTTTCGCCCCTGGTCTCGGCAGTCTCCCTGAGCGCCGCCGGGTTGGTGGCGAGGAAATTGGTCGGCGCCAGCGCATCGACGAATTGACGCGTGTAGAAGGCGAGCTTCGCGGCGTCCTTCTCGTCGAGGCCGCGCAGGCTCCCCACCGCCGACTGCATACAGGCGGCGGTCAGCAGGTACGACTGCTTCAGGTGATCGAAGACCCAGCTCTCGCTCCAGGCCGGATCGCGAAAGCGCCGGTCATCGGGCTCGGGCGTGGCAACCGGCTCGGCGGGCTCTTCGCCCTGCAGGCGCTGCGCACCCTGTTGCCAGAGCTTGAAGTAGCCGTCCCACCACGCCTTCTGGGCGTCGATCAGCGGCGAGGGGTCGTCGGCCAAGCTGCGCGCCATCGCTCCCAGGGCGGCGCTCAGGTTGAGTGGGTCTGCACCCGCCCCGGCGCCGGACGCGCCCTGCCCGCTCAGGAAACGCGCAACCATGCGCTGACTCTGCGCCGCAATGGCGGCGACGTGGTCAGCCGTATCGTTTTCCGCCGCCCGAGCGGCAGACGAGTCATCGGGCATTGCAAGCCGGGTCCGTGTGGGTTCGGCGGGCGCGGCCTTCGGCCGATACCCGCTGATGCGATTGAACGGATTCGCGTATATGCTACTAACGAGTCGGATCGTTCTCAATCCTGGCGGTTGCGAGGCTCGCCAGTCACCCAGGAGAATCCCCATGGAAGACGACCAGAACACCGCGACGACTGCGCAGGATCAGAGGCAGCGCCGGATGCGGCCGCTGGCGCTCTTCGCGATCGCGCCGATCGCTCTCGGCCTCCTTGTCACAGGATGCACGGCGATCGAGGACACGACCGACTACATCGGCGACCTGTTCAGCTATGTCGAGGACGACGACGAAATCTTCGGCAGCGACGCAGTGCCCGGCGACGACTCATACCGCTCCCTCAGCGAGGTGCCGAGCGAGGCCCCCGCGGTTTCGAGCGCAGAAGAGCGCGTCCAGCTGACGGCCGGCCTGGTGGCGGACCGCGAGAAGGCGCAGCACACGGCGGAGGAGCTTCGTGCCCGGGTGGGATCGGACGAGTCGATGACGCAGGTTCGGGCTGTGTACAGGCCGGCGGGAGAGACCGCGGAGCCCACAGCGGCGAACGGCGGATAATCGTGCCGGGCGTTTTGCTCTCCCGCGCAAACGGCGCACCGGCAGCAGCCGGCGTGCCGTGTACCCCGCCTCACGATCGGCCCGTCGAGACCCCTCCCCTGTCGTGACCCATCGCTGCTATGGTGAGTCGGGCGGCCGGAGATCGGTCGGCCGGACTCACCCCACGCCACGAACCGACCCGAAAGAAGCACACCCCTATGCCTGAGCCGCTACGAATCGGCATTGCCGGACTGGGCACGGTCGGCTGCGGCGTGCTTGCGCTGCTGCGGGACAACGCCACGCTGCTGGAGCAACGCACGGGCCGGCCGATCGAGGCTGTTGCTGTCTCGTCGCGCGACAGGGGCAAGGATCGCGGGGTCTCGCTTGACGGTCTCGACTGGTGCGACGACGCCCGGGCGCTTGCCGCCCACCCTGCCGTCGACGTCGTGGTCGAGCTGATCGGCGGCTCAGAAGGGATCGCGCGGGCGCTCTCCGAGACCGCCTTCGCCAACGGCAAGCATCTGGTAACGGCCAACAAGGCACTGCTCGCCCACCACGGCGCAGCGCTCGCGGACGCCGCCCGGCAGGCGGACCGCCACCTCGGCTACGAGGCCGCGGTCGCGGGCGGCATCCCCATCGTCAAGGCGCTGCGCGAGGGCCTCGCAGGCAATCGGATCGGCGGCGTCTACGGCATCCTGAACGGCACCTGCAACTACATCATGACGGCGATGCACGAGTCGGTACAGGCTGGCCAGGCGCGCGATTTCGACTCCGTGCTGCAAGAGGCGCAGGAGCTTGGCTATGCGGAGGCCGATCCCTCCACCGACATCGACGGCATCGACGCCGCCCACAAGCTCGCGATTCTCACCAGCGTCGTGTTCGGCTGCCCGGTGGATTTTGCCGCCGTGCATGTCGAGGGCATCCGCCACGTCAGCGCACTCGACATCGGCTTCGCCATCGAGCTCGGCTACCGGGTCAAGCTCCTGGGAATCACCCGCGACGGCGAGGCGGCGGTCACGCAGCGCGTTCACCCCTGCATGATCCGCGAGACTGCGCCCATCGCCCGCGTCGATGGCGTCTTCAACGCCGTGGTGGCGGAAGGCGACCGGATCGGCAGCGCGCTCTTCGAAGGCCCCGGTGCCGGCGCCGGACCGACAGCATCGGCCGTGGTCGCCGACCTCGTGGACATTGCGCGCGGGCAGATCATGCCGGCCTTTCCCGCGGGGGCGGCGGGCACGTCCCGGCCGGCGGCGAAGCCCATGGACCACCACGTCGGCGCCTATTACATTCGCCTGATGGTGGTGGACAAGCCGGGCGTGATTGCCGGCATCGCCGCCTGCCTGCGCGACGAGCAGGTCTCCGTGGAGGCCATGCTGCAGCGCGGGCGGAACCCCGGCGAGCTGGTCCCCGTGGTGCTCACCACCCACGAGGCACAGGAGTCGGCGGTGGTGAGCGCGCTCGCCGCAATCGACCGCCTCGACACGGTGCTGGAGCCGCCGCGCATGATCCGGATCGAAGCGTTCTAGGAGGCATCGGTGGGGAGCGAGATCGCCGACGAGATGGCCTCCCTCGACCGTAACCTGGCGCTGGACGCAGTGCGCGTGACCGAAGCCGCGGCCCGCGCGGCGGCCCGGCTGATCGGCCGCGGCGACGAGAAGGCCGCGGATCAAGCCGCCGTCGATGCCATGCGGCGCGGCCTCAACGCCCTGGACATCGACGGCACCGTGGTGATCGGCGAGGGCGAACGGGACGAGGCGCCGATGCTCTTCATCGGCGAGACTGTGGGCACCGGCAAGGGGCCCAGCCTCGATGTCGCGCTCGACCCGCTCGAAGGCACCACCATCTGCGCCACCGGCGGCCCCAATGCGCTCGCCGTGCTCGCGATGGCGGAGAAAGGCGGCTTCCTTGCCGCGCCCGACACCTACATGGACAAGATCGCCGTCGGCGACGGGCTGCCGGACGAGCTGGTCGACCTCGACGATCCGCCGGCCACGACTCTGGCGAAGCTCGCCAGGGCAAAGGCTTGCGACGTCAACGAGCTGACCGTGCTGATCCTGGACCGCCCCCGGCACGAGGAGCTGATCGCCAAGGTGCGCGAGACCAGCGCGCGCATCCAGCTGATCCGGGACGGCGACGTCGCAGGCGTGATCGCGACCACGCGGCTCAACCGCACCGTCGACATCTACATGGGGATCGGCGGCGCGCCGGAGGGCGTGCTCGCCGCCGCGGCGCTGCGCTGCATTGGCGGCCAGATGTTGGGCCGGCTGGTCTTCCGCAACGACGACGAGAAGAGGCGCGCGCGGGCGATGGGCGTTGCCGACTTGAGCCGCAAGTACACCCTGCACGAGCTTGCCGGCGGCGAGGTGATGTTCTGCGCGACCGGGGTCACCGACGGCGCCATGCTGGGGGGCGTCTCGCGGCTCCCCAACGGCGCGCGCACCAGCTCGGTGGTCATGCGCTCGCGCACCGGCACCGTGCGCATGATCGAGGCCGAGCACGACTTTTCCCGCGCGCCCGAGCGCATCGGCGCGTGAATCGCTCCGGCACCTGATTCGATGAGCGACGGGGCGGCGATGCTCGGGGTCGAGCGTTCGCTGCTCGGCAAGCGCTGGCGCGCGCGGCTCGACGATTCGTTTGCCGGCCTCTCCCTCGCACAGGCCGTCGAGGTGCCGGAACTGGTCGGCCGCGTGCTCGCAGCCCGCGGCATTGCGGCGGAGGAGGCGCCGGACTACCTCGATCCCACGCTCCGCCGCCTCCTGCCCGACCCTCTGCACCTGCTGGACATGGAGGCGGCCATCGCGCGGCTCGCCCGCGCGCTGGAGGCAGGCGAGAAGATCGCGATCTTCGGCGACTACGACGTGGACGGCGCGACCTCGGCCGCACTGCTCAGCCGCTTCTTCGAGGCCGTTGCCGGCCCGCCGACCATCTACATCCCGGACCGCCTGCGCGAGGGCTACGGACCGAACGCCACCGCCATGCGCATGCTCGCGGCGCAGGACGTGCGCGTGGTCATCACCGTCGATTGCGGAATCAGCGCCTTCGACGCGCTCGAAGACGCCGCCAACGCCGGGCTCGACGTGATCGTGGTCGACCACCACGTGGCTGAGGCGCGGCTCCCCCAGGCCTGCGCGGTGATCGACCCCAACCGGCTCGATGACGCGAGCCCCCACCGCCAGCTCGCCGCCGTGGGCGTGGCCTTCCTCCTTGTCGTGGGGCTCAACCGGCACTTGCGCGAGGCAGGCTGGTACCGCGAGTGCGAGGAGCCGGACCTCCTGCAGTGGCTCGACCTCGTGGCGCTCGGCACCGTATGCGACGTGGTGCCGCTCACCGGCGTCAACCGCGCCTTCGTGCGCCAGGGGCTCACGATGATGCGGCAGCGCCGCAACGCGGGGCTCCGGGCACTGAGCGATGTCTCCGGGCTGGAGGAGCCGCCGGGGGTCTACCATCTGGGCTTCACCCTGGGGCCTCGCGTCAACGCCGGCGGCCGGGTGGGCGAAGCGAGCCTGGGCGCGCGCCTGCTGACCACCGAGGATGACGACAGCGCACGCGAGATCGCGAGCCACCTCGACTCCCTCAACCGCGAGCGCCAGCAGATCGAGCAGGCGGTGCTGGAGGAGGCCATCGAGCAGGTCGAGATGGCCGGCGACGGTGCGCCCGCATCGGCGTCCCTGGTCCTCGCCCACGACGAGCGCTGGCATGCCGGAGTCATTGGCATCGTCGCGAGCCGGCTGAAGGAGCGCTACAACCGGCCGGCGGTCGTCGTCGCCTGGGAGGATGGAGCGGATGGCGTCGGCAAGGCCTCCTGCCGCTCGGTGCCGGGCGTCGATATCGGCGCTGCGATCACCGCCGCCCGCCAGGCGGGGCTGCTGGTCAACGGCGGCGGCCATCCGATGGCGGCAGGCTTCACCGTGGAGAAGGCGAAGCTGTCGCCGCTGGGGGATTTCCTGCGTAACCGCCTGGAGGTGGACGCAGACGAGGCCGCGCGGGTCCCAACCCTCGGCCTCGACGGCGCGCTTGGCGTCGAGGGCGCGACGGCGGACCTGCTGGAAATGCTGGAGTCGGCCGGCCCTTATGGCGCCGGCAACCCCGAGCCCCGCTTCGCCATCGCCAGCGCCCAGCTGCTGCGCGCCGACATCGTGGGCCGCGGCCACGTGCGCTGCCAGCTTGCCGGCCGCTCGGGCAGGCGGCTCAAGGGCATCGCCTTCCGCGCCGCCGACAACGCGCTGGGCCACGCGCTGCTCGCGGGCGCGGGGCACCCGTTTCACCTCGCGGGTCGGCTCCGCCTTGACCGCCGCCGGGGCACCCGCGCCGTCGAGCTGCACATCGACGACGGCGCCCCCGCGCCCCCGCCATCGAGCCCTTGATTTCGAGGCGCCACGCCCGCTACATAGCGCGGCCCATGGCAGTGACCCCTTCGTCTAGAGGTTAGGACACCACTCTTTCAAGGTGGAGACACGGGTTCAATTCCCGTAGGGGTCACCACCCAACTCTTATAATCTATTGATGAATCTTAGTTTTGTGTGAGCATCCGGTGAAGGCCGCGTGCCATTGGGCATAATTTTGCCGGCGCCGGACGCCCGGTAAGTCTCGAGTGCAGAGTGCCGGCTACGCGGCGAGGGCCTGCTGCCGTTCGGCTTTCCAGTGCCAGGGGAGGAGTTCGGGCAGGCGGGTCTGCGGCATCTCGGCGATGCGATCGAGGACGTCGGCAAGCCAAGCCTGGGGGTCGACACCGTTGAGCTTGGCGGTGCCGATCAGAGTGTACATCACCGCCGCCCGTGCGCCGCCCGCGCGCCGCCGCAGAACAGCCATGATTTGCGTTTGAGGCACAGCGGCCTGAGCGCCCGCTCTGAGGCGTTGTTGGTCAGGCAGATGCGGCCGTCGTCGAGGAAGCGGGCGACCCCGCCGACGCGCTCAGCCTCGCGAAACAGCCGCCGCCACCCGAAAATCCGATTGGCGTTGAGGTTGTAGCGCTGCACCACCATCGGCACCGAGACCCCAGGCTCATGGGTCTCCGCCACGATCTGACGCTTCGGACGAAGGCGGCGGTGAGGCGGCCCCTCTTCAGGGCTTTGATGGCGGATTCCGAGGGAATCGAACCCTTGCCGGCCACGCCTATCTCTCCCCCATCGACTCCCACACTGCGAGCGAAAACAGGTGGATATCGGTGGAAACGCAAGGCTTGATTTAGCGGAACGTTTGGTAACGCTTGGAAACGTGCGCAATCTATCCCCGGCGGTCCCCCCATCCGCCACTCATTTGAAGTGGCGCTCATCTGGTGAAGTGGTTCTCATCTGGCGATCGCGTCCTGCGGGGTGGTGCAAGAGATTTCGGCGGATTCGGGCAGCAAAGCCACTCGGAGCTTGGCGGTTCGCACCCGCCGGTTGCCCGGAAGGTTGCCGACTTCGTTCCTCGGCCGTCGGCACGTCTTGAGTACGGCAGGAGGACAGTGGTGCACTTCCGTCGCGCCGCCACTTCGCCTAGCTTCAAGACACAACAGCCGCGCAAGATCACGCCGTGCCGGACATCGAAGCCTCGTTCAGTATCGATCAGCCTGCCCATCGCGTCTGGGAGTTCTTCCAGGACGTGCCCGAGGTCGTGACCTGCATGCCGGGCACGGAGCTTCTGGGCCAGACCAGCAAGGCGACCTACCAAGGCAAGGTCACGGTCAAGCTCGGGCCGGTGACGGCTGCGTTCGAAGGCGAGGCCACCATTGCCGAGACGGACCACGATGCACGCACCGCCAGGATCGAAGCCTCGGGCGTCGATCGCCGGGGTGGCAACCGCGCGAAGGCGAGCATTGCCTACGAAATTCAGGAGCAAGACGGCGGATCGTTCGTCAGGCTCTCGGGCGACATCAAGCTTTCCGGCGCGCTCGCGCAAATCGGCCGCTCCGGGATCGTTCAGGACGTCGCCAACCACCTCACCGCGCAGTTTGCAGAGCGTCTCCGCAACAAGCTCGCGCGCGGTGGGCAGGAAGCCGATGCCGGCGCGGACGGTCAGGAGCCTCCCCAGGCAATCGAGGCCACGCAACTCACACGCATCGTCATCGTTGCGTGGATGAGGCGAATGATCGGGCTTCTGTTCGGGCGCGCGAGTTAGGCGTCGCGCGCCTGCCTGAGCATCCTGTGAATGGCGTCCGGCGTCAGCGGCGCCTCGCGGATTGGCGCGATCCCGAAGGGTTGCAGGGCATCCTCCACCGCTGACGCGTAGACCTGCGCGACCGGAATGGTGCCGGCCTCGCCGACGCCCTTCACGCCAAGCGGATTGAGGGGCGACGGCGTCTCCGAGTGCATGATCTCCGCGTTGGGCACCTCGGTCGCGTAGGGCATCAGGAAGTCCATGAAATTGGCGTTGAGCGGGGTTCCCTCTTCGTCGAACTCGCAGCGCTCGTAGAACGCGCCGCCCACGCCCTGCGCGATCCCGCCCATCACCTGGCCGTCCACGATGGTCGGGTTGATCATCCGCCCGCAATCGTGAATGCAAACGTATCGCTTCACATCGATCGTGCAGAGTTCGGGATCGACTTCGATCACGGCCGCATGAGCGCCGAAGGCCCAGGTCGCGTGGGGTGGGCTGTAGTAGTCGGTCGCCTCGATTCCCGGAGTCCTGCCTTCGGCAAGCTGCGGCCCGTCGTGACGGCTCGCCGGCGCGAACTGCGTGGCGCTCTTGGAGGGTTCGTTGAAGGCATAGCGCAGCGGGTTGGTCGCGGTCGCGATCTCCGCCAGCGTCGCGCGGCGGTCGGTCCCCTTCACCCACGCCGCACCGTCGTGGAGATCGATATCCGACTGGCTGCACTCCATCATGTTGGCTGCCGCCTCGACGATCTGCGCGCGCGCCTTCACCGCCGCCATGTGGATCGCGTTGCCGCTGCACACCGCCGCGCGGCTCGCGAAGGTCGCCACCCCCCATTCGAAGGCGCCAGTGTTGCCTTCGACGACGATCACGTCCTCGACGCGTGCCCCAGTCTGCTCGGCGGCGATTTGCGCGAACACCGTCTCGTGGCCCTGGCCCTGGTCCGTCAGCCCGGTGTTGACGTAGATCTTGCCTGTGATCGGGTGAATCTTGATATGCCCGCCTTCGTAGGGGCCGAGCCCGGTTCCCTCGACATAGAACCCGAAGCCGAGGCCGAGATAGCGCCCCTCCTCGCGGGACGCTGACTGCTCCGCGCGAAAGCCCTCGACATCGATCGCCTGCTCCAGCTGCTCAAGCGCCTCCTCGTAGTCGCCACTGTCGTAGATGACCTGGAGACCGTCGGCGAAGATCAGGCCTTCGCGCGGATAGGGAAACTCGTCCTTCCCGATGAAGTTTCTTCGGCGGACCTCGAAACGGTCGAGGCCGAGCTCGTCCGCGAGCTGATCCATGGCGCGCTCGATGGCGTAGCAGGCATGCGGCCGGCCGCAGCCGCGGTAGGGCGTCACCTGCACCATCGGCAGATAGACCGGGCGGAACGTGACCCGGAAGTTCGGGATGCGGTAAGGGCCCGCGATCGACGTCGAGCTCACGTGGGCGACTGCAATTCCGTAAGGAATGAATGCGCCCGTGTCATGCAGGAAGTCATCCTTGAGGCCGATCACCCGGCCGTCCTTCGTGGCCGCGATTTCGAGCGTGTGGATCTGCGTGCGCTCCTGAGAAGCGCCGATGAAGTTCTCGACCCTGTCCTCGATGTACTTGACCGGGCGCTCAAGCTCCATCGAAGCCAGCGGCACCAGAACCTCGTCCGGGTGAAACATCATGATCTTCTGACCGAAGCCACCGCCCACATTGGGCGCGATCACGCGCACCTTGTCCTCATCGATGCGGAACAATGAGGCCAGGCCGCCGCGTACCGAGAGTGTCGCCTGCGTGCCGTCCCACACGGTGAGTTCTCCGGTCACGGCTTCCCAACGCGCCGCGATGGCGCGGCATTCCATCGGCGCCGCCGTGCTGCGCTCCAGGCGGATCTTGACCCGCGTGACGTGCTCGGCCTCCGCGAATGCCGCGTCGGTATCCCCGGTCTCTACGCAAAAGTTTCCGGCGGTGTTGTTGGGCACGTCCGGATGCACGCGCGGGGCGTCGTCGCTCACCGCCTTTTCGAGGTCCAACTCGACCGGCAGGGGATCGTAGTCGATATCGATCAGGCGCACCGCATCCTCGGCGACGTAGCGGTCGACCGCCACCACCATCGCAATGCACTGCCCGACATAGAACACATCGTCGCGGGCCAGCGGGCGCTGGGTCTTCGGATGGGTGAGGTCGGGAGCCGGTATCAGCAACGGCAGCGGGGCATCGAGCGCGCCGATGTTGTCGCATGTGTAGACCTTGACCACGCCGTCGAGCGATTCCGCGGCGCTGGTGTCGATCGCGCGGATCTTCGCTCTGGCGACCATGCTGCGGGCGAACGCCGCATGGAGCGCGCCGGGAAGGTCGATGTCATCGATGAAGCTTCCCTCGCCGCGCAGGAGGGCAGCATCGGCGTTGCGTGCAATTGGCTCGCCGAACTGGCGCGTCGACACGTCCAGGGTCTCCGTTTCTCTATCGCGAGCCGCGCATCAACTCGGCGCCGCGGCGAAAGGCGGCGACGATATTTTTATAGCCCGTGCACCGGCACAGGTTGCCTGAGAGGACCTCGCGAATGGCGTCCTCCGAAAGGTCTGGATCGGGATTGTCTTCGAGGTAATCTACGATCGACATGACGAAGCCCGGCGTGCAGTAGCCGCATTGCAGCCCGTGACACTCGCGAAAGGCCCGCTGGACAGGGTGAAGCGTGCCGTCGGGCGCCGCGACGCTCTCGATCGTTCGAATGTCGGCGCCGTCGGCCTGGACGGCAAAGGCAAGGCAGGACCGCCCGGCCTTTCCGTCGATGATCACCGTGCAGCACCCGCACACGCCATGCTCGCAGCCGACGTGAGTGCCCGTCAGGCCAAGCTCGTGGCGGACGAAGTCGCTCAGCAGCAGGCGGGGGCTGACCTCGCGCTCGACCCGCTCGCCGTTGACCGTCATCGACACCGCTACCTGTGGATCGGGAGACTGCCCAAGCAATTTCTTCCGCGCCGCCGACCTAGCCATCACGCGCGCTCCCGTGCCCGCTCGGCGGCCTTGGCTACAGTACGCCGCACCAGTGCTGCCACGAGGTCCTTGCGGTAGTCAGCGCTGGCCTGACGGTCATCGGCCGCCGTCGCGCCGTCGCGCGCCGCCGAGGCAGCGCGCGCGAGGGCCTCCCCCTCAGGCGGGGCGCCCAGCAACGCGGCCTCGGCCTCGGCAAGGCGCGTGGGTTTCGAAGCGACTCCGCAGGCCGCAAGACGTACGGCGGTGCAGACGCCGTCCTCGAGCGTCACCAGCGCGCAGACGCCGGCCAATGCGTAGTCGCCGTGGCGGCGCGCGACCTCCTGGAAGGCGTAACCCGTGGAGGGGGGAAGGGTCGGTATGCGGACCTCGATCAGCAGTTCGCCTGCCTCTAGCGCCGTCGTCATGTGAAACAGGAAGAGGTCGTCGGCGGCGATCGTTCGCTCGCCCCCGGCGCGGTGCGCCACGACCGAGCCGCCCGTTGCCAGCAACATGCAGGGTAGCTCCGCCGCGGCGTCGGCGTGGGCGATACTGCCGCCCACCGTGCCGCGATTGCGAATGACTATGTGGGCGACGTTGCTCAGGACTTCCGCAATCAGGGGATTCGCGCGGCGCACCGCCTCGTCGCGTTCGAGATCCCGTTGGCGGGTCATCGCGCCCACCCTGATGACGTCCCCCTCGACCGCGTGCCCCTTGAGCGCATCGATCCGCGCAAGGTCCACCAGCCTGGAAGGAGCCGCGATGCGAAAGTTCATCGTGGGGATCAGGCTTTGGCCGCCCGCGAGCGGCCTCGCCATGTCGTCGCTCGCCAGGGCCTCCAGCGCTTCTTCGATGCTGTGCGGCGCCACATACTCGAACAGCGGCGGCTTCACTCCGCCGCCTCCGGGACCATGCCGCCGGCGAACCAGCCGTCGTCGGGGTCGTCGTGGCCGGGCGGGCGGGCGATCCCCTTGTTGCGCTTCATTTCCTCGAAATAGGGCCCGCGGCTGAACATGGGGAGCGGCCCGCGGTCGGCCTTCATGCGCCCGCGCAAGCGGTCGGTCGCATCCTGGTCGACCGTGTAGCGCCGGCCCTCGCGCCCCAGCACGACGCCATAGTCGTCGCGCGCCGCCTGCTCCGAGACCAGGCCGCACTGCACGTCGTAGCACACCATCTCGGGCTCACGCGCGAGCGGGTCGCCCCAGCCGCCGCCGCCCGTCGTCCGGATCCTGATGGTCGAGCCGGCGGCGACCTCGACGCGGTCGTCCATGCCGGCCACCGTGCGCCGCGTGCCGTCGGGATTGTCGATCTCCAGGCCGTAGGTGCCCCCGTACTTGCCGCCGTTAACGCCATAAGTGTTGATCAGCGCGCGGTCGGCGTTGGAGAGCGCCTCGCAGTCTTCGAGTGCCCTGACCCGCTTGTCGTAGCCGAAACCGCCGCGCCGGCAGCCAGCCCCGCCCGAATCCGTCGCGAGGCCCAGGCGCTCGACGATGACGGGGTAGCGGGTCTCCGAGAACTCGGCCGGCAGGTTGCGCGAGTTCGGCACCACATGAACGACATCGCTGCCGTCCGCCCAGGGGCGGCCCGGTCCACCGCCGCCGAGCACCTCGCGGAACAGGAAGAAGTCATGCCCGATTCGCCCGCCATGCAGGCCCCAGATTCGGATCGTCTCGTGATCGGCCGGCATACGCCCATCGGTCGCCTTGGCCAGCAGGGCCGCAAAGATTCCAAGCGAGCGCAGCAGCGGGAAGAAGCGCAGACCCGTTGCCTTTCCGAAGCTCGGCGTGACAAGTGTTCCCTTGGGCGGGAACTTCAGCTCGATGACGTCCAGCACGCCCTCGTTCATGTCGATCTCGGCCGCCCGCTCGGGCGTGGCCGCGAGCGAGCGGAGCACCGGCCCCATCCACTTGCGCGCGAACTTTCCGTCGGCGTAATCGATCGGCCAGTTGATCGGCCCCTTCGCTTCCTTCGAGGTGCCCGTGAAGTCGAGCACGATCTTGTCGGCAGTCTTGGTCATCGTCAGCCGCAGCGTATGCATCTGCGGGCCTTCGACGCCGTCATCCTCGATATAGTCTTCCCAGGAATAGACGCCGTCCCGGATCATGGGGAGTAGCTCGCGGCGTATGGTCTCCGCGCAGTTTTCGATGATGGCGTCGTAAGCGGCCTCCAGTGCATCGACGCCATAGCGTTCGGCCAAGGCCACGATGCGCTGGCTGCCGAGCCTGGCGGCGCCGATTTCGGCATCGAGGTCGCCGCGCAGATGCTCGGAGAGGCGCGAGTTGCGCGAGATAATCTTGAAGACCGCCTCGTTGATCGTCCCGCGTTCGTAAATCTTGATGGGCGGCACCACCAATCCTTCCGTCCACATGTCGGTAGCGTGGGTCGGAAGGCTGCCGGGAACCGAGCCGCCCACGTCGTCGTGGTGGCCGAAAACCTGGCTGAAGCCGATCAGCCGGTCGCCGTGGAAGATGGGGATCGTCGTGCAGAGATCGGGGATGTGCCCGATGCCGCCGGCGCTGTTGTAGGGGTCGTTCCAGAAGAAGATGTCGCCCGGGTGGATGTCGCCCTCGTCGAAATACTCGAAGACCGGCTCGACCAGGGCGGCATAGGAGCGCCCGGTCAGCTTGCGCCCCTTCGCATCGAAGAGCGCCACCCGATAGTCGTGCTGATCCCGGATCATCGGCGAGCGCGCGGTTCGCTCGACCGCCGCCTCGATTTCGAGCTCGGCGGTGCGGATCGTTCCGGTGATGACCTCGAGCTCGATCGGGCCGAGCGGAGACCTTGCACCCCTGGCGGTTCCTGCGCTCATGCCATTTTCTCCAGGATGAGGTTGCCGTAGTCGTCGTTCCGGAGCGCCCAGCCCTCGGGCACGACCAGGGTCGAGCCGTACTCCTCGACGATGCCCGGCCCTTGTGTGGCGAAGCCGCGGGACAATCCCTCCCGGCGCCAGATCGGGCAGGATATCCAGCCCCGCCCGCGCCAGTAGACA
The DNA here is from genome assembly GCA_022820945.1 of Alphaproteobacteria bacterium. GTDB lineage: Bacteria > Pseudomonadota > Alphaproteobacteria > UBA828 > UBA828 > WTGU01. The sequence goes on along the minus strand of JAJEEP010000040.1, from coordinate 92,461 downwards.
TCGCGCGCTCCGGCAGGACCGGGCGCGTCCGCTCCCGGCTCGATCGTCCGCACGTCCGGACGGTGCATGCGCCCGATTGCCTGCACGCGCAGGCTCACGACCTCGACGTCCTGGCTGCCCTCGTAATGGAAGCCGAAGGTGTCGTCGTGAACCCGGTGAAAGTCCGACCACATGTGCTCGACGGCGTCGCCTCCGGAAAGGCCGGCCGGAATGGGAACCAGCACCTCATGGCCCTCGCCAACGTAGCGGACGTCGGCGCTGCGTTCGAGCACGATCGCGTCGCGCGCCACGCCCTCGGCCGCGATTTCGTCGCGGCCCAGCTGCTCCAGCTCTGCCCACAACCCGTCAAGCTCGTCGACGGTGGCGCTCGACTGCTGGCGCACCAGCGTGCGCACGTAGTCGCGCTTGATGTCGCAGACATGCAGGCCGAAGGCCGAGAGATTGCCCGGATTGGGCGGCGAGACCGCGGTCTTGATTCCGAGAAAGTCGGCCACATCGGCGGCGAACAGCCCGCCCGCGCCGCCGAAGGCGATCATGGCATAGTCGCCGGGGTCGAGACCGCGCGTCGTCGTCACCTGGCGAATGCCCTGGACCTGGTTGGAGGCCGCGATTTCGAGCACGCCGGCGGCCGCTTCCTCTGCCGAGAGGCCGAGCGTCTCGCCGAGAGTCTCGAAGGCGCTCCGCGCGGCATCGACATCGAGCTTGAGCCCACCGCCGATCAGCGCACCCGGCAGGCGCCCCAGCACCACGCCTGCGTCCGTCACCGTAGGCTCGGTTCCGCCGCGCCGGTAGCAGATGGGGCCAGGATCGGCGCCCGCGCTCTGCGGGCCGACCTTGAGCGCGCCGTACGGATCGATCCAGGCCAGGGAGCCCCCGCCCGCGCCGACCGCCACCACGTCCAGCATGGGTGTCTTGACCGGGTAGTGCTCGACGGTGGTGTGTGTGGAGAGTTGCGGCGTGAGCCCGCGCACGAGCGAGACATCGGTGGACGTGCCGCCGACATCCAGCGTCAGGATGTCGCGGTAGCCGGCCAGGCTCGCCATGTGGGTGGCCCCGAGCACGCCCCCCGCAGGCCCCGACAAAAGCATCGTCACAGGCTTCTCGCCGGCCGCCTCGCTGGAGACGATGCCGCCGTTGGACTGCATGATCAGGAAGGGCTTGTCGCCCGAACCTTCGGCGATCCTGTCGCGGGCACGCCCGAGATAGGTCTGGCAATAGGGCTTCACCATCACGTCGATCAGAGTCGTCATCGCCCGCTCGTACTCGCGGTATTCGGGGAGGACGACCGAGGACAGCGACACGAACGTGTCCGGGAAATGCTCTTCGATGATCGCGCCGACGCGCTGCTCGTGCGTCGGATTCGCGTAGGAATGGAGCAGGCAGACGGCGATGCGCGTGACGCCGAAGTCCACGAGATGGTCCACCGCCTCGATCACGCTCTTTTCGTCGAGAGGCGTCATGACGGAGCCGTCGTAGCTCAAGCGCTCCGTCACCTCTTGCACGAGGTGCAGGGGCACGAGCCGCGGCGGCTTCACCCAGAAGAAGGAGTTGCCGTAGCCGTCGGGCACGGATTGGCGCGCGATCTCGATGATGTGCCGAAAGCCGGCCGTCACGAGCAGGCCAAGGCCTTCGAAACGGTGCTGCAATACCGCGTTGGTCGCCGTCGTCGTGCCGTGCAGGATTTGGCTCAGGCTTGCGTCCCGCTCGCCGAGGACTTCCTCAATGCCGTTGATCAGGCCCCGGCTGGGGTCATCGGGCGTGCTCGGCGTCTTGATGGCAAGCTGCTCGCCCGTCGTCTCGTCGATAGCGATGACGTCCGTGAACGTTCCCCCGGTATCGATGGCAATTCGCAGGCTCATGAACTCATCCGTTGCGCGCAGGCCGTCCCAGGTATCCGCTCCGGGCCGGCGGGGCTAACCACCGTTACCGGCGCGGCCAGCCTCGATCAAGGCGAGAATCGTCTCGGGCTTGAGCGGGAGCGTCGTGATCTCGACTCCGAATGGCACGAGCGCGTCGCAGATGGCATTGGCGAGCGCGCCGGGCACCGGTCCCGGCCGGCCTTCGCCCACGGCACGCACGCCCAGAGGATGGTCCGGGCATGGCGTCGGCGAGTGGCCCACGGTCACGGTCGGGACATCCGCCGCAGAGGCGAGGCGATAATTCTCGAAGTCCGCCGTCAGCTGCTGGCCGTTCTCGTCGTAGAGGAATTCTTCGAACATGGCGTTCGACATGCCCTGCACGACGCCGCCCTGGACCTGCCCCTCGACGACGATGGGGTTGATGACCGTGCCGACGTCTTCGCAGGTGGTGTAGTCGAGGATGACGAACTGCCCGGTCTCGATGTCCACCTCGACCCTGGCGGCGTGCGCGGTGAAGCAGATCATGGGCTTGGGCGCCTCGAAGTAGGCCGTGTGCTCGAGCCCCGGGTCCTCGCCGGGCGGCACGTTGACCGAGCCCATGACGATACGATCCGCGAGCGCACCGAACTCGCGCTGGATGTTTCCGTCCTTCTCGTAGATCACCGCGCCGCCCGTGAAGCTGAAGTCGTCGGCGGTCGCTCCGTCCAGCCCGTGATCGTGGATCAAGTAGCGCGCCATCTTGGCCTTGAGAGCGGCGGCGGCCTCGGCGATGGCGGCGACGGTGTAGGAGGCCCCGCGCGCGCCGACAGTGCCGGAGCTGAGCGGCGTCGTGCCGGTATCGCCGTGGCGCACGCTCACGTCGTCGGGGTGGATGCCGAAGGCGTCCGCGGCGACCTGCGCCATGGTGGTCTCGTGGCTCTGGCCCTGCGGTGCGTCGCCTTCGTGGATCGCGACCTTGCCGCGCGGGTCGATGCGCATGGTGACCACGCCGTAGCCCGGCTGGTTCTCCAGCGGCACGAGCACGTCGGACGGAATGCCGGAGAACTCGGCGCCGCAGGCGAAGCCGATCCCGATGTAGCGCCCCGAGGCGCGGTCCTCCTCCTGCGCCGCGCGAAAGCCGGCGAGATCGACCCTCTCCACCAGCGTGTCCCAGGCCTTCACGTAGTTGCCGCTGTCGTGATGGACCCCGGTCACGCTGGTGAAGGGAAACTCGGTGACCAGGTTCTTTCGCTTGAGGGCGGCGGTCTCCAGGCCGAGCTTGCGGGCCAGCATGTCGAGGCCGCGCTCCAGCGCGAAGCGCGTCGGCAGGGCGCCGAACGAGCGCGACGGGCTAACGCAGGTCTTGTTGGTGACCGCGCAGCGCAGCTTGATGTCGGCGCGGTCGATGGCATAGGCGTTAGGCAGCATCACCGAGCCCAGCGAGGGCATGACGAAGCCCCAGTAGACCCCCTGGCGCCCGTCGCCCACGTCGCCGATGCCGCGATTGCGGAGCGCGTGGATGCGGCCCTCCTTGTCCGTCGCGATTTCGAGGTCGTGGATCTGGTCGCGCTCCTGGCTGACCGTCATCAGGTGCTCTTCGCGGGTCTCGATCCAGCGCACCGGGCGCCCCAACTTGCGCGCGAGATGACAGACCACGACATGCTCGCGATAGAATGGCGCCTTGACCCCGAAGCCGCCGCCCTGGTCGCGCGGGGCGATGACCCGAACATCGGCGGTTGAAAGCTCGAGAAGGTCTGCAAGGGCGAGGCGCTCGATATGCGGGCGCTGCGTCGTCAGGTGGACGGTGAGCCCGTCGGTCTCGCTCCAGGTGGCAAGCGCCCCCCGGGTCTCGATCGGGCAGACGCCGCAGCGCTGGGTGCGGAAGCGCTGCCTGAGCACCACGTCGGCCTCGGCGAACAGCGCCTCGACCTCGGCGTCGTTCTTCGCGATCTCGTCCGGCTCGAAGCCACCGGTATAGCTGGTGCCAAAAATCTCGTTGTCGTCCCAGTCGTCGTAGACGCGGGGCGCGCCATCCTGCAGCGCGGCCTCGGGGTCGGTGACGACGGGGAGCGGCTCGTAATCGACCTCCACGGCGGCGGCGGCGTCCTCGGCGACGTACTTGTCTTCCGCCACGACCGCGGCCAGCGGCTCGCCGTGCCAGTACACCTCGTCCACGGCGAGCGGCCAGTACTGCCGGTACCTGGCGGGGAAGGCGGGGATCAGCACCGGGATCTTCTGGCCCTGCATCTCTGTCGAGAGCTCGGCGCCGGTAATGGCGCCGACCACGCCAGGCATCGCGAGCGCTGCCTCCAGCCGGATGTCCCTGATCTTCGCGTGCGCGTGGCTGGAGCGGACGAAGCGGAGGTACAGGCAGTCGGGCACGCGGACATCGGCCAGATATTCGCCCTGGCCCGTGAGCAGACGCGCGTCCTCGCGCCGCTCCAGCGAGCGGCCAATCCAGCCTGATTCCCCGGTTGCGGTCATGGCGGGCTCTCGGTCTCCGCCGGGGGCGGTGCCGGCTTCACGCCGTGTCGCATGGCGGAGGCGGCGAGGATCGCCTCGACGATGTGGCTGTAGCCGGTGCAGCGGCAGAGATTGCCGACCAGGGCGCGGCGAACCTCCTCTTCGCTCGGGTTGATGTTCTCGCTCAGGAAGTCCGCCGCGTTCATCAGAATTCCGCTGGTACAAAAGCCGCACTGGAGCGCGTGATAGCGGCGAAAGGTCTCTTGCAAGCGGTGCAGCTTATCTTGCCCGGCGAGCCCCTCGACGGTGGTGATCTCCCTGCCGTCGGCTTGTACCGCGAGCCTCATGCAGGACTTGTGGGCGCGGCCCTCGATATGCACCGTGCAGGCGCCACAGCGCCCCTCGTAGGTGCAGCCGACATGCGTGCCGGTGAGGCCGCACTCGTCGCGGATGAAATCGACGAGGAGGAGGCGGAGCGGCACGGTGCGCTCATAGGCCGTGCCGTTAACGGTGACGGTGATGGTCTTCTCCACGGCGCTAGCCTCCCGTCGCCCGCGCATGGGCCTCGGCCAGGACATCGCGGCCGAGGGTACGGATCAAGACCTTGCGGTAGTGGGCGCTGGCCACGTGATCGCTCTGTGTCTCGATGGCATCGGCCGCCGCGCTGGCGGCCTCGGCGAAGGCCTCGGACGTTCCCGGCCGGCCGCGCAAAATGTCGCGGGCGCCCTCGAAGCGCCGGGCTGTCGGGAGGATCCCGCCGACGCTGAAGCGGGCATCCAAGCAGATCTCCGCCTCGTCGACTTCGATCAGTGCGGCGATGCCCACGATCGGCAAACCGTCGACAGTTCCTCCGTACTTCTTGTAGGCGCTTGCGACACCGTGATGCTTGGAGGCAGGAAAATTAATCTCGATTAAAAGCTCGTCGTCATGCCGCGCGGTTTCCAGCGGCCCGACGAGGAACTCCTCGATGGGCACGGTTCTCTCGCCACCCTCTAGCGACGCGAGGACGAGAGTCGCATCGAGGCAGAGGCAGACATTAGGCATGCACGAGGCGACGTAATTCCAGCACAGGCTGCCGCCGATGGTGCCGGCGTTGCGCACCTGCCGATCGCCCACCGTCGCCGCCGCATCGCCGATCGCCTGCATGGCGCCGTGCAGGGCCGTAGTTACCGCCAGCTCGCGGTAGCGGGTCATGGGTCGCACGGTCACGCCTCGCGGGCCCTTGGCGAGACCGCTGAGTTCCTCCACCTCGTTCAGGTCGACGAGCGCGCGCGTCGTCACCAGTCGCGCTTTCATCGCCTGCATCAGGCTCATGCCGCCAGCGATGAACATGGCGCCGTCGCCTGCCTCGGCGCAGCACTTGAGCGCCTCATCGATGGTGCGCGGAGCGAAATAGGTCTCAATCGGCGCTGGATACATGATAGTTCCGAGACTATGCTGAATCCTCGGCATATGAAACAACAAGTACCGCAACCTATCGCACTGGCTATGTAGCCTCCGCGACTATTGGCAAGAACGTGAGAAAGGGAGTGCATCAATGAAACTAAAAGCCATCGGAGCCGCTTTCGTCGCTGCGGCACTTCTCGCGATAACGCATGGCGCTGCCGAAGCGCAGGTCAACATAGAAGGAGAGCCAAAAGTTGCGTTCATTTACTTCAACGTGAAGGACGATGGCGGCTGGGTGCAGGCACAGGAAGAGGCGCGTGTCAGCCTCGAGGCCGATACCGGAATCCATACCGCTTATACCGAAGGCGTTGAAGAAGTCGCGTCGAAACTCCGCGCCGTTGTGGAGCGCTATATCAGGCGGGATTACAACATCATTGCGGCCTCGGCTTTCGGCTACAACGACGCCTTGCTCGAGATTGCCAAGGAAAATCCCAACGTCGCATTCTTCAATACACCGGGTACGGTCAGCGCGGATAACCTGGAAGGCTATTACGCGCGCACATACGAGAGCCAGTTCCTCTGCGGAATGGTGGCCGGCGCCTTGACCAAGACCAACAAGATCGGTTTCGTCGCCGCCGTACCAATCTCGGTCACGACATGGAACGTCAACGCCTATGCGCTCGGCGCCCAACTCATGAACCCCGACGCCGTCGTCAACGTCATCTACACCAATGCCTGGTACGACCCGGTCAAGGAACGGGCGACCGCGCAGGCGCTGCTGGAGCAGGGGGCCGACTTCCTGGGCCAGCACCAGGATACGCCTTCGACACAGATCGTGGCGCAGGAAGCCGGCGTCTTGTCGACCGGCTACCACCGGGACATGAGCGAGTATTCGACCGCCACACAGTGCTCGTCGGTCTGGGTCTGGGCGCGTTACATCACGCCGACCGTCCAGGCGATCGTCGCCGGCGACTGGAAGAGCAGCGGAATTCGCTTCCTGGGCATCAAGGATGGTGGTACCGACGCCGTCTGCTGCGGTCCCGAAGTGCCGGAAGATGTCGCGGCCAAGGTGATGGCGACGCGCGAAGAAATCGTGAGCGGTACACGCCATGTGTTCCAGGGCCCGATCTACGACCAGGATGGCAATCTGGTGATCGCGGAGGGTGAGCAACTCGACGACGGCCAGATTTGGGGCATGAACTATCTGGTGCAGGGAGTGGTCGGCGAGCTGCCTCAGTAAGCTGCACCGATAACAGGAGCGTTTCCTCCGTAAGGAGGCCACGGCGGCCTCCCGTGCAGGGTCTGACCCGCCGGGAGGCCGTTTCGGCGCCATGGTGTCGATAGGGGCACGGGATGGCTCATGCCCTGCAGATGATGGACATCGTCAAGTCCTTCGACGGTCGCATGGCGCTCGATCGCGCGGAGTTCTCTGCCGAGTGGGGAGAGGTCCACGGGCTGCTCGGCGAGAACGGCGCCGGCAAGACCTCGCTGATGAACGTGCTGTGCGGGCTCTACCGGCCCGACGCCGGCCACATGCGCATTGACGGCGTCGAACACCGCATCGAGGGGCCGTCCCACGCACGCGCGCTGGGAATCGGCATGGTTCACCAGCACTTCAAGCTGGTGCAGCCGTTCACCATCGCCGAGAACGTGATACTGGCGAACCCGCAGACATCATGGCGAAAGGGCATCGCTGCAGTGTCGGAGGGCATCGCGCGCCTATCCGACGAGCTCGGCTTCGAGATCGATCCCGCGGCCCGGATCGATCGCATTTCCGTCGCCGAGCAGCAGCGCGTCGAGATCGTCAAGGTCCTCATGGGAGGCGCTCGCCTCTTGATCCTCGACGAGCCGACCTCGGTGCTGACCGACGACGAGGCGGCGCGGTTGCTGCGCACGATCCAGGCACTCGCCCGTCGCGGCACCTGTGTCATCCTGATCACGCACAAGCTCCGTGAGGTGTTGGCCCACGCGGATCGGGTCACGGTGATGCGTGGCGGCAAGACCGTCGCGACGGTCGGTGCAAGTGCTACAAGCGCTGCCGACCTCGCGCGCATGATGGTAGGCGACACGCCGGTCGACGACACTGCGCCGGGGCAGAGCGGCCAGGCGCGCCTCCAGATTTCCGACCTCACAGCGCGAAGGGACGATGGCGTCAGCACCGTACGCGGCCTGTCGCTGACCGTTTGCAGCGGGCAGATTTACGGCCTCGCCGGCGTCGGCGGCAACGGCCAGACGGAGCTGGCGGAAGTGCTGATGGGCGTCCGCGCGCCGGAAGCGGGGCATATCGGGCTCGACGGTTCCGACATTACGGCGCTCCATCCCAAGCGCCGCCGTGCGCTTGGGATCCGCAACGTACCGGCGGACCGCTCCGCCTACGGCCTCGCCCAGGAGCTCTCGGTGGGCGACAACTATGCGTCGACCCGGCTCGGCAGCGGCGCGTTCGGAACCCTCGCCTGGGTATCGAGACGCATGATCGGGTCACAAACGAGCGCCGCGTTGAGAGAATTCGAAATCCAGGGCGCCACCGTCGATACCAGCGTGCGCCTGCTCTCCGGCGGCAATGCCCAGAAGCTCGTACTCGCACGCGAGCTGCAGGGGGAGCCCGCGGTGATCGTGGCCCATTCGCCAACCCATGGCCTCGACGTGCGCGCCTGCGCGGCGGTTCACGACCATTTGCGCGCAGCGCGGGACTTGGGCGCCGCGGTGCTCCTGATCAGCGAGGATCTCGACGAGGTTCTCAATCTCTCCGACGTGGTCGGTGTCATCAACCGCGGTGCCATCGTCGGCGAGCTGGCGCGACCGGCGGACCGCCATCGGGTCGGCGAACTGATGCTCGGACATGCCTAGTCGAACTCTTGCGATTGGCCGCGTCAGTCTGGAGGTACGTCAGGGCATCGAGTTCTGGCTGCACGGGCTGATCGTGCTCGCGTCGATTGCGGTCGGGCTCGGGATTTCCGTCCTCTTGCTCGTCGTCTCCGGCATCGACGTCTCGAACATTTTCGAGGAGTTCATCGTCTTCACGTTCTTCGACAGCGCCGGTCTCGCCGACGTATTGCTCGAGTGGGCGCCGCTAATTCTCGTCGGATTGTCGGCCGCGGTCGCCTTTCGCGTTCAGTTCTGGAACATCGGCATCGAGGGACAATTCGTGTGGGGTGCCATCGGCACAACCGTGGTCATGATCTACGATATTGGCCCCAGTTGGATCCAGATCTATCTGATGTTTCTGGGCGGTATTATCGGGGGCATGGCGTGGATTGCGGTGCCGGCGTTTCTCCGACTGCGCCTGCAAGTCAATGAAATCATCTCGACTCTACTTCTCAACTACGTTGCCGCGCTGTTCGTTCTGAACCAGTTATTCGGCGCCTGGCAGGACCCGGCGGCTGTCTACTACAAGACGGCGCAGTTCGCTGACTATCAGCGCCTGCCGCTTATCGGTTGGGGCCAGATACACGTCGGCCTCTTCATCGCGCTCGCTGCGGCCCTCATCGTCTGGCTGGTTACCGAGAGAAGCCGGTTCGGCGCCTACATGAAGTTCGTCGGCAGCAACCCCGGCATGGCACTGGCGTCGGGGATCCCGGTCACGCTCACCATTCTCGGCGCCGTGATGCTCTCGGGCTCGCTGTCGGGTCTCGGGGGATATCTGGTGGCGTCGGGCCAGGAATTCGCGCTGACGATCTATGTCGCCATCGGCTACGGCTTCTCCGGCATCGTCATTGCCTTCCTCTCGCGCAACAACCCGGCAGCGGTCGTCGTCGTGTCGTTCCTGATGGCCGGTCTCTATGTCGGCGGTGAGAGCATCCAGGTCTTCTATGGTTTGCCCGAGGCTCTGATCGGGCTCATCCAATCGATCATCGTGATCTGTGTGGTGGGCTCGGAATTCTTCGTTCGCTACCGCGTACGCTGGATGCGCTAGGCATGGTGGACTTCATCGTCAACTGGATCGCGTTCACGCCGGTCTTCGCCGTGCCGCTGATGCTGGCGTCCATCGGGCTCATCATCAACGAACGTGCAGGCGTCATGAATCTCGGTGCCGAGGGGATCATGCTCGTTGGCGCCTTTGCGGGCGTGGTCGTCTATATCGAGAGCGGCAATATCCTCGCGCTCGGAACCCTCGGGGCCATCGCCGCGGGCCTCGTGGTCTCGGCGCTCTTCGCCTTCATGGTCGTGACGATGCGCCTGAACCAGGTCGTGGCGGGCATCGCCATCGTCTTCTTTGCCTCCGGCCTCACGGGCCTCATCGGCAATCCCTGGACCGAGCGGGCGGTCGAAGGCTTCACCAAGGTAGACATGGGGGTGCTGTCGACCATCCCTGTGCTCGGCAAGATCGTGTTCAGCCAGGACCTGATGGTCTACGCGAGCATCCCCATCGTCTATTTCGTCTGGCGCTTTCTTCACCGCAGCATCCCGGGAATGAAGCTGCGCGCCGTCGGCGAGAACCCGCAGGCTGCGGATGCCGCTGGTGTCAGCATCGACCTCATGCGCTTCGGCGCCGTGGTCACGGGCGGCGCGCTGGTGGGACTTGCGGGAGGATATCTGGCGCTCGCGGCGTCCAAGATCTGGGTCGAGGACATGACCCACGGTCGCGGCTGGATCGCCGTCGCTCTGGTCATCTTTGCGCGCTGGCGGCCGGGACGCGCCGTGCTGGGCGCACTGCTGTTCGGCGGAATCGAGGCGCTGATCCCACGCATTCAGGCGGTTGGATTAGCGGTACCGCAGTATCTTCTGTTGATGATGCCCTATCTGGTGACGCTCGCCGTCCTCACGTACGTCGGTCTCGTTTCACGCACCGGCTCGGGCGCACCCGGCGCGCTTGGCCTGCCCTACGTTCGCGAGGATCGGCGATAAGCGATCGGCGCCGCTCACGCACTCTGCCACGCAACCGGGCTACACGGCCCAGCCCAGGATCGGTCGAACGTCTGAGTGCCGCCCCGCCGGCACGCTTCTGCGCCGGCGGGGCTACGAGAATGTTTCCTCAAGCGGCGAGGAAGCGGTTCCACTCCTTGATGAAGAGGGTGATGTTGCGCGGCCAGATCATCCAGTAGGCGATGTTCGACTGGCGCCGGAGCTTGGGTCCGGTGTCGCGCCCGCGGCCCTCGTACCACTTCAGCCACGCGTCCTCGGTCATGTAGTTCCGCGCGGTGTCCGGGGTCGGCGAGTAGTAGCCCTGCTCGGCATCGGCCGCGCCGCGCCAGCCTTCGAGGCACCAGTCCATGTAGGCCATGGCGACCTCCGGCTGCGGCGCCTCGCTGGAGAGGCACATGCCGTAATACCAGGCGCCGGTGCCCTCCCAGACGTCGACATAGTGGCACGGGATGCCGCGCTTCTTCACATCCTCGATCACCGGGTTCCAGCAGTCGATGCCCCACACCTCCTCCGAAGCGAGCAGGTTCACGGCCTCGCCGTAGTTGGTCCAGAGCGCGCGGAAGACACCGTCCTGCTTGGCGCCGATCAGGAAGTCGATGACGTTCTTGAGCTCGTCCGGCTCGAGATCGCCATAGCCCACCGCGACCGGGTCCATCTTGCGGTTTTTCACGAGGTAGCTCGCGCAGCGCGGCGGGCCGATCAGGTCCTCGTTCTGGATCGAGACCTTGCCCCGCACGTCCACGTCGCGCCACTGGCCTTCGTAGAGCACGCCGAGCGTGTCCGGTATGAGCCGGTCCGGCTGGGATTCGGCGAACTTGTGCGGGAGGATGCCGAGCGCATCCATGTTGTAAATCTGCGGCAGCATCCCGAACGAGGTACGGCTGTCGTCCCAATAGACCATCGCCACCGGCCAGCCGCTGGTGTGGTCGGCGCCGACGTGAGCGGGGTCCGTAAAGAGCGTGTCCGCGAACTCCCAGTTGGTGATCTTCTCCGCCGGGATCGGCGAAATCGTCTCCGCCTCCCGAAGCGCCGGCACGCGGAAGGCGTTGGTCTCGATCATCGAGAAGGTCTCGTAGCCGCCGGTGATCCACTTCTGGACCGAATCGGCGAGGCTCGCGACCTGGCCGGTCACCTGGAGCCCGCCGCTCACCTCCTCAAACTTCTTGAAGAAGCGCTCCTGGGCCGAGACCCCTGTGCCGATGAGCTGCATCGGCTCATCCTGGGTGATGCCGGCGACCCGTTCGGAGAACGCGGCCTCGGCCTCGGTCGCCGCCAGGCCCGCCGCGGCGACAACCGCCGTGGCGCCCGCCGCCGCCATGAACTCGCGCCGGTCGAGCCCCGCTGCCGTGCGTGAGCGTGTCTCTGCGTCGTCGCAGAACTTCTCGTGCCTCTTGTCAAGGTGTCCGCTGTCCATTTCGGCCTCCCTTTGCCTCCCTGGTACGGTGGCGCCGCCCGGACGGTGCCGGGCAGCCGGTGGTTACTCGGCTGCGGCTCTCCCGGCCGGAGCCTCGGTGCTGAATGGATGCAGCATCCCGGTGAAGGATTTTTGCTCCGGGAACCTGTAGGTCTTCCACTTGCTGGTCTTGCGCCCGATCTCGACGATGCTCTCGGCCATCTTGGTGGCGCACACCACCCCGTCGAGCACCGGGATGCCGAGCTCCGCTTCCAGCCCGTCGGCGAACTCCGCGAAGCCGGCGCAGCCCAGGCAGATCGCCTCGGCGTCGTCCTCGTCGCGGGCGCGATAACATTCCTGCCGCAGCTTCTCGAGCGAGCCCTCGTAGTCCTGCTCCACGTCAAGCACGTAGACCGGCGACGTGCGCACGCTCACCCGGTGGCTGAGCCCGTAGCCCGCGACCATGTCCTCAACCGGCACCCGGAAGCGCGGGATGATGGTGACGATCGCGACGCGCGCCGCGAGCTGGCAGGCCAGGTAAAGCGAGGCTTCCGCAATGCCGATGACCGGTTTGTCGGTCATCTCGCGCGCGGCATGCAGGCCGGGGTCGCCGTAGCAGGCGATGATGTACGCGTCGAAGCCCTGTTGGTCGCCCTTGCGGATCTCGTTGAGGATGCCCGGCACGCACAGATACTCGTCGTAGAAGGATTCGATCGAGGCCGGCGCGTAGTCCGGCGTCACCGCCACGACCTCGGTGCCTTCCCGCGCGACCGAGCGCCCGGCCACGGCATCGGCGTCGGTCATGTCCTGCGACGAGTTGGGGTTGATGATCATGATCTTCATGGTGGTTTCCTCCCCATCGCAGCCACGGCCGCTCGCGGCCCGCGCTGCCGTATCCCTATTCGAAAGCGTACAACCGCGCCTGCGCCCGAGTCCACAGATGGCTCTGTCCGCGGACCCCGGCCCCGCTCAGTAGCCGCACCAGCTGCGGGCCAGAATCTCGTAAACCTCCGCCGCCTGCTCGACGTGCGCCACGGGGCAGTATTCGTCCGTCTGGTGCGCCATATGCATCTCGCCCGGCCCGAGAATGACGGTCGGCGGGCGGCCGTACGCCGGCGTCAGCGCCGAAGCGTCGGTGAAGTAGGGCGCCCCGCGCGGCTCGATCTTCTCGCCGAGGACCCGCTCCATCACCTCGTAGATCTCCTGCATCCAGGGATGGGTGTGCGGGGTGTGCACGCCACCGCAATCGACGACGCGGGCGATCTTGTTCTCGTCGCCGAGATACCCCTCCAGGCCTGAGAAAATCTCCGCGTGGTTCTGTTCGGGCAGTGTCCTGATGTCGATGGTGAACTCGGCGTGGTCCGGCACCGAGTTTAGGTTGAGCCCGCCCTGCATGGTGCCGACGTTCAGCGTCGACCGGCCGAGCAGCTCGTGGGGCATCACGTTGAAATCGAACTCCTCGAGCTTGGTTACCGAGCGCGCCGCCTTGTAGATCGCATTGTCGCCATGCTCCGGCATCGATCCGTGGGAGGTGATGCCCTCGGTCTCCACTCTGAGCCAAAGCGCGCCCTTGTGACCGAGGTTGGGATAGTTCGAGGTCGGCTCGGCAATGACGATGGCGCCTGCCTCGCCCAGCGCGCCGATCTCGGCCAGGTGGTAGGAGCCTTCGCAGCCGGTCTCCTCACCTGCGCAAATCGCCATCACCATGTCCGCCGAGCCGCGCTTGTCCTCGGCCGCAAGCTTGAGCGCGACATGGACGAAGGCGGAGATCCCGGCCTTCATGTCCGTGGTGCCGCGGCCGAAGAGCTTGCCGTCCACGATGTCCGCGCCGAAGGGATCGACAGACCACTCCTTGGCGCCTAGCGGCACCACGTCGATATGCCCACCGAAGCAGAGCGGCTTCTTGCCGTTCCCGCCTTCGCCCCGCAGCACCGCCACTAGGCTGGTCCGCTCCGGCGCAAACTCGTAGTAGGAGACCTCGATCCCCGCCGCACTCAGCATGTCGCCCAGGTAATGGGCGCACTCCACCTCGCGGCCAGGAGGATTGCGGGTGTCCATGCGGACGATGTCGCGGGTGATGTCCAAGGCGGACGGAATCGACGGCATGGATGAGGCTCCTTCTCCCTGGCAGCGCTTCGCCAGTATGGCCACGTGGCTGCGCAGGGTCCAGATGGGGCAGCACGCACGAGGCGGGCGGGGCTTGAAGCGGAAGCGGGACAAAGTGGGATTCTGCGGGACGGTCGGCGTCCTGCGCGGCTTGCTCGTTTGCACACTGCATGGCGCGATGCTGACGCAACCGGCGCGTGCTTTGCACCGCACCATGCTGCGGGGTCACCTCCGAAGAAATTCGATCACGGTCTCCACGAATTTCTCGGGGTGCTCTACCTCGGGCAGGTGACCGCACTCCTCGAACACGCTGAGCGCCGCACCGGGAACGCGCCGATAATTCTCCTCGATCACCTCGATGGGCGCGCGGATGTCCTGCCGACCGCTGAGGAAGAGCGTTGGCACCGCGATGGTCTCGGGCCGCGCGGCATAGATTAGCGGCGCCAGCAGACCGCCGAGCGAGCTGCCGAGCACGGCGTAGCGCTCGACCCCCACCGCGTCCATGAAGCCTTCGTGGTGCCGGGTCATCTCGAGCGGCGCGGAGTCCGCGCCCGGGTCTTTGACGTCGGTGAAGCCGTGGCCGAGGATGTCGGGCGCGTACACGGAGAAGTGCGCCGCCAGCGGGTCGAGCACGTGCGCCCAGATGTCGGCGCTCAGCCCGAAACCGTGGATGAGAGGCAGGGTGTCGCCTGCATCGCCTTCGTAAAGATAGCGTGTGCGGGTACCGTCGATATCGATGAACGCTGCGCGCACGGCCAGCTTCTCTTGCCCGTGCCGAACGTAGCACAGGGTTGCCGCAACAGCGGACGGGGAGAGCGAAATGGAGCGAATTCGGGTGCGCGTTGGCGACCACACGGTGACCGCCTTCAGCGAAGGCGAGGGCGACGACGTGATTCTGGTGGTCCACGGTGGGCCTGGCGTGCCCTCGAATTACGTGCGCGATGCCCATCTCTGCTACGCCGCGCAGGGCTACCGCGTCGTCTCGTGGGACCAGCTCGGCTGCGGCGAGTCCGACAGGCCGGACGACGATTCGCTCTGGACCGTGGAGCGCTACGTGGAGGAGATGGAGACGGTGCGCAACGCCCTCGGCCTCGGCCGCATCGCCGTGGTCGGCAACTCATGGGGCGGCATGCTCGGCCTAGAATACTGCCTCGCCCACCCGGACACCGTGAAATGCTTCGTCTCAAGCAGCATCGCCTACGACTTTCGCGAGGTGCAGCAGGGCTTCGTCCGCTGCAAGCAGAACCTCGGCGACGAGACGGTGCGCATGATGGCGCGGCGCGAATCCGAGGGCACCACCGAACACCCGGAATATCAGGCGGCCGTGACCATGCTGCTCTACCGGCACATGTGCCGGATGGGAACGTGGCCCGAGCCGGTGCAGAAGTCCCTCGGCGACATCGGCTACGGCCCGCTCCGGCGCATGTTCGGCCCGCACCTCTTCAACTGCACCGGCACGCTGCGGTGGTTCGACCGCGTGGGCGACCTGCACCGCGTGACGACGCCCGTGCTGGTCGTCGCCAGCGAGCACGACTACATCCTGCCGGAGCTTTGCGCCGTCTCCTGCCAATACCTGCCGAACTCGGAGTACGCGTTCTTCCCCGGCTGTGCCCACATGCCGTTCTGGGAGAACCCCGAGGGCTACCACGCCGCCGTCGGCGCCTTCCTCGAGAAGCACAGGTAGACCCCGTCCGCCTTTGGCGGACGGGCGACAGGCCGCAACCAACTTTGAAACTGGACTACTCAATGGGGTAGGCCGATCATTCCGAAGTTGATGCCGGTCTTGACGAGACCTGCCAGTTGGACCTCCTTGAGCGCGTGACCGACGATAGCACTGAGGGAGACTGAGACGTGGCTGCCCCGGAGCGCGGCTGAGATGGAGGACGCCCGCGCCGATATCGAGCGCCTCGCCGGGATGATCGCGGACGCGCGCCGGGCGGTCGTCTTTACCGGCGCCGGGATATCGACAGAGTCGGGCATCCCGGACTTCCGCAGCCCGAGCGGCATCTGGTCGCAGACCACGCCGATCTATTACCAGGAGTTCCTCGCCTCCGAGGAGGCGCGCATCGAGGCCTGGCGGCGCAAGTTGCTGGTCGACCGGGACATCGTCGACGCCACGCCCAACCGCGGGCACCGGGCGGTCGCCAAGCTGGTCCGAACCGGCAAGGTCTCAAGCGTGATCACCCAGAACATCGACAACCTGCACCAGGATTCGGGCGCGCCGGAGGAGAAGGTGATCGAGCTCCACGGCAACGGTAGCTATGCGAAATGCGTTGCCTGCGAGACCCGCTACGAGCTTGCTC
This sequence comes from Alphaproteobacteria bacterium, assembly GCA_022820945.1. Taxonomy (GTDB): domain Bacteria; phylum Pseudomonadota; class Alphaproteobacteria; order UBA828; family UBA828; genus WTGU01. The sequence goes on along the minus strand of JAJEEP010000040.1, from coordinate 76,109 downwards.
CGATCAAGGAGGCGTTCGAGAGGGACTCCGTGCCGCCCGTCTGCACGCTCTGCGGAGCGCCGGTCAAGACGGCGACGATCTCCTTCGGACAAGCGATGCCGGAGGACGAGATGGAGCGCGCGAAGCGCGAGACGCTTGCCTGCGACCTCTTCCTCGCCATCGGCTCGTCGCTCGTCGTCTATCCCGCCGCCGGGCTGCCTGTGCTCGCCAAGCAATCCGGCTCCACCCTCGTCATCCTGAACCGCGAACCCACCGACCTCGACGGCATCGCCGACCTCGTCATAAACCGCGAAATCGGCCCGACCCTGGGCGAGGCCGCGAATGTGAACTGAGGGAGAGCGGCACCCTCTCCCGTCCTCTCACTTGTCACGGTCGGTACAGGCCGACCATGGCTGTCGCTCGGCCCATAGGTTGGATGCCGATTGGAACGATAACTCACGGACTTTGCTTGATTCTGGACGAGACCTTTCTCCGCGAACGCCTGGGTCGCACGACCCTGGCGCGCAGGCGGCCGATGCCTTCGATCTCACTGGTGACCACATCGCCGACCTTGAGATAGCCCCCGGCAAGCTCGATGTCCTCGCGTTCGGTCCGGGCACCGCGCCCGCCCAGCTCGGGATCGGTTCCCCACGCGGTTCCGCCCGGCGTGCCCGTCGAAATCACCGAACCCGGTTTGAGCGTAACGAAGCCCGAAAAGAAATGGACCAGCTCCCGGACGTTCCAGATCATCATGGCGGTGGTGTTGTTCTGGCGCAGCTCGTCGTTGACCCAGGTGCGGAGCGCCAGCTTCTGTGGGTTGCCGAGCTCGTCTGTCGTGACGATGCAGGGGCCGAGCGGCGCGGAGGTATCGAAGTTCTTGCCTGGGCCGAGCGCGTATTGCGAGGTGCCGTCGGGCCGCATCTTGACCTGCCGGTCCCGGGCCGTGACGTCGTTCATGACGGTGAAGCCGAATATGTGCTTCATCGCATCCCTCTTGGCGATGTGGCGCCCGCCCTTGCCGATGACGATCGCAAGCTCGGTTTCATAGTCCAGCTTCCCGGTGATCTTCGGCTCGTAGACGATGTCGTCGTACGGGCCGTTGGCGCATTGCTGGAGCTTGATGAAGAACTCGGGTTCCTTGCCCTCGACCACCGGCTTCTCGTCCCGATGGTCCCAGTAGTTCTCTCCCGAACACAGGATGACCGCGGGCTCGACGGGCGCGAACAGCGTGGCGCGGGCCAGGCTGCGGCGGCCGTTGCCGCTGCCGCGGCTTTCGCGGATTGCCTTGCGCGCGAGGTGCAAGCCCCAATCCCCGGATTCGATGAAGGAGATCGTGTCGGCGAGCGCGTCGCGGTCCCGCGCAGTGAGCTTGCGCTGACCGCCCAGCGCGTCGATCGGGTCGACCAGCTCATTGTCATCCCCGACCGCGAGCCGGCGCGCTGCCCCCTTCTTGTAGTTGTAGATGCGCATGGGTGCCTCCCTGATTGGCTCGCGTCGATGTCGAGACCGGGATCGGTCTCCCGCGCGCGTCCAACGCCATCACAATAACCCCGACGGCGAGTGGACGAGATACAAGGTGGGGGTGCCTTCGTTGCCCCGCTGCTTGTAAGACTAGCCGTCGCCCTTCAATACCCTCGCGCCATGCCGAGGTCGTGCACGGCGATGTAGTTGAGGATCATCTCCTCCGAGACGGGCGCGAAGCGGAAGAGCCGCGCGTCGCGCCAGAGCCGCTCCAGGTGCATCTCCTTCGCGTAGCCCATGCCGCCCATGGTCTGCATCGCACGCTCAAGCCCCTCGGCTGCCGCCTGCGCGGCGATGAGCTTGGCCATGTTGGCCTCCGCGCCGTAGGGCAGGCCGGCATCGTGCAGGGCGGCCGCCTTGTGGTTCATCACCGCGGCGCACTCGATCTCCGCCTTGGCCTGGGCGAGCGGGAACTGCAGCCCCTGGTATGAGGCGATCGGCCGGTCGCCGAAGACGCGGCGCTCGTTGGCGTAGTCGACCGCGAGCCGGAGCGCGAGCCGCATCGCGCCGACGAGGCCGGCGGTGGTGACGATACGCTCGGTGTTGAGCACGTCCAGCAGTTCCTTCCAGCCGCCGTGGAGCGTGCCGACCAGCTCGTCGCCGGCCACAGGCGTGTTCTCGAAATAGACATTGCTCGCCGGCACGCAGTGAGTGCCTGCCTTCTCGATGGTGGAGTGGGTCAGCCCTTCGCGCTCCACGTCAACGAGGAAGAGCGAGATGCCGTCGGTGCGGCGTTGCGACTCCTCTACCTTCTTGGTGCGCGCCACGACCAGCATCTTGTCCGCCGTCGGCACTGCCGAGATCCAGATCTTCCGGCCGTTGAGGCGCCAGCCGTTGCCGTGGGCCTCAGCGAAGGTGCGGAGTTCCAGGCTGTTGGTGCCGGCGTCGGGCTCGGTGAGCGCCATGCAGCACTGGATGTCGCCCGCGATGAGGGGCGGCAGCAGATCGCGCCGCATCGCCTCCGTGCCGTAGCGCGCGATGGCGACACCCCCAAAAATCGGGTTCACCATGAAGATCTGGGCGAGGGTGCTGCCTGCGCCTGCCTCGCACAGCGCCTCGATCACCAGCGCCTGGTCGAGCATCCCGAGCCCGGCGCCGCCGTGCTCCTCCGGCAGCGCGATGCCCCCAAAACCCGCGTCGCAGATCGCCTGCCACATCGCGCTCGGGTAGGCGCTCTGCTCGTCCAGCGCCCGCCAATAGTCGAGACCGTACGCGGCGCCGATGCGCCGCGCCGTCTCGAGCATCAGCGTCTGTTCTTCCGTGAGCTGGACCTCCACCGCTCAGGCGCCCTTGAAGCTGGCCTTGCGCTTCTCCAGGAACGCCTGGCAGCCCTCGTGCGCGTCCTCGCTGTCGAGCACCAGTGAGATCATAGCCTGCTCGTGGGCGAGCGCCGCCGGCAGCGGCATGTCGGCGCCGGCATCGATGGTGCGCTTGAGCAGGCGCAGCACGAGCGGCGACTTGTCCGCGATCCTCTCGGCGAGCGCGAGCGCCCCCTCCATCAGCGCCTCGGGATCGACCACCCGGTTGGCGAGGCCGAGCGTCACCGCCTCCTCCGCGCCAATGGGCGCGCCGGTGAACATCATCTCCTTGGCGCGACAGAGCGGAATCTGGCGGATCAGGCGCTGCGAGCCGCCGGCGCCGGGGAAGAGCCCGAGATTGATCTCGGGCACGCCGATCTTCGCCGCCGACGAAAGCACCCGGATGTCAGTGGAGAGCATGAGCTCCGCGCCGCCGCCGAGCGCGAAGCCGTTGACGGCCGCGATGGTGGGCTTGTCCAGGGTCTCGATCCGGCGGAAGAGCCGGTGGATCGGCGCCGCGAACTCCTCGTAGTGTGCGAGGCCCCGGCGCGAGTCGAGATCGGCGATATCGCCACCGGCCACGAACGCGCGGCCCGCGCCGGTGAACACCACGACCCGCACCGCCTCGTCCGCCTCCACCTGGCTCACGGCGTCGTCGAGGGCGCCGCAGGTCGGCACGTCGAGCGCGTTCAGCCGTTCCGGCCGGTTGATGGTGATGACCCCTGCCCTGCCCGCGGTCTCGACCAGCACGGCGTTCTCGCTCATGCCCTTCTCCTCTTTTTCATTTCCCTCAATCGCCGGGCGCTGGTTTAACAGCTTCCCTCAATCGCCGGGCGGTCGCGCGCTCCGGGCCTGACGGCCCGGTCCCTTCTGGTTCTGCCCTCTCGAGGCCGCCGCGCTAGTGCCTGGTCGAGCCCAGGATGGTGACACAGGCGGCAGCAGCGTCCGCGCCGATCCAGCCGCCGGCGTTCTCGGCAAGGCCGAAGCGTGCGCCTTCCTTCTGGCGCGCGCCGGAGCGCCCGCGCATCTGGTCGGCCAGCTCGACGAGCTGCGCCGCGCCGGTCGCACCGATGGGGTGTCCCTTGCTGAGCAGCCCGCCGCTCGGGTTGATCGGCATGCGCCCGTCGAGCGCGGTAACACCGTCCCGCAGCAGGCCGACGGCATCGCCAGGCCGGCAAAAACCGAGCTGCTCCGAGAGCATCAGCTCCGCCGGTGCCGCAGCGTCATGAATCTCGGCCACGCTGAGGTCTTCGGGTCCGAGCCCCGCCGTCTCGTAGGCCGCCGTGGCTGCAGCCTGAGCGACCGGATGCGCCTCGGGGTCGTCGCCCTGCCCGGAGCGCAGCGCGCTCGCCAGCACCGCGACCGGGTGGGCCGCCTTGCGCTCGGCGTAGCCCTCGCTCATCAGCACCAGGGCGGCGGCACCATCGCCGATCGAGGAGCACATCATCAGCGTCAGCGGCTCCGCGATCATGCGGCTCTCCAGCACGTCCTCCAGCGTGACCTCCTCCTGGAACTGCGCCTTCTCGTTAAGCGCACCCGCGCGCCGCTGCTTGACCGAGACGCGGGCGTAGTCGGCAGCGGTCGCGCCGGTCTGCTCCGCATAGTCCCGTGCGAGGCTCGAATAGAGGTCCATGAAGACCGAGCCCGTGCCGGCGCCTTCCGGGGCGATCCGTTTCTTCAGCTCCTCGAACTCGTCGCGGTCCGCCGCCGCCTCCAGCGCCTTGATCGGCACGGTCCTGTCTTCGTTGCTCATCTTCTCGGCGCCCACCGCAAGCGCCACGTCGCACTGGCCGGAGCCCACGGCCAGCACCGCCAGATGAAACGCGGTGGACGACGACGCGCAGGCGTTCTCGACATTGACGATCGGCTTGCCCAGCAGGCCGGAATGGCGGAGCGCCACCTGGCCGCGCACGCATTCCTGCGCGCTCAGGAGCCCGCCTGCCGCGTTGCCGAAGAAGACCATGCCGACCTCGTCGGCCGAGGTGTCCGCATCGGCAAGCGCCGCCGTCGCTGCCTCGGCAGCGAGCGCGCGCAGATTCGTATCAAGGAACTTGCCGAACCGGGTCATGCCGGTCCCGCCGATCATCACGTTGCGCATGTCATCCCTCCAAAGAATTCTGCCCGCGCGGGCGCGTCTCAGGCCGTGAAGCCCAGCGAAGCGCGGAAGGCACTCGCCGCGCCCTTCGCCTCGTCTGCAGCTCCTGCATTGTCCGGCAGCGCGGCGCAGTAAGCGTCGATGGCGGCATCGCCCAAGGGCGCCCACGTCGCGACCCAGTCCGCCATGACCTCAGCATTGCCCTCGGCCGCGCCTGCGAACTCGACGAGCGCCTGAGTCCAATGCCTCGAGCGCTCGCAGTCTTCCCACTGCGCGTCGAGCATCTGGGCGAGCAGCGTGTCGCCGTTGCTCCGGGCCGCGCGGTTTAGCTGACGGACGCAGGCCTCGTCGAACGCTGGCTTGGCGACGACGTTGAGCGCGACGAAATGCTCCGCCCAGTCGTAGGCGACGAGGACGCGCTCCAGCAGCTCGCGGAAGCCCTGCCAGCAGGCATCCTCCTCCCACGCCTTGCGCTCGCCGCTGACGAAGCCCGCATCGGCGTGTGTGTTGGCGAGCTCCTTCGTGCGGTAGGCCACGCGCGAGACCCAGCGGAGCTGGTCGGCCGCCTGGAACATCGCGCAGTTCTCGATCGTGCTCGCCGGCACCATCTGCACCAGATAGGCGGAGCCCATCTGCAGGCAGTGGAGCGGATAGCGCGTCGGCGTGTAGAACCGCGCCAACGCCGCCACCCAGTCCGCACCCAATCCCTTGTCGTGATCGTTCTTGGCGTGGTCGCGGATCAGCCCGTCCACATAGGTCTCGTGTCCGTCCTGCATGACGTTGTAGGAGCGATAGACCAGCTCATCGGGGTCGCGGAACGCGTCCCAGTCGTCGTGCTTGAGCGGCGAGTTGTTGCGGTATCGGAGATACCACTTGTTCATGTCGATGTCGGGCGAGAGGGCCCACGGCATCTCGTCGTCGGTGCTCCAGAGCAGATTGGTCGAGACGATCTCGTACTCGCTCGGCCGCCGCCGCTTGCCGGCGAGATGACTCCAGGTCTTCAACGGCTTCGACAGGTCGGACTGATCGCTCATGGGACGGTCACCGTCGCCTAACAGGCACGCGCGGCACGCGGGTGCGCCGGGCGAGGCGATTGTCCCCGCCCACCCCGGCGCACGCAAGCTGGGGCATTACCTTTTCCGCCGGAGATATGCCTCTCCCTCCAATTCCTTGACTCCGCGACACGCATCAAAGAATGACGAGCCCCGGTCGGTATTCGCGCGGAGTCGCACCATGCACTGGCTCTATCTTGCCCTCGCCATCGTATTCGAGGTCGGCGGCACGACCTCCATGAAGCTCAGCGAGGGGCTGACCAAGCCCGTCTTCACGGCGCTGATCTTCGTGCTCTACGGCGTCAGCTTCGTGTTGTTCGCGCTTGCGCTGAAGAAGCTCGATCTCGGCCTGTCCTACGCGATCTGGGCCGGTATCGGGACAGCGGCCATCGCCATGATCGGCTACATCTGGTTCAAGGAGCCAATGGGACCGCTCAGGATAGGCTCCATCATCCTCATCATCATCGGCGTGGTCGGGCTCAATCTCTCCCGCGGCGCACACTAACCGAACACCGAGTCAAAATTACGCCTTAGAACCCGGTCGACATCCGCCATCGAGGCCTCGATTCCGAGGGCTGCGAGCGAGGTGACGCCGTGCTCGCGAATGCCACAGGCGACGATGCCCCGGTAGTGGGCGAGATCGGGGGCAACGTTCAGCGAGACACCGTGGAACGTGACCCAGCGGCGGACGCGCACCCCGATGGCCGCGATCTTGGCCTCGCCGCCCTCCGTCTCGACCCAGATGCCGATCCGGCCGTCGCGGCACATGCCGACCACGCCGAACTCCCCAAGCGTGCCGATCAGCCATCGCTCCAGGTCGCGCACGAAGCAGCGCAGGTCCATGCGCCCGCGCGCCGCGAGATCGAGCATGACGTAGGCCACCCGCTGACCCGGCCCGTGATAGGTGTACTGGCCGCCGCGGCCCGTCTTGAAGACCGGCAGGCCCGATGGATCGAGCAGGTCATCCGACTGCGCGCTCGTGCCGGCGGTATAGAGCGGCGGGTGCTCCAGCAGCCACACTTGCTCCGGCGCCCGCCTCGCGAGAATCCCGGCGACGCGCTCCTCCATGGCCGCGACAGCATCGGGATAGGGCACCGACTCCGGCGCGACCGTCCATTCCACCTCAGGCGCGGCAGCGTTGTCGCTCCGCGCCGGGCTAGCCGCCTCCATCGCTGCCCTCATCGCCGCCATCGTCGGCGGCCGGCGGTGTTTCGCCTGCCGCGACCGCGAGCCACTCGTCCTCGCTCAGCACGGTGACGCCGAGCGCCTCGGCCTTCTTCAGCTTGGACCCCGCATCCTCGCCCGCCACCACGTAATCGGTCGCCTTCGACACCGATCCCGCCACGTGCGCGCCGAGCGCCTCGGCCCGCGCCTTCGCCTCCTGCCGGGTCATCCGCTGCAGCTTGCCGGTGAAGACGACCGTCTTGCCGGCGACCGGCGAGTCGGCAGCCGGCGCCTCCACCGGCTCGATGTCGAGGCGGGCGCAGAGCGCATCGAGGATCGCGCCGTTCCGCGGCTCGGCCACGAACTCGACGATGGCGTCGGCGACCACCGGGCCGATCCCGTCGATATCGTTGAGCGCCGCCAAGCTCTCGCTCTCGGGCTCCGAAGCCGCATCCATCGCCGTGCGCCAGTCCTCGACCGTGCCGTAGCGGCGGGCGAGCAGGCGCGCGGTGGTTTGCCCAACATGGCGGATTCCCAGCGCGTGGATGAAGCGGTCCAGCGTGATGCGCCGCCGCGCCTCGATGGCACGATAGAGATTGGCGGCGGAGGTCTCGCCCCAGCCGTCGCGCTCAGCGAGCTTGGGGAACGCGCCGGTGCCGTCCTTCGCCTCCAGGTCGAAGATGTCGGCCGGGCTTCGCACCCGTCCCTCCATATAGAACGCCTCGATTTGCTTGGCGCCGAGGCCCTCGATGTCGAAGGCGTCGCGCGCGACGAAATGGCGCAGCCGCTCTAGCGCCTGAGCCGGGCAGATCAGGCCGCCGGTGCAGCGCCGCACCGCCTCCCCCTCCTCCCGCACCGCGTGGCTGCCGCATTCCGGGCAGACGGCGGGCACCGCGAAGGGCTGGCTGTCGGCGGGCCGCTTTTCCGTCACCACGCGCACCACTTGCGGGATTACGTCGCCCGCGCGCTGCACCACCACCGTGTCGCCGGCGCGGATGTCCTTGCGCGCGATCTCGTCCTCGTTGTGCAGCGTCGCGCGGGAGACGGTGACGCCGCCGACATGCACCGGCTCCAGCTCCGCCACCGGGGTCAGCGCCCCGGTGCGCCCGACCGAGATAGAGATTCGCTGCAGCAGGGTCTCGGCCTGCTCGGCCGGGAACTTGTAGGCGATGGCCCAGCGCGGCGCCCGGCCGGCCGCGCCGAGACGCGCCTGCCAATCGAGGCGGTCGACCTTGAAGACGACGCCGTCGATCTCGAAGTCGAGCGAGGGCCGCGCAGCCTCGATCTCCCGATGCAGCGCACGCGCCTCGTCGAGCCCAGTGCAGCGCCGCGCGAGCGGCGCGAGTGCAAAGCCCCACGCGTCGAGCCGCGCGAGAATGTCGCCCTGCCGTTCGCCCAGCGACTCGCTCGCCTCGCCCCAGCCGTGGGCGAAGAAGCGGAGCCGCCGCTTCGCGGTGAGCGCCGGGTCGATTTGACGCAGGCCGCCGGAGGCGGTGTTGCGCGGATTTACGAAGGCTTCCTCGCCCTCCGCCTCACGTTCCCGATTGAGGGCCGTGAAGTCGGCGAGCCCTATGTAGACCTCGCCCCGGACCTCCAGCCGCTCGGGCACGTCGGCACCCGTCAGCGTGTGCGGCAGGTCGAGCAGCGTGCGCAGATTCTCCGTCACGTCCTCGCCGGTCTCGCCATCGCCCCTGGTCGCGCCGAGCGCGAGCTTGCCCCCGTGGTAGTGGAGCGTCGCCGAGAGCCCGTCGATCTTGGGCTCGCCGTAGAGCACAACCGGCTCGTCCTCGCCCAGGTTGAGGAAGCGCCGCACCCGGCCCTCGAACTCCGCCAGATCGTCGTCGTTGAGCGCGTTGCCGAGCGAGAGCATGGGCCGGCTGTGGCGGACCTTGGCAAAGCTCGACGAGGGCGGCGCACCGACGCGCTCGCTCGGGCTGTCGGCGCGCTTCAGGTCGGGAAAGCGCGCCTCGATGGCCTCGTTGCGCCGCCTGAGCGCGTCGTACTCGGCATCGCTCAGCTCGGGCGCGGAGTCGACGTAATAGAGCGAATCGTGGCGGGCGATCTCCTGCGCGAGCCGTTCGAGCTCGCGTTCGGCCGCGTCGCGGGAAAGTTCCTCTGGCGCTGTCGTCTCGTCGCTCATGCGCTGGCCCGTGATAGCAGGCTGTCGGCAGCGGCGCGGGCTTCCTCGGTGACCTGCGCGCCAGAGAGCATACGCGCGATTTCCTCCTGCCGTTGATCCTCGGTCAGCAGCGCGACTCGCGCCGTCGCGCCCTGTTCCCCCTCAGCTCTGGTGACCCGATAGTGCTGGTCGCCACAGGCTGCGACCTGGGGCGAATGCGTGACCACAAGGACCTGAACGTCCTCAGCGAGCCGTGCCAGGCGCTCTCCCACGGCGTCCGCGACCGCACCGCCGATGCCGCGGTCGATCTCGTCGAAGACAAGGGTGGAGAGACCGGCCGCGCGCGCGAGGCAGACCCTGAGCGCGAGCAGGAGCCGCGCCCGCTCGCCACCGGAGGCAACCTTCGCCAGCGGCTGCGGGTCGGCGCCGGGATCGGGAGCCAGCATGAAGCGGCATCGGTCGATTCCGGTGCGGCTCTCCGCCCCTTCGGCGACCGGGTCGAGCGCCGTGCTGAAGCGGGCGCGGGCGAGCTTGAGCGGCGCAAGCTCGTCCGCCACGGCCTCGTCGAGCACGCGCGCTGCGCTCTGGCGGGCACGGCTCACCGCCCGAGCGCTGTCATCGTAGGCCCGGTGCGCCGCCTCGGTCGCCGCCCGTAGCGCAACCAACCGGTCGGCGCCACCTTCGATCAGGTCGAGCTCTCCCCGCAGCGTCGCCAGCAGCGCGGGCAGGGAATCCGGGCCGGTGCGGTGCTTGCGCGCCGCCGCGCGGAGCGAGAAGAGGCGCTCTTCCACCGCTTCGAGCCGGCCCGCGTCGGTGTCGAGTGCGCCGAGCGCCGCGCTCAAGGCACCTTCCGCCTCCTCCGCCTCGATCGCCGCCCTTTCAAGTGTCTCCAAGAGCCCGTCGAGCGTTCCGGCGGCTGCGGGGGCGACACGCTCGATGTCGCGGCGCGCCGCCCGGAGGCGAGCGCCCGCGCCGCTCTCCCCGGCCATGCCGGCGGATGCCGCGTCCAACGCCTCGGCAATCTTCTGGCCGTTCAGCAGCATCGTGCGCTCTGCCGCGCGGCGCTCCTCCTCGCCGCTCTCCGGCGCGAGCGCCTCCAGTTCGGACACCGCGTGCCGCAAATACTCCTCTTCCCGCCGCGTCGACTCCTGCGCGTCCTCCGCCTCCCGCTGTTCAGTCTGAGCAGCTCGCCACGCCGCATGGGCAGCCGCGAGGCTCTCCCGCTCCTCCCCGTGCCCGGCGAACTCATCCAGCATGGCGAGGTGCTTCGCCGGATCGAGCAGCCCGCCGGCTTCCGTCTGCCCGTCGATCTCGACCAGCAGGCCGCTGATGCTTCTCAGCAACGCGAGTCCCGTCGGCGTGTCGTTGACGAAGGCACGGCTGCGCCCGTCGGCGCCGATCACGCGGCGCAGCAGAAGCTCTCCGTCGCGATCCAGATCGTGCTCAACCAACAGAGCGTGGACGGGGTTGGTCTCCGCGATCGCGAAGACAGCGACGACGCTGGCACGTTCGCTGCCGCGCGCCACGACTCCAGAGGTCGCGCGCGTGCCGAGCGCCAGCCCCAGGGCATCCAGCAGGATCGATTTACCGGCGCCGGTTTCTCCGGTGAAGACCGCCATGCCTGCGCCGAAGTCGATGTCGAGGCTGTCGATCAGAACGTAGTTGCGGATCGAGAGGCGCCGAAGCATCTGCCGGCGTCAGAATACGTCGCCGAAGACCCGGCTGATCCACGAACCCTCATCCGCCTCGGGTTCGAGGTCGGAGTCGACAAGCAAGGCATAGCTGTGCTGGTACCACCGGCTGCCGGGGTAATTGTGGCCGAGCACCGCCGCCGAGGTCTGCGCCTCGTTGGGCACGCCCAGCGCCAGGTAGGCTTCGGTCAGGCGATGCAGCGCTTCCGGTGCATGGCTCGTGGTCTGGTATAGCTCGATGACCTTGCGAAAGCGTCCGATTGCCGCAATGTGATTCTCGCGCCGCAGGTAGTAGCGGCCGACGGCCATCTCCTTGCCCGCGAGATGATCGCGCGCCAGATCGATCTTGAGGCGGGCGTCGCGCGCGTAGACGCTGCCGGGGAACCGGCGCGCGACCTCCTCCAGAGCCTGCAACGCGCGCGCCGTGGTGCTCTGATCCCGGCCCACGTCCGAGATTTGTTCGTAGTAGGACATGGCGATCAGGTAGTAGCCATAGGCAGCATCGCGATGACCCGGGTGCAGTTCGACAAACCGCTCGGCCGCGGCGATGGCCTCGTCGTAGAGGTTGCCTTGGTAGTAGACGAACGCCGACATGATCTGCGCCCGCGTCGCCCACACGGAATAGGGATGCTGGCGTTCGACTTCGGCGAATCCCGTCGCGGCGGCCTCGAAGTCGTCGTCCAGCAGGCCGTCCATCGCCTCGTTGTAAAGCTCCTCGACCGAGCGTTCGACGTAGGCCTCTTCCTCGGTCGCACAGCCCACGAGCAGTGCCAGAGCCAGCACGATCGATGCAGCCAGTGCCGCAGGGGACGTGGGACTCATTGCACGCGCAGGCCTCATGACTGGCCCTGCCCGTTTCGCACGGCTGTTTCGCCGGTCGGCTCCTCGACGCTCTCCTGCCCCGCAGCGTCTTCGGCGGCAGCGGCAGCAGCGGCCGCCGCTTCGGCGATCCGTGCCTCTCGCTCTAGCTCCAGCGCTACCACCAGATCGCGGGTAATCCGCGCGTCCATTCTCAGCCCGTTCTCTCTCAGAAATTGCTGCGTCGCCTTGATTGTGAACTCACCGGCGACTCCGTCCACCGCCGCGTCATAGTAGCCCAACGACTTGAGGAGCCTTTGTGCGTAGATGGCGGAATCGCGGAAGCCGTTAGCCGGCCTCGGCAAGGACACGCCGAAGACCGGTTCCTCTGGCGCCTCCTCGGCAACTGCTCGGGCCAGAATCTCTTCGCTCAGCGCTGCTGCCTCGGCACGCTCTTCCACCGATAGCAGGCGCGCGAGCCGGTCGCGATAGGTCTTGGCGTCTGCGGCGGCCGAGCCTTCCCCGTGGACTGCGAGGCTGAACCAGGCCATCGCCCTGACGAGATCGCGCTCGACGCCGAGGCCGTTGGCGTAGAGAAGGCCGAGTCCGTTCTGCCCCGCGGTATCGCCTTGCTCCGCAGCGGCCCCGTACCAGCGATGGGCCTGCTCGAAGTCGCGGGTCACACCGCGGCCGAGATAGTGAAGGGCCGCGAGGTTGCTTTGCGCGATGGCAAGGCCCTTGTGCGCCGCACGTCGATACCACACGACGGCATTACCGTAGTCCCGTACGCCGGTCAGCCCCTTCTCGTAGATATATCCCAGGTTGTTCATGGCCCGGGCCTCTCCGGCGTCGGCAGCGCGCATGTACCATTCCCGTGCCTGCTCGAAATCGCGCGGCGTTCCCAGGCCTTCGTCGAACAGCGTCGCCAGGTTGTACTGGGCGTCCGTAAGCCCCTGCTCAGCCGCGCGCTGGTACCAGCCAGCCGCGGTCGCGTAATTCTGGGTGACACCGATCCCTCGATCGTAAGCCACGCCGAGCTCGTATTGGGCCTCGGCAAGGCCGCGCCGGGCGGCGGTCTCGAGGAGCTTGATCTGATCCTCGTCCGGCTCCGGCTCGAGCGCGCCAGTGCGCTGCAAGCGCGCCAGTGCAAGCCGCGCCATGTCCACGCGGCGCGCTGCCGCAGCCCGGTACCAGCGGGCCGCCTGCTCGGCGTCCGTTTCCACGCCAAGGCCGTTCTCGTAGAGCGTGCCGAGGTTGAATTGCGCGTCGACGTCGCCGTCGTAGGCAAGCGTGGACCAGATGGCGCGCGCCTCCTCGTAGTCGCCCCGCTGAAACGCCTCGTAGGCGTCGAAGAAGTCCTTGGCAGACGCCTTCGGTGACGTGACCGCCGACACGCAAAGCGCCGCCGCCCCCACGCAGGCGGCCAACAGGAATATCCGGAGTGCTGCCAAGGCGTCGCGGTTCATGCCGTCGGCGGAACCCGATCGTTGCGGAGCGGCGCACGGCGCCGCAGCCCCTCGCCTCACCTTGCACGCCTGTCCGCGATCGTCAATAAACTGTTGCATGCGCCTGCGGATATTCCAGATCGATGCATTCACCGACGCGGTGTTCGGCGGCAATCCGGCCGCGGTCTGTCCACTCGAATCTTGGCTCGACGATGCTACGCTGCAGGCCATCGCGAACGAGAACAACCTGTCAGAGACGGCGTTCTTCGTGTCGGCCAACGGCGCCTACGCATTGCGCTGGTTCACGCCGCTGGCCGAGGTCGATCTCTGCGGCCACGCGACCCTCGCCAGCGCCCATGTCGTGTTTCACCATGTGCAACCGGACGCCGATTCGGTCGCCTTCGAGACCCGGAGCGGACGTCTGGAGGTGACCCGCAGCGGCGACGACCTCACCATGGACTTCCCGGCGCTTGCCGCGCACCCCGTCGAGTCGCCGGCCGATCTCTCCGCCGGCCTAGGGGCCGAACCCCAGGCGGTGTTCGCCGACATGGACTATCTCGCGCTGTTCGAGACCGAGGCCCAAGTCAGAGCCATCCGGCCCGACATGACGGCGCTGGCGCGGCTCGAAGAGCGCCGCGGGGTCATCGTGACCGCGCCCGGCGAGAGCGCGGACTTCGTCTCGCGCTTCTTCAGCCCCCGGCTCGGGGTCCCCGAGGACCCGGTCACCGGGTCCGCCCACTGCATGCTCGCGCCCTTCTGGGCGGAACGCCTGGGCAAGACGACCTTTCAGGCTCGCCAGGTCTCAGCGCGCAGCGGGACGGTCCGGTGTACGGTCGCAGGCGACCGGGTCCGACTCTCCGGCCGCGCCGCACAGTATCTCGAAGGGACGATCGCGGTCTGAGCCCGAGAGGTCCGCACCGGCCGTGCCGCCCATGAAGCCCACCGTCCGTCCAGACAATCCGCTCTTCTCCTCCGGGCCCTGCCCCAAGCGCCCTGGATGGTCCGTCGATGTCCTCTCGGGCGCGCTGCTGGGCCGGTCTCACCGGGCGAGGGAACCGCTGGCGCGAATCCAGGAGCTGCTGGAGCGCTCGCGCGCGCTGCTCGGCCTGCCGGATGAGTGGCGCCTCGGCATCGTGCCGGGCTCCGATACGGGCGCCATCGAGATGGCCATGTGGTCGCTGCTCGGCCCGCGCGGAGTGGACTTCCTGCGCTGGGACAATTTCGGTGCGCTCTGGGCCATCGACGGTGAACGCGAGCTGCGCCCGCTGGATGCGCGCGTGATCGACGCGCCCTACGGCCGGCTGCCCGACCTCGCGCAGGTCGATCCGGACCGCGACACGGTATTCGTTTGGAACGGCACCACGTCCGGCGTGCGGGTGCCCGATGCCGAGTGGATCGCCGCCGACCGTGCCGGGCTCACGCTTTGCGATGCCACCTCCGCCGTCCTCGCCTATCCGATGGACTGGACCAGGCTCGATGCCACCACCTACTCCTGGCAGAAGGCGCTGGGCGGCGAAGCCGGGTTCGGCATGCTGATCCTGGGCCCGCGGGCGGTGGAGCGGCTGGAGAGCGCGCCGCCGCCCTGGCCGGTGCCAAGGGTGTTCCGGCTCACCACCGGCGACGGCCGCCTCAACGAGGGCATCTTCCGGGGCGAGACCATCAACACGGTCTCGATGATGGCGATCGAGGACACGCTCGACGCGCTCCGCTGGATCGAGTCCATCGGCGGGCGGGATGGAATGATCGCGCGGGCGCAGGCCAACTTCGGCGTCATCGAGGCCTGGGTCGCGGAGCGCGCGTGGATCGACTTCCTGGCCGCGGCGCCGGAGACCCGCTCCCACACATCGGTGTGCCTCAGCATCGTGGACCCCTGGTTCAGCGATCTCGGCACCGACGAGCAGTGGGCCGCGATCAAGCGCATGTGCGCGCTGCTGGAGGCGGAGAACGCCGCATATGATATCAAGACCCACCGAGCCGCCCCGCCGGGGCTTCGAATCTGGAGCGGCGGCACGGTGCAACGCGACGATCTCGAAGCGCTGACGCCGTGGCTCGACTGGGCCTGGGACGAAGTGCGCCGGCAGGGAGTGGGCTGATCCGCTCAGCGGAGGTCCGGAGGCGATGCCGAGAGTCCTGATCGCAGACGAGGTGAGCGAGGTCGCCGTGCAGGCGTTCGCCGAGCGCGGCATCGAGGTGAGCGTTCAACCGGGCCTCGCGCCCGAGGCGCTGGCCGAGATCATCGGCGACTACGAGGGCCTCGTGGTCCGCTCTGCGACCAAGGTGACCCCGGATCTGCTGGCACAGGCGAGCCGGCTCAAGGTCGTGGGCCGCGCTGGCACCGGTGTCGACAACGTCGACATTAACACCGCGACCAAGCGCGGCATCGTGGTCATGAACACGCCCCACGGCAATTCCGTGACCGCCGCCGAGCACACCATCGCCATGATGTGTGCGCTGGCACGGCGCATCCCGCAGGCCGACCGCTCCACCCGCAAGGGCAGCTGGGAGCGCGGCCGCTTCATGGGCGTGGAGCTGCGCGACAAGACGCTGGGAGTCGTCGGCTGCGGCACCATCGGCGCCATTGTCGCGACCCTGGCCCAGGGCCTCAAGATGCGGGTCGTCGCCTTCGACCCCTACCTCTCGCCGGACCGCGCCGCCTCCCTGGGCGTGACGTTGGCGACGATGGACGAGCTGCTCGGCGAGGCCGACGTCATCACCCTGCACGTCCCTCTCACGGACGAGACGCGGGGAATCATCGACGCCGATGCGCTGGCCAAGACCAGGCCCGGCGTCCGCATCGTGAACTGCGCGCGAGGCGGGCTGGTCGTGGAGTCGGCCTTGATCAACGCCATCGAGAGCGGCCACGTGGCAGGTGCCGCGCTCGACGTGTTCGAGGAGGAGCCCGCGCAGGAGGACAACCCGCTCTTTGCCCGAGACGAGGTGATTGCGACGCCGCACCTCGGCGCCTCCACCGTCGAGGCGCAGGAGAACGTCGCGGTTCAGATCGCGCAGCAGATGGCCGAGTACCTGCTGACCGGCACGGTTCTGAACGCGGTCAACACGCCGTCGGTCGCGCCGGAGGACATGGCGAAGCTCGGGCCCTACCTCACCCTCGCCCAGCAGATCGGGAGCTTCGCCGGGCAGATCGCGGCAGGCCGCATCCACGGCGTCACGGTCGCCTATGAAGGCCAGGCCAGCGCGCTCGATTCGCGGCTGCTCACCGCCGCCGCCCTGCAGGGTCTGCTCGCCCCGCGCCTCGACGACATCAACATCGTCAACGCCCCCTTCATCGCCCGCGAGCGCGGCATCACCGTACGCGAAGTCAGGAGCGAGATGACGGCGGACTATCGGACTCTCATGCGGGTCGAAGTGCTGTCGCAAGAGCACGCGCAGACGGTGGCAGGCACGCTCATCGGCCGGGGCGGGCAGCGAATCGTGGAAATCGAGGGCATCGAGATCGAAGCGGAACTCGGCCCGCACATGCTCTACTTCACCAACGAGGACAGGCCGGGTCTGATCGGCGCGGTGGCAACGATCCTCGGCGAGGCCGGCATCAATATCGCCACCTTCAATCTCGGACGGAGAGAACCGGGCGGCGACGCGATCGGCCTCATCGGCGTCGATTCGGTGGTGCCGGACGAGGTGGAGGCCCAGCTCCGGTCACGCGCCGCCGTCATCGACCTGAAGCGCCTGAGTTTCTGACGAAGGCGCCCGTGTTCATTGACGCATCCTGAACAGGGCCAGGTGAACGGCGGATCGACGATATGGGCCTCGGGCTGACCGTCATCGTCATCGTGCTGGCAGCGCTCGCGGGCGCGGCCGTCTGCTATTTCGCCCTGGTGCTCCCGGCAACGCGGAGAGCAGCGAAGGAGCGGGAGGCACGCGCGACCGAGACCGCCCGCCTCACCGTCGATGCCGAGCGCGTCCCGGACCTCGAAGAGGAGAGCACCAGGTTGCGCGGACAGTTGCAGGAGGCCGAGAAGGAAGTCGTGGCGCTCCAGACGGCGCGTGAAGCGGACCGCAAGAGCCACGAGGCGCGCGTCGCCGAGCTGACGCGCATGGGCGCCGAGCTCGAGAAGAAGTTCGCCGGTATCGCCTCGGAAGCGCTCGGCAAGAACAGCGAGAGCTTCCTGAAGCTCGTGAGCGAGCGCTTCGACAAGCACAGCGCGAGCGCCAAGGACGACCTGGAGAAGCGCCGCGTGGCGATCGAGACCCTGGTCAAGCCGCTGGGCGAAAGCCTCTCCAAGTTCGAGCACAAGGTGGACGCGATCGAGAAGGCGCGCGAGGGCGCCTACCGGGCCATCAGCGAGCAGGTGAAGAATCTGGCGGAGGGGCAGACCGGCCTGCGCTCGGAGACCAGCCGCCTCGTGCAGGCGCTCCGGCGGCCCCAGACCCGCGGGCGCTGGGGCGAATACCAGCTCCGCAACGTGCTCGACATGGCCGGCATGACCGAGCACGTGGACTTCGTCGAGCAATCGACCATCGAGGGCGAAGAGGGCCGGTTGCGACCGGACGTGATCGTCCGCGTCCCCGGCGGCAAGTCGATCATCGTCGATGCCAAGACACCGCTCGACGCCTACCTCAGCGCCGTGGAGGCCAGCGACGAGGAGTCCCGCGAGCGGCTCATGGCCGACCACGCCCGCCAGGTCCGCGATCACGTGCGCATGCTGTCGTCGCGGGACTACTGGAAGGCCCTGCCCGAGACGCCCGAGTTCGTCGTGATGTTCGTCCCCGGCGAATCCTTCTTCGCGGCGGCCATCGAGAGCGATCCCGCGCTGTTCGAGAGCGCCGCGCGCCAGCGGGTCCTGATCAGCACGCCGACCACCCTGATCGCCCTGGTGAAGACCATCGCCTACGGCTGGCAGCAGGAGAAGCTCGCCGAGAACGCGCAGGTCGTGGCGGCTCAGGGCCGCGATCTCTACGAGCGGATCAAGGTCTTTGGCGGGCACATGGGCGACCTCGGCCGGTCGCTGCGGCAAACCGTGGACCGCTACAACAAGGGCGTGGGCTCGCTGGAAAGCCGGGTCCTGCCGACGGCGCGCAAGTTCGAGGAGCTGGGCGTCGCGCCGGCCTCGTCGTCGATCCCGGCGCTGGAGCCGGTCGAGCTCGACCCCCGCGAAGCTCAGGCGGAAGAGCTGATCGAGCCTCAAACCGAAGAAGCGGCCGAGTAATAGATAGAGCCACATTCGACCTGGTGTCTCGTCCCTTCGTCGTTTGGCCGCGATCCCGACAAGTCGCATAGCGCCCTAGGCCTTGGGACGCTCACGGCATATGCTGCGCCGCCGGAAAAAGCGGCTGCGGTCGGTCGCGAGATCAAGTGGGAGAGGACCGTTAAGCATGAATGACGTTTCGAGGGCGGCCGTTCGCGTCGCGTGTGATGTCGGCGGCACCTTCACCGACGTGTGCGTCCTGGACGAGGCGTCCGGCCAGATGCGCGTCGCCAAGACCCCGACGACACCCGACCCCATCGACGGCGTGCTGGAGGGCATCAGGGCCGGCGGGGTGGACCTCCAGGACATGGTGCTCTTCGCTCACGGCACCACACTCGCCACCAACGCCTTGATTACCCGCAACTTCCCGCCCGCGATCATGGTCACCACCAAGGGCTTCCGCGACGTGATCGAGATCCGGCGCGGCACCCGCGACGACCTCTGGGACACCTACAAGGAGATGGCGCCGCCCTACATCCAGCGCCGCAACCGCCTGGTGGTCAGCGAACGCATCGACTACAGCGGCGCGGTCATCGAGCCGGTGAACGAGGCGGAGGCGCGCGAGGCCGCCCGCATCATCAACAAGCGCGGCGTGACGACCATCGCGGTCTGCTTCGCCAACGCCTTCGCCAATCCCGAGAACGAGCGCCGCATGCGCGACATCCTCGAGGAGGAAGTGCCCGGCGCGTCGATCTCGCTCTCCAGCGAGATCATGCCCGAGATCTTCGAGCACGAGCGCTTCTCGACCACGGTGGCGAACGCGGTGCTCGCGCCGGTCGCCGGCGACTACGTGGGGCGCCTCGCCAACCGGCTCCGCGAAGGCGGCTACGAGGAGGACATCCTGCTGCTGCACTCCGGCGGCGGCGTGATGACCGAGAGCACGGCGGCGAAGTTCGCAGCCCGGCTCGCCGCTTCGGGCATCGCGGCGGGCGCCATCGCGAGCCGCTTCGTCGCCCAGCTCGCGGGCTACGAGAACTCCATCAGCCTCGACATGGGCGGCACCAGCACCGACGTCTCGCTCTGCGACCGGGGCAACCTGCGCGTCACCACCGACTGGTACGTGCAGTACGGCTACCCGATCTGCTTCCCCAGCATCGAGGTGCTGACGATCGGCGCGGGCGGCGGCTCGCTCGCCTGGATCGACGAGGCCAACTCGCTCCGCAACGGGCCGCAGTCGGCAGGCTCGTCGCCGGGGCCCGCCTGCTACGGCCGGGGCGGCGTGGAGCCCACCAACTCCGATGCCAACATCGTCCTCGGCCGCATCAGCGACCGGCTCGCGGGCGGTGCCGTCACCCTGGACCGCTCGCTCGCCGAGGAGGCCATCAAGCGCCGCATCGCAGACCCGCTCGGGCTCTCCGTGCAGGAGGCGGCGGTCTCCATCCTCCAGGTGGCGAACGCCAACATGGCGGACGCCGTGCGCCTGGTCTCGATCCGCCGGGGCTACGACCCGCGCGACTTCGCGCTCACCGTGTTCGGCGGCGCCGGGCCGCTGCATGGCGTGGCGCTCGCCCGCGACCTCTCGATCCCGACCGTGCTGGTTCCGCCGAATCCCGGCGTCACGTCCGCCCTCGGCTGCCTGCTGGTGGATATCAAGCACGACATGTCGCAGATGTATCTGCGCTCCACCGACGACGCCAAGATCGAGGAGATTGAGCAGACCTTCAGCACGCTGGAGGACGAGGGCCGCCAGCGGCTGCTGCACGAGGGCGTGACCGAGGACCGCATGCAGTTCGAGCGCTTCGTCGACATGCGCTATCTCGGCCAGTGGCGCTCCATGTCGATCAAGGTGGACGCAAGCGCCGGCTCGCTCGAAGCCGCCATCGCCCAGTTCCACGAGGAGCACGGCCGCGAGCACAACTATTCGAGGCCCGACGCGCCGGTCGAGATCTACCGCCTCACCGTCACCGCGACCGGGCTCTCGCAGAAGGCCGAGTTCGCGAAGGAAGAGATGGACCGCTCGGCGCCGGCGCCCGAGACCGAGCGGCCGGTGGTCTTCGACGAGGCGCCCGATCCGATCGTGACGCCCATCTACGACCGCGATGCCCTGCACGCCGGCGCGGTGGTCGAAGGGCCGGCGATCATCGAGCAGCTCGATTCAACGGTGCTGGTGCCGCCCGGCCTCAAGGCCGAGGTCGACCCCTGGCACACCATCGTCATGCACATCCCGCAGGCCGAAGGCTGACGCAGAGAGCGAGGAAGAAAAGATGAGCAAGAACGGAGAAGGCTACACGCTCGACCCCGTGACCTTCGAGGTGCTCAAGAACGCCTACGTCAACATCGTCGACCAGATGGCGGAGCAGATCTTCCGCACCTGCTACTCCTTCGTGATCTGGTCCCGGGATTTTTCCTCGGCGATCTGCGACACCGAAGGCAACACCATCATGCAGGGCTCGGGCGACATCGCCGCCCACGTGGGCACGCTGCACTACACCGCCCAGGCCGTCATCAACAAGTTCGGCGACGACATCCACCCCGGCGATACCTTCGTCGTGAACGATGTCTACCAGGGCGGCACCCACTTCAACGACACACGCATCGTCCGCCCCATCTTCTACAAGGGCATCCACCTGGGCTTTTCCCAGGCCAACGGCCACTGGGCCGATGTCGGCGGCGCGGTGCCGGGCTCGTTCAACGTGAGCGCGCTCGACCACATGGCCGAGGGGCTGCGCATCACGCCGGTCCGGGTCTACAGCAAGGGCGAGTACCTCTCCGACGTGGCCGAGCTGATCGCCAACAATACCCGCGCGCCAGCCGACATCATCGGCGACCTCCAGGCCCAGGCCGAGGCCTGCAACGTCGCCGAGCGGGAGATCGGCCGGCTCTGCGACAAGTACGGCGTCGACGTGATCCAGACCTCCTTCGCCGAGGTGCAGGACTACGTCGAGACGCTGACCCGCCAGCGCATCGCCAGGCTGCCCGACGGCGTGTGGGAGACCGAGGACTACATCGACGTGGACCCGGTCGCCGGCGAGGGGCTGATCCCGATCCGCATCAAGATGACCATCGACGGCGACAGCGTGCACTATGACCTCTCCGGCTCGCACCCGAAGACGATCTCGACCTTCCTCAACTGCTGCTACGGCGGCGCGTTCGCGGCCATCGTCGCCGGCACCAAGATGCAATCGCCCGACATCCCGCTAAATTCCGGCTTCTACCGGGTGGTCACCGTGGACCTCGGACCCAAGGGCACTGTGGTCAACGCGGACTGGCCGACGCCGGTCGCCGGCTTCTGCTCGGGCCCCTTCGAGAAGATCATGAACTCGGTGTTCGAGCTTTGGGCCGAAATTCTGCCCGAGCGCGCTATGGCCTGCACCTTCAACCTGGAATACCTGCTCATCGGCGGGCGCGACGGCCGCAAGGAGGACCGCCCCTACTTCATGTGGTACGACTGGATGGTGGGCGGCTGGGGCGCGCGCAACGGCCGCGACGGCTGGGGCGCCACCGGGCCGGTCTTCGGGGTCCAGCTCGGCACACAGCCCTTCGAGGGGCAGGAGCGGCTGGCCCCGGTGCTGACCACCGGCCACGAGCTCATCGTCGATTCCGGCGGGCCGGGCAACTCGCGCGGCGGCCTCGGCGTCGAGAAGGGCGCGATCCTAACCAAGGCGGAGCGCTCGGTGGTCTCCTACTGTTGCGACCGCGAGCGCTCAGTGACCTGGGGCCTCTGGGGCGGCCTGCCGTCGATCCCGCACGGCGTCTGGGTCAATCCCGGCACGCAGGGCGAGCGTTACCTGGGCTCGATCTTCTCCGGCGTGCCGGTGGAAGCGGGCGACACCGTGACGCGGCCGTCGGCCGGTGGCGGAGGTCTCGGCGACCCCCTCACCCGCGATCCTGCGACGGTGTGCGAGGACGTGGCCGACGGCTACGTCTCCATCGAGCGGGCGAAGAAGGACTACGGCGTCGTGGTCCGCGAGATCGATGCCGACCTCGCCGAGTACGAGGTGGACGAGGCGGCGACCGCGGCCGAGCGCGAGCGCATCCGCACCCAGCGCCACGCCTGGCTCGACGTGGATGCGGAAGACATCGCCGCCAGGTACCGCAGCAAGGAGCTCGACGCGCTCGACCTGATCCGCCAGTACGGCGTGATCGTGGACTGGGGCACCGGTGAGCTTCTGCCCAACACCACCCGCCAATTCCGCGACATGCTGCGGCGCCGGACCGCGGCCCACTGGGAGGTGCCGGGGCAGGCGCGCAACGAGCAGCCGACGCTCCGCGTCGCCTGAACGACGCGGGCCGGGGCGGCGGGCCGCGCCGTGAGCACCGTCCTGGTCACGGGCGCCGATCGCGGCATCGGCAACGCGCTCTGCCGCGCTTACCGCGCGCGCGGTGACGCCGTCATCGCAGCCTGCCTGGGCGAGTCCGATGAGCTGCGGGCGCTTGGGATCAGGGTCGAGCCCGGCGTGGACGTGACCTCGGACCAGGCTGCGCAGGGCCTCGCCGGACGGCTCGCGGGCTCGGGCACAACCCTCGACCTGCTCATCAACAACGCCGGGATTGCCGAGCGCGACGCATTGGGCGCGCTCGACTACGACGCCATCCGCCGGCAGTTCGAGGTCAACGCCCTTGGGCCCCTCCGCGTGACCGAGGCGCTGCTGGATCGCCTCAAGCCCGGGTCGACGGTTGCCTTCATCACCAGCCGCATCGACTCGCTCGGCGACAACCGCTCGGGCGGGCTCTACGGCTATCGCATCTCCAAGTGCGCGGCCAACATGGTGGCGGTCAACCTCGCCCACGATCTGGCGCGGCGCGGCATCGCTGCGATGGTCCTGCACCCCGGCATGGTGGCGACCGCCATGACCTTCGACGACGAGCGCCACGAGGCGCGCCCGCCGGAGGAAGCCGCTGCTGCGCTGATCGAGCGCATCGACCGGGTGGAGCCCGCCGAGCCCGGCGCACAACCCGCCTTCTGGCACGCGCCCGAGCGCACCATCATCCCGTGGTGACGGCGGAAACGCCCTAAGCGTCGAGACCGAGGCTCCGGTGGAAGGCCTCGACCGCGCCAAGCGCCGCGTCCGCCGCGTCGTCCTGCTCCGGCAGCGCGCCGCAATAGGTATCGACCGCCTGACGCGCGAGCGGCATCCACTTGTCGATCCAGCCGTTGAGGACGGCGGCGTTCGCCTCGTTCTCCAGCGAGAAGGCGACGAGCGCCGCGCTCCAGCGCCGCGAGCGCTCGCTGTCCCGCATCTGGTTGTCGGCCATCAACCCGAGCAGCCCGTCGTCGAAGCGCCGCCCGACGCGGCCGAGCTGGCGGTGCGCCTCGTCCGCCGCCGGTTTGGCCACCAGGTTGAGCGCCACGAAGTGCTCACCCCAGTCGTAGGTGGCCAGCGTCTTCTCCAGCAGCGCGCGGAAGCCCTGCCAGGCGGGCTCCTCCTCCCAGGTGCGGCGCTCGGTCTGGCCGAAGCCGCGCGAAGGGTGCGCCCGCTGGAGCTCGCGCGCCCGGTAGGCGCAGCGGGAGAGCCAGCGGAACTCGTCGCCGTCCTGGAACCCGGCGCAGGCGGTGATGGTGCTCGCCGGCGCAATTTGCACGAGGTAGGCCGCGCCCATCTGCAGCGCCATCTGCAGGAAGCGCCGCGGCGTGTAGAGCCGCTCCAGCACGTCGAGCCAGGCGTCGCTGAGCGTCGCGTCGTGGCCGATCTCGTTGTGCTCGTCGAGCAGGCCGTCGACGTACTGCTCCTGCTGGTCCTGAAGCCGCGTGTAGACGCGGTAGATCATCTCGTCCGGGTCGCGAAAACCCTCCCAGTCCGGATGCTGCAGCGGGCTCTCGGAGACGTTGCGCTTGTAGAACTCGTTCATCTCCAGGTCGGGCGCCGGCGAGAGCTCGTAGGCCTGGTTCGGGTGCCGCGTGCGGGTCTGCAGGTTGGTGGTGACGACTTCGTACTCGCTGGGCCGCCGCCGCTTCTTGGCGAGCCCGCTCCACGTCTTCATGCCTTTGACTTCGACCGCCACGTCCCTGCCTCCCTAGCCCGGAATTCTCACCAATGTCATGGTCTGCGCGTCGCTGTCCGGCCGACAGAGTAGGAGCGGCGCGCAGCGCGATGCGGGGACATCGGGCAAGCTCCGTGACGCACGCTGTCGGCCGGAGAGCGGCGCCCTTCGGGTCGCGCCCAGACGCCCGCCCGCGGCGTGGCGGGCCTCAACCGTAGTCCCCGCTACGCTTTTCGGCCCTCTCCTAGCGGATCGAACGTCTGGGCGCGACGCAGGCCGTGACATTGGTGAGAAATCCGGGCTTAGCGCGCAACGAACCGGATGCCGTCCGGCTCGGTGCGGATGAACCCTGCGAAGCTCGGCATGTTCGCCTCGATGTCGCCGAGTGTGACGGCGCGGCCAAGCGCGTCGCCCACCGTCTCGAAGCGCACGAAGCACTCGTCCGCGACCTTGATCCGGATGTAGGACGCGTGGGCCTCGGTGATGACCTCGCGCCCCTCGTTGTCCTCCTGAATCGCCTCGAGCACCGCGTCCGCGATGTCGCCCGCGCGCATCACCGGGCCCACGAGATTGCCGGCGTCGTCTGCCGTCGTCATGCTCGTCTCCTCCTCACCGGCCGCGGCTTGCTCAGCCGGCGCGGTATATTTCCACGGACTCCATCTCGACGAAGCCGGCGTCGGCGATGGTCAGCTCGTCAGGCAGCGGGTCTGCGCTGCCCTGCACGCGGACCCTGAGAACGGCCTCGGGCGGGAACGGCGCCACCAGGACGCCCGCGACCTGATCGGCCACCTTCTCCGCCAGCACCGCCATGGTGTCGCCGGTATCGAAGACCTGCACCTTGTAGCCGTAGTCGCCCTCGAGCAGCACGGCGAGCGGGATATCGGACACGGGAACCGCCTACTCCGCCGCCGCGGCGCGCGGCAGGTCGTAGCCGTCGATCCACTGGTAGTCGTAGCCGCAAACGCCGCGCTCCTCGAAGCTCTGGCCCATGTACTCGTAGAAGGCGTCGGGGCCCGGCGGCACGGTGCCGTCCAGCACGCGGTCGATGATGCTGCGGTGCCCCTGGTAGCGCGTGGGCTCCAGCTCGAAGACCCATTTGCAGGGCTCGGAGCAGAAGTGATAGCGCCGGCCTTCGTGATCGAGGTGGAAGTCCGTGGCGTTCCACCGCCGCCCGTTCACTTGCCGGCCTGCGCCGCCCATCCCGGTGACCTCCAGCCCGCACATGTTGCAGATCAGCGGCGGCACTTCCGGCACCGTCTTCTCGAAGCGGCCGCCCCGGATATTGTCGATCACCACGTCCCAGCACTTGCCGTAGGTGTCGTTCCAGCCCGGATATTTCTCTTCCAGCCAGTCGCGCTCGGCCGGCGAGACGCAGGCGATGGGCCGCCACCACTCCGTCGCGCGGTACACATAGACACCAATCTGCTGCGAGTGGTGGAAGGTCTCGA
Source organism: Alphaproteobacteria bacterium (assembly GCA_022820945.1). Lineage (GTDB taxonomy): Bacteria > Pseudomonadota > Alphaproteobacteria > UBA828 > UBA828 > WTGU01. The sequence continues at coordinate 50,370 of JAJEEP010000040.1, read as the reverse complement.
TATCGTGGAGGAAGTAGTCCCAGTACCAAGGCAGATCGAGGCCGATCGCCTTCATATTACGGGCGAATTGATCGACCACCCACTCGTGCATGAACTCCTTGAGCGAGTGCTCGCGGAACTCCAGCGGCGTGTAGTAGTCCATGGAGATGCCGCTGAGCGCGGAGAACTGCTTCCAGATGCGCCAGAAGCCGATATCGACCAGCCGCTGTGCCTCCGCCTTGCGCCCGTTCTCGATCATGATGCTGATGAGCGGCGTGCCGATCTGCGCGTGCCGCGCCTCGTCGGTCTGGATGCTCTGCAGCATGGTGGCGAAGGTGTGATCGCCGGCCTTCGCGGCGTCCGCCGAGAGCCCGATGAATTGCAAATTGGTGAAGCCCTGCTCGAAGGCGAAGTTGGTCATGATCGCGGCGCTGATGGCGTCGCGCGTGTGCTCGATGTCATCCAGCGCATGGCGCAGGCTGATGATGATCCAGTTCTCGGTCTTCGACGACTTGTGCGCCCAGTCGAAGACGCGGTCCTGCTTGATGAACTCGTAGGCGAAATACATCTGGATCTGGCCGTGACGCATTTCGTCCAGCGTGCCGAAGGTCGCCATGTTGCGCATCCCCGGCGCACGGCTGAACCGGGTCATCCGCGCAAAGGCGGACGCCGAGTGAAACTCGGCGAAGCCGATCGGGCTGAAGTGCAGCGCGAGCAGCGCCTTCCAGTGCGGTGAGGCCTTTTTGAAGAAGTCCGCGCGCGCCAGCGCCGACTTCACGGAATAGGCGCCGATGTCCTTGTCGCGCTGGGTCTCGACATAGTCCCGGTAGCAGACCTTGTAGGGCTCGTCGAAGGTCTCCCATTGCTCGACCGAAATCCCGTAGGGATCGCTCAGTTCCGGCGGGAAGATCTCCTCTTCGGCGACGTAGCCGGGAGTCCAGTTGGTATCCCGCGCGAGGTCGTACCATTCGTGCATCTCAAGCAGCGCCATTCGATCGTCTCCCTGGTCCGTACCGGGCGATACGGGCAGCGCCCCGGTGGCGCCGCCCGCATCCCAACCTTACCCGCCGAGCGCGTCCTTGAGGATCGAGCAATCGATCCCCTCCGCCGGAGCGACCGTCTCGGTCATCAGGCCGAAGGTCAACCACCACTTGTTGGTGAGCTCCCAGTGATCGGTCAGCTGGCCGTTGCGCTGGCCGAAGGGCGGCTCGCCCTCGGCAACGCCGCAGAATTGCGCCGATTCCTCCAGACTATACATGTAGAGGGTGCCGTCGTCGGGGTTGTTCACACCGCCGAGGATCGGCTCCACGTCCGGCACGCCCCACTGCAGGATCCCGGCGATCATTTCATTGCCCTCGGTGGGGTTCTCGCGCCACCACTCGACCGCCTCGTAGCGGGACTTGATCAGCGCCACCAGCAGGTCGCGGCTCTCCGCGATGAACGCGTCGGAGACGAAGATCGCGTCGGCGATCAGGCCTTCCTTGAGCCAGTATTCCTCGCCGGAATGGCTCATCTCGCGCGAGCCTGCGAGCTCCTCCAGCACCTGCGGGCCGTAGGGGTCCCAGAGCTCGGCGGCGTCGAGCTGACCCGCGATCATCGCGGCTGCGGCGGCATCCGGGAAGAGGTTCACCATCTCCACCTCGTCCCACTTGATGCCCTGCTGCTCCAGCCAGATCGCCATGTAGATCTGCGAAAGCCCGCCTTCGATGACGCCGACCTTCTTGCCCCTCAGGTCCCCCGGCTCCTTGATGTCTGGGCCCACGATGATGCGATCCGAGCCGTTGCCGAGATTGGTGAGGCCGAGCAGCTTCACCGGCATGTCCTCGGCCAGCGCAATCGGGCCGAACTCGATGGTGCTGGTCACGACGTCGAGCTGGCCGCTGGCGAGCAGGCCCATGCTCTGCACCGGGTCCTCGATGATCGAGATTTCGAGGTCCATGTTCTCGGGCAGCATGCCCTTCGCCTTGGCGATGTGGAGGAAGCCGTAGCCCGGCCAGCTGAAGTGCGCGACCCTTACGGTGTCCTTCGCGCTCGCGGCGCCGACGACGCCGAGCGCGAGCGCGCAGGCCGCCAGTGTCATGATGGATGTTCGCCACAGCATGTTCGTTTCTCCCTTTTCTCCGGTTGACCGTGGAGGCGGTCCCTAGCTGACCCGCCCCCGGATTTCCTCGCGCATCATCGCGTAGAGCCGCCGCTCCATGTCCACGTAGCCCGGATGCACGAGCATCTCCTCCTTCTTCTGAAAGCGGCGGCCTTCCTTGAACGCCATCGGCAGGTCGGCTTTGATCCGCCCCGGCTGCCGTGTGTAGAAGATGATCCTGTCGGCGAGGTAGATCGCCTCCTGGATGTCGTGGGTCACCACGACCACCGTCTTGTTCTCGCGCTCGATGATCTCGATGATCATCTCCTCCATTTCCCAGGTGACCTGGGCGTCGAGCGCGCCGAAGGGCTCGTCCAGCAGCAGCAGCGCCGGATTCTGCGCCAGCGTGCGCGCGATGGAGACGCGCTGCTTCATGCCGCCGGAAAGCTCGGCCGGATAGGCGTTGGCGAACCCCTCCAGATGCACCAGCTCGAGGAAGTGCTCGGCGCGCTCGCGCCGCTCCGCCTTCGAGAGGCCCTGGAGCTTCAGCCCGTACTCGATGTTGGACCGCGTGGTGAGCCAGGGGAACGAGGTGTAAGCCTGGAATACCATGCCGCGCTCGGGCCCCGGCCCCATGATCCGCTGGCCGAACATGGTCACGTCGCCGCGCGAGGGGTATTCGAGCCCCGCCATCAGCCTGAGCATCGTTGTCTTGCCGCAGCCAGACGGGCCGATCATCGCCGTGACCTGATTGGCATGGACGTCGAAGGAGACATCGTCGAGGGCGATTACGCTGCCCTTGAGGTAGCTCTTGGTGACCCGGTTGGCGCGCAACGGGGGCGTGCCCGGCACCGGGGCATTCGCTCCCGCCTGCGCCGCCGCCGTTCTTCCCAGGCCGAAGACCGCCATCCCGCCGCCTCCTAGCGCCTGACCCGCAGGTACGGGAAGAGCAGCCGGCTCGCGATGCGGAACGTGATGTCGGTCAGCACGCCGAGCACGCCGATGGTGAGGATGCCGCCCATCATGATGTCGACGTGGAGGAAGCGCGCGGCCCGCATCATCACCGCGCCGATGCCGTCGGTCGCCACGATGATCTCGGCGATCACCAGGTAGGTCCAGGCGACCGCGATCATGTTGCGCATGGAATCGAGGATGGCGGGCGCTGCGGCCCGGAAGGTGATGCCCACCACCTGCCGCCGCTTGGCCCCCATGGTGAGGCCGGACTCGATCAGCTCGCGCTGGACCGCGAGCGTGTTGTCGAGGATCAGCGCCACGAGAAAGAAGAAACAGCCGAGGAAGAGCAGCGCCATCTTGGCGAAGTCGGTGGGCCCGAACCATACCAGCAGGAGCGGCGCGAAAGAGGCCGCCGGCAGATAGCGCCAGCCCCCCGTGGTGGGGCTGATGAGCGCGCGCGCCTTGACGAAGCAGCCCATGAAGACGCCGAGCGGCACCGCGATCAGGCTGGCGACAAAGAAGCTCGCATAGATGCGGTAGAGGCTGGTGCCGACATCGGCGATGAAGTTCTTCTCGGCAAAGAGATAGGCGATCTCGGCCACCACCTGCTCGACGGCTGGCAGAAAGCGCTGCTTCTCTTCGGGCGTGACGTAGTGGGCGACTTCCCAGACGGCGAAGAAGATGATGACGCCAGCGACTCCCAGCACCACGGTGCGCCGTTGCGTGAGCGAGCCGAGCACCTCCAGGAAGGGCTGGCGGGGCGGCTTGAAGACGGGCGCGGGTGCGACTTCGCCCTGATGCGTATCCGCATCGGTCGGCGGCGAGCCCCCGGCGTGCCTCTGCGCCATTCATGTCACCCCGGAGCCCGGCGGTGGTGGGCAGAGCAGACAGCCCGCATCATTCATCCACCACGGCGATAGCCTCGACCTCGATCAACAGGTCCTCGAAGGCGTAGCCGTCCACGCGCACCGCCGTCGCCGCCGGCCCGAGCGGCGGGAAGTAGCGTCGCCGCACCTCGGTCATCTTCTCCCAGTACTCGGTGGGCGAGGCGCCGCCGTCGTCGTACTGGTAATAGGTGTTGAGCTTGACCACGTCGCTCATCTCGGCGCCGGCATCGCCCAGCACCGCGATCAGGCTCTCGAACACGTTGGCGGTCTGCACCGCGATATCGCCGGGCCCGACCGTCCGCCCCTTCCGGTCCGCCGAGATCTGACCGCCGGCGAACACGACGTTGCCGACCCGCCAGCCCTGGGAGAACGGCACGGGCATGCTCCAGTCCCAGTGCCCTTCCGGCATGATCCGCTGGCGCTCCCGGCCGAGATGGGCGACGCCTTCGAGCTGGATCAGCTCGCCCGGATGGGAGAAGTCCTTGACCCGGAGTCCTGTCCCCGACGGCCCCGGATTGGGCAGGTGCTCCATGCGCACCCGGGTCAACGCCTCCCAGAACTCGGTCACGTCCGTGCCCGTGCTGTCGTGCCGGTAGTAGGTATTGAGGCGCAGCAGGTCCTCCATCGAGGCGCCGGCCTCGGCGAGGACGCCAGCCATGGCATCGAAGCAGTTGCGGGTCTGCGCCGCGATGTCGCCGGCATCCCTGAGCGAGCCGTCCCCGTTCAGCGAGCGCTGGCCGCCGACGAAGACCCAGTCGCCCGCCTGCCAGCCGTGGACACAGGCGTCGCCGTTGCCGCGCGACCAGTGGCCCTCGGGCATGAGCGGGCGCTTGTCCGCGCCCACCACGGCGAAGGCATCGATCTCCAGCAGCAGCCCCTCGTAGGCGAGGCCGGAGACCGGCGTCTCGGTCGTGACCGGGCCCGGCGCCGCGAAATACTCGGCCTGCACCGCCTCGATCCGGCGCACGATCTCGGCCGCCGGCGGGCTCGCTTCGTCGACCACGTAGTAGACGTTCTGCTTCACCACGTCGCCGAAGCCGGCGCCGGCCTCGTGCAGCACGCGACCCATGAACTCCATGATGTTGCGGGTCTGGGTCTCGAGATCGCCACCAACCGTGCGGCCCTTCTCGTCCGCCGAGATCTGCCCGCCGACCACGACCAGGTCGTCCAGCCGCCAACCCTGGGAAAGCGTGACCGGCATGCTCCAGTCCCAGTGCCCGGCGGGCATGATGCGGCGCTTGCTCATGGCGGGTGGTCTCCCCTTTTCTTGTTTCTTGACTTGCGCCGGCCCCTATCGGCCGCTGCGCCCGGGCGCCTTGCCGCGATCGCTGCCGTCGACGAGCGGCTTGTCCCACTTGAACAGGCTCTTGTAGAGCCCCAGCCCCATCATCGGCTCCACCTGCGCGATGTCGTCCGAGCCGTAGCAATGGGCGTCGAGGAAGTCGCGCAGCTCGTCGGGCGAGCCGCACACCACCTCGGCCAGCAGGTCGAAGCGCGCGGCGACGCGCATGACGTAGACGACCTCCGGCCGGTCTCGGAAAAAGCACGCCACCTCGTCGGCGCTGGCGCCGCGCGCGACCTTGATGCCGAGCATCGACCAGGCCGTGTAGCCCAGTGCCAGCGGGTTCACCACGGTGATGAAGTGGATCAGGTTGGCCCTGTGCATCTGGCCCACGCGGGAGCGCACGGTCCCTTCCGAGACGCCGAGCGTGCGTGCGATGGTGGAGAACGGCATGCGGCCGTCCTCCTGCAGCAGGGCCACGATCTCCCGGTTGAGCCCCTCGATATGGGGAATCGACGCAGGCGCGACCGCATCGCCCTGCAGGTCCGCCATCCCCACCTGGCGCAGGCCCATGACCGGCGCAGGCTCGGCCTCCGTCAGCGCGCTGAGCCGAGGCCCCCGGTTGTTGCCCTTCGTCTGCGACGGTGGTTTCGAGGCGCTCATGCCGCCTCCCGATGCAATCGGCGGAATTCGATTCCGGGCAAGCCCATGCGTGCCGAATTCCACGAACTCTTGTAGTCGATTATCAGAAATCCGTCAACGGATGGGCAATAATTCACGAATTTCGTAATCTTGGCTTCGCTCCGGGCCGCGTGTAAGGTCGCTGCAAAGGCTGCCGCGAGGAGGGAAGCGATGACGCTCAAGCTGATCGAGAACCCGGTGCCGTGGCCGGACGGTGCGCGCTGCGCCGTGGCCATCACCTTCGACATCGACACCGACAGCATCCTGCACCTCGATTTCCCCGACAAGGCCGAGAACATGCTCTCGGCCAACTCGTTCCTGAAGTACGACGAGGTGGCGATCCCGCGGATCCTGAAGGTCTACGCCCACTACGGCATCAAGCAGACCTTCTTCTATCCGGCCTGGTGCATGGAGCGTTATCCGCACCTGGTGGATGCGATCCTGGAGGGCGGGCACGAGATCGCGGCCCACGGCTACCTCCACGAGAACCCCAACGACGAATCGCGCGACCGCCAGGAATACTGGCTCGACCGGCAGATCGACGTGATCAAGCGCATGACCGGCCAGGCACCGCGCGGCTGGCGTGCGCCGCTCTACAACGCGTCCAAGCACTCGCCGACGCTGCTGGCCGAGCGCGGCATGCTCTATGACGCGAGCCTGATGGGCGACGACGTGCCCTACGTGCTGAACACGCCCAAGGGCGAGGTCATCTGCCTGCCCTCGCACTGGGGCATGGACGACTGGCCGCACTACATGCACAGCCTCGATTTCCACTACACCATGACCATCAAGTCGCCGGACGAGGCCATGCGGGTCTTCGATTCCGAGTTCGAGGCGATGTACGAGAACGGCGGCATGCTGATCACCGTCTGGCACCCCTTCGTCTCGGGCCGGCTCGCGCGGATGCGCCGCGTGGCTGCGTGGATCGAGGCGCTGCAGAAGAAGGGCGGCGTCTGGTTCGCGACCATGGACGAGATCGCGCGCCACGTGCGCACGTGCATCGACAACGGCTCGTGGACGCCGCGGGTCGAGCAGATGCCCTATTACGACGGCCGCATCCCCGAGTGGGAGCCGCAGGAGGCCGCAGCCGCAGCCGAGTAGCGCTGGCGCACCCGTGGCGCGTCGAGAGGCGGCGCACGATCCGCCCCGACGGGCGTGAACCGCAGGGCACGCGCGTGGCATGATGCCGGGCGAGAGCACGCGCGAGGTGCCACGCATGAATGACACACCCGAGAGCGGCGGGACGGGACAGGCGGCCGCGGCGACGACGCCTGCCCCGAACCGGGGCTTCCAGAGCCCCTTCGAGCTGCCCACGCCCGACGGCGCCGAAGGCTGGGAGGAGCTTTATCCCTACTACTGCCTGATCAGCGACGAGCGTCGCGAGATGGAGGAGGGAAAGTTCTGGTTCTTCGACGGGATGCACAACCCGGAACCGCTCTATCCCTTCGACACCATCATGACCGAGAACTGGTGGGTGGCCGCCAGCCAGATGGCGAGCCGGGTCTGGCCCATTCCGGTCGCCATGGGCATCGATCAGCGCCTGGTCAACGGCTACATCTACGTCAGCCCCAACAGCGTCACCGACCCCGACCGGATCGCGGCGCGGAACGAGCATTTCACCCGCCGCGCCGGGCACTACTTCGAGAACTGGGACGAGATCTACGGCAACTGGGCCAAGAAGGCGAAGGACTGCATCGCGCGCCTGACCGAGATCGAGTTCCGCCCGCTACCGGAGCTGGAGCCGGAGGAGAACGTCTTCGGCCATCGCGGCGTCTACTCCTCCCACGACCTGCTCAGCGCCTACAACCGGCTGATCGAGAACATGCTCGAGATGGGCTCCTATCATTTCGAGATGCTGAACCTGGGCTACGGCGCCTACCTGACCTTCCGCGAGTTCTGCCAGCAAGCGTTCCCCGGCATCACCGACCGCACGCTGACGCAGATCGTCTGCGGCATCGACAATCTGCTGCTGCGGCCCGACGACAAGGTCCGCGAGCTGGCCGAGCTGGCGGTCGAGCGGAACCTCGCCGCCGTCGTCCTCCAGCACGACGATCCCGATGCGCTGCTGGCCGCCATGGCGGAGGCGGACGGCGGGGCCGAATGGCTGGAAGCCTTCGAGGCGGCGAAGGAGCCCTGGTTCCACTTCTCCACGGGCGTTGGCTACGACCACTCCGACCCGGTGTGGATCGACGACCTGCGGCTGCCCTTCATTGCGCTGCGGGGCTACGTCGAGGCGTTGCAGCGGGGCGAGGACATCCGCCGTCCGCTCAAGCGGCTGCTGGCGGAGCGGCAGCGGGTGACAGCGGAATATCGCGCCCTTCTGCCCACCGATCAGGACCGCGAGGCCTTCGACGGCCTGCTCGCGCTCACCTGCAAGGTCTTCCCCTACGTCGAGGACCACAACTTCTACGTCGAGCACTGGCACCACACGATCTTCTGGTCGAAGGTGCGGGAGCTTGCGGATGTCTTCGTCGCGCACGGCTTCCTCGACGACCGCGAGGACCTCTTCTACCTGCATCGCCACGAGGTCTACGACGCGCTCTACGATCTGCTGATCGGCTGGGCCACGGGCACGCCGCCGCGCGGCGAGGTCTACTGGCGGCCCATCGTCCAGCGGCGCCGGCGCATCCGGGATTCGCTCTGCAAGTGGACGCCACCGCCCGCGCTGGGAACCCCGCCGGATGTCGTCACCGAGCCCATCACCATCATGCTGTGGGGCATCACCGAGCAGACCATCGAGGAGTGGCTCGGCGTCGATCCCGCCGCGAGCAGCGATGTCCTGCGGGGCGTGCCCGCGTCCGCCGGCAAGGTGAGCGGGCCGGCCCGCGTCATCACCCGTTCCGAAGACCTCTACAGCGTCAGCGAGGGCGAGATCCTGGTGTGCCGGATCACGGCGCCGAGCTGGGCGACCGTCTTCGGCCGCATCGCTGCGGCGGTCTCCGACGTGGGCGGCATGATGGCCCATACCGCGATCATCTCGCGCGAATACGGGCTGCCTGCGGTGGTCGGCGTGGGCTTTGCTACGGCGACGATTCGGACCGGCGACCGGGTCGAGGTGGACGGCAACGAAGGCACGGTCACGGTTCTGGAGAGAGCCCGGGCATGACCGGCGAGCCTTTCGTCCTCTGGCTGGATCACGCGAGCGCGCCGGACAACCCGCTGCTCGGCGGCAAGTTCGCGAGCCTCGCCGAGATGACGGCGGCCGGGTTCTCCGTCCCGCCCGGCTTCGGCGTGACCACCGCCGCCTACCGCGCCTTCATGGTCCACGCGGCCCTCGCCGATAGGGCCGCGTTCGTGAGGGAGACCGCGCGCGGCAGGACGCTTGCGGACAGCGTCGAGGCACGGGCGCGGCTCGTGGAGGCCATCGGCGCCGCGCCGATGCCGGACGAGCTGGAGAGCGCAATCCGGCGCAACTACGCGCTCCTGGAGGAGAAAGCGGGCCGTGCCGGCGTGCCGGTGGCCGTGCGCTCCAGCGGCGAGGCGGAGGACCTCGCCGATGCGAGCTTCGCCGGCCAGTACGACACCTATCTCTGGATCGCCGGCGCCGACGCCGTGCTGCGTCATGTGCGCGCGTGCTGGGCCAGCATGTTCGGCGACGCGGCCCTCTCCTACCAGGCGGGCGACGACGCTGCGGCAGAGGGCGACCACGGCATTTGCGTCGGCATCCAGCAAATGGTGGAGGCGCGCGCCGCCGGCGTCATGTTCACCCTCGACCCGCTCAACGGCGATCGCTCCAAGATCGTCATGGAGGCCTGCTGGGGCCTCGGCGAAGGCGTGGTCAAGGGCGACGTGACGCCGAGCCGCTTCACCGTCGACAAGGTGACGCTGGAGATCGTCAAGCGGGACATCGTGCCGCAAGCCGAGGAATACCGCTTCGATCCCACCGCAGGCGCGGTGTGCATGATGCCGCTCGCGCCCGAGCGGGGGCACGCCGCCTGCATCGCCGACGAAGAGGCACTCGCGCTCGCTGGCCTCGCCAAGCGGATCGAGACGCATCGCGGCGCCGCGCAGGACATCGAATGGGCCATCGGCGCAGACGGCGAGGTGCGGGTGCTCCAGGTCCGGCCCGAGACGGTGTGGAGCCAGCGGGAGAGCGCCGGCCTCGTCTCCGAGAGCAGGAGCGCGGTGGGGCACGTGCTCGCCAGGCTCTCGGGCGGCCGGGTGGCCGCGGCGGGCCCCGGACACCGAGACCGGTGAAAAGCGCCGACTTCGCCTACCACCGGCCGGGCGACATCGCCGAAGCGGTGCGCCACCTGCAGGACTACGACGGCGGCGCCCGCGTTCTTGCCGGCGGCCAGAGCCTGATGCCGATGATAAACATGCGGCTCTGGCGCCCGGACGCGGTGGTCGACATCAACGGACTCACCGACCTCACCGGACTGACGGTCGAGGGGGACGAGACCCGGATCGGCGCGCTGGTGCGCCACAGCACGCTCGAATTCTCGCCGCTGGTCGCGGAGCGGCTGCCGCTGCTCAAGGCGATGGTGGCCTTCGTCGGCGACCGCCAGGTGCGCAATCGCGGCACCATCGGCGGCAGCCTCGTGCAGGGCGACCCGACAGGCGAAATGCCGCTGGGCTGCCTGGTGCTCGGCGCTACGGTCCACGTGCTCGGGCCCTCCGGCGCGCGCGCCATCGCGATGGAAGACCTCTACGAAGGCGCCTATGCCGCCACCCTCGCGCCCGACGAGGTGCTGACGGAGGTTCACGTTCCTCCGCATCCGCCGCACTTCGCCTTCCGCGAGTGCTGCCGCCGGCACAACGATTTCTGCGTGCTCTCGGTGGCGGCGACCGGGCCGATCGCCGACGACGGCCGCTGGCGCGGGCTTCGCATCGGGCTCGGCGGGGTCAACGACACGCCGGTTCTGGCCGAAGCCAGCATGGCGCTGCTGGAAGGAAGCCGCCTCGACGACGCCGACATCGCAGCGGCAGGCCAAGCCGCGCGCGAGGCCATCGACCCGCCCGACGACATCCGGGGCTCGGCCGAGTACCGCGCCCACCTCGTGCCGCTCTACGTCGCACGGGTGCTGCGCGACCTGCGCGCCTCGGCGCACGCCTGAGGCCGGGTGCGGGGCGCCACGCGATGAAGTTCCGCCACGAGTTCCGTATCCGGGCGAGCGGCGATGAGGTCTGGCGCTTCTTCGAGCAGCCGCTCGAGGTCGCGCGCTGCATTCCCGGCGTCGAAGAGGCGGAGCCGCTGGAGGGTGAGGACGACAGCTATTCCGTCCGCGCGACCCAGAAGTTGGGGCCCATGTCGACGACCTTCCAGGCCAAGGTGCGCATCAGCGAGCGCACCGCCGGCGCGCGCATCGCGTTCACCGCCACCGGCAAGGCGGTGCGCGGCGCGGTCGGCAACTTCCGCGCCCAGAACGCGGTCACGCTTACCGACGAGGGCGGCGAAACCTGCGTCGCCGTAGAGGGCGAGGTCGCGCTCGCCGGCGTGCTCGGCACCGTCGGCAGCGCGGTGATCAACAGGCACGCCGCGAAGGTGACCGCCGAATTCGCCTGCAACCTGGAGCAGGCGCTCTCGGCCGCCGATGCGCCCGGCGCCCCGGCCCGAGGAGGCAGCCATTGAGCGGCGCTGAACGCGCCATCGCCTTCCGCCTGAATGGCGAGGCGGTGTCGGCGGAGGCGCCGGTGCGCATGCACGCGGCGGATTTTCTACGCCATCGCCTGGGCTGGACCGGTACCCACGTCGGCTGCGAGCAGGGCGTCTGCGGCATGTGCACGATCCTGGTGGACGGCGCCGCCATCAAGTCCTGCCTCATGCTCGCCGTGCAACTCGACGGCACGGAGGTCAAGACAGTCGAGGCCTTGGCCGCAGGTGACCGGCTCAACGCCGCGCAGGAGGCCTTCAAGCGGCACCACGCGCTGCAGTGCGGCTACTGCACGCCGGGCTTCCTGATGCTGGCGGAGAGCCTGAAGGCCAGCGGGCGGACGCTCTCCCGCGCGGAGATCCGCGAAGAGCTTGTGGGCGTGCTCTGCCGCTGCACCGGCTACGAGAACATCCTGCGCGCAGTGGAGGAGTACCTGAGCGCGGACGAGCACGAGGCTTCACGGTGAGCGCACCCCGCCAGAGCCTCATCGGCGGCGCCCTCCCCCGCAAGGAGGACGACCGCCTGCTGTGCGGCGACGGCCTCTTCACCGACGACGTGCAGCTCGCCCATCAGCTGGAGATGGCGGTGGGCCGCTGCCCCTTCCCCCGCGCCGCCATCGGCGCGATCGACGTGGCGCAAGCCCGCGCGCTGGCCGGCGTGCGGCACATCCTGACCGGCGCCGACGTGCGGGCCGCGAGCGAGCCGCTGACCGTGCTTAGGCCCGTGCCCGGCGCGCCGCTGCTGCCCTACTACGCGCTGGCGGGCGCGGAAGCGATTCACGAGGGGCAGCCGGTGGTGAGCGTGGCCGCGACCAGCCGCGCCATTGCCGAGGACGCGCTGGAGCTGATCGACATCGACTACGAGCCCCTGCCCCATGTGACCGACACGCTCGGCGCGCTCGCCGACGACGCGCCGGTGCTGCATCCCGGGACGCTCCCCTCGAACCTGCTGACCAGCAACGTGGACCGCGCGGGCGAGCCCGAGGCCTGTTTGGCCGAGGCCCCGGTCGTCGTCGAGGGGCGTTTCCACGTGAACCGGGTGAGCGCGCTCCCCATGGAGGCGCGCGGTATCGTCGCCCACTGGCGCGCCGGCGCCCGCACGCTGGAGGTCCATGCCTCCACCCAGACGCCGCACCTGATCCGGCAGCAGCTGGCGGAGTGCCTGCCGCTCGACGAAGGCTGCATCCGCGTCATCGCCTCGGATGTCGGCGGCGGCTTCGGCATGAAGCTCGGTCTCTACCCGGAGGACGTGCTGGCGGTGCTGCACGCGATGGCGCTGCGGCGCCCGGTCAAGTGGATCGAGGACCGCCTCGAGTTCTTCCGCGCCAGCACCCAGGCGCGGGAGGCCGTGCACGACGTTCGCATCGGTGCCGAGGCCGACGGGCGCATCGTGGCGATTACCAACCAGTACACCACCGACCTCGGCGCCTGGAATTCGACCTACGGCTCGGCGCAGCTTTCCAGCGTGGTTTTCACCGGCCCCTACAAGGTGGCCGATGCGGCGGTCGAGCGCCGCGTCGCGCTCACCAACAAGACGCCCATCGGGGCCTACCGCGGCTACGGCCAGCCGGAGGTCAACTTCGCGCTGGAAGTGCTGCTCGACCGACTGGCGCGGCGCCTCGATGTCGACCCGCTGGAGCTGCGGCGAACGAACATGCTGCGCCCGGAGGACCTGCCCTGGACCACGCCGAGCCGTGCGGTCTACGACAACGGCGACTATCTGAAGACGCTGGAGATGGCCGCCGACGCCGTCGACTACGCCGCGCATCGCGCCAAAGGCCGGGAGTGCCGGGACGACGAGCGGCTGACCGGCATCGGCTTCGCCTCCTTCGTCGAGCGCACGGGCTATGCCAGCGCGCGCTTCCTCGCGGGCCGCGGCTCCCGCTTCGGCGCCCACGAGAGCGTCGTTCTGCGCGCCAACCGTTCCGGCGGCATCGACCTCTACACCGGTGTCTCGACCTTCGGCCAAGGCAGCGAGACGGCGTTCGCGCAAGTCTGCGCCGAGGTCTTCGGCATCGACTACGAGGCGATTACGGTCCATGCCGGGGATAGCGGGGCATCGCCGCTCAACACCGGCGCCTTCGCCTCGCGCACCCTGATCGCCGCCGCCGGCGCCATCCACGAGGCCGCCGACGCGCTGCGCGACAAGACCCTCCGCATCGCGGCCATGGTGCTGCAATCGACACCGGATGCGCTGGAGGTGAGCGGGCGCGCCGTGCGCGTGGCGGACGAGCCCGGCCGCGCCGTGCCGCTCGCTGACATCTTCACCCGCGCCATCATCGGCCAGGGGATTCCGGAGGACGAAGCGCCGGGCCTTGAGGCGGCCGCGCACTTCGAGCCCTCGCACGCGTCGTTCTCGTTCGGCACCGCCGCCGCGGTGGTCGCGGTCGATCCCGAGAGCGGCGAGTTCGACGTGGATCGCTTCGTGATGGCGCACGACTGCGGAGTCGTGGTCAACCCGCCGCTGGTTGACGGCCAGGTGCGGGGCGGCCTGGTGCAGGGCCTCGGCGCGGCGCTCGCGGAGGAGCTTCGCTACGACGAGAGCACAGGCCAGCTCGTGAGCGGCAGCATGCTGGACTACTTCGCCCCCACCATCATGGACGTGCCGCCCATCGACCTGCTGCACACCGAGATCCCCTCCCATGTCACGCCCTTCGGCGTGCGCGGCGTCGGCGAGGTCGGCACGATCCCGCCGGCGGCGGCGGTCACCAACGCCATCTGCGATGCGCTGGCGGACTACGGCGTGGAGATTTCCGCTCTGCCGCTAACGCCGGAGCGCGTCTGGCGGGCGCTGTCGGACGCACGGGACGCCCGCGGCTCTGGTGCCATGAAGAGGTGACCGACATGGAGTATCCCACCCGCGGCCGCTACGCGAACGCTGCGCTCTCGCCGCTGGAAGACGACGCGATGGCGTGGCTGGACGGCTTCTATCAGCTTGAGCACCTGATCGCGACGCGCATGTGGGCGGTCAAGATCTGCCCCGAGGCCTCGCCCGAGCTCAGGTTCGCGGCACTGACGCACGATGCCGAACGGTTCTTCCCCGGCGGGCCTTCCAGCACGCCCAGCAACGGCTTCGACGATCCGGACTACCTCTTCGCGCACTCCACCCGGTCTGCGAACATCGTCGAGGAGTGGCTGCGCAGCCGTTCGCCGGCGCCGGACGAGGCGTTCATCCGGCGCGTCCGCCGACTCATCCTGCGGCACGAGATCGGAGGCGGCTGGGAGGCCGACTTCGTGCAGGCGGCGGATTCGCTCTCCTTCCTGGAGACCCTGGACTGGATCACCGTCGATTGGGTGCGGGACGACCGCTACACCATCGCCCAGGCGCGGGAGAAGCTGGACTTCACCGTGGAGCGCATCCGGCCCTCCATCGCCGTCACCGCCGCGCTGCCCCTCTACGAGAGCGCCGTGCGCGCCCTGGACGCCGCCGAGGACTGCACCATGGACCTGAAGCGGCGCCGCGAGCTGGCGGGCAGCCGGCGTTACCTCTTCGGACGCCCGATCCCTCCGACCGGATGACTCCCGCCTGGACCCAACGGGCCAGCTCCTCCGGTGAGCGGCCCGAGCGAACCAGCTCGATCATCCGTTCACGGAACGCAGATGCAGAGGGCGGACGAGTCATCGACATCGTGGACTCCTTTCTCCCAACTGATCAGGTGTCCCCCAAGACGGGCAACTCCAAACCGAAGAGGCTTTGGTTTCCGATTCGAGGGGCGATGCGGCGATCCGGTACACCGGTGTAACCGGGTTTGGGACCGTATCGGCGAAGCCGATGGTGCTGGAAAACAGGGTTTCGGCTGTAACACGAATTCTGGGGAGAGCACGGCAGCAGATTTACTCGACAATTAGTGAGATATCGAAATAGCTTAAGCACACACGCGCTGCCGATGGCGGGTTATCGCGTGAAGACCTAGTGCCTGCGGCTTCGTCCCCAATGTGGATCGCGGAGCGTGAGGGGAGGAAGCAAATGGAGTTATATGATCTCGGCGATCGCCCGCCGCTGGGTGAGGTGCCGGAAAAGATGCATGCGTTCCTCGTGCGCCAGGATCGTTTCGGCGAGCCCAAGGACGCATGGCAGCGAGAAGTCATCGACACCCCCGAAATCGGTCCGCTCGACGTGCTCGTCTACGTCATGGCAACCGGAATCAACTACAACAACGTCTGGGCGGCTCTGGGCAAGCCCGTCGATGTCATCGCCGACCGGCAGAGGAAGGGAGAGCCGGAGGACTTTCATGCGGGTGGCAGCGACTGCTCGGGCATCGTGTTCGCCGTCGGCGATCAGGTGACAAACGTCCACCTCGGTGACGAAGTCGTCGTCCATAGCGGTTGGTGGGAGCCGGAGGACCCGTGGGTTCTGTCCGGACGCGACCCCATGCTCGCCGAAAGCACGCGCATCTGGGGCTACCAGACCAATTACGGCAGCTACTGCCAGTTTGCCCGGGCCCAATCTCACCAGTGTCAGCCGAAGCCCAAGCATCTCTCGTGGGAGGCCGCGGGCTGCTACCTGCTTTGCGCGTCGACTGCGTACCGAATGCTCATGGGTTGGTCGCCGAACGTCGTCGAAGAGGGCGACTATGTGCTGGTGTGGGGTGCTGCCGGCGGGCTCGGCGCGCTGGCCCTCCAGATCGTGACGGCAAACGGCGGCAAACCGGTGGCAGTGGTTTCCGATGAAGAGAAACGGCAGTTCTGTCTCGACCATGGCGCCGTCGGCGTGATCAACCGGAACGATTTTGACCACTGGGGTCCGATGCCCGACACGAGCAGCAAGGAGTGGGGGCAGTGGTTCAAGGGCGCACGGGCGTTCGGCAAGGCCTTCTGGGAAGCGGCTGGCGAGAAGGCGAGCCCCCGCATCGTCTTTGAGCACCCGGGCGAAGCGACGCTGCCAACCTCGGGATTCCTGTGCGCGACTGGCGGCATGATCGTCATTTGCGCCGGAACGACCGGGTACACCGCGACACTCGACCTTCGCTACCACTGGATGCGGCAGAAGCGGTTTCAGGGCAGCCACCTTTCGAACGACGAGCAGGCCGCGGCCGTAAACCGGATGATCATGGACCGGAAGGTCGACCCCTGCCTGTCTCACACCTTCTCGTTCGACGAAATTGGCGAGGCGCATCAGCAGATGTACGAGAACCGCCACCCGTACGGAAACATGGCCGCGCTCGTCAACGCGACGGAGCCTGGACAAGGAGCGTCTTAAGCTCCTCCGGAGCGTTTCCGTTTTGCACGGAAACGCTCCGGCTTCTTTATCGCTCACGGCAGCCTGCTGCCGGTGCCTCCGCGGGCGCGCCGCTAACGCGGCAGGCCGCAGTCGCGGCCTGTCGCGTGCCTGTCAAAGACGGACACGCTCTCGGGGGCCACCCGTCACCGGCCACTCCACAGCACTGTCGAAATTTCAGTTGACGGACGCCCGGAGACGGCGCATCTTTATCGAGTTATCGAAAGTTTTTTCTATTTTCAATAATGTTAGCCGCCGTGAAGGGCCGCGATGAGACAGCCCGGCGGCCCGGCATCCGGAGGCAGGGCTGTGCCGAAGGGATGGCAAGTCGGTATCGATGTCGGCGGCACGTTTACCGACGTGATCGCCCATCACCGGGCGCGTGGCGAGGTGAGGTCCGCCAAGGTTCCCTCCCGCATCGACGACCGCATCGCCGGCCTCCTGGCAGCGCTCCACGCCGTCGAACTCGACTGGGCGGACGTGGACGACCTGATCCACGGCACCACCATCGTCACCAACGCCATCATCCAGGGTGAGCACGCGAAGGTCGCGCTGATCGCCACGCGCGGCTTCTCCGACACCCTCGCCATCGGACGCCAGAACCGGCGCCACCTCTACCGGCTCGACCTGCCGCCCAAGCTCACACCGCAGGTGCCCGCCGAGCGCCGCTTCGAGGTGGCCGAGCGGCTCGACCACGACGGCCGGGTCATGACCGCGCTGGACCCGGCCTCGGTGGAAGACGCCGTCGGGTGGGTCGAGGCAAGCGGGGCGGAGGCTGTGGCCGTCTCGCTGCTGCATTCCTACGCCAACCCGGCCCACGAGGAAGCGCTCAGCGAAAGGCTGCGCAAGCGGTTCCCGTTCGTCGCGCTCTCGCACCGGGTCAATCCCGAGGCCCGCGAGTACGAGCGGACGGCGACCACGGCACTGAGCGCGGGCGTCATGCCGTTGGCGGCCGCGTACATGGACGACCTGGAGGCGGCGAAGCCGGAGGACTCCCGGCTGCATCTCTTCCACTCCGCCGGCGGCATGGCTTCGCCCGCAGCACTGCGCGACCTGCCGCTCGGGCTGGCCGCCTCGGGCCCCGCCGCCGGCGTCGCCGCGGCCGGGCGGATGGCCCGCGCGCTCGGGATCGAACGCGCCATCAGCTTCGACATGGGCGGCACCACCACCGATGTCTGCCTGATCCTCGACGGCGAAGGGCAGATCGCGAGCGACCGCTCTCTCGGCGGGCGGCCCCTGCGCCAGCCCATGGTGGCGGTGGAGTCCATCGGCGCCGGCGGCGGCTCCATCGCCCGGCTCGATCACGGCTCGCTGATGGTGGGACCGGAGAGCGCCGGCGCCGCCCCTGGACCCGCTTGCTACGCCAAGGGCGGCGACCGGCCGACCGTCACCGACGCCAACCTGCTGCTGGGATACATGGACACGGACCGCGTGCTCGGCGGCGACGTGCGCCTGGATGCGCGTGCGGCCCACAACGCGATCGCGCCGCTCGGCGCGGCGATGGACATGACGCCGGAGGATGCGGCCCTCGGCGTAGTCAGGGTGGCGAACGCGGCCATGCTGCGCGCGCTGCGCCGGGTCACGGTGGAGCGCGGCGTCGACGGGCGCACCTGCACGCTGCTCGCCTTCGGCGGTGCGGGCCCCATGCACGCGGTGGCGCTGGCCCGCGCCTTCGCCATCGACAAGGTGGTGGTCCCCGCGCATTCCAGCATGTTCTCGGCGCTGGGCTGTGTCGGCGCGGAGATGAGCTACGCGCAGCAGCGCACGCTCCGCATGGCCGCAGAAGCCTGGGATCAGGCGCGCGTGGACGGCGTGCGGCGGGAGCTCCGCGCGACCCTCGCCGCGCCGCTCTCGGCGGCCGGCCACGAGGACGCAGCGCTCACGGTCGAGGAGGTGGCCATGGTCCGCTACAGCGGCCAGAGCTACGCCATCGAAATCGCCGATGCGGCGCTCGACGACCCGGCGCGCCTGGGCCGCGCCTTCATGGAGCGCCACCGGGCGCTCTACGGCTTCGCCACCGAAGAGCCGTGGGAGCTGGTCTCGATCCGCATGCGCGTCGCAGCACCCCGCAACGGCGAGGTCCGTTCCCCTGCGACCAAGGCGAACGAGCCGCCCTCCCCCACCAAGACGCAGCCCTGCACCTTCGATTCCGGCGAGCCGGTGCCGACGCCGCGCTACGACCGCGCAGGCCTGAGCCCGGACAGTTCGCTGGACGGGCCTGTCATCGTCGACGATGCGTGGTCGACCGTGGTCGTGCCGCCGGGCGCAACGCTCACCGCCGACGACGCGGGCCATCTCCACATCGCCACCGGAGCCGGGACGTGAGCGGTGCCGTGGATCCCATCACCCTGGAGGTCATCCGCCATGCGCTGTCGGCGACGGCGGAGGAGATGTCGCTCGTGGTCATGCGCTCGGCCCGCTCGCCGCTGCTGCGCGAGGCCGGCGATCTCTCCTCGGCTCTGACCGACGCCGACGGCCACCTCATTGCCCAGGGCCGCGACATCCCCATGCACATGGGGGTGATGAGCTTCACCGTGCGCGAGTTCCTGAAACGGGTGCCCAGGGAAAGGCTGGAGCCGGGCGATGTCTGGTTCCTCAACCTGCCGGAGGTGGGCGGCAACCACCTGCCGGACGTGAAGGCGATCCGGCCGATCTTCGTGGACGGCGCCATCGTGGCCTTCGCGGCGAGCCTGGCGCACTGGGCGGATATCGGCGGCGCGGTGCCCGGCAGCTACGTCGCAGGCGCCACCGACGCCTGGCAGGAGGGGCTGCGCATCCCGCCCTTCCGGCTCTTCACCGCCGCCGGGCCCGACCACGAGAAGCTCGACATGATCTGCGCCAACGTGCGGGGCGCCGACGAGCGCGAGGGCGACATCCTGGCGCAGGTCGCCGCCAGCCGGGCCGCGGACGAGCGGGTGCAGCACATCTGCGCCGAGCACGGGCGGGAGACGGTGCTGGCCGCCATCGCCGCCATCCACGACCGGGCCGAGGCGCAGATGCGCGCGGCGCTCGTCGCGGTTCCCGACGGCACCTACGAAGGCGCGGACTGGCTCGACGACGATGCCGGCGGCGGCGGGCCGGTCGCCGTCCGCGTGCGCGTCACCATCGCAGGCGACGGCGCGCGCTTCGACTTTTCCGAAACCGACGACGCGGCGCGTGGGCCGGTGAACACCACGCCCTTCATCGCCGCGGCTTCGGTCTTCTACGTGGTGAAGACCCTGTTCGGTCCCGCAATCCAGCCGAGCGGCGGCTGCTACCGCCCGCTGGAGATCGTGACCCGGCCCGGCTCCCTGCTCGATCCGGGGCCGGAGAGCCCGGTGGTGGGCGGCAACCACGAGACCTCGCAACGGATCGCCGATGCCGTGTTCAAGGCCTTCGAAGCCGTGGGGCCCGAGCGCATCTCCGCCGGCGGGCCGACCACGTCGGGCCTCGTGCTCTTCGGCGGCAGGCGGGCCGACGGAGCCTGGACCACGCTCTACGAGGTCCACGGCGGCGGCGAAGGCGCGCGGCACGACCGGGACGGCGCGCCGGTGGTGCGCGTCCACATGTCCAACGTGATGAACACGCCGGCCGAAGTGGTGGAGGCCGAGTTCCCCATCCGCATCGAGTGCCAGCGCCTGCGCCAGGGCTCGGGCGGTGCGGGCCGGCAGCAGGGCGGCGAAGGCCTGCACCGCGAATACCGCGTGCTCACCGACGACATGTCGGTGACCTCGATGTTCGAGCGCCGCGTGGTGCCGCCATACGGGCTGCAGGGCGGCGCGGACGGCGCACCCTTCCGCGTGACCGTCGCGCATGCCGACGGCCGCCGGGAGGACATGCCGGGCAAGGCGAACCTGCGCCTCGACAAGGACGACGTTGTGATCGTCGAGAGCTGCGGCGGCGGCGGTTACGGGCAGCCCGGGACGAAAGGCCAATGAGCGACGCAAGCAGGAGAACAGTGCTGTGAAAGTGGACGGCAAGAAGGCGATCGTCACCGGCGCCGCGAAGGGCATGGGCGCGGCCATCACGACGACACTCGCGCGCGCGGGCGCCGATGTCGTGCTGACCGCCCGCGACACCGAGCCGCTCGAGCAGGTCGCCGCAGACGTGCGCGCGCTGGGGCGGGAGGCCCACGTCGTGGCCTGCGACGTGACCGAGGATGCCGAGGTCAAGGCCGTGGTCGATCACGCGCTCGAGATCTTCGACGGGCGCATCGACATCCTGGTCAACATCGCGGGCGTCACCGGGCCCATCGAGACGCCGGTGCAGGACATCGACGTGGCGGACTTCGACTACGTCATCAGGGCCAACGAGATCGGCACCTTCCTGCCCATCAAGCACGTGGTGCCGACCATGATCGCGCAGAAGAGCGGCAAGATCGTCAACATCGGGGGCACCTCGGGCCTGCGCGGCTACGCCATGCGCACCGCCTACAGCGCCTCCAAGTGGGCGGTGCGCGGGATCACGCGCACGGTCGCGCTGGAGGTCGGCAAGTACAACGTCAACGTCAACGCCGTCTGCCCCGGCATCGTCGAGACCCCGCGCATGCAAAAGCTCTGCGAAGAGAAAGCCCGCGTGCGTGGCTGGACCATCGACGAGGTCTATGACGAGTACGTTCAGGAGATGTGCCTGAAGCGCGTGACCACCTGTCAGGACGTGGCCAACGCCGTGCTGTTCATGGCGAGCGAGGACAGCCGCCAGATCACCGGCCAGGCCATCACGGTCGACGGCGGCTGGGACGTATAGCGCGGCTAATTCGGGAGACGTAGCGATGTACGCGCCCTTCGAACTGGACATTCCCACGACCCTGGACGGCGCCCTTGCGGCGCTCGCGAACGGCGGCGGCGAGACCGTGCTCCCCATCGCAGGCGGCACGAACCTGATCGTCGACATTCGTGCGAAGCGCGAGCGGCCGGACCGGATGGTGGGCCTTGGCGAGGTGGACGAGCTGCTCGGCATGGCGTTCGGGCCGGAGCGCATCTCCATCGGCGGGCGCACCACGGTGAGCGACCTGCTGCGCTCGCCCGAGATCGCGCGGGAGGCGCCTTCGTTGATCGAGGCCGCGCGCCTCTTCGGCGGCCTCATGGTGCGCAACACCGGGACGGTCGCCGGCAACATCGCGAGCGGCTCGCCGGCGGCGGACCTGGTGCCGCCGCTGCTGACCCTCGATGCCGAGCTGACACTGGCCAGCGCGAGCGCCACGCGCACGCTGGCGCTGGACGACTACTACCTCGGCTACAAGCAGGACGCGCGCCGGCCGGACGAGCTGATCACCCGCATCTCGTGGCCGCGGCTGCCGGAGAATTCGGCGAACACCTTCTACAAGCTGGCGCGGCGCAAGGGCGATGCCATCACCGTCACCGGCGTGGCGGTCACGCTTTCGGTGGCGGACGGCGCCTGCACCAGGGCGCGGATCGCGCTCGCGTCGGTCGCGCCCGTCGTGCGCCGCGTCAAGGAGGCGGAGGCTGCACTGGAAGGTCAAGCGCTGACGCCCGCGCTGATCGACGAGGCGGCGGAGGCGGCGGCGCACACGTGCACACCCATCGACGACATCCGGGCCTCCGCTGGCTACCGCCGCCACACGGCCCGTGCCCTGACCCGGCGCCTGGTGACCCAGGCGTGGGACCGGCTGGCCTGAGGGAGTGACACTCATGCCCGAGACAAGGACCATCACGCTCCGCATCAACGGCCGCGAGGAGGAAGGGCGCTTCCCCGCCCATCGCACGCTGCTCGAAGCATTGCGCCACCTCGGCCACATGGAGGTGAAGTGCGGCTGCGAGAAGGGCGACTGCGGCGCCTGCGCCGTGCTGCTCGACGGCATGGCCGTGGACAGCTGCCTGACGCTGGCCTGGATGGCGGCGGGCAAGGAGATCACCACCGTCTCCGGCCTCGGCGACCTGGATGCGCCGCATCCGCTGCAGAAGGCCTTCGCCGACGGCGGCGCCGCGCAATGCGGCTATTGCATTCCGGGCATCATCATCGCCGCCAAGGCGATCATCGACGAGCACCCGGAGCCGAGCGAGGACGACATTCGCTTAGGCCTGAGCGGCAATCTCTGCCGCTGCACCGGCTACACCAAGATCTTCGAGGCGATCGCCGACGCGGCCGACGACATGCGCGCCGAGGGAGGTGCACCATGACCCATACCGACATGGATCCGGGGACGCTGGCCAACGTCCAGTTCCGGCAGGTCGGCAAGCCGCTGACCCGCACCGATGCGCCGGGCAAGGTCACGGGCCGCACGCCCTACGCCGGCGATTACGTGATGCCCAACATGCTGCACATGCGGGTGCTGCGCGCGAATATCGCGAGCGCCCGGCTCACACGCCTCGATGTCTCGAAGGCGCGGGCGCTCACCGGTGTCGCCTGCGTGCTCACCGCCGACGACCTCGCCGACCGTACGGCGGCCACTGACATCCCCGGCCAGACCGGGCAGAAGCGGCTCGACACCGACCAGCCGATTCTGGTGAAGGACCGGGTGCGCTACTTCGGCGAGCCGCTGGCGCTGATCGCGGCGGAGACCCGCGACATCGCCGACCACGCGGCGGAGCTCATCGAGTTCGCGCTGGAGCCGATCCCCGGCGTCTACGACACCCTGGAGGCGCTGAAGCCCGGCGCGCCGCTGGTCTACGGCAGCGACAACATCGTCGCCGAGCGCAAGATCAAGAAGGGTGATGTCGAGGCGGGCTTCGCCAGGGCCGACCTGATCGTCGAGAACACCTACAGGACGCCGTTCCAGGAGCACGCCTTCCTGGAGCCGGAGGTGGGCCTCGCCTGGGTGGACGAGAACGACGTGGTCAATATCCGCGTCTCGACCCAGGTTATCGAGCATTTCCGGCCCATCGCCGATGCCCTCGGCGTGCCCCACAACAAGGTGCGCGTGCGCGGCGCGCTGGTGGGCGGCGGCTTCGGCGGCAAGGAGGACCTGACCGTCGAGGTCTATCTCGCGCTGCTCGCCAAGCAGACCGGCCGGCCGGTGCGGCTGGAGTACTCGCGCGAGGATTCCTTCGTGGGCCACGGCAAGCGCCACCCCTTCATCCTGACCTACCGCACCGGGGTCACGAAGGACGGCAAGATCACGGCGCTCGACGTGCAGATGATCGCCGATGCCGGCGCCTACGTGTTCCTCAGCCCCTACGTCATCCTCTACGCGCTGGTGGCGGCGCCCGGCCCCTACCGGGTCGACAACCTCAACGTCTTCGCGCGGGCGGTCGCGACCAACAACATGTACACGAGTGCGTTTCGCGGCTTCGGCGCGCTGCAGGCCTGCGCCGCCTACGAGCAGCAGATGGACGAGATCGCCAACACGCTCGGTATCGACCGCCTGGAGGTGCGCAGGCGAAACTTCCTCAAGACCGGCGAGCCCATGTCCACGGGCTTCGTGCCGCCGAGCGCGATCTGGACCGAGCAGTGCGCGGAGAAGGCCTGGGCCGGGCTGGGCGAACCCACGCCAGCGGAAGGCCCGATCCGGACCGGCCGCGGCCTCGCCTGCTACCAGCAGAGCTACGGCCGCCTCACCTTCCTGCACGATACCTCGGAGGCCTGGGTCGGCGTCGAGATGGACGGCACCGTGGTGGTGCGCTCCGGCGTCACCGACATCGGCGCCGGGCAGATCTCCGCGCTCGGGCAGATCGCGGTGGAAGTGCTGGGCGTCACCCTCGACAACGTCGTCATCTACAACAGCGATTCCGCCGTCACCCCGCTCGCCGGCACCACCACGGCGACGCGCGCGCTCTACATGACCGGCAACGCCGCCAAGCAGGCGGCCGAGGGGCTGCGCGCCCGGTTGGCCGAACGCGCGGCGCAAGAGTTCGGCGTCACGCCGGACGAGATCGACATGGCCTTCAACGAGGTCTTCGTCATCGACAATCCGGAAAAGACCATGCCGCTGGTGGACCTGGTGCGCACCTGCGCATCCGAGGGCATCCACCGCTCGGAGCTCGCGATCTTCCGCGCGCCCTTCGGCGACTTCCTCGACCCCGAGACCGGGCAGGGCCAGGCCCACCCGGACTATGCCTACGGCGCGCACGCGGTCGAGGTCTCGGTCGACGTGGAGACCGGCGAGGTCGAGGTGCTGAAGAGCGTCGCTGCCCACGACGTCGGCCAGTGCATCAACCCGGCGGCGGTCGAAGGCCAGATCCAGGGCGGCGCGCAGAACGGCCAAGGCTACGCGCTCAGCGAGGAGATGCTCTACGAGGAGGGCCGGCTCATCACGCCGTCGTTCAGCGAATACCTGATGCCGACGGCGATGGACATGCCGAACGTAGAGTGCATCATCCTCGAATCCCGCAGCGGCGTCGGGCCCTTCGGCGCCAAGGGTATTGGCGAGCCGGCCATGACCGCCGTCGCGCCCGCCATCGCCAACGCGGTCGCCGATGCCATCGGCGTGCGCGTGTTCGAGATGCCGATCACGCCGGAACGCGTGGTCACGGCGCTGCAACAACGCGATGCGTCGTAACGAACCCGGCGCCCGAGCGATGGCCGATAGCAACGACAAGCCGCTCGGCCGGTACATCCGGGTCCTCGAAACGGTCGCGCGCGCCAGAACCGGCGTGACGCTCTCGGAAATCGCACGGGAGATGGACCTGCAGCCGGGGACGGCGCACCGCTTGATCCGCGGGCTCGTGGACCTCGACATGCTGCGGAGCGTGCCCGGCACCAAAAGCTACGTGACCGGGCCGCGCCTGCAGACCCTGCTCCACACGACCATGGACCGCGCGGGCTACGCGGGGCTGGCGAAATCCGTCCTCGACGGGCTCGTGGCGGAGTTCGGCGAGACCGCACACCTGGCCCGGCTCAACGGCGACTTCGCGGAGTCCGTACTGATGGAGCAGCCCTCCGGCTCGGACCGCGCCTTCGTGCAACCGGGGCGCCAATTGCCGTTGCACGCGGCGGCCAGCGGCAAGGCGATCCTGGCGTTTCAGGACGACGAGTTCGTGGCCCGCTACCTGTCGCGCCCGCGCCCGCGCTTCACGGACAAGACCAAGGTGGAGGAAGCCGACATCCGCGACGAGCT
Organism: Alphaproteobacteria bacterium; assembly: GCA_022820945.1. Classification (GTDB taxonomy): domain Bacteria; phylum Pseudomonadota; class Alphaproteobacteria; order UBA828; family UBA828; genus WTGU01. Next base: position 24,701 of record JAJEEP010000040.1, on the reverse strand, counting down.
GGCGCAAATCCGCGCGGACGGCGTAGCGGTCTGCGACAACGAGCTCGATGCCGGCGTGCTGAGCTACGGCCACCCGATCCGGGTGAACGGCGGCTACGTGCTCTATTCGGTCGGCATCACCGGGCTCGCGGACCGCTTCCGCCCCATGGAGCGCACCCGCATCAAGCAGAAACTGGCCGAGGCGGCCGCCGATCTCGGCAGGACGCTAGGATTCACGGCCTGAGGAAACGAGGCGATGGCTGACGCTCGTATAGAAGAGATCGTTCGGAATTGTCGCAACACGACGGCGAGCAGCTGCGGGGGATATCAGGAGCCGACGGCGACGGGTCAACCGGGGTCCTACATATCGACCATCCTGCTCTCCACGGGCGCCGTGAACCTGGAACAGTTTCCCGGTTTTCCCTTCGATGAGGATCTGGACCAGGGCATGGCCCAAATCGTGTCCTACGACCGCGCGGAATGTAACGATTCCTATATCGGTCAGGTCAACATGCTGCAGGCGTCGTCGTTCAGCGGCGTCAATGGGGCGATTTGGGGCTACGACCTGGCCGTCGATTCCCGCATCGGCAAGACGTATCCCGTCGGGCGCATCGAGAACATTCCGATTTATTCCCTGATTCCGTTGCGCGATGCGACCCGGCAACTCTTCGGCGTCGCCGACGAGCGGCATTTTCCTCCGCAGGAAGGCGCCATGGTCGTTTGTGCGGAAAAATACCGCACGAGCATGGTCTCGGACGGCAACATGTGGATCTGGTGCGCGCTCGGCTTTGCGATTGCGGAAGATCGCGACAATCACGCGTGCCTCTTCATGGAGGACACGGGAATTATGCACCTCGCGGGAGACGAAGAAGAGTCCGTGAGAACCAAGCTCGACAACAGGCTCAACAGGATCGCCTATGCGGCGTACCTCTGCGGCGAGAATCAGGGCGCGCGCTACAGGAAGATCTACATCGGCTGGAAGGCGTCCCACATTCCGAAGAACCACGTGGGTTGTGCGCTCGCCTGCGCCCCGTACGTGACCCTGCCAGACGGCGCGTTCGCCAACTTGACTTCGGAAACGGAGATCCTCGAGCTCTCCACCGACGAGTGGCTGTCCAGGGTCGGCTTCTCCAGAGTGGATGAGCCCGACTACGCGCTCAAGACCCTGACCGGGCCCAACATCCCCCTTCAATAGGCGCGGATCGACGACAAGGCGGAGGGAGACGCCGTTGTCCGAGCAAGACATCGCCATCGACGTGCGCAATGCCGTCAAGCGCTTCGGCGCGGTGACCGCGCTCGCCGGCGTGAGCCTGACGATTCGGGACAACGAGTTCTTCACCCTGCTCGGGCCCTCGGGCTGCGGCAAGACCACCCTGCTCCGCCTGATCGCGGGCTTCGAGGAGATCACCGAGGGCGAAATCCTGCTCTACGGCGAGGACATCGGCACGCTGCCGCCCAACCGGCGCCCGATCAACACGGTCTTTCAGCACTACGCGCTCTTTCCGCACATGACGGTGGCGGAGAACGTGGCCTTCGGCATGCGCAGGCTCGGCTGGAGCAAGGCCGATATCGAGGACCGGACCGGCCGCATTCTGGATCTGGTGAAGCTGGGCGACCTTGCGGCGCGCAGGCCGGCGCAGCTCTCAGGCGGGCAGCAGCAGCGGGTCGCGCTCGCCCGCGCGATGGCGCCACGGCCCAAGGTGCTCCTGCTCGACGAGCCGCTCTCCGCACTCGACCTCAAGCTCCGCCAGGCGATGCGAATCGAGCTGAAGCAGATTCAGGAGGAAACCGGAATCACCTTCGTCTTCGTCACCCACGACCAGGAGGAAGCGCTGACGATGTCGGACCGCATCGCCGTGATGTCGGCGGGCGAGATCCGGCAGGTGGGCACGCCGCATGAAATCTACGAGGCGCCTAACGACCGCTTCGTGGCAAACTTCATCGGCGAGACCAACGTGCTCGACGTGACCGTGCAGCGCGGGCCGGACGGCGCCTGGCATAGCCGCCTGCCCAATGGCGCGGTCTTTCCCTGCGAGGCGGCCGGGACGCCGCCGCAGGACGGCGCCGCCGCGCACGTGCTGATCCGCCCGGAACGCCTCTCGCTGGTGCCCGAGGCGGAGAGCGGCGCCGGCCTCACGGGCGTGGTGGACCAGATCGTATATCTGGGCACCGACATCCAGTACGGCGTCCGGCTGGACAAGGGGCCGGACGTGCTGGCGCGGGCGCAGAACGTCGGCAGCGACACGACATCCTTCCGCAACGGAGACCGGGTCGGTCTCGCCATCGCGCCCGGCGGCGCCCGGCTCCTGGTGGACTGATGGCCGGCGAGCTCGCCAGCACGCGCGCGGTCTCCCGCACCTTCGCGCCGGTGCGCACCCCCCTGCTGATTCCGACCTGGGTGATCATCGGCTTCTTCCTCGTGGCGCCGGTGCTGATGATGCTGGCCTACTCCTTCCTGACGAAGGAGTTCCGGGGCGGGGTAATCTGGGAGTTCTCGCTCGCGGCCTACGACCAGTTCATCTTCGACCGCGGCCTTTTTGGCGACGAGCCGCCGCAGATCGAGTGGACCTACATCGTCATCTTCGTGCGCTCGATCATCCAGGCGGCCGTTGCGACGCTGCTCTGCCTGATCATCGGCTTCCCCACCGCCTATTTCATCGCGACGCGCTCGCCGGCGACGCGCTCGATGTGGCTCTTCCTGGTGACGGTCCCCTACTGGGTGAACCTGCTCATCCGCACGGTCTCGATGAAGTTCCTGATCCGGGACAACGGGCCGCTCAACGAAGCCCTGATGGGCTTGGGCGTGATCGGCGAGCCCATTGCGCTCATCAACACCGACTTCGCGGTGCAACTCGGGCTGTTCTACTCGTACCTGCCCTTTATGGTCCTACCGATCTATGCCTCGGTGGAACGCTACGACTTCGCGCTCTCCGAAGCCGCAGCGGACCTCTACGCCAATCGCTGGACAATCCTATACAAGGTCATCCTGCCGATCGTGCGGCCCGGCATCGTGGCCGGGTGCATCCTGGTCTTCGTGCCGAGCCTCGGCGCCTTCCTTGCGCCCGACCTGCTCGGCGGCGCCAAGAACTTCCTGATCGGCTCGCTGATCGAAGAGCAGTTCAAGGGCAATGCCGGCAACTGGCCCTTCGGCGCTGCGGCGTCGATGATCCTGCTCTCGCTCGTGCTCATCGCTCTCTTCATCTATGCGCGCCGGCAGGCACGGCGCAGCGCGCAGGCCGTCTGAGATGCGGCACAGGATCAATATCCGGCGCTATCCCGGGTTCCTGCCGATCACCATCCTCTGCCTGGTGGTGCTCTACGCGCCGCTGCTGGTGGTGATGGTCTACAGCTTCAACGACTCGCTCTCGATCACCCGCTGGGGCGGGTTCAGCTTCCGCTGGTACATGGAAATCTTCACGGGGCCGGAATCGGCGAAGTTCAAGGATGCCGCCTGGAACTCGCTCACCATCGCGCTCTCGGCCGCCGTCGCCAGCACCATCATCGCGACGGCCGCGGCGGTGGCCATGGTGCGGGGCGGCGCTTTCAAAGGGAAGGCGCTAAACTTGGCGCTCATCAGCATGCCGATCATGGTGCCGGAGATCGTCACCGCCGTAGCGACGCTGGTCTTCTTCAGCGCCATCGGCTTCACGCTCGGCTATTTGTCGATCCTGGTGGCGCATATCGTCTTCTGCATCCCCTTCGCCTATCTGCCTATAGCGGCCCGCCTGCAGGGGATCGACGGCTCCTACGAAGAGGCCGCGCAGGACCTCTACGCCAGCCGGTTCCAGGCGTTCCTGCGCGTGCTCATGCCATTGATGGCGCCCGGCATTCTCGCGGGCTTTCTGCTGGCATTCATCATCTCGCTCGACGATTTCATCATCACCAACTTCATCAAGGGCGCAGGCATCGAGACCTTGCCAACGGCGATATTCGGAGCCGTGAAGCAGGGCATCAAACCCGACATCATGGCGCTCAGTACGCTCATGCTCTCCGTCTCGATCCTGATCGTGACGCTGTCCTATTTCATCAGTCGTTACGGGCGTCCCGGAACGAAGGCGGAGGCGTAAACCTCACCGTAAACACCGCAACCAAGGAGGGAGACATGCGGACCTTACTCAAAGCCGGAATAGCGGCGTTAGCTCTGACCCTTGTCGCAGGCGCGGCACAGGCTCAGGAGAAGCTCTCGATCTATCACTGGTTCGAGTACATCCCGCAGGAGCTGCTGGACAAGTTCTCGGCCGAGACAGGGATCGAGGTGACCATGGACACCTTCGATTCCAACGAAGCCATGCTGGCCACGCTCAAGGCCGGCAAGCTCGGCTCCTACGACGTGGCGGTGCCGGGCGACTACATGGTCGAGATCATGATCGGCGAAGGTATGCTCGACACCATCGCCGAGGGCGAGCTTGCCAATCGGGGCAACATCGAGCCGCAGTGGGTGGACGTGCCCTTCGATCCGGGCCGGATGCACTCGATCCCCTATCAGTGGGGCTCGACCAGCTTCTCGGTGAACCGGGACGTCTATCAGGGCGATATCAACGACACCGGCATCGTCTACGACCCGCCGGACGAGCTGAAGGGCAAGATCAACGTCCTCGACGCCCAGGGCGAGGTCATGCTGCTGGCCTCGCTCCACCTCGGGATTCCCCAGTGCTCGAACGACCGCGAGCAACTCAAGGCGCTCGATGCGCTGCTGCAGGCGGCCAAGCCGCACTGGGCCTCCTTCAACTCCGACGGCGCCAAGGACGTGCTGGTCTCCGGCGATGCCGCGGTGGGGATGATCTGGAACGGCTTCGGCGCCAAGGCGCGCACGGAAGGCGCCAACATCGAGTACGCCTATCCGCGCCAGGGCTATGTCGTCTGGATGGACAACGTCGTGCTGCTGAAGGACGCGCCCAACCGGGCCAGCGCGATCAAGTTCATGGACTTCCTGCTGGAGCCGGAGAACATCGCCGCGGTCACCAACTTCGCGCGCTATGCGGCGGGCGTCGAGGGCGTAACCCCGCATCTCGATCCGGAGCTCGCCAGTCAGCCCGAGTCCGTTCCGCCCGCCGATGCACCCGCCGGCACGTTCGTCGCGGTGTGCGATCAGGCGACCCAGGAGGTCTACGACACTATGTGGACCCGCCTGAAGAAGTAGACGTTCCGACTTGAAGCCGGGCGGCGCGTAACCAAAGGGCGCGCCGCCCCGCGCTTCTGCCGCCCCCGCCGATCACTGCGAGCGGCACTCGGTCGCTGCTCGACACACTGTCTGACAATCCGTATTATGCGGATCATGCAGATCGGGGTGAAGGGCATGCAGCGAGTCACGTCACGCGAGTTCCAGCGCAACTTCGGGCGCTGTCAGGACGAGGCGCTGAAGGGGCCGCTGGCGATCACCCGGAACGGTAGGGACCGGCTCGTAATTCTCTCGGTCGACGAGTATGAGCGCCTCAAGCGGCGGGACCGTCAAGCGCTTGCCGTGGAAGAGCTCTCCGACGCCGATATCGAGGCGATCAGCCGCGCCGAGCCGCCGGCCGAAGCTGCCCAATACGATCATGAGTTGACGGCCGAGCATGGCGCGGATTCCTGACCCGCAGCCCGGACTCGTCATCAGTTACGCTTATCTCTGGCAGCGCGACGCGACGCAGGGTCGAGAGGAAGGCACCAAGTACCGCCCCGCCGTCGTCGTCCTGGCGGTGGAGTCCGACGACGAATACGGCAAGACCGTACTCGTCGCCCCGATCACGCACAGTAAGCCCGACGATCCCGCGACGGGTGTTGAGATACCCCCGCTGACCAAGCGCCGTCTCGGCCTCGACCCGGAGCGATCCTGGGTCATCGTGTCGGAGGTGAACAGGTTCGCATGGCCGGGGCCGGACCTTCTGCCCGTCGCACCGGGGCAGTGGGCCTATGGCGTTCTGCCGGCGGGCTTGTTTCGAATTATCCGCGATCGCCTCGCAGACTTGGCGCGGCAACGCAAGCTCGCCCAAGTCAGGCGCGAGCCGTGACTGCGGTGAGAAATTTGTGCTGGATCGGTCAGGAAGCGGACGGCGCGCCGATCACCGCGAGCGGCGCGAAGGCCTCGATGTCGCTCACCACGTCGATCACCACGGGCCGCTTGGCGGCGAAGGCCGTCTCCAGTGCGCCGGGGATGTCGGCGGGGTTTTCGACGCGGATGCCCAGCGCCCCCATGGCCTCGGCGACAGAGGCGAAGTTGACCTCGTTGTAGGTCCAGAGTTCGCGCCCTTGCTCCGATTGCTTCCCGCCATAGGCGCGGTCGAAACCGGGCGACCCCTGATTGCCCGAGCTGTTGTTGTTCACCAGCGTGACCGTGTTAATGCCGCAGCGCACGGCGGTCTCGATCTCGCTGAGGTGGTACCAGAAGCCCGCGTCGCCGGTGAAGACGAAGACCGGGCGCTCCGGTGCGGCGCACTTCGCGCCCAAGCCCGCCGGGAAGGCCCAGCCGAGATGGCCGGCGCTCCGGATGTAGCTCTGCCGGGGCGAGCGCAGGTCGTACATCCCGCCCATCCACATGCCGGAGTGACCGGTGTCGGCCATGACGATGGCGTCCTCCGGCAGGTGCCGGGAGAGCTCGTGGCAGATGCGTTCCGGCCGGATGGGCACGGCGTCGGATTCCAGGAGCGGCCGGTAGCGCGCGCGCCACTCCGCGACGATCCTTCGGGCGCGCGCGGTCCACGCCGCGCGGCGCTCCGCCGACAGGGGATCGGCGTGGGCCACCATCCATTGGAGGGCCATCTTCGCATCGGCGCAGACCGCCGCCTCGAGCGGGTAGTTGCGGCCGAGCGACTGGGGCTCGATGTCGATCTGCATCGCCGGTGTGCCGATGGGCGGCACCTGCCAGAAGTGCGTGGTCATGCCGCCGGTCTCAGAGCCTACGAAGCAGACGAGGTCGGCCTCGCCCACGACCCGGTTGGCGCTCTCGCGCGAGTAGGTGCCGACCACGCCGACGGAAAGCGGGTGGTCGCCGGTAATGGTGTCCTTGCCGTGGAGCGAGGTCGCGACCGGGACAGCGAGACGCTCGGCGAGCGCCACCAACTCCGCCGCTGCACCCGATGCGCGAACCCCGCCGCCGGCGACGAAGACCGGCCGCTCCGCCACCTCGATCGCATCGAGCGCCGCGCGGGCGTGCTCGACCGTCGGCGTCGGCCTGAAGGGCGGCACCCGCGCGAACAGCTCTTCCGCGAGGGCTTCCATCTCCGCCTCCTCGTAGTCGATCTGCCCCTCGTTGCCCCGGAACTGCAGGTGCACCGGACCGGGCTTGCCCGAGACGGCGACCCGGAAGGCCTGGCGCACCAGGTCCGGGATGCGGGTCACCTCGTCCACGGTCGCGTTGAACTTCGTCACCGGCTCGAAGGCCGGCACGTCGTCCAGGTCCTGGTACGCCTTGCGGAACTTGGTATGCGGGTCGCGCCCGCCGGTCATGGCGATCACCGGCGCGTTGGCGAGCCCGGCGTCGCGCAGGCCGGCGGCGAGGTTGAGCGCGCCCACCACCTGCGCCATGCAGATACCCGGCCGGCCGCAGGCGCGCGCGTAGCCATCGGCCATGTAGGCGGCCGACTTCTCGGCGTGCACCTGGATGCGCCGGATCGTGGTCCGCCGCTCCATCTCGGCCAGGGTTCGCCTGAGCACGGAGGGCACCATGAACACGTGCGTGACGCCGTAGCCTTGCAGCATCTCCGCCAGAACCTCTCCGCCTGAGCGCTTCACCATCGGCCCATACCCTGCCCTGCAACTCGCCGCGCGCAGCTTACGGCCCGGCCGGATTTCTCACCACGGTCGCGGCCTGCGCCGTGAACGCCGGGCGCGCCGCGCTATACTGCCTCCAGCGGGACACTCGTTGGGTTCCGAGAAGCCTCGTTCTCCAGACTGAGGGTATGAAGCCATGGCCGATGCGGGAATCGGACCGAAGCTGGCGCGCGCCGCCGATGTCCTCACGCGCGACATGATGTGCATCGAGGCGGGCGAAAGCGTCCTCATCACCACCGATACGGGGACCGATGTCGTGGCCGTCCAGGCGATACAGGACGCCGCCTACCGGCTCGGCGCGAAAGTGGCCTCGATCATGCTGGCGCCGCCGGTGCCCTTCCAGGGCGGGCTGGCGGACGAATACCTGCCGGACCACGTCAAGGCGGCCACCGGTGCGTGCGACGTCTGGATCGATCTCTGCATGCCCTACCTGGCCGGCTCCAAGGCCTTCGACGACGCGATGGAGAGGAACCGCGCCCGCTACTTTCTGGGCGCCGACATCGGTGCCGAGGAGATCGTCCGCCTGATGGGCGGCGCCGACCTCGACGGGATGTTCCGGCTCGGCGATGCGTTCGGCGCGCTGCTCGCGGACTGCGCCGGCAAGGAGTGCCGCATCACCAACGCGCACGGCACCGACGTCGGCTTCACGCTGGCCAAGCCGGAGGGCTTCGCCTTCGCCCGCGCGACCGAGCCCGGTGGTTACTTCGTGCCCGGCACGGTGATGATGGTGCCGGAGATGGAGTCGGTCGTGGGCTCCGTCGTCACCAGCAACATGTTCCACGAGTACTACACCGAGCTGGCCGAGCCGATGACGCTGAAGATCGACGGCAAGGTCAGGGAGGTCATCGGCGGCGGGCCGGAAAACAAGGTCATGCGGCGCGCCCTGACGCGGGCCGGCAACGGCGAGTTCGGCTACGTCATCCACTTCACCTGCGGCTTTCACCCGGCGGCGCGCTATACCGGCAAGTGCTTCATCGAGGACCAGCGCGTGGCCGGCTACAATGCCATCGGGCTCGGGCTGCCGTTCTGGGTGCCGGGCGGCGGCGAGAACCACCCCGATTGCGTGATCTCGATGCAGTCGATGTGGATCGAGGGGCAGCAGATCCTTGAAGACGGCGTCATCGTCGCGCCCGAGCCTCTGGCCACGATGTCCGAGCAGCTACGCCCGATCTACGGCTGATCGCACTTCATTGATTTGATTTCGCCGCGTTCCCATGTGAATGCGTCGTAGCGCCGCCGGTGGAGGCCGGCGGTTGCGCCAGCGCCCATGCGAACGAGCCTCGCCCCATGCCCCGAGACTACGTCACGAAGATCCTGAGGGCGCGCGTCTACGATGTCGCGCGCGAGACTCCTCTGGAGCGGGCCCCCAAACTCTCCTCCCGGCTCGGCTGCGAGGTGTGGCTCAAGCGGGAGGACCTGCAGCCGGTCTTCTCGTTCAAGCTGCGGGGCGCCTACAACAAGCTCGCCTCGCTCACGCCCGAGGAGCGGGCGCGCGGGGTGATCGCGTCGTCTGCCGGCAACCATGCGCAGGGGGTCGCGCTGGCCGCGCGCAAGCTCGGCGTTCAAGCGCTCATCGTCATGCCGGAGACCGCGCCCCGCATCAAGGTGGACGCAGTGGAGCGGCTGGGCGCCGAGGTGCTGCTGGCCGGCTCCTCCTACGACGAGGCGAAGGAGGAAGCGGAGGCCCTCGCCGCTGAGCGCGGCATGGTGCTGATTCCGCCCTACGACGACGAGCACGTCATCGCAGGCCAGGGCACGGTGGGGATGGAGATCGTGCGCCAGCAGGGCGAGGCCTTCGATGCCATCTTCGTGAGCGTCGGCGGCGGCGGCCTCATCGCCGGCATCGCGGCCTACATAAAGGCGCTCTGGCCGGAGACGCGCATCATCGGTGTCGAGCCGCAGGAGACGCCGACCCTACACGCGGCGCTTGCGGCGGGCGAGCGGGTTGTGCTGGAGAGCGTCGGGATCTTCGCCGATGGCGTCGCGGTGAAGCAGATCGGCGCCGAGCCCTTCCGCATCGCGCGCGAATGCGTCGACGAGGTCCTGCTGGTCTCCACCGACGAGATCTGCGCGGCGATCAAGGACATCTTCGAGGATACCCGCTCCATCGCGGAGCCGGCGGGTGCGCTCGCGGTAGCCGGCCTCAAGCGCCACGCCGAGCGCGAGGGCGGAGCGGACGGGCGGCGCTTCGCGGCGGTGGTGAGCGGCGCCAACGTCAACTTCGACCGCCTACGCCATATCGCCCAGCGGGCCCAGCTCGGCGAGCAGCGAGAAAGCCTGCTCGCGGTGACCATCCCCGAGCGGCCGGGAAGCCTGTTGCGCTTCTGCGAGCTGATCGGCGACCGCTCGATCACCGAGTTCAACTACCGCTATGCCAGCGACGCGGAGGCGCACATCTTCGTCGGCGTCGAGATCAGCGATGCCGGTGCGGACAAGCAGTCACTCGTCGATACGCTGGAGCGCGACGGCTACCCCGTGCTGGACCTGACCGACAACGAGATGGCCAAGCTCCACGTGCGCCACATGGTAGGCGGCCATGCGCCGGGCGAGCTGAACGAGGTGCTCTACCGCTTCGACTTCCCCGAGCGGCCGGGCGCGCTCATGCACTTTCTCACGCAGATGGGCCGCAAGCCCTGGAACATCAGCATGTTCCACTACCGCAACCACGGCTCAGACTACGGCCGAGTCCTGATCGGCCTGCAGGTGCCGCAAGCCGAACGCGCTGACTTCCAGTCGTTCCTGGAGCAGGTGGGGTACGACTATCGGGAGGAGACGGAGAACCCCGCCTACCGCCTGTTCCTGCGGTAACCGAGCGCGGCGGGCAGCGCGGGGACTACGCGGAGGCGTCGCGCATCGCGCGCCAGACCCGCTCGGGCGTGAACGGCATCTCCATGTGGCGCACGCCGAGGTGCCAGAGGGCATCGAGGATGGCGTTGCCGATCGCGGCCGGCGGCCCGGCGGTACCGAGCTCGCCCACGCCCTTGACGCCGAGCGGGTTGGTCTCGGTCAGCGTCACGTGGCTGTCGAGCGCGAAGGCCGGCAAGTCGTCGGCGCGGGGTATGGTGTAGTCCATGAACGAGCCGGTGAGTAGCTGGCCCGACTCCGGCTCGTAGCGCACGTCCTCCAGCAGCGCCTGCCCGATGCCCTGGGCGGCGGCGCCGTGGCGCTGGCCGTCCACCACCAGCGGATTGATCACGAGGCCCATGTCCTCCACCGAGTAGTAGCCGGTGAGCTTCACCGCGCCGGTCTCGGCATCGACCGTGACGGTGGCGACATGGGTGCCGTAGGGATAGTTGAAGTCGTCCGGATCGAAGAACGCCGCCTCTTCCAGCCCGAGCTCGAAGCCATCGGGATAGTCGGCGCCGCGGTAGGCCATGTCGGCGACTTCCACGAAGGTCATTCGCCTGTCGGTGCCGCGCACGGAATAGGCGCCGGACCCGAAGTCGATATCGTCCACGGAACATTCCATGAGGTGAGCGGCGAGGCGGCGGCCCTTCTCGATGATGCGGTCCGAGGCCACGGCGAGCGCCGAGCCCACCACGGTGATCGAGCGCGAGGCCCAGGTGCCGAGGCCGTGGGGAATGCGGTCCGTATCGCCTTCAACGACGTCGATGTCGGCCATGTCGCAGCCGAAGCGGTCTGCCACGATCTGCGCGTAGGTGGTGGCGTGGGACTGGCCGTGGTTGTGGCTGCCGCAGAGCACGGTGATCTTGCCGCTGGGATGGACGCGGACGGTGGCGACATCCCAGAGCCCCATGCGGCCCCCGAGCGCGGCGGCAAGCCGGCTGGGTCCGGCGCCGCCGGAGCGGATGAAGGAGGCCATGCCGATGCCCATCAGCACGCCGTCCGCCCGCAGCCTGGCCTGCTCGGCCCGGAGCGCGTCGAGATCGGCGAGCGCGCGGGCCTTGTCGAGGACCGCCGAGAAGTCGCCCACGTCGTAGGTGACGCCGGTGGCGCTGGCGTAAGGCATGTTGGCGGCGGGCACGAGGTTGCGGGCGCGGGCCTCCACCGAATCGCCGGCCCGCTCCCGCGCACCGTTCTCGATCAGGCGTTCGATGACATAGGTGATCTCGGGATTGCCGGCACCGCGATAGGCATCGATCGGCGTGGTGTTGGTATAGACGCCGAGAACCCGGCAGTGCAGCGCGGGAATCGCGTACTGGCCGGAGAACATGGTGACGCAGAAAAGCGTCGGGATACACGCGGCGAACTGGCTCTGATAGGCGCCGAGGTTGGCGACGATCTTGGCCTCGACGGCAACGATGTGGCCGTCGGCGTCGAAAGCCATGCGCGCTTCGGTCACGTGGTCGCGCGCGTGGATGTCCACCGTGAGCGTCTCGGCACGGGTCGCGGTCCAGCGCACCGGCCGGCCCACTATCCGCGCGGCCCAGGGCAGGCTCGCTTCCTCCGGGTAGTGATAGGTCTTCTGGCCGAAGCCGCCGCCAACGTCGGGCGCCACCACCCTGATCGCGTGCTCGGGCGCATGCAGCGTGTCGCGCGAGAGCCACTGGCGAACCAGGTGCGGGTTCTGCGTGGTGGACCAGAGGGTGTAGCGCCCGTCGGCACGGTCGTAGGCGCCGATGGCCGCGCGCGGCTCCATGGCGGAGGGCGCGAGGCGGTTGTTGTTCAGCGTGAGCGCGGTGACGTGAGCGGCGGCGGCGAACGCGGCCTCCGTCGCCTCGGCATCGCCTAGCCGCCAGTCGTAGGCGACGTTGCTGCCGAACTCCTGATGGACCAGCGGCGCGTCCGGTTCGACCGAGGCGGCGAGATCGGTGATCGAGGGGAGCGGCTCCCAGGCGACCTCGACGGCGGCCGTAGCGTCGGCGGCGGCGTGCGGATCGTCCGCGACGACGAGGGCCACCGTGTCGCCCACGTGACGGGCCTCGCCGGCGGCGAAGATCGGCCGGCGGGCGAGCGCCATCGGGGTGCCGTCGTGGGAGTTGACGTCCCACAGCACGTCGGTCTCGCCGCCGCCGTCGCGGCGCCAGTCGTCGCCGGTGAGGACCGCCAGCACGCCCGGCATGGCATGGGCACGGCCCGTGTCGATCGCCCCGATGCGGGCGCGGGCGTGGGGGCTGCGGACGAAGGCTGCGTAGGCCTCCCCCGGTAGGCGGATGTCGTCCACGAACCGGCCCCGGCCGGTCAAGAAGCGATCGTCCTCGACCCGTGTGTGCGCCGCACCGACATGCGCCATGCTGGCTCCCCCTCTGCTGCGACCGCCGCAGACCGCCGCAGGCAGGCTAGTGAGCCGGCGGGCAGGCGTCCACCCCCGGTGCCGGGCGCGTGTTATGGTGAGGCTCGCGCGAAGAGGGGCGGAGGCGAGGATGCTGAAACCGGAGACCGACGTTCTGGTATCGCAGCTCGACCGGGTGCTGAACGAGCACGTGGGGCGGGGCATCGTCGGCGCCTCGCTCGCTCTCGTGCGGCCTGGCGAGGAGGTGCTGCCTCTCGCCGCCGGCTGCGCCAATCGCGCGACGGGAGCGCCGCTCACCCCCGACCACCTGTTCAAGACCGCGAGCACCAAGAAGACCTGGACCGCGGTCGCCGTGCTCGCGCTGGTGAGCGAGGGGCGGATCGGCCTCGACCAGACCATCGAGGGGTGGTTCCCCCACCTGCCACGCGCGGACGAGATCCGCGTGCGCCACCTGCTCAGTCACCGCAGCGGCCTGCCCGAGTACGAGGCGTTCATGCCCAGGGGCGCGGCCGACGACTGGACGCCGGAGCGGATCGTCGACTTCGCCCTCGCCAACGGCACACCGATCGCGCCCGGCGAGGCATTCATCTATTCCAACCCCGGCTACGTGCTGGCGGGCGAGATCGTAGCCAGCGAGCGGGGCGAGGTGCTCTCACAGTGGCTCAGGCGCGCAGTCTTCGAGCCGGCCGGCATGGCCGAGACCTGGAGCGGTGGGGACGAGGCCTTCCCGCGCGCGCGGCTGGCCCGCCAATACGTCTTCGATTCGGGTAGGTCCGACGCGCCGCCGGAGGACTCATCGGACTGGTTCCCGCTCTCCGGCATCGGGGCGGCGGGCGACCTGGTCACGACGCCGCGCGATCTCGCGCGCGGCGTACACGCGCTCTTCACCGGGCAGGTGCTGGAGGGCGACGCCCTCGCCATGCTGCGCGGCCCGCTGCTGCCGGCCTCGTTCCCCGGCACCAACATTACCCATTGCGGCCACGGGGTCCTGATCTCCCGCTTCGGCGAACTCACCATCGAAGGGCACCTCGGCCAGCTGCGCGGGCACGTCACCATGGCTGGGCATCACGCGGCCAGCGGAATTACCGTCGTGCTGAGCCAGAACTCGTGCTCCAGCGACCTGGAGGCGTTCGGCGCGGCGGGCATCCACCCGGTCTTCGCCGAGGTGTTCCGCCTGGCCGGCGCGTGATCCCGGTCATCGACGCGAGCGCTCTCGACACGGGCGAGAGTGCCGCCCGCCGCGCGCTCTGCGATGCAATCGGTGAGGCCTGCAGGGGAACCGGGTTCTTCTACGTCACCGGCCACGGCGTGCCGGAGGCGCTGATCGCCGCCACGTACGAGCAGGCCGCGCGCTTCCACGCGCTCCCGGATGACGAAAAGCGGCGCTACCACATCGCGAACTCGCGCAACCACCGGGGCTACGTGCCGCCGGGAGAGGAGGACTACGGCGACGAGCCGGGCACGGGCCGGAAGGAATCCTTCGACCTCGCCGACGACCTGCCCGCCGACGACCCGGACTACGTGGCGGGCTATCGCTTCCTCGGCCCCAATGTCTGGCCCGACCTGCCCGGCTTTCACGAAACCGTCGGCGGCTACTACGAGGCGGTCATGGCCTTCGGGCGCCGCCTGCTCCCCGCCTTCGCGCTCGCTCTGGGGCTGCCTGAGGATGCCTTCGCGCCGATGTTCACCAAGCCCACGTCGAACCTGCGGCTGCTGCACTACCCGGCGCCGGAGCCGGGCACCGGGTCGGAGCGGCTGCGCCTCGGCATCGGCTCGCACACCGATTCGGAGTGCTTCACCATCCTGCACCAGACCAAGCCGGGGCTGCAGGTAATGAGCGTCGACGGCGAGTGGATCGACGTTGCGCCCGTGCCGGGAAGCTTCGTCGTCAACGTGGGGGACACGCTGGAGACCTGGACCAACGGGCTCTTCACTTCAGGCCCGCACCGCGTGGTGGGGATCGACGAGGAGCGCTACTCGCTGCCGCTCTTCTTCGCCGCCAACTTCGACACCTGGGTCGAGCCGCTTGCGCCCTTCGTTACGGCCAAGCGCCCCGCGCGCTATCGCGGGTTCCGCTCGGGCGAGCATATCCTGTCGGAATACGCCAAGGGCTTCCGCTACCTGCGGAAGCTGCACGAGACGGGCGTCATCCGGCTCGCGACCCCACCCGGCGAGACGAGCCGCTACATGCGCGCGCCGACGCCCGCCTGAGCACGTGAGCGCACCCAGGCGCGGCCAGCAGTCACTCTCGGAGGGCGTTCAGTCGAGCCCGTCGAGCGCCTTCTGGAAGCGCCCGGCGTGGGACTTCTCGGCCTTCGCCAGGGTCTCGAACCAGTCTGCGATCTCGTCGAAGCCCTCATCGCGGGCGGTGCGCGCCATGCCCGGATACATGTCGGTGTATTCGTGGGTCTCGCCGGCCACGGCAGCCGCCAGATTTTCGCTGGTCTGGCCGATCGGCAGGCCGGTGGCCGGATCGCCGGTCTCCACCAGGTAGTCGAGATGGCCGTGCGCATGGCCGGTCTCGCCCTCGGCGGTCGAGCGGAAGAGCGCCGAGACGTCGTTGTGGCCCTCGACGTCCGCCTTGCGGGCGAAGTAGAGGTAGCGGCGGTTGGCCTGTGACTCGCCGGCGAAGGCGTCCTTGAGATTCTGCTCGGTCTTGCTTCCACCCAGTGCAGGCATGGTCTTGTTCCCCCTGACTAACGGTTAGAGACATGTGTCTGCCGCACCGCAGCACGCGGGCGCGGCCGGTGCATTCGCCGCCCTATATGACGCAGCGGACGGCCTTCGTCAACGGATTGGAATCATTCCAGGGTGCGCGGGCCGCGCGATGCTTTCGGGCCCTTCCCCGCCCCGTCTCCGGTCACGCGGATGACCACGTCGATTCGAGAGACCTTTGTCCCCGGCGGCGCCGGCGGCAGGTCGCTCACCGAGACGCGATCGCCCGGCACATCGACCAGGCGCCCGGTCTCCTCCAGGAAGAAATGCTGGTGATGGGTTGTGTTGGTATCGAAGAAGGAGGGCCCCGCGTCCACCACCAGCTCGCGCAGCAAACCGGCCTTCGTGAACTGGTGCAGGGTGTTGTAGACCGTGGCGAGGGAGACTCCCGCTTCCTCCCCCAGCACTTCGGCGTGAAGCTCGGCCGCCGTGACGTGCCGGTCCGGTCCGCTGAAGAGCCGGCGAGCGAGGACGATGCGCTGGCGCGTGGGCCGGAGCCCGGCCTCGCGCAGGCGCGCCACGGCGTCGCTGTCAGGCAGTGTCGTCATCTCAGGACCGCGCTTCCGATCCCGTCTCTCATAGCACAGTTTCGCAACAAGTGCCCTGACGGCTGCGGCAGCGCACGCGTGCGTCGCGGGCGAAGCGCCTATTGGGCACTCACCGTGGGCGGGAAAGGCCCGCCCTTCGATACGCCGCTACTCGGCTACTCAGGTTGAGAGTCGGGCAGCAGCGACGGGTGGACCGTGATGAAGATCGAATTGAACATGCCCTCGCTGCCATCCGCTTCCGTGAACTCGGCGCTGGCGATGCCACCAACGAATCGCGGGGAGCCGTCAGGCGCCGGCCGGTTGGAGAGGCTGCCGCTCCATTCTCCGCCCGACTGCGTAACGGTCCGCATCGGGTGGGTGACCGTCACGTCTTCGCCCTCGAAGTAGCCTTCGGGCTCGATCTCCGTCGGGGCGAACTGAATTTCGTAGCCGGTGGGCATGGCGAGCGGCTCCGCGACTCTCCCACCGAAAACCGAGTAGAGGTGCATGCGCTCGATCCAGAGGTCGCCGGCGCAGCCGATGCAGCCCGCGATGGTCATGTCGTCGAAATTCGCCTCGACGGTCATCGGGCCGTAGAACTCCTCCCCCGCGTCGGGCCCATCGTACCCGGTCCAGCCGCCACCGTAGCTGTAGGTGTAGATTCCGCCTGCCTGGCCGGTGTAGCGCGCTGTCCCCGAGATCGGGAGTTCGGGCGGAAGGGCAGGGTCGATCTCCGATCCGTCGATGAACATGACGAGGTCGGCGGCTGCGATGGGAAGGTCGTAGTCGCGACGGAATCCGTCGAAGCGCATCCAGTACCCAGCGGCCAGGTAGTCGGTGGGCTCGTCATTGTCCCAGCTCACCAGGGCATAGGCGATCGAGGTGCCCTCTCGGTTGGTCTTTCCCATTACCCAGCGCCGCCCCGAATGGTTGGGCAGGAAGGGCACCCAGGACCAGGCGTACCAGCGGTCCCTGAGTGCGCTGAACCGTTCCTTGCCGCCGTCTTCTCGTTCGAATTCGATGCGCAGCACTTCGCCGTCGAAGCTGGTGCTGTGTCCGGATTCGACTTTTTCCATCGACCCGCTGGAGCAGGCGGCCAGCGCAAGAGCAAGCGCAATGCACAAGATTTTAGGGGCGGCAGTCATTGGTCGCGGTCTCCGCATTCATCGCGTGACGCCGACAATCGCCGAAACGCCGACGAATCTGCACATGGAGTTTCGGCAAGAGAACGTCGCTGTCCGCAAAGTATGGTTCGGACCTGCCTCACCTACAATCAGTCAACTGCCGAACGTCGCCCGAAGGTCGACCCAGCCTGCAGTGGTCCGATCGGCGGCAATTCGGGGCCGGTTTCCGCCTTAGCCAGTCGCGTGGGCGAACCATGACCGTACTGATAATTCCGGTCTAAAATGCGGAATCGGATAGGGAGGATCGCTGCCCGCCGGCACCGGGCCGGCGATGCGGCCGGCATCAGCCCCGAGGAGGACGCACCGTGTCGAGCGAGTTCGTTGCCACCGCCTGCCCCCATGACTGCCCGTCTACCTGCGCGTTGGAGGTCGAGCGGCTTGCGCCGGACAGGATCGGCGCGGTCAGGGGCGCGCGGGAGAACGACTACACCTCGGGCGTCATCTGCGCCAAGGTCGCGCGCTACGCCGAGCGCGTGCACCATCCGGGGCGCCTCGCGCAGCCGCTGCAGCGCACCGGCGAGAAGGGCGCCGGCGAGTTCCGCCCCATCGGCTGGGATGACGCGCTCGACCTGATCGCCGACGCCTTCGTCCGCGCCGAGCAGAAACACGGCCCGGAGGCGGTCTGGCCCTACTACTATGCCGGCACCATGGGCCTGGTGCAGCGCGACGGCATCAACCGGCTGCGCCACGTCAAGAAATATTCAAGGCAGGACGAGACCATCTGCTCGCGTCTTTCCAGCGACGGCTGGTGGGCCGGCGTCGGCACCTACGTGGGCACCGATCCGCGCGAGATGGCGAAGGCGGACCTGATCGTCGTCTGGGGCTGCAATCCGGCGTCCACACAGGTCAACGTGATGACCCACATCGCGAAGGCGCGGAAGACGCGGAATGCGGCGCTCGTCGTGGTCGATCCATACGAGACGCGGACCGCCAGGGTCGCCGACCATCACGTAGCGCTCAGGCCCGGCACCGACGGCGCGCTGGCCTGCGGCATCATGCACGTGCTCTTCGCCGAGGAGTTCGCCGACCGCGACTACCTGGCCCGCTATACCGACTGTCCGGACGAGTTCGAGGCCCATCTCGCGAGCCGCGACCCCGCCTGGGCCAGCGCCATCACCGGCATCCCGGCCGCCGAGATCGTGGCGCTCGCCCGCATGATCGGCCGCATCAAGCGCACCTACATCCGCCTCGGCTACGGCTTCACCCGCTCGCGCAACGGGGCCGCGAACATGCACGCAGCCTCCTGCATCGCCGCAGTCACCGGGGCCTGGCAGTACGAGGGCGGCGGTGCGATGCACACCAACAAAAGCGTCTACGGCGTCGACGCCACGCTGATCGAGGGGCTGGATGCGAGAGATCGTTCGGTGCGACTGCTCGACATGTCGCGCATCGGCCCGGTGTTGACCGGGGACTCCGCCGACATTGGCGACGGCCCGCCGGTCACCGCCATCGTCATGCAGAACGTCAATCCGGCCGCAGTGGCACCGGAATCGGCCAAGGTGCGCGAAGGTCTCCTGCGCGAGGACCTGTTCCTCGCGGTGCACGAACAGTTCATGACCGACACCGCGCGTTATGCCGACATCGTGCTGCCGGCGACGACCTTCCTGGAGCATGACGACATCTACGTGGGCGGTGGCCACAGCTACCTGCTGATGGGCGCCAAGGCGATCGAGCCTTATGCAGAGACGCGCTCCAACCACGACGTGATCTGTGCGCTCGCCAAGCGGCTCGGCGCCGAGCATCCGGGCTTTGACATGACCGCGTGGGAACTGATCGACGCGACGCTGAAGCGCTCGGGCCACCCCGATGCGGCGACGCTCAAGGCGATGCGCTGGAAGGACTGCATGCCGGACTTCGAGAGCGCCCACCACCTCAACGGCTTCGGCTGGCCGGACGGGCGCTTCCGCTTCAAGCCGGACTGGACCAGGATGGGAGCGCGCGGGGTCCACATGCCCTCCTTCCCCGACCACATGGCGGCGATCGACGCGCCCGACGCGGAGCATCCCTTCCGCCTCGTCACCGCGCCCGCGCACAACTACCTCAATTCGAGCTTCACCGAGACGCCCACCAGCATAGCCAAGGAGACGCGGCCCTCCGCCCTCTTCCACCCGGGCGACGCCCGCGACCTCGGCTTCGAGGACGGCGACCGCGTCCGCATCGGCAACCGGCAGGGCTCGGTCCTGCTTCACGCCCGCATCGCAAACGGTAACGGCAGGGCCAACGGCACCACCCACGGCCAGCAGCGCGGCACGGTGATCGTGGAGAGCATCTGGCCCAACACCGCCTTCGAGGAAGGGCTCGGCATCAACACGCTGACCTCGGCCGAGCCCGGCTATCCCAACGGCGGCGCGGTGTTCCACGATACCGCCATCTGGGCTCGTTCGGCGAATTAGGGCGAAGGGAAGTCAGCGCCATGCGCCGAACTCGTCCCAAGCGCATGTTCCGTCGCCGATGGACAGCGTCGCTGCTGAAACATAGTGTAGCAAAGACGAGTTTCGGCAGGCATCGATCCCAGTACAGCAGTTTGTTGGTTGGATGTAGAGCAAAACCCAAGGAGTTGGGCATCACCAATGGGTAAGAACACCGGAAAGGGCTCAAGGGCTGGAGCTATCAAGGAGCGCGTTCAGATCAAGAACCCCGTGACTGGCCGATACGTAAAGATCGATACTAGAACAGGCCGCATCATCGCTCACAAAAAAACCTCCGGTCCCTACAAGGGAATTCGGACCAAGTAGTGTAGGGATAATGCCTTTAGTTTTCTCACCGCTGTCGGAGGACGTACTCGGGCCGGCACCGGTTCAGCTTTTTCCAAAATCGGCATTTGTGGCGCGACAGCTGGGAGAACCACCCGCCGTCGATCAGGAAATGTTTGAAGTAACGAGAACGGTTTTAGAAGAGTTTGGTATTTCGGTCATGGACGCCGACTCATCCTCTGGTCGCATGGATTTTCTCGAGCGGGTACTTGGTCTGATAAGGGGAACAGGCTTTACAGTAGCTGTGTTTAGCCAAGAAACAAGACGGACCGCTTTCGCCAATATCGCTCTAGAACTTGGATTCGCCGCGATGTGCGGCAAGCCTCTAGTCATTGTTAAATCAAGAGGTGCGGAAGCGCCGT
The DNA here is from genome assembly GCA_022820945.1 of Alphaproteobacteria bacterium. Lineage (GTDB taxonomy): Bacteria > Pseudomonadota > Alphaproteobacteria > UBA828 > UBA828 > WTGU01. The sequence goes on along the minus strand of JAJEEP010000040.1, from coordinate 4,238 downwards.
CCGATTTGACGCGAACGGACTGGATTGAGTACGATCAAGCGCAGCAAAATCGCTTTAGGACCAAACTGGAACAAGCAGTCGGAGAAATTAGGGCTTTGGCGGCTTTTGAGGAAGATAAGCTCGAAGTGGCTCTTGAAGCCGATCACATGGATTGTGCTATCGCTTTCGAGCGTATTCGAAAGGCGTTTCTCTTGACCGGAGAACAAGCATACATTCATCACGCAAACACGGTCTTGGACCGCCTTGAGGAGGGCAGGGATATCGATGACCTCACGCGTCAGCGATACGAAGTGAGCACGTTCGTCCGTCAAGCGAATCGAGCTCTCGAACAGCAAGCCTAGCTTTCAAGCACATCTGGTGTATGCGCAGCAGCGCCGCCGCGTCACACGACGGCGCCCCTCACCGGTCGCGTTCAGCAGCTCTTCCAGTCAGCGGTGGCCTCCAGCGCCGCAGCCACCTGCAGCACCTTCGCATCCTCGAAGTGACGACCGACGATCATGCAGCCGATGGGCAGGTCGTCGGAGCGGCCGCACGGCACCGAGATCGCCGGGTGTCCGGTCACGTCGAACTGGCAAGTGTTGTGGATCATGTCGAGCGTGCGAATGATGCGCTCCTTGAGCGGCGCATCGTTGTCGGGAATCGGCGTCGGCAGGATCGCCGTGCTCGGCATCACCAGCACGTCGCAGGATTCCAGCAGGTCGTCGTAGCTCTGCACGATCTGGCCGCGGATGTTCTGCGCCTTGGCGTAGTAGCGGCCGTAGTAGTCCGACTGCATGTACTCGCCGAAGAGCAGCACGTACTTCACCATCACGCCCATGTCGTTGGGCCTGGCGCGCGCCCCCTTCGCCACGTTGTCGAGAAGCTGCGTGTTGTAAAAGCCGCGCCAGTTGGTGCCGGTGTTGTTGCCCTTGAGCATGACCGCCTGCGCGCCTTCCACGCACATCGGCACCCACACGTGATAGGCATCCTCATGGCGGGGGTTGGAGACCTCGGTCACCTCGGCGCCTTCGCCGGCGAGGCGATCGACGGCGGCGCGCACGCTGTCCGAGACCACCGGATCGCCAGGCGGCAGCCCGGTGTCGCCCCAGGTCTCCTCGCCGGCGCCCTGGTCGAAGCCTTCCTTCAGAACGCCGATCTTGATGCCCTTGCAGCCCGCATCGAGCCCGGTGACGTAGTCCATGTCCAGGCCCGCCGGGATCAGCCCCCGCTGGCGCGGATCGAGCGGGTCCTCGCCGGCGATGGCGGTGAGCATGCGGGCGCAGTTCTCCACCGTGTCGGTCATGGGGCCGAGATGGTCCATGGTCATCTCGATCATCATGGCGCCGGTATAGGGCACGAGGCCGTAGGTGGGCTTGAGCCCGACGATGCCGCTCCAGCTCGCCGGGATGCGGATCGAGCCGCCCTGGTCGCCGCCGATGGTCGCGTCGACGTCGCCGGCCGCGACGGCGGCGCCGTTGCCGTTGGAGGACGCGCCGGTCGAATGGGTCGGCTTGTGCGGGTTGCGCACGGGGCCGTAGGCGGAGGTGTGGCTGCCGCCGGAGAACGAGCAGTCCTCGCTGTTGGTCTTGCCGAGGATGGTCCCGCCGGCGTCGAGCACGCGCGTCACCACCGTTGCGTCGATGTCGGGGATATAGCCCTCCATCCCCTTGGCGCCGTTGATCATGGGAAAGCCCGCGACACAGATCGCATCCTTGATGCCGACCCGCTTGCCGGCGAGCACGCCTTCGCCTGAGCCCTTGATCTCGCCCTTCACGTACCAGGCGTTGTAGGGGTCCTCCTCCGGCCCTGGCCGGTAGGAGCCGGCGCGCGGATACTTCACCGGCGGCTTGGTCTCTTGCATCGCGTCGAGACGGCGGTAGCTCTGCAGCGTGCCCGCCATCATCTCGCTGTAGAGGTCGGCGTCCGCATCGCTCATCGTGAAGCCGAACGATTCGGCCAACTCCTGAACCTTCTTCGCGCTTGGCGGTACTGGACCTGTCGGCATCCTGCTCTCCCTTGCTTCCCAAAGCCGCTGGGCGGCGCCCGAACGATGCGCCGCATTCTAGCCCGCATGTCTCGTCAGGGTCATCGCCCGGCGGGCATGGCCCAAGACACGGCAGGCATGGCGGGGGGTTGCTTTCTATTGCCCGCTGCGCGAATCGGGATAATGTTGCGGCGCCGTGACACCTACTCCCGCAATCCGAATCGTAAAGCGCGCGTTCGCGACGGCCGCACCGCTCCTCGCGGCCGCGGCACTGTGGGCGTCGGCCGTCGGGCCGGTGACAGCGGCCGACCTCCTGGCCGAAGGCGCGGCAGCCTACGAGGCCGGCGACTATGCCGAGGCCGCACAGATCTGGCGTCCGCTCGCCGAGGACGGCGACGCGCTGGCGCAGTTCAACCTGGGTCTGCTTCACGAGACCGGCCGCGGCGTGGCCGAGGATCCGGCCCAGGCTGCCGGCTGGTACGAACGGGCCGCGCGGCAGGGCATGGTTCGGGCGCAGTACAATCTGGCGCTGCTCCACCAGATCGGGCGCGGCGTGCCGCAGGACGTGGCGCAGGCGCTCTTCTGGCTGGAGGTTGCGGCACGGCTCGGCGAAGGCGTGGAGCGGGAGCAGGCGGCCGACGCCGCCAGCCAGTTGACGCCGCTGCTCGAGGAAGACGAGCTCGAGGCCGCGCAAGCCCGCGCCGGCGCCTTCACGCCGAGCCCGGAGGAACCGCCGATCCGCTCGGCGGCAACAACCCTGATTCTCTCCGAGCGTCAGGTCGAGACGCTGCAGCTGCGGCTCGCTGGCCACGGCTACGACCCGGGACCGGCGGACGGCATTCCCGGCGAGCAGACCCACGGCGCCGTGCGCCGCTATCTCGCCGACCGGGGCCTCGCATGGCCCGAAGGCGAGCTCCTGACCCAGCGCCTGCTGGACCTCGTCGCAGAGCCTTAGCTCAGGGCTCTTGCGATTGTCGCGCCCGTGCTACGCGGCGCGCGGACTGCGTCGGGTGACCAAAAAGAGGCCAGCGAAGAGCAACGCCAACGCGCCCCAGATGTAGACGCTGTGGCTCTCGGCCAGGATCAGGATTCCCCAGCCGATCCCCGCCAGCGTGGCGACATAGTTCTGTGTCGAGAAGAAGACCGGCCCGGCGCGCCTGATGATCTCCAGGAGCAGGTAGAAGAAAGCGGCGTTGATCAAGATGGCGCCGATCTGCGCCCAGTCGGCATCGCTCATCGGGCCGGAAAAGAACCACCACTGCCCGCTCCCCGCCATGAAGGGGAAGACCATGATGGACGAGGCGAAGAGCAGTCCGCTCCCCATCGTGAGCGAATCGCTGTCGGCGGGCGCGAGGCGGGCGGCCGCGATCGTGCCCGAGGCGTAGCTCACCGGGACCAGGAGGCTGAGCAGCACCCAGCCGGCCATGCCGGGTTCGGGCAGGCTCGTCTCCGGCAGGACCACCAGCAGAACGCCAGCGAGCCCGAGCGAGATGCCGCCGATCCGGAGCCAGCGAAAGCGATCCATCGCGAGCGCCAGCGCCAGGATGTAGGTGATGGTCGGGCTGAGCGTGCCGCCCAGGCTGATCACGCCGGCCGGCAGCTTGGGCGCGATGAAGGCCAGGAGCACAAAGGGAAAGGCCAGTGTGAAGAAGCCGATTACGAAATAGGCCCTGACGTAGGGCCAACTCAGGCGCGGGCGCCGGCGGAGCGCACCGGCAAACAGCAAGAGCACGAGGCCGGCGCCGAGCGTCTGCCAGAAGACGTAGGCGAAGAATGGGATGCCCCCGGTGACGGCGATCTTGTTGGCCGAAAAGATCAGCCCGAAGGTCCCGCCGCAGACAATAAGGAGCGCGAACGAAACAAGCTGGTGACGACGCGACGGCGGCGAGTCTGGTGAGGTTGTCACTTCGCCGGGTGCCATGTTGCTCACCATGCCGTTGCCGGGAGACAATAGCACGCGGCAGCGTGGCGACCCGCGCGGCAGCCCGTGCGGCTGCGGCTCACTTGATTATATAATCAATTCAATGGGCTATGAGAAATTGGGTTCGTTTTGTAATTGTAACTGCCCAGGTGGTCTGGTTTGTCATTTTGATCCAGTGGGTTGAGGCGTGTCTCGTTCGGAATTGGCGCGAAGGGCTTGACGGGAATTTCGGGAAATGACTCAACAACGACATGAGCAGTCCCGAGTCGCCGTGCGGCCCTTCGACGCGAGCAGCGTCCGACACTCCTGCGCAGAAGATCGCCCACTTGGAAGAGGAGAACGCCCGGCTTCGGG
>JAJEEP010000078.1 GCA_022820945.1 Alphaproteobacteria bacterium | reverse complement strand
CCTCGACCGTAAGCCGGGCGCCGCCGGGGAGCACGACCTCGGGCTCCAGCGTCGCCGCAAGCCGGCCGGCGCAATCGTGGCGCTCGAAGAGCGGCGCCGCGGACTGTCCCTCGCCCTCATATGAGATCACCGGCGCAAGATCCGGCGCCTGGTCTGCTGCCAACGCTTTGGCCCGGTCGAGCACCGCGCGGTCGTCGATGGCGATGCACGCGGTTCCGGGCGCCGCGTCCCGCAGCAGGCGCCCGAGCAGACCGCCCGCGTGCCAGAGGCGCCGGGGCGTCCGGTCGCGCCTTGCCGCTGTCTCGATCTCTCGCCAGCGCGCCGCCAGCGCGGCGACCTCGGCCGGCACCGTGTCGGCGTTTGCGGCAGCGGCACTCCTGATCGTCAGCGCCCCGCCGTCCACCCCCGCCCCGTCGAGCGCCGACCCCAGCTCACGCCTGATCTGCGGATCGCGCAGACGGCGCGCGAAGGAGACACCGCTCCCGCCGGGGCGAAACACGGCGTAGCGGCCCGCCAGCGCAGGCCTACGCGTTACCCGCGCGCGCTTGCCCTCGTAGGCGTCGCAGACCACCTGCACGATCGCCGGCGCGCCGTCGGCGTCGAGACCGCGCGCGCCTTGCAGGAACGCCTCCTCGCCGTCGCCGATATCGACGATGCAGGCGTCGATGCCCGACATCCTGCCGAGCGGGCGCGCCACGTGAAGATCCCCGATCCGGCTGGGACTCGCGGCCCACTCGATGAAGAACGCGACAGGCCAGCCGCCCGCGACCGCCGCCGCCTGCATGCCGTAGGGGCTCGCCGTGATCAGCAGCTCGTCGCCCATCGCCTCGTTCACATGGGGCCGGGCGGCCGGGGCGGCAAGCCGAGGCCGACCAGCAGCCCATAGGTCTCGTGCAGCGGCAGCCCCACCACGTTGGAATAGGAGCCATTGACGAAGCGAACAAAGGCCGCCGCCCGCCCCTGGATCGCGTAGCTGCCGGCCTTGCCCCGCCATTCGCCGCCGACGAGATAGGCCGCGATTTCCTCGTCCGAGAGCCGCTTGAAGGCGACGGCAGTGCGCACCAGGCGGCTCACCGCCCGGCCCGCCGGGTCGATCACCGTAACGCCGCCGTAGACCCGGTGCCGCCGGCCCGAGAGCAGCGAGAGACAGCGCCGCGCGCTCTCCTCGTTCTCCGCCTTGTCCAGGATGCGCCGGCCGCAGGCCACCACGGTATCGGCGCCGAGGACGAACGCCCCCGGATGCCGCGCCGCGACCGCCTTCGCTTTTTCTCCCGCGAGCCGGGCCGCGTGCGCCTCCGGCCGCTCGCCGGGCAGCACGGCTTCGTCGAGCGCGGCAGGCTCGACCGTATCCGGCGCATAGCCGATCTGCTCCAGCAGCGCACGCCGTCGGGGCGACGCCGAGGCGAGCACCAGAGGCGGGCGTTGCGGCGGAGGGTTGGCCACGTTCAGACCACCGGCGGGCGAGGCGCGCCGAAGCGCTCCATGAGCTTCGCCATGAGCCCGTCCCGCACCTCGCGGTAGGCGAACAGCCGGGTCTCGCGGTTGCCCTCGACGATGCTGGGATCGAGCGTGTGCCAGAACTCGATCTCGCAGTGCGCGTTGCGGGTGAGCTCGATCGCCCTGTGCTGCGCCTCCGGCGAGAGCGAGACCACCATGTCGAAGGAATCGCTCTCGAGATCGTCGAAGGTCTTGGGCCGGTGCCCACCGATGTCGATCCCGATCTCCGCCATGACGAGAACCGCGAAGGCGTCACGCCCGCCGCCGCTGCGCACGCCCGCCGAATCGACGAACAGCCGGGTGCCGAAGAGGCTCTTCATCAGCCCCTCCGCCATGGGCGAGCGCACGGAGTTCCAGGTGCAGGCGAAGAGGATGCTGCCGGGGAGCACGCCCATGGCCGGGCCTACAGCCGGACATGCAGCGCATGAACGAGCGTGAACAGCTGCCGCGCCGTCGTCTCGTCGATATCGATGACGCCGGCCAACTCCCGGCGGATGATCTCGGCGCCGTCGTTGTGGCAGGCGCGCCGGCCCATGTCGATGGATTCGATGCGCGAGCGCGGCGCGGTCCTGATCGCCTCGTGATAGGTATCGCAGATCGTCGCGTAGTCGCGCAGCGTCTGGCGCAGCGCGGAGAGCAGCAGCACGACCTGGACCTGCGGCACGCCCATATCGTCCTCGACATCGAGCAGAAGCCGCCCCTCCTCCCGGCCGATACGCAGCCGGTAGGGGCCGCCCGATCCTCCGGCCGGCGCGAAGGAGTTTTCTTCCAGCAGGTCGTGGATGGCGATGCGGCGTTCGTGCTCGTAGTCCGGACCCCGGCGGAAGCCGGCGCTCGGGTCCAGCACGACCTCGACCAGCCGGTCCGTGCCGGCCGGATCCCCACCCACGCGTTCACTCCGTGCCGCCGCCGAGCCTGAGCGCCACCGAGAGCGCGTGGGCGTGAAGCCCCTCGGCTTCGGCGAGCGTCACGGCCGCCGGGCCGATTTGCGCGAGGCTCGCAGCGTCGCAGCCGACGAAGGTCGTGCGCTTGAGGAAATCCAGCGGCGAGAGGCCCGAGGAGAAGCGGGCGCTGCGCGCCGTCGGCAGCACGTGGTTGGGGCCGGCCACGTAGTCGCCGATGGCCTCGGGCGTGTGGCGGCCGAGGAAGATGGCACCGGCGCTGGTCACGGCGTCGGCCAGCCCGCCGGGCTCCGCCACGGCAAGCTCCAGGTGCTCGGGCGCCAGCCGGTTGACCAGCGGCGGCGCCTCGTCGAGGGAGCCGACCACGATGACCGCACCGTGGTCGCGCCAGCTCGCCGCGGCGATATTCGCGCGCGGGAGCCGCGCCAGGTGCGCCGCCACCGCCTCGGTCACCCGGTCCGCGAACGCCCCGTCGTCGGTAATCAGGATGGCCTGCGCGTCGCCGTCGTGCTCGTCCTGCGAGAGCAGGTCCGCGGCGATCCATTCCGGCTCGTTGGCGCTGTCCGCGACCACCAGGATCTCCGACGGGCCCGCGATCATGTCGATACCGACGGTGCCGAAGACCAGGCGCTTGGCGGCGGCGACGTAGGCGTTGCCGGGGCCCACGATCTTGTCCACCGGCGCGATGCTCTCGGTGCCGTAGGCGAGCGCGGCCACCGCCTGTGCCCCGCCGACGCGGTAGATCTCGGTGACGCCGGCGATCTCGGCGGCGGCCATCACCGCCGCATCGAGCGCGCCGTCCGGCGTCGGCACCGCCATGGCGATGCGCTGCACGCCCGCGACCCGCGCGGGAATCGCGTTCATCAGCACGGTGCTAGGATAGGCCGCGGTGCCGCCCGGCACGTAGAGCCCGACCGCGTCGAGCGGGCGCCAGCGGGCGCCGAGCCTCACGCCTGCCTCGTCACGATAGTCGAGATCGGCGGGCATCTGACGGGCGTGGAAGGACTCGATCCGCTGCGCCGCCTGCATGAGTGCGTCGCGCACGGCCGCAGGTGCAGCGGCGGCCTGGCCGGCAGCCTCATCCGCCGAAAGCCGGATCGTGTCGGACGTGAGCGCGACGCGATCGAAGCGCGCGGTGTAATCGAGCAGCGCCGCATCGCCGCCTTCGCGCACCGCACCCACGATCGCCGCCGCCTCGCGGTCGACATCCTCGGCCACCCCCCGCCGCGCCGCGAGCAGGGCGTCGAAAGCCGACGCGAAGTCGGGGGCTGCGCTGTCGAGCCTATGCGCCATTCACCGCCTCGCCGAAGCGCTCGATCCAGGCCTGAAGCTCGCCGGCCCGGGTCTTGAGCGCGGTGCGGTTGACCACGAGCCGGGCGGAGATATCGGCAATATGCTCGACCTCGACCAGGCCGTTGGCCCTGAGCGTCGCGCCGGTGCCGACCAGATCGACGATCCGGCGGCAGAGGCCCAGCCCCGGCGCAAGCTCCATCGCGCCGTTGAGCTTGATGCACTCGGCCTGAACCCCGCGGGCGGCGAAATGACGGCGCGTCACTTGCGGATACTTGGTGGCGACCCGCACGTGGCTCCAACGCGACGGATCGTCCCCGGTCGCAAGCGCCGCCGGCTCCGCCACCACCATGCGGCAGAGGCCGATGCCAAGGTCGAGCGGCGCATAGATTTCGCGGTAGTCGAATTCCATCAGCACGTCGTTGCCAACCACGCCGAGCTGGGCCGCGCCGAAGGCGACGAAGGTGGCGACATCGAAGCTCCGAACCTGGATCAGCCCGAGCCCCGGATCGGAGGTGGCGAAGCGAAGCTGGCGTGCATGCTCATCCGCGAACGCGGCTTCCGGCTCGATGCCGGCGCGCGCGAGCACGGGCGAAAGCTCGCGGGCGATCCGGCCCTTGGGCAGCGCGAGCAGCAGGCCGTCGCTCACGGGCGCTCCTCCCGCCGCTGCGCGGAAGCCAGACGCGGCTCCTCCAGGTCCTGGAACAGGCAGGCGAGACGGCCGGCCTCGATCCACACCTCGGCCCCGTCCTGGAACAGGAGCCGCACCACGGTCGCGGACCGGCCGGGCTCGGCGACCAGCCCCGCGAGCGTGAGCAGCCGTGCGGGCTCGGCGCGGTCGATCCCGCGCAGCCTGACCGCAGAGACCCCGTCGAAGTGGATCGCGGCCCGTGCCCGGCCGGCGGGGCCGCCGGCGGCCTCACGGCAGCGGCGCACGAGAATGGCCGCAAAGCGGCCGTCGGCGGGCTCGAAGGCCATCTCGCCCACCGCGAAGACGGAGTCCTCAAGGCATGCCGAGATCACGGCGAGATCGCCGGCATCCTCCGCCCGCAGCTTGAGACGCGTGCACGCCCTCAATGATGGACCCGGTCGATCTCGGCGCCGCAGGCCGCGAGCTTGTCCTCGATCCTCTCGTAGCCGCGGTCGAGGTGATAGACCCGGTGCACCACGGTCTCGCCTTCGGCGGCAAGCCCCGCGAGGACCAGCGACGACGAGGCCCGGAGGTCGGTGGCCATCACCTGCGCGCCTGTCAGCGAGGCGACGCCGCGCACCAGCGCGGTGGGGCCGCGCACGGCGATATCTGCGCCCATACGGCGCAACTCCTGCACGTGCATGAAGCGGTTCTCGAAGATCGTCTCGGTGATCATCGCGGCGCCGTCGGCGACCGTCATCAGCGCCATCGCCTGCGCCTGCAGGTCGGTGGGAAAGCCGGGATAGGGCCGCGTGGTCACGTCCGCCGCCGCAGGCCGGCCGTTGCCGCGCACCCGGAGACCGCGCGGCGTCTCGGTAATGCTGGTTCCGGTGGCCTCCAGGTAATCGAGCAAGGAGCGCAGAAGGGCAGCAGGAGCGCCGGCGAGTTGGACGTCGCCGCCGACGATCGCCGCCGCCAGAGCATAGGTCCCGGCCTCGATCCGGTCGCCCATCACGTGATGCTCGGCGCCGGAGAGCGCCTCCTTGCCGCGGATCACCAGCTCGTCGGTGCCGGTGCCCGAGATATCCGCGCCCATCGCGTTCAGGCAGAAGGCGAGATCGGCGATCTCGGGCTCGCGCGCGGCGTTGCGGATCACCGTCTCGCCGTCTGCCAGGGTCGCCGCCATCATCAGGTTTTCCGTGGCGCCCACCGAGGCGAACGGCAGCCTGATCTCGGCCCCGCGCAGGCGCCCGCGCACGTGCGCGTGGATGTCGCCGTCCTCGAGCACGACCTTGGCGCCGAGGCGGGTGAGCCCGTCGATGTGCAGGTCCACCGGCCGCGTGCCGATGGCGCAGCCGCCGGGGAGCGAGACGGTCGCCCGCCCCGTGCGGGCGAGCAGCGGCCCCAGCACCAGGATGGAGGCGCGCATCCGGCTCACCAGCTCGTAAGGGGCCTTCGTGCTGGCGATCTGGCGGGCCCGGAGCGAGAGTACCCGCCCGGCGTTGCCGCCGTGCTTCGCGTGGCCGTCCATGCCGATCTCGACCCCGTGCTGGGCCAGCAGGTGAGCGAGCGTGGTGATATCGGTGAGGTGCGGGATGTTAGCGAGGGTCAGCGTCTCTTCGGTCAGGAGACACGCGGCCATCAGCGGCAGGGCCGCGTTCTTGGCGCCGAAAATCTCGATCTCGCCCTCGAGCGGGCGGCCGCCCCTGATGCGAATACTGTCCATGAACCGCCCCTGGCGCCGGGGGCGCGGCGCCGCCGTGCGGCCGCACGTGCCCGGCGCGGCCGCCCTGTCCGCTTTCGCCGGCGCACCATAGGCGAGCGGCGCCGGAGGAACAAGCGGAGGCTGGTTATGTGAGCCGGAAGATCCCCCTCCCGGGCCGAAGGCCCGGACGGCGCGACCGCGCCGCGCGCGTAGCGCGTAGGCAAGCGAGCGGAGCGAGTGCCCGCCGCCTGAGGGAAAGAAGAAAGAGTCAACGCCGGGCGCCTGAGGGAAATGAAGACTCTCGGAGAGGAACAGGGAGAGGTGGGAACCGCTCAGGCCGGGCGGTACTCCGCCATGGCGTCGAGCAGCCATGAGGCGAGGTAGACCGAGAACGAGTTGCGCACCGTGATCTCGTAGGAAGGCGCGTCGTCGGTCTGGTGCAGGATCGCGTTGGCCTTGGCCAGCGCCGTCTGCACGCAGGTGCCGGGCTTGAACGCGCGGGGGTGCAGGTCGAGCCGGCAGCCCTTCATCAGCACCTCGCGAGCGCGCGGGCCCGACAGCCCCAGCGTCGCGTACATGGCGCTTACGTCCGTCAGCGCGTGGTGCCGGCCGTCGAGGCGGCCCCGCAGCGTCTCTTCGAGCGCGGCACCTTCCTCGGCCGGGCCGGTTACCAGCCACTCGTCGGGGCCGAGCCAGAGCAGGGTCTTGCCGTTGACGGTGGAGGCCGCGGTGTTCGGCGTGCGCGGCAGCGACCCGCCGAGGATCGCGCCTGCGGCGGTGAGCGCGTCGGCGTCCTTCGGATCGAGCCGGAGGTTGAAGCGCGCCCGCGCCGACCCGTCCGCCAGCGTCACGCCATCGGCCCGCGCCTCGGCGAGCGCATCCGCAATGGCCGCAAGCGGGCTGCGCGGTGCCGGCGCCTCAGCCATCCCGCCTGGCTCCTTCCGGATCGTAGAACACCGGCTCCGTAACCTTGCAGGGCAGGAACCCGCTCTCGGGCGCGGCATAGATCGTCTCGCCCTTGCGCGCGCGGCCGCCCTTCACCAGCGCAAGCGCGATGGAGCGGCCCAGCGACGGGCTCTCGTAGCTGGAGGTGACGTGGCCGATCATCGGGATCGGCGGCCGCCCCCGCTTCTCCACCAGCTGCGTGCCCTCCGGCAGCACCCTCTTGGGGTCGTCGGTGAGGATGCCGACGAGCTGCTTGCGGTCCTCGCGCCGCGAATCCTCGCGGCTCCAGGCGCGCTTGCCCAGGAAATCCGGCTTCTTCTTCGACACGATCCAGTCTATGCCGAGGTCGTGCGGCGTGGTGGTGCCGTCGGTCTCCTGGCCCACGATGATGAAGCCCCGCTCGGCGCGAAGCACGTGCATCGCCTCGGTACCGTAGGGGGTGATGCCGTGCTCGGCCCCCGCCGCCATCAGCGCCTCCCACAGGTGGCGGCCGTGGTGCCAGGGCACGTTGATCTCGAAGCTGAGCTCGCCGGTGAAGCTGATGCGGAAGACGCGCGCATCCACGCCAGCGACCGTGCCCTCCTTCACGCTCATGAAGGGGAAGGAGTCTGCATCGAGCGCCATCTCCGGCGCCAGCGCAGCCAGCACGTCGCGGGCCTTGGGGCCGGCCAGCGCAACGGTCGCCCACTGCTCCGTGACCGAGGTGCACCAGACTTGGAGCTCCGGCCACTCGGTCTGCAGCCACTCCTCCAGCCACTCAAGCACCTGGGCCGCGTTGCCGGTGGTGGTGGTCATCAGATAGTGGTCCTCGCCGAGGCGCGCGGTGGTGCCGTCGTCGAAGACCATGCCGTCGTCGCCGCACATCAGCCCGTAGCGCACGCGGCCCGGCTTCAGCGTCGAGAAGGCGTTGGTGTAGACCATGTCGAGCAGGGTCGTCGCGTCCGGCCCCCTGATGTCGATCTTTCCAAGCGTGGACGCGTCGAGGATGCCCACCGCCTCCCGCACGGCCCGGCACTCGCGCGCGACCGCCGTGTGCTTGTCCTCTCCCCGCCTGGGATACCACCACGGCCGGTGCCACTGGCCCACGGGCTCGAACACCGCGCCCGCAGCCTCGTGCCACTCGTGCATCGCGGTGCGCCGCACCGGGTCCATCAGCGCGCCGGTATCGCGGCCGGCAAGCGCGCCGAAGGTGACCGGCGTATAGGGCGGGCGATAGGTGGTAAAGCCCACCTCGGGCACCGTCTTGCCCAGCGCATTGGCGAGGATGGCGAGGCCGTTGACGTTCGCGGTCTTGCCCTGGTCGGTGCCCATGCCGACCGTGGTGTAGCGCTTGACGTGCTCGACCGAGCGAAAGCCTTCGCGCGCGGCGAGCCGGATGTCCGCCGCGGTCACGTCGTCCTGATGGTCGACCATGTGCTTGGCCTTGCCGTGGCCCAAGGGCTTCATCCCCGGCGCAAGCCAGTAGGGCGTGATGGCGCCGGGTTCGGGCGCTTCGACCGCCGGTGCCGGCGGCGGAGTGCCGTCGCCGAAGCCGGTCATCTCCGCGGCGCGCGCGCCGGCCGCCGCCCCTTCCTCCAGACAGGCCGCGAGGCCGAAGCTGCCGCCCGCCGCGCCCACGACCTCCAGTGCTTGCGTGGCCCGGCCGGGGAGGAAGATGCCGCGCGCCTCCTCGTAGGCGAGCTTGCCGGCCGACTGGCAGAAGAGATGCACCGCCGGGTTCCAGCCACCGGAAACCAGGACGCTGTCGCAGTAGATGCGGTATCGCTCGCTGCTGAGCCCGCCGTCCTCGCCGAGTTTCGCGACCGTGACCGAGCGGACTCGCTTCGTCCCGTGGGTGGCGGCGATGACCGACCCGGTGTGGAGCGGGACGCCGGCCTCCTTGAGCGCAGGCGCCAACGGCGCTGCGGGCTCGGGCCGGCAATCGATCACCGCGCCGACCGTGCCGCCGGCCTCAGCGATGTCGTGCGCCGCCTCGTAGGCCGCGTCGTTGTTTGTGAAGAGCACCGTGCGCTCGCCCGGCAGCACAGCGTAACGGTTGAGGTAGCGCTGCGCCGCCGAGGCCATCATGACTCCGGGCCGGTCGTTGTCGGCGAACACCAGCGGCCGCTCGTGAGCGCCGGTGGCGAGCACGACGCGGCCCGCCTTGATGTTCCAGAGGCGCTGGCGGCTCACACCGTCGGGTGCACGCGGCCCCAAGTGGTCGGTGCGGCGCTCGAACGCGCTCAGCGAGTTGTGGTCGTAGTAGCCGAAGAGCGTGGTGCGGGTGAGGACGCGCACTTCCTCCATGGCGGCGAGACGCCCCGCCGCCGCCTCGGCCCAGGCCGCGCCGTCCACGCCATCGATCCGGTGGCGCAGGCCCAGCAGCGCGCCGCCGAGCGTTGCCTCGTCGTCCACCAGCAGGACACGCGCGCCGGCCTCGCCGGCGGCGAGCGCGGCGGCAATCCCGGCCGGGCCGCCGCCCACCACCAGCACGTCGCAGTGGACGTTCATCTTGTCGTAGGCGTCGGGGTCGGGCGCCTCGGGCGCGCGGCCGAGCCCCGCCATGCGCCGGATCACGGGCTCGTAGAGCGACTTCCAGAACGACGCCGGCCACAGGAAGGTCTTGTAGTAGAAGCCGGCGGGGAAGAGTGGCGCGAGACGTCCGGTCCAAGCAGCGAAGTCGCAGTTTGCGCTCGGCCAGGCGTTGACGCCGGCCGCGGTGAGCCCGTCGTAGAGCTCGACCTGGGTTGCGCGCAGGTTGGGCTCGGTGCGCGCGCCTTCGCCAAGCTGCACCAGAGCCGACGGCTCTTCCGCGCCTGCAGTCAGAATCCCGCGCGGCCGGTGATACTTGAAGCTCCGGCTTGTGAGGTGGGTGCCGTTCGCTATCAGCGCGGACGCCAGCGTATCGCCGGCGAAGCCCTCGTAGCTCCGCCCGTTGAAGGTGAAGCGCAGGCGCTTGGTCCGGTCGATCCGCCCGCCCTCCTTGAGACGAAAGCGCACTATTCGCCCTCCGCCCCGTTGCCTGGAGGATCGGGCCGCGGCGTGCCCATGGGATAGATCGCGATCACGTCGTTGCTGACGGTATCGCGCAGTACGTTGAACCAGCGCCGGCAGCCCTCCCGGTGCATCCAGCGCTCGGCGTGGACGCCCTTGGGGTTGGTCCGCATGAAGAGGTAGTCGGCCCAGCCCGCGTCGTCGGTCGCCGCCGGGTCGGGACGCGCGATGTGGGCCTCGCCGCCGTAGCGAAACTCGGATTCGGGCCGCGCGCCGCACCAGGGGCAGTCGATCCAGAGCATCCCGGGAGCTCCCTAGTGCGCCACGGCCGCCGCCGCGTGCTCGTCGATGAGCGCGCCGGAGGTGAAGCGGTCGAGCGCGAAGGGCGCGTTGAGCGCGTGCGGCTCGCCGGTCGCGATAGTATGCGCCAGCACCCAGCCCGAGCCCGGCGTCGCCTTGAAGCCGCCGGTGCCCCAGCCGCCGTTGATGAAGAGCCCTTCCACCGGAGTCTTGCCGATGATGGGCGAGGCATCGGGGCAGACATCCACGATCCCGGCCCAGGAGCGCATCATGCGCACCCGGCTGAAGATCGGGATCAGCTCGACGATTGCCCCCATCTGGTCCTCGATGGTGTGGAGCCCGCCGCGTTGGCTGTAGGAGTTGGGCGGGTCGAGGCCCGCGCCGATCACGAGCTCGCCCTTGTCGGACTGGCTGACGTAGACGTGCACGCCGTTCGACATGATGACGCAGTGCAGCACCGGCTTGAGCGGCTCCGAGACCAGCGCCTGCAGCGGGTGGCTCTCGATCGGCAGCCGGAAGCCCGCCATTGCGGCCAGCACCGAGCTATGCCCCGCAACCACGATGCCCACTTTCTTTGCGGCAATCGCGCCTTGCGTGGTCTGCACCCCGGTCACCCGGCCGGCCTCCACGTCGATGCCGGTCACCTCGCAGTTCTGGATGATGTCGACGCCGCGCGCGTCCGCCGCGCGCGCGTAGCCCCAGGCGACCGCATCGTGGCGTGCGTTGCCGCCCCGCCGCTGCAGGGTGCCGCCCAGGATCGGGTAGCGCGTCTGCGTCGAGGTGTTGAGGATCGGGCAGAACGCCTTGACCTGCTCCGTCGTCAGCAGCTCGGCGTCGACCGCGTTGAGCCGGTTGGCGTTGACCCGCCGGGTCGCCTCCTGCAGGTCGTGGACGTTGTGGATCAGGTTCAGCACGCCCCGCTGGCTGAACATCAGGTTGTAGTTGAGCTCCTGCGCCAGCCCCTCCCACAGCTTGAGCGCATGCTCGTAGAGGGCCGCGCTCTCGTCCCATAGGTAGTTAGAGCGGATCACCGTGGTGTTGCGCCCGGTGTTGCCGCCGCCGAGCCAGCCCTTCTCCAACACCGCCACGTTGGCGATGCCGTGGAGAGCGGCGAGGTAGTAGGCGGTGGCGAGCCCGTGCCCGCCCGCGCCGACGATAACCACGTCGTAGGCCGGCTTCGGCGCAGGGCTCCGCCACTGCTCCGGCCAGCGCTCGTGGTGGCTCAGCGCGTTGCGCGCCAGGCTGAAGATCGAGAACTTCTTCATGTGCGGGTGCCCGAATACAGGAACCGCGCGGCCGTGTCACTCACACCGGTTGACCGACTCTCCGTGCGCGGCTTGACGGGCCGCGGCCAGAGGGCTACTTGTGCGCCTTTCGCGCCCCCGACAGCCGCACGGATCTCATAACAATGGTCGATGTCGCGATCAAGTCGACGGACGGGCATCCGCTCGTCTTCTTGCCGGAGCACGACGGCTACGCCGACGATTACCTGCGCACCATCCTCCGAGGGGTGAAGACCTTCGCGATGGTGGGCGCCAGCACTCAGTGGCGCCGGCCCAGCTTCTACGCCATGAAGTACCTGACCAAGAAGGGTTATCGGGTGATTCCCATCAACCCGGGCCGGGCCGGCGAGACGATCCTGGGCGAGACCGTCTATGGCAGCATCGCCGAGTGTCCCGATAAGCTCGACATGGTGGATATCTTCCGCACCTCCGAGGAGGCGCTGGATATCACCAAGGACGTCATCGCGAACAAGGACGAGAAGGGCATCGGGGTGCTGTGGATGCAGCTCACGGTGCGCAACGATCACGCCGCGCAGCTCGCCGAAGACGCCGGGCTCACGGTCGTCATGAACCGCTGCCCCAAGATCGAGTTCGCCCGGCTCTCGGGCGAGCTGAGCTTTAGCGGCATCAACTCGCGGATTGTATCCGCCAAGCGGGCAAGGCCGCTCAACGCATGAACGAAATGCAACCCCTCAAGGTGGAGGCCGCCAAGGCCGCGCCGCAACGCGAATACGGGTTGGAGACGCTGGCGGTCCACGCCGGCGCGCGGCCTGACCCGGTCACCGGTGCGCGGACGACGCCGATCTACCAGACCGCGGCCTACGCCTTCGACGATGCCGACCATGCGGCCGAACTCTTCAACCTGCAGACCTTCGGCTACATTTACTCGCGCATCACCAACCCGACCGTCGCCGTGCTCGAGGAGCGGGTGGCGGCGCTGGAGAACGGACGCGGCGCGGTGGCGGCCGCTACCGGCCATGCGGCGCAGTTCCTGGTGGGGGCGACGCTGCTGGAGAGCGGCGACGAGTTCATCTCGTCGAACAATCTCTATGGCGGCTCGGTCACCCAGTTCGGCCTGAGCTTCAAGAAGCTCGGCTGGACCTGCCATTTCGTTGACATGACGGAGCCGGAGAACATCGAGCGGGCGATGACCGACAAGGTCAAGTTCGTCTTCTGCGAAGGGCTGGCCAACCCCGGCGGCATCGTGCTCGATCTCGAAGCGATCGCCGAGGTCACGAAGCGCCACGGCGTGCCGCTCATCGTCGACAACACGATGGCCTCGCCCTATCTCTGCCGGCCGTTCGATCACGGTGCCGACCTCGTGGTCCACTCGACCACGAAATTCATCGGCGGCCACGGCAACACCATGGGCGGCATCGTCGTCGAGTCCGGCCGCTTCGACTGGTGGCAGAACGACAAGTTTCCCAGCATGACCAAGCCGGACCCGGCCTATCACGGCCTCACCTTCGCCGAGACCTTCGGCGATTTCGGCTTCACCATGAAGGTGCGCGCCGTGGCGCTCAGGGACTACGGCCCCAGCATGGCCGCGCATGCCGCCTGGAACCTGCTTCAGGGGGTGGAGACCCTGCCGCTGCGGATGGAGCGCCACTGCTCCAACGCGCTCGCGGTCGCCCGCTACCTGGAGACGCACCCAAAGGTGGCCTGGGTCTCCTACGCGGGCCTCGAGTCCAACCCCTTCCACGCGCTCGCTCAAAAATACCTGCCGCGCGGCGCCGGCGCGGTCTTTACCTTCGGCCTCAAGGGCGGTTACGAGGCCGGGCTCACGGTGGTCGACAAGGTCAACATGTTCTCGCACCTCGCCAACATCGGCGACACGCGGAGCCTGATCATCCACCCGGCGTCCACCACCCACCGCCAGCTCACCGACGAGCAGAAGACCAGGGCCGGTGCAGGGCCGGACGTGGTGCGGCTCTCGGTCGGTATCGAGAGCATCGACGACATCGTCGCCGACCTCGACCAGGCCCTCGACCAAGCCTGATCCATCGATCTAAGGGAAGATTTCTAAGGGCCCGGAGACGCCTCGCCTTCGGGCTTCGTTGAAGCGCTCGCGCGGTCGCGGGCGGCGAGCAGGCCGCGGCAGAGCGCGCCGTTGAACTCCATGGCGATGCGCACGCTCGCGAGCGCGCGCAAATGCTCGTCGAAGCCGGCCACGGAGAGCGGCGCACCCTCCACCGTGACGAACGCCAACGCGTCCGGGTCGGCCGGGCCGCCGACGCGGGCTCGCATGTCCAGGTAGCGGCGTCTGAGATTGGCGCCCTCGGTCCCGGAAACGGTGGCGCGTTCCAGTTCGCAGACCGTCATCGCCACCAGTGCAGCCTTCTCAAGTCCCTGCGCCAGCAAGGCCCGCAGCAGGGCCTCTTGCCGGCCCTGAAACGCCTTGCGCCGGAAGGTCGTGCGCAATTTCGCTAGGGAGTCGTCGTCCCCCGCCTCGCCAAAGGCGGCGCCGAATTCGAGACCCTGGGCAACCCCCCGATTGACCTGTTCCGCGCACATGTGGTCGAGCAGCTTCGGGACCGCGCGCGTCACCCACGGCAGCGCGGAGACGGCGTCGCGCATGTCCTCGGCCATCATGTAGGCGAAGTTCGCCGCGCACCAGAATGTCGGCAGGCGGAAGTCGATGGAGACGGCGCCGTCAGCGCCGACCGTCACGTTCTCCACGAAGCCCAGGTCGGTCACCGGCTCGTCGAGCTCGGGATCGGTGACGGCAGCCAGGCACGCCAGCACCTCGGCCTCGCGCCCGGCTTCGTTCGCACCCCCGGCCGTGCTCATGGCTCGCGCCCGCCGCGCCGGCCTAGCTCCAGAGCTTCGCCTTGGCCGCGTCGATATCGATGTCGTAGAGCCGGGCCGCGTTGAGCCCCAGGATCTTCCGCTTGACCTCGGGCGTGAGGTCGACGCCGCGCTCCTGCTTGATGTCCTCCGGCAGCTCGAATGCCCAGAACTTCTCCACCAGCCACTTGGGCGTCCAGATGGCGTAGTCGCTGGCAAAGGTGAGCTTGTCCTCGCCCACCCAGAAGAGCAGCTCGGCGATCACCTCCGCGAAATAGCGCGGGCGCGCGTGCATGAACGGCATCACCACCGCAAGCCCGCCCCAGACGTTCTCCTCCTGCACGGCGATCCAGCAGAAGTCGTCGAGGCGCGGCAGGCCGACGTGCTCGACGATGAAATTGAGGTTGGGGAAGTCGGTCGCCGCGTAGTCCACGTCGTGGCAGTCGAAGGCGTCCTTGGCCAACGGCGTGATGGTCGGCCCCTTGTGGACGTGCATGTTGGTGATGCCGAGCTTTTCGCAGAGCTCGAAGCAGCGATAGGCCTCGGTGTCGTTGAGCCGCCAGCCGCGCGAGGCGCCGCGCCATTCCGCCGTGTAGAGCTTCACGCCCCTGATGCCGTAGGCTTCCTTCAGCGCGTGGAGGTGCTCCAGCGCAGCCGTGCCCTCGCGCGGATCGAACGAGCCGTTGAGGATGAAGCGGTCCGGGTGCGCCTGCGTGATGACGGCGTTCTGCTCGGTGGTGTTGAAGCCCTCGATATAGAACTCCTTGAGGTAGGTCGGCTGGATGATCGCCATATCCACCGGCCCGTCGACGAAGAGGTCGCGGACCATCGTCTCCGCGTCGTACTTCTCGAACTTCTCCTTGGGCCAGACCTCCTGCTCGGGGCTGAGCGCGCTGTGGTAGGCGTAGAAGCAGTCGATGAACTGCTTGCCGTGGATGTTGCGCTGGTTGGCCGGCGCGGCATCCCAGAAGTGGGTGTGCCCGTCGACGACGAACAGCTCCTCCCCGTCGCTGGTCCTGTACATCTCGTGCTCCCTTCGGCTGCGACCGAGGGCGAGGGTAGCCCGCCGCCCGCCAAATACAAGCCGCGATGCGGGCGGCGCTGTGGCGCCCACCCAGCGCCGCTGATAAGCTTGCGGCGACGCGGAACGACAAGGGGGATCAGGGGATGGCCGAGCGGATGGTCGACCTGACGTTGACGCTGACCGACAACATGCCGGCGCACAAGCTGTTCCAGCGCCCGGTCATCGTGCCCCACTACACCCACGAGCAGACCCGCGAGCAGTTCTTCCTGGGCGTCGAGGATGACAGGCTCTCGTTTGCCACCACCTACATGGGCATGATCGACCACATCGGCACCCACGTGGACGCCTTCTATCACGTCAATCCGGAGGGCGCGCCGGTGGACCAGATGCCGCTCGACATGTTCATGGGCAAGGCGGTCTGCTGGGACCTGACCCACATCCCCGACCTCGGCGACATCGACGTGGCGGACTTCGAGCAAGCGGAGGAGAAGGGCGGCGTCAAGGTGGACGGCCACATCGTGCTGCTCAACACGGGCCTCCACAATCGCCACTACCCCGACGTGAAATCGGTGTGGAGCAACCCCGGCATCACCGCCGAGGCGACCCATTGGCTGGCCGACCGAGGCTCCAAGTTGCATGGCGTCGAAGGCCCGTCCACCGACAAGCCGTCGGACAACCTCTTCCCCAACCACCGGGTCTGCCGCGACCGCGGCATCGCCCACTACGAGTGGCTGATCAACCTGGAAGAGCTGATCGGCAAGGGCGAGTTCATGTTCTACGGACCGCCGATCAAGATCGGCAACGGCAGCGGCGCGCCGGTCCGCGCCTGGGCGATCCTCGACGAATAGATCGCGCGCGCCTGCGCTTGGCGCCGAGTGAGGCGCCGATGACCCGTATCGACGACCGCTCGGTCGACGAGCGCATCCCCATCACCCTGCTCACGGGCTTCCTGGGCGCCGGCAAGACCACGCTGGTGAACCGGCTGCTCAGCGCGCCGGACGCCGGCAAGATCGCGGTCATCGTCAACGAGTTCGGCGAAATCGGGATCGACGGCGACCTCATCGCCCGCGCCAACGAGGACATGCTGGAACTCACCAACGGCTGCATCTGCTGCGCCGCCCAGGGCGATTTGATGGACGGGCTCAACCGGCTCTTCATGCGCAAGGTGGGGCTCGCGGAGCCACAGGTGGACTTCGACAAGATCGTGATCGAGACCACGGGAATCGCCGACCCCTCGCCGCTGGCCCGGCTCTTCTACACGGACATGAAGCTCGACCTCACCTTCCGCCTCGACGCGGTGCTGACGGTGGTGGACCTGAAGCACGTGACCGGCCAGATCACGCGCTCGCCGGAGGCGCAGAAGCAGATCGCCATCGCCGACAAGCTGATCTTCAACAAGCGCGACCTGGTGGACGACGAGGAGTTCGCGCACGCCGTGGCGGCGGTCGAACGCCTCAACCCCTTCTCGGTGAAGGAGGTCACCACGCACGGCGCGCTGCCGGTGGACCGGCTGCTCGACCTCGACCTGTTCGAGCCCAAGCGGCGCGACGACATGGTGGGCGCCTGGATCGGCGCGGACAGGCCGGCTTCCGACGACGACGCCCACGACGATCGCGGCCATGACAATCATGTCCACACGCCGGGCGTTGGCGCGGTCTGCCTGCAAACCCGTGAGCCGCTGGAGTGGAACGCGCTGCTCCGCTTCTTCCTGGAGCTCACGGAGGAGAAGGGCGAGGACCTCTTCCGCGTGAAGGGCATGGTGCATTTCCAGAATGTCGAGAAGCCGGTCATCATCCAGGGCGTGCAGGCCACCTTCAGCCCGCCGACCTACGCCGAAGCCTGGCCGCGCGGCGAGGTGACGACGCGGATCGTGGTGATCGGCCGCGACCTCGACCGAGCGACGATGGAGGAACGCTTCGCGGCCTGCGTGGCGAAGCGCGAGACTACGCTCGACCGCGGCCTCGGCGCCATCTGAGCGACCACCCGAGCAGGAGCCAGCCATGAGCTTTGCGTACATGACGGCGGCAGAACTCAAGGGCCTGCTGGTGGCACGCGACATCTCGCCGGTCGAGCTGGTGGAGGACACGCTCAGCCGTCAGGAGGCGCTGGAGCCCCAGATCAACGCCTTCGTCACCCGCACGCCGGAGGTCGCGCTGGAAGCCGCACGCGAAGCGGAGCGTGCAATCGCGAAGGGCGAAGGCGGCGCCATCGCCGGCCTCCCCACCTCGGTCAAGGACCTGGTGGCGATGGCGGGCGTGCCCTGGACCTTCGGCTCCCGGCCCTTCGCCGACAACGTGGTGGACTTCGACGCGCCTGCGGTGGAGCGCGTCAGGGCGGCCGGCGGCTGCATCGTCGGCAAGTCCACCACCAGCGAGTTCGGCTGCAAGGCGGTCTGCGACAGCCCGCTCACCGGGATCACCCGCAACCCGTGGAACCTGGCGAAGACGTCCGGCGGCTCCAGCGGTGGCGGGGCCGCGAGCGTCGCCGCCGGGCTCACGCCCTTCGCGGTCTGCACCGATGGCGGCGGCTCCGTGCGCATTCCCTCTGCGCTCTGCGGTCTCTTCGGCATCAAGGGACAGTTCGCGCGCGTGCCGGTGTTCCCGGTCTCGGCGGCACCCACCCTAGCCCACGTGGGCGCGATCGCGCGCACGGTGCGGGACGCAGCCCTGCTGCTCGGCGTCATGGCGGGCCACGACCGGCGCGATGCCTTCGGCGTGGCCGAGCCTGTGCCGGACTTTCTCGCCGCCTGCGATGGGGGCAGGGCTGACCTGCGCATCGCCTGGAGTCCCACCTTGGGCTACGCCGAGCCCGAGCCCGAGATCGTTGCGCTCTGCGAGTCGGCCGCCCGGCGCTTCGAGGCGCTTGGGTGCACGGTCGAACTGGTGGAGGACGCGCTCGGCGAAGACCCGGTCGAGATCTGGATGGCGGAGTTCTATGGCGGCATCGGCACCAAGCTGAAGGGCGTCATGGCGGAGAGGCCGGAAGAGCTGGATTCGGCCGTGATCGAGACACTGAGCGGCGGGCTCGACCGCTCGATGGTGGCGTACTTCGACCAGCTCTTCGCCCGCTACGAGTTCCGCGAGCGCATGCGTCAATTCTTCGAGCGCTACGACCTGCTGCTCTCGCCGACCCTGCCGTGCGCCGCCTTCGACGTGGGCCACGACACGCCGCCGGGGCAGAGTGCGCGCAACATCGTCTCCTGGGTCTACTACACTTATCCCTTCAACCTGACCGGCCAGCCGGCAGCCTCGATCCCGGCAGGCTTTACCTCTGCCGGGCTCCCGGTCGGCCTGCAGATGGTCGCGGGCATCAACCGCGAGGTGGACATTCTGCGCGCCGCCGCCGCCTTCGAGCAGGCGGCACCCTGGGCCGACCGACAGCCGCCTCTGGCGTAGCCTGCACCGCCGGCCCGCCGCTGGGCGCACAACGAGGGAGGCGGCGATGCCGCTGGATGACAAGGTCCGCGAGGCGCTCGACACCATCTTTTCCGGCGATTCCGGACTCTACAAGAATCGCGGCTGGAACCAGCGCTCGGGCTTCGGCACGCGGCCCGCGCTCCTCAATATCGACCTCGCCAACGCCTGGACCCGGCCGGGCTATCGTTTCTCTTGCGATGACATGGACGAGCGGATCATCCCCGGCGTGCAGCGCCTGCTCGCGGCCGCCCGCGCCAAGCGGATTCCGATCGTCTACACCACCACCGCGTTCTGCAGCCGCTTCGACATGGGCGCCTTCCCGCTCAAGAAGCCTTTCGAGGACCTGATGATCGGAACCCCCGCGACCGAGATCGACGACCGCGTCGCACTGGAGGACGGCTTCGACACGCTGATCGTCAAGAAACGTCCGAGCGCCTTTGCCGGCACCCACCTCGGCGGCATCCTGCGCGCCGGCGGCATCGACACGCTGATCTGCACCGGCGTCACCATGGCGAGCTGCGTCAGGCACACCGTGGAGGATGCGCTGGGCGAGGGCTTCCGCACTGTGGTCGTGCGCGAGTGCGTGGGCGACCGCGTGCCCGCGGCCATCGAGTGGAACCTCTTCGAGCTCGACATGAAGTATTGCGACGTCGAGCCGCTCGAGCGCGTTCTCGCCTACCTCGCCGACCTGGAGCCGTTCGAAGAGCGGTAGAGCGCGTCTGTCTTTGACGGACGCGCGATAGGCCGCGACCGCGGCCCGCCGCGAATGCGGCGCCCTCGCGGAGGCGCCGGCCGAAGGTCGGCTGCCGTGAGCGATCGAGTGCGCGAGCGATCCTGTGTGAAACGGAGAAGCTCTAACTCTGCCCCCGCGTCAGCGGGACGAACGCCACCGGCAGTAGCGACTTGGCCTCGCTCGGGCCGTCGGCCAGCTTGCGGACGCGCTGCAGCTGTTGGGTCGCGGCGACGCGGCCCACGGGGATGACCAGACAGCCCGCGGGCTTGAGCTGATCCGCCAGCGCTGCCGGGACGGACGGCGCCGCTGCGGTGACGATGATGCCGTCGAACGGCGCCTCCTCCGGCCAGCCTGCGTGGCCGTCGCCGGCACGCACCGTGGCTCGCACGAAGCCCAACGCCGCGAGGCGCGCCGCTGCCGCTGTCGCAAGCGGCGCGACCACCTCGACCGAATAAACGGTGGCGCCCAGCGCGCAGAGGACGGCGGTCTGGTAGCCGCAGCCGGTGCCCACCTCCAGGATGCGCGCGCCGGGCTCGACATCGAGCAGCTCGGACATCAACGCGACGATGAAGGGTTGGGAAATGGTCTGGCCGTGGCCGATGGCGAGCGGCCTGTTCTCGTAGGCGAACGCCTTCTCCGCCTCGGGCACGAAGGCCGCGCGCGGCACGGTGCGCATGGCCTCCATGACGGCATCGCTGAAGACCGGCCGCCCGGTCTTGTCGCCGGTCTCACGCGCGTCGCGCGCGATCGCCTCCAGCATGGTGTCGGCGGTCGCGCTCGCTCCCAACAGGTGGCGGAGCATCGGCCGCGTTCCCCTCCCCGCTCAACGGAAGTGGGGAATCACCTTGGCCGCGTACTCGGCGATCAGCCGTTCCTGCTCTTCCGTCATCAGGTAGAGCGCGAACTGCGTGACCCCGGCGGCCTCCAGCGCCCTGATCTTCTCCACGTGGGCCTCGGCGGGACCGATCAGGCAGAAGGATTCGGTGATGGCGTCGGTGACATAGTGCACGTTGTCGGAGCCCGCGACCGCGTGCTGGTGATAGTCGTAGCCTTCGTCCGCACCCCGCCCGCGGCGGGCGGCGATGAAAGCGGTCAGGCTCTCCGGCACCAGGTCCGTATCCGCGCCGTGGCGCTCCACGATGTCGGCGACATGGTTGCCGACCACGGCGGGGAACCAGCTCGTCTGGGCGATAGCGGTCTCGCGATCGCCGATCCAGGCCGGAGCGCAGGCGAGCACGCGGTATCCTGCCGCATCGAGGCCGGCCGCCTTGCGCGCCGCGAGCGCCTGACCGGCCATCCATTGGCAGAGCCCCGGATCGGCAAGCTGGATCACCAGCCCGTCCCCGTGCGCACCGGCGGCGGCAAGCGCCCGCGGCCCGTAGGCCGCAATCCAGACGGGCAGGTCATAGGGATCGGCCCAGTCGAGCTGGACCGGCCCACGGGCGCCGTCGTATTCGCAGGCCTCGCCCCGCAGCATGGTGCGGAGCGCGTCGCAGAAGGCGGTGAGCTGGGCGAGCGTCGCGGGCCTCTGCCCCATGACGCGCACCGAGCTGTCTCCGCGGCCCACCGCCACGTCGAGCCGGCCATCGCCGATCTGGACCAAACGCGCGAAGATGCTCGCGGCCACCGACCAGTCGCGCACCCTGGGATTGGTCACCAGCGGCCCGACGCGGATGCGGCGCGTGTGGTCCAGGCAGACCGCCATCTGGGTGTAGATGTCGGACCACAGGATGTGGGAATCCGCGAACCACATGTAGTCGAAGCCGGCGGCCTCGGCCTGGTGGGCAAGGGCGATGGTGCGGCGCACATCGAGGTCGCCCTTGATACTGATGCCCAGTTCCATGATGCCCCCTCGCTCAGCGACGATCGCAGCGCAATTTGAGGATGGCACAGTCGCGACCGGCCCGCCACGCGCCTCGGCCGTGCCGGCGTGCCTGCCAAACGCCGGCTCGCCGTGCTAAACCCCGGCGCAGGCGGCGCCCGGCGGCGCCCTCCCGCCCCGGTGAGCGACGACAGGCGACGGCGAGCATGAGCAAGCGGCAGATGGTCCTGGTGGGCTTCCTCCAGGCGCAGAACTGCTCCAACTACCCGGCGTCCTGGCGGCACCCGGAGTCCGCCACGGACTTCCTCACCGCCGACTACTATCAGCGGATCGCGCGCATCCTGGAGGCCGGGAAGTTCCATCTCGCCTTCTTCGACGACCGCCTGGCGCTGCCGGACATCTACGGCGGCGACCATGCCGAGGCGGTGCGCAACGGAGTACGGGTGGTCAAAATGGACCCGATTCCGATCCTCACCCTGATGGGGGCCGCGACCGCACGGCTCGGCCTGGGTGCCACCTGCTCGACCACCTACTACCAGCCGTTCCACGTAGCGCGCATGTTCTCGACCCTCGACCACATGAGCGGCGGCCGGGCGGCCTGGAACGTGGTGACCTCACTCAACGATTCCGAGGCCGCGAACTACGGCGCGGACAGGGTGATCGAGCACAACGAGCGCTACGACCGCGCCGACGAGTTCATGGAGGTGGTGCTCGGCCACTGGGATGCGTGGGACGAGGACGCCATCGTCCTCGACAAGGAGCAGGGCGTCTTCGCCGACCCGGCGGGCGTGCATCGCCTCGACCACGCGGGCCGCTTCCTGCGCTCGCGCGGGCCGTTCACCGTGCCGCGCACACCGCAAGGGCGCCCCATCGTGATCCAGGCCGGGCAGAGCGGACGCGGCAGGCAGTTCGCAGCCCGCTGGGCCGACGTGATCTTCGCGATCTATCCCACCCTGGAGTTCGGCCGCAAGGCCTACGCGGCGACCCGCGAAGCCGCCGTCGCCGCCGGGCGCGACCCCGACTCCTTTCGTGTGGCGCCGGCGGCCTACGCCACGGTGGCTGAAAGCCAGGCGGAGGCGGAGGAGAAGGCCGCCTTCATCGCCGACCTCGCCCGGCCCATCGACACGCTGGCGCTGCTCTCCGAAGCGCTCAACTACGACTTCGCGACCAAGCCCGCGGGCGAGCCCTTCACAGACGAGGAGATGGCCTCCATCAGCGGCCTGCAGGCGATCCGCGACCGGGTGGTGACGCTGAGCGGCAATCCGCACCCCACGGTCGAGGACTTCGTGACCTACAGCCGGCGCGGCACGCTGGGCGAGATGCCTCATTTCGTGGGCACGCCGGCGGCGGTCGCCGACGAGATGGCAGCATGGTTCGAGGGCGGGGCCTGCGACGGCTTCGTGCTCGCCGCGACCCACATGCCGGGCGCCTACGAGGATTTCGCCCGCCTCGTGGTGCCCGAGCTGCAGCGCCGCGGCCTCTACCACGAGGATTACGCTGGGCCGACGCTGCGAGAGAATCTCGGCCTGCTCCCGACCTGAGCGTATCGCCTCCCAAGCGGCGCCATTGTAGGCAGGCCCGCAGGCACTAGACTGTACGCTCGCGAACGAAAGGGAGACCCTCCATGAGCACGAAGCTGCGCTATCTCCATCACCCCGCGTCCCAGCCGTGCCGCTCGGCGCGCCAGTTCATGGTCGAGAACGGCATCGAGTTCGAGGATGAGGTCGTCGACATCACCACCAACATCAACGAGACGCAGGAGTTCCGGGACACCTACAACCCCACCGGGCAGGTGCCGATCCTTGTCGATGGCGATTTCACCGTGTGGGAGAACGTGGCCATCGGCCGCTACCTGAACGAGAAATTCGAGTGCCCCGGCCACTGGTTCGGGCGGACCCTGCGCGAGCGCTCGCTGATCAACCAGTACGTGCAGTGGTACGCCTACACGCTGCGCCTCGGCGGGGGCGCCTTCCACTGGACCATCTTTGCGCCGTTCATCTACGGCGAGGACAAGGACTTCACCGCCGAGCGCCGGAAGGGCTACCACGTGCTCTACGAATCGCTGGCGGTCATGGAGGACTACTGGCTCAAGGACCGCGACTACGTGTGCGGAGACGAGGTCAGCTACGCCGATCTCGCCGGGTTCCACGAGATGGTTTCCCATCACGCCGGCAAGATCATTCCCGACAAGGTGTGGGACAAGCACCCGCGGGTCACGGCGTGGTTCGAGCGGATGGCCGAGCGCCCGGCCAGCAAGGCAGTGAGCGAGTGGCAATACAACGCCGTCGGCGCGATCCTCGCCGGCGAGCTCAAGGTCGAGTTCAGCCGCAGGACCGCCGTGCTGAAGGGCACCGAGGCATACGGCGGCCACAACCACGGCATTCCCCACCTGGGCGAGGCGGACGACTACATCGCACAGGTCGAGTCCTAGGCGGCAACAGCGCGAGATTGAAGGGCAAGGGGGCGCCCGCCTCATCTGCAAGACGGTACCCTAGATCAGCTAACCAACAGCGTTGGGGCGCCCCCACACCCCCGCACGAGGTATTTCGATGGGCTTGGCACCGGAAGTCCAAACCGACCCGATGTGTACCGGAGAGTTCACCTACCTGGCGTCGTCGGTGGAGAGCTCGCTCTATGGCAACGGCAAGGTGTTCATGCGCCGGGACAGCGACGGCAACGACAGCCCCTGGGAAGGCACCGATCTGGAAAAGCGGCGGATGCCGGTCCATGACGCGCGGGGGCTGGCGGGGCCGGAGCGCCGCACCCTCGACGCCAACGGCTTCGAGCTTGTGGAACGGCCGATGGCGCCGCCGGAGATCGATTTCTTCGACCACGATCAGATCGTGCGCCGCTACTACCCGCGCTGCTCCGATATCGTTCGGGAGGTGTCGGGCGCGCGCTCGGTCGCGGCCTTCGACCACAACATGCGGTCCGCCACCGGCAATCGGAGCGAACGCCGCATCGAGGGCGGGCAGCGGGTGCAACCGCCGATCTACATGGTCCACGGCGACTACACGCTGACCAGCGGCCCGCGCCGCTTGCGCGACCTGGCGCAGTCACCCACCGGCAACGACACGTACCGCAGCCTGCTTGCCGAGGGCGAACCCCTGCTCGGCGAGGCCGCCGTGAAGCGCGCGCTCGGGGAAGGCCGCTTCGCGCTCATCAATGTCTGGCGCAGCATCGCCCGGGAGCCGGTCGCCACCCATCCGCTCGCGCTCTGCGACGCGGCGACCGTGCATCCCGACGATCTCGTGGTCTTCGAGGTCCACTACAGCGACCGGACCGGCGAGAACTACCTGGCAAAGCATTCCGACAGCCATCGCTGGTATTTCTATCCCGCCATGACCCCCGACGATGCGTTGCTGATCAAGCAGTGGGATTCCGCAGGCGGGATGGCGCGCTCAGAGGGCGCGCACGCCGATTCCGAGAGCGCCGACGTGCCCTGCACGTTCAGCTTCCACACCGCCTTCGAGGACCCGACGACGGTACCCGACGCGCCCGATCGCTGGAGCATCGAGGTGCGCTGCGTCGCGCTCTACGACTAGCCCGACCCTCCGCACCATGGTGCGGTGCAAAGCGCACGCCGCCCGCGTCAGGATCGGGCCATGAGGTGCACCGACGAACGCGGCGGGGATAACGGGCCGAGCGGACAACGACGGGTCAGCCGGCGGGCTCGCATAAGCCGCTGCACCGGCCCAGCCGACATCCCAGGCGGCCGGGGCGTGTCCCGTGAAATCCCACTTGTCCCGGTTAATCCCGGCGAATACCGCCGAATGTTCGGAGATCTTGTCCCACATCCCGCGCGGAGAGCGGGCCGCGACCCTGGTGAGACACTCGGGTTGACGCTCAATCCCATTGAACCGAATCGCATCGGCTGGCGGCGACGCGGTCAATTCGAGTTGCGCTACCGGAACACGCTATGATCGTCCGATGAACGTCAAGAACGGTGCCGCCCACCTGCGCGCGCTCGACAAGGACCGGGTAGTCTATCTGGACGGCAAGCTGATCACGCGCGTCGCCGACCACCCGGCCTTCGCCTCTGCCTGCCGCTCTGCCGCCGCCCTCTACGACTTCCAGGCGGCCGAAGCGAACGTCGAGCGCATGACCTTCGAGACCGCGACCGGGCGGCGCGCGAACCGCGCCTGGCAGATGCCACGGAGCTACCCTGAGCTGGTTGCGAGGCGCGAGGCGCTGACCGCCTGGGCCGAGCTTCATGCGGGCTTCCTCGGCCGCTCGCCCGATCACCTCGCCTCCTCCATCGCGGGCCAGGCGATGGGGATCGAGGTCTTCGAGCGGCACGGCGCCCGCCACGCGCGCGCGCTCCGCGACTACTACGCTTACGCGCGCGACAACGACCTCTATCTCACTTACGTCATCATCAACCCGCAGGGCGACCGCTCCAAGGCGTGGGGCGAGCAGGAGAGCGAAGAGATGACCATGCGGGTCGTCGACGAGGACGCGGAAGGCGTGACCGTGCGCGGTGCCAAGATGCTCGGCACCGGCTCGGTCATGGCCGAGGAGATCCTGGTCGCGAACCTGCAGCCGCTGCAGCCGGGGGAGGAGCGCTTCGCGATCTCGTTTGCCCTCCCCCTCGATGCGACCGGGCTCAAGGTGCTCTCGCGCAAAAGCTACGAGGCGAGCGCCGTCAGCCCGTGGGACAACCCGCTCTCCCATCGCTTCGACGAGAACGATTCGGTGGTCTACTTCGACGACGTGAAGGTGTCGTGGGAGCGCATCTTCGTCTTCGGCGATACCGACATGTGCCGGGCACAGTTCCACGACACGCCGGGACACGTCTTCCAGAACTACCAGTCGCAGATCCGCCTGGTGGTGAAGCTCAAGTTCCTGCTGGCGGTTGCACGCCGCATCGCCGAGACCATCGGCACCGCCAGGATGCCGCCGGTGATGGGGCAACTCGGCGAGATGGCGGCGGAGGTCGCGGCCGTGGAAGGACTGCTCTACGGCATGGAGAGCGCGGGCGGCATGATCGGCGGCTACTACGTGCCGAATGCCAGCATGATGTACGCAGCCCAGGTCCAGACCCAGGCCCTATACCCACGGCTGATCGACGGGATCCGCTCTCTCGCTGGCGGCAGTCTGATCATGCTGCCGTCCTCGGTGGCTGACCTGGACAACCCGGACATCGCGCCCCTGATCGAACGCACCCAGGTCTCCTCGCGGCCCGGCGAGGGCGCTGCCGAGCGGATGGCGCTGATGAAGCTCGCCTGGGACGCGGTAGGCTCCGAGTTCGCCGGCCGCCACACCCAGTACGAGATGTTCTACGCGGGCGCCAAGTTCGTCACCACCGCGCACTGCCTCAGGCGTTACGACTGGGCTGGCGCGGACCGCATCCTGGAGGGGCTGATGGCCAGCAACGGAGGCTCCCGCGAGCCGTGAGGGTCGGGGTCGTCAATCTCGGTGCCATCGTCTCGGGCGACTGGCGCAAGCCCTTCGTCGAAGGCGATGCTCTCGTCGCCGCGGACGGCATACTGGAAGCCGTCGGTCGGGTGCCCGCCGCCGCCCTCGATGCCTGCGAGGTCGTGATAGACGCGGGCGGGGCGACCGCGATTCCGGGTCTGATCGATTCCCAGGTCCACGTCACCTTCGGCGACTTCACGCCGCGCCAGAACACCGTCGGCTACCTCACCAGCTACGTCCACGGCGGCACCACCACGGCAATTTCCGCCTCCGAGGTGCACGTGCCCGGCCGGCCGAAGGACCCTGCCGGGGTCAAGGCGCTCGCGGTCGCGGCCTTCAAGTGCTTCGAGCATTACCGGCCGGGCGGCATGCGCGTGCACGGCGGCTCGATCATCCTGGAGCCGGGCCTCACCCGCGCGGACTTCGACGACGTGCACCGGGACGGAGTCTGGCTCGCCAAGGCCGGCTTCGGCGCGGTGGAGACGGCGCGCGACTACGTGGCGCTGGTGGGGGATGCGCGCGAGGCCGGCCTGCTCACGACGCTGCACACCGGCGGCGCCTCGATCCCCGGCTCATTCCCCATCACCGGTGAAGACCTGATCGCCATCGACCCCACGGTCTCCTTCCACATCAACGGCGGGCCGGTCGCCATCGAGGACCGCTACTTCGAGCAAGTGGCGGCCGAGACCGGGATCGCCATGCAGGTCTGCACCGCCGGTAACCTGCGGACCACGCTGCTCTGCGCCGAGATGGCACGCAAGCACGACGCCTTCGACCGCTTCCTGATCGCGACCGACACGCCCACCGGCAGCGGCGTCATGCCGCTCGGCATGATCTACACCATGGTTCACATCGCCTCATTGGCCGGCTTCGATCCGACCTGGATGATCGCCGCCTCCACGGGGAACGTGGCCGAGATCTACGGGCTCAACAGCGGCTTCCTCAGGCCGGGACGGGATGCGGACGTGGTCATCGTGGACGCCCCGCTCGGCGCCACCAGGCCGGACGCGCTCACGACGATGAGCAATGGCGACCCGGTGGCCATCGGCGCCGTGATCACCGACGGCATTCCCCGATTCGTCGGCCGCAGCCGCAACACCCCGCCGACCACGCGGAAGGTCGCCGTCGCCCGCTGCGAGGTCCCGGCCTTCGAACCGACCTAAGCCGGCGCGTTGGGCGAACTCTTCTATCGAAGGGCGTCGATCGTCTGGACGTGGCTGCCTGCGGCATAGGTCAGGATGGCGTAGTCGGCGGTGAGCAGAGGCACGCCATAATGGCGCGCGGTTGCGACGATGAAGCGATCCGCCGGATCGGCGTGGAATGCGCCCGGCAGCCGGGCACTCTCGATAGCGATCGCGGGTTCGATCGGAAGCAGCGCGATCGCCGGCAGGGAGAGGACCGCCATGATCCACTCTCTGACTTCGCGCGAGAGGCGGAGGCGCCCCTTCTCGACCAGAAGGGCGATTTCCCAAGGCGTGATGGCGGAGATGCCTATGCCATCTTCCTGCTCTGCCGCCGTGATCTTGGCACGCGCGTCGGCGCCGAGCCGCCGTTCGTCCTCTATAGCCCAGATCAACGCGTGCGTGTCGAGCACGATCACCGCACGGCGTTCCAGTCGGAGGGATCGGCGGCTGGCCCGAAGGGGTCGTCGTAAGCCAGCACCGATCCCTTCATGGCGCCGATGATCGATCGTTCCGCGTGCTCCGGCGGCACCGGCGACAGCACGGCGACCGGCTTGCCGCGATTGGTGATGGTCACCGGCTCGCCATCCTCGGCCATCTCGTTGATAATACGAAGACATTTTGCCTGAAACGCGGCCGCCGCAATGGTCTTGCCCATGAGACTCAACCTTTGTTAAATAACTATATATAATATGTACGTAATATGGTCCAGTTTGTCAAGCTAGCCAAAGAGGCTTGCGCGGCGCCACGAGGCGGCGCCTGTCGGTATTCAGTCGATCTCGTCTTCGGGCACGATCCAGGGTTCCTGCAGCGCCGCGTCGCGCCATTCGACGAAGGCAGGCAGGGTCAGCACGGCGCGGCTATAGGCGGCGCAGGTCTCGTCGAGCTCGATCCCGTAGGTATCGAGCCGGGTGACTACAGGCGCGTACATGGCGTCGGCCGCGCCGAAGGCGCCGAACAGGAAGTCCCCGCCGGCGCCGTAGCGGCTGCGGCAGTCGCGCCAGATCTCGCAGATGCGGGCGATATCTTCCTTGACGCCAGGTCCGCGGCCCCTCCCCTTGAGGTCGGCACGCCGCAGGTTCATGGGCATGTGGTTGCGCAGCGCCGTGAAGCCCGCATGCATCTCGTTGGCGACTGCGCGTGCCACGGCGCGCGCATCGCGGTCCTCGGGCCAGAGACCGGCGTCCGGAAATTGCTCGTTGACGTATTCGATGATTGCCGGCGTTTCCCAGACGGTGCGCTCGCCGTGCAGCAGTACGGGGACGCGCGCCGACGGCGACACGGCGGCGATGGCCTCCTTCCAATTCTCGTCGAACAGCAGGAGCAGCCGTTCTTCGAAAGGGATGCCGGCGTGGCGCAGCGCCAGCCAGGGCCTGAGCGACCAGGACGAGTAATTCTTGTTGCCGACAATCAGGGTGAAGTCACTCATGACGATACACGCTCATGCTTCGGGTGGCTGAGGGAGGACCGGACTATAGCGACGTGCGCTGCACCGGCAATGCCCGGCGTCCTATCGCGCGGCGGCGACGGCCGCGCCCGAAAACTCAGCTCCACTTAAGTATAGTACGTATAATATATACGTACTATACGGTGCTGTTATAGTAGAAAGATTTGAGGCTTAGTCGTCCGCACCCGCCTCGTCGGCGCCGCTCATCAGCTGAGAGAAGCGCACCGGCAAAATTTCCTCGGTATCGATCCGACCGCCCTCGTCCTTGGTGACCAGCAGCAGGCGCTGGTCGTCCTCCAGCCCGGCCGGTATCACCATGCGCCCACCGGGCTTGAGCTGCTGCAGGAGCGCCGGCGGAATCAGGTCCGGCGCCGCGGTCGCAATGATCCGGTCGTAAGGCGCGTGGTCGGGCCAGCCCAGGCTGCCGTCGCCGATGCGGAACTGGACGTTGCCGTAGCCCTGCTCGTCGAGCCGGCGGCGGCCGCTCTGGGCCAGCTCCTCGATCAGCTCGACCGTGTAGACCTCGCCGGCAAGCTCCGCCAGCAGCGCCGCCTGATAGCCGAGCCCGGTGCCGATTTCGAGCACCCGGTGCTGCTCGCCGATCTCCAGCAGGTCGGTCATGAGCGCGACGATGTAGGGCTGCGAGATGGTCTTGCCGCAGCCGATGGGGAGCGGTGAATCGAGGTAGGCGTAGAGCGTCATCTCCACCGGCACGAAGGCGTGGCGCGGAACCCGGCCGATCGCCTCCATGACATCGCCCGCGATGGCGGCGCGGCCGGTCTTGCCGCTGACATGGTCGGCGTGCAGCGCCACCTGCTCGACCATGGTTCGGCGCAGGATCGCAAATTGGTCTTCGTTGGTATTCGCCGCCGTCATGGCCCGTCACTGTGCCTCGGCGCGCGTGTGCTCGCGGGCACCGCGCCCGCCCGTCGCCCCGAAGGGGCGCCACGCAGTGTCACCCCTAATGCTGCTATAAGTAACGCATCTGCGCGACAGCCGCGAGGCTTGTTGGCCGCCATGCCGGTTACGGTCGTCTACCGGAGCTATCTATCTCAGGCGAATCAGTCGGTGCGGGACGTGACCCGCCCGATAGAGCGCAAGGCGCGAGCATGACCGGCTCGCTCGCGCTGCCACTCTGGATCCTCGCGGTGGTCGGCGCGCTCGCGCTCTGGGCCGCGCTGGACCGGATCTTCATGCCGAGCGCGCGCTGGTTCCTGCGACGCCGCCTCAACCGCATGATCGAGGAGGTCAACACGCGGCTCGAGTTGCAGATTCCGGCGTTTCAGCACACCAAGCGCCGCGTGCTCATCGACCAGCTCAGCTACGACCCGCAGGTGATGGAAGCGATCGACGCCGAGGCCGAGGCCACCGGCATCCCGCGCGAGGTGCTGAGCCGGCAGGTGGAGCGCTACGCCCGCGAGATCGTGCCCTCCTTCAACGCCTACGCCTACTTCCGCATCGGCTATCACGTCGCGCGGCGCGCGGTGGAGAGCCTCTACCGCGTGCGCCTCGGCTATTCCGACGACGAGGCCCTCGCCCGGATCGAGCCCGGCGCCAGCGTCGTCTTCGTGATGAACCACCGCAGCAACATGGACTACGTCATCGTCGCCTACATGGCGGCGCATCGCTCCGCGCTCAGCTACGCCGTGGGCGAATGGGCGCGGGTCTGGCCGCTCAGGATGCTGGTGCGCTCGCTCGGTGCCTATTTCGTACGCCGCGGCTCGGGCAGTCGCCTATACCGCCAGGTATTGGCGCGCTACGTGCAGGCGGCAACGGCGGGCGGCGTGGTCCAGGCGGTCTATCCTGAGGGCGGCTTGAGCCGGGACGGCCGCCTGCGCAAGCCCAAGCTCGGGCTCATCAACTACATGGTCTCGTCCTTCGACCCGGAGGGGACGCGCGACCTGGTCTTCGTCCCGGTCGGCATCAACTACGACCGCGTGCTGGAGGACCGCATGCTGGTGCGCGCGCCGGGCCCGGGCGAGCCCCGGCGCAGCCGGGCACGCGTGTTGGCCACCGCGTTCCGGTTCGTCGCCCACAACGTGAGCCTGATGATCCGGCGGCGCTGGTACCGCTTCGGCTACGCCTGCGTGAACTTCGCCGCGCCGATCTCCATGCGCGACTACGCCAGGGACCATGGGGTCGATTTCCGCTCGCTGGAGGAAGAGGCCCGCCACGAGGCCGTCGGAAAACTCGGCGGAGAGCTGTTGGAAGCGATCGCGGCGGCGATCCCCGTCTTGCCGGTCTCGCTGGTGGCGACGGTGTTCGTCAACGCGGAGAGCGATGCGCTCGACCTGCTGGAGATCAAGGGCCGGACCCAGACGCTGATCGACAGGCTGGAGCGCAACGGCGCCTACGTGCACATCCCGCGGGCGGACCGCGACTACGCCGTCACCGTGGGGCTACGTATGCTGACGCTGCGCCACTTCGTGACCGAAGCGGACGGGCTCTACCGCGCGAACGATGGCGAGCGCGACATGCTGCGCTACTACGCCAACGCGATCGAGCACTTCCTGCCCGACCCGCAGGCTGACTGACCAAGAAAGGGGGGCGCCGACGACGCGAGCCGCCGGCGCGGGGGATTACTCGACGCCCTCGACGAAGTAGACGCTGCTGTTGGAGGCCCTGAAGCGCATCGGCAGAACCGCCTGGTATTCGGGGCAGTTGTACCACTCCTTCGCCTTTTCCATGCTCTCGAAACGGATGATCACGATTCTGGGCGGCTTCGACATGCCGTCCATGTGGGCAACGTTGGTGGTGGCGGCGACCAGCTCCCCGCCGTAGGCCGCGACCGAGGGGCCGGCCTTCTCTGCGTACTCATCCATGAGCGCCTGGTCGGTCACTTGCGATTCGGAAATCAGATAGGCAGCAGGCATGGCTGTTCTCCCTGGTTGGAATGAGGTGAGGCAGGTCCGCGAAAGGCTATAGCTTGCGGGCCTGGCGGTGTCCTTCGTAGACCGCCTCGTAAGCCGAGCGCGGCGCGGTTGCATCGCCGATGGTCTCGACCGAGACCCCGCGCGCCGCGATCGCATTGTGCAGCGCGTTCTCCGAACGGCGGCCGGTCGCCATGACGATCCAGTCGGCCTCGATCACATGCTCCGCCTCTTCGTGGTGGACGTTGTAAAGCGTCACCTTGTCGCCTTCGATGCGGCGGACGAAGTGATCGACGCAGACCGTCACCCCGGTTTGGTAGAGCTTGGGCAGGATCCAGTCGAGATAGACGTCGAGGATGGTCTCCATTCCCACCATGGGCCAACGGGTGACCAGCGTGACCTCGTCGGCGCCGCCGTCCTTGCACGCGACAGCGGTGAGCGGCGCCGCCACGTCGCAGAGGTCGTCCAGCACCATCACCTTGCCGCGAGGCCGGGCCTGGCCCTGCGCCACCGCGTCCCAGCCAACGCAGTTGCCGGTCTCCCAACCCGGCAGCGCCTCCCCGGTCCAGCCCTGGAAGCCGTCCACGGCAACGGAGGAGCCCGTGGCCACCACCACGTGGTCGGGCTTCACCGCGTCCAGCGCCTGGTCCAGATCCTCTTCCGTCACCGGCGCGCCGGTGACGATGCGCGTGCCGTTCTTCTCCGCCTGCGCCGTCAGCCAGCGGCCGATCTCGCCGTACTCTGCCCGGCTCGGCAGCAGCGCCTGCACCCGCACGTGGCCGCCGGTCTCACCCTCGGCCTCGTAGAGCGTCACGTTATGGCCGCGCGCCGACGCGACGCGCGCGTATTCCAGCCCGGCCGGGCCGCCGCCGACGATGAGCACGCTCTTGGGCTCTGCCACCTTGACCAGCGTGCCCTCGCCCCACTTCTCCTCGCGGCCCACGGCGGGGTTGTAGATGCACTGCACCCGCCCGCCCCGACTCACGCTCTTCCAGCAGAAGTTGGCGGCGACGCATGAACGGATATCGTCTGCGCGGTTCTCCTCCGCCTTCTTGGCCCAGTGGGGGTCGGTGAAGAGCTGGCGCGCGAGACAGATCGCATCGCCGTCGCCGGCTTCCAGCAGCCGCTCGGCCACGTCCGGCGTGGTGATACGGCCCACCAGCAGCACCGGCTTGGACGAGACCTCGCGGATCTTGCGGGCGTAGCCGCGCTCCCAGCCTGCCTCGAACTCCATCGGCGTGTGGATGAAGGCGTGATGCACGCCGGCCGAGACGTTGACGTAGTCGATATCGGCCCGCTTCTCGATTTCGGCGACGATATCCCGCACCTCGTCGATTTCGAGATCGCCCGGCCAGAACGAGGTCGAGTTGATGCGGTAGCCGACGAACCTGTCGTCGCCGGCGGCAGCGCGCATCCGCTTCAATGCCTCGAGGGGGAAGCGCAGGCGGTTGTCCAGCGAGCCGCCCCAGCGGTCGGTGCGCTTGTTGTAGAGCGGCGATATGAACTGCCAGGGCAGGTAGCCGTGACTCAGATGGAGCTCGACCCCGTCGAGCCCCGCCGCGAACGCGCGCACTGCGGCGCTGCCGAAGGCTTCCAGCAGCTCCTCGATCTCGTCCTCATCGAGCTCCTTGGGCGTGGATGCGCCGGGGAACTCGCCCAAGGGCACCTGGCTGGGCGAGAGAGAGTGCCAGGTCGCATCGGGGTCGTAGGTGGCCTCCTGCTTCAGCGTGGGGAAGCCCCGCACTCCCGAGTGCCAGAGCTGGATCGCGAGCTTGCAACCCTCGGCGTGGACCGCGTCGGCGATTTTGGACAGCGGCTCGATCTGCCGGTCGTCGTAGAGCTGCGGCATGAGCAGCGGCGCCATGAGCGAGCTCGGGTGGACGTGGGTTCCACCGATAATGATGAGGCCGACCCCGCCCTCGGCACGCTCCCGGTAATAGTGGGTCGCCATGTCGATGAAGAGCCCGTTCCAGGGGTCCGAGACCCAGCTCGGGCAGGTCGGCGGGAACACCACCCGGTTCTTGATCGTGGTATTGCGAATCTTCCATTCCGAGAAAAGCCGTGGATAGGCCGCCATGATGCACTCCCCCCTGTGGCGGGCACCCGGCGGGGCGCCCTGTGCATGACCGGTTGGGTCCATTACACTCGGCTTGGCGAGGGAATGCCAGTTTCGCGGCCTCGGGCCGGCTCAATCACGGGAGGGCGGCGATGTCCGATACCTATCGCGCGGTGATCCCCTACGAATCACTCGACCCGCTGACCATCGGCTCGGCCGACGATCCGGCCATGGTCTATCGGGAGACGCTCACCCTCGACATTCCCGAGGCCAATCTGATGGCGGCGCTCTACCCCGACGAGCCCGCGCCCGTCGCGAATCCCACGGAGGCCTGCTCCGCCGCGTTGGAGGCACCGCACTCGGGGCCTGCGTTCTCGGAGATGATCGGGCCGGACAAGAGCCTAGCCATCATCATCGACAACCAGTTCCGCCCGACGCCCACGTCCAAGCTGCTGCCGGCGGTGCTCGATGCCGTCGAGGCACACGGCGTCAAGGACGCTCGCGTCGTTTGCGCCAACGGCAAGGTCTTCCCCATGTCGGAGCGCGACACCGAGCTCAAGCTCGGGCGGGAGAACTTGGCGCGCATGGAGCGGCTCGGCATCCCCTTCTTCCAGAACGAGCCGCGCGACCCCGAGCAGTACGTCTTCATCGGCATGACCACAGGTGGAACGCCGGTCTGGCTGCACAAGGAGGTCGCGAAGTCCGACGTGACGCTGTCCATGGGTCAGGCGCAGTCCAACCACTGGGGCGCCGGCGGGGGCGGCAAGCTCATCCTGCCGGGCGTGGTCTCGGACGAGACCATCGAATCGAATCACTGCGCCTTCGTGATGTCGCCCAAGACCCATTACGGCGCCCTCGCCGGCCCGATGCGGACCGATATCGACGAGGCCGCCACCATGTGCGGGCTCTCGGCAACCCTCAACAGCGTGCTGGATACGCGCGGCCGGCTCTGCTTCATCAACTTCGGCGCGCACCCGGACGCGCACCGCGAGGCGATCCGCTTCTTCAACGGCATCTACGCCTATGATCGCCCCGCCGGCGGGCCGGCTGATATCGCCATCTGCGGCGTGTTCGCGCCCACCGATCACCTGTTCTTCCACACCGGCTGGGGCTGCATGTCGTCCGACCTGCTGGTGAAGGACGGCGGCACGCTGATTTATTGCAGCCCGTCACCCGGTGTGAGCACGCATCTCGGGGACTTCCCGGGCCTCGCGCTCATGGACCTGATGAAGCCCTACATGCCGCCCTCGCCCGCAAACCTGGAGCGCGTCTACCGCGACATCCACAGCCGCACCATCGAGATGTGGGCGGGCTGCATCTGGGTGCCGATCTACGAGGTCATGGTGCGCAAGCACCTCCACGTGGTGACGCTGGAGGAGAACCTGGAGATGGCCGCCGATATCGGGATCGAGGCCGGCACCTCGCTCGAGGATGCGTTCGCCGCTGCAATGGCCCGCCACGGGCCGGACGCCAAGGTCGCGGTGCTGCCCTTCGCCCGCTACCAGCTGCCGCGCGATGCGATCCGCATGCCGGCCGAGGTTGAGCCCATGGCGCAGGCAGCGGAGTAGGGTTCGGCCGCATGTCATCCTCCGGCGTCTCAGCCGCGCCGATCACGGGGTCGACCACCGTGGTCGAGTTGCTGGAGCGCTACCCCGGCGGCGAGGCGGCCGAACTGATGGCCCGCCTCGCCTGGCCCTGTGCCCACTGCTCGGGCGCGCTGCACGAGCCCATCAGCATGGCCGCCAAGCGCCATGCCAACCGCGCGGGCCCCGTAGTCCGCGCCTTCCAGGCGCTGGAGCGCGGCGGACCGAGCGAGGCCGAGGTCGCCGAAGCAGCCGCCAAGTACGAGAAGCGCGCCGACCCGGCGGCGCTCTGGGCGCGCTACACGCGCTAGGCGGCGCCCGCCTGCGCAAACGCACTGCACAGGTTATGACCTTGGTTTGTAAGCCAATTTAACGTCTCCATACATTCTTTGGTAACGCGTCGAGCCGCGCCGTAGCTCCGAAGGGGTCGCGCGGAGACTCCTGGATTATTTTCGTACAAGTGGCGACTTATATCTGGCGCTCTATACGCCTTATTATAAGTTCTATACACTCGATTTGGTTTTGTGATAGGCGGATGTTTTATGCTGCAGTGTAACGTATGCGGTCGTGCGGCCTTCAAGGAGGGCCCCGGGGGACGGATGAGCCGAGGCGGCAAGTTACCCGCCTGCGCGACCTGCGGATCCCTGGAGCGTCATCGCGCGGTTCGTGCCGTCTGGAGTCCGCTGATTGGGGCGAACCTGCGCTGCCTCAAGGCAATTCAGGTAACTGCCCAGGTGGTCTGGTTTGTCATTTTGATCCAGTGGGTTGAGGCGTGTCTCGTTCGGAATTGGCGCGAAGGGCTTGACGGGAATTTCGGGAAATGACTCAACAACGACATGAGCAGTCCCGAGTCGCCG
>JAJEEP010000066.1 GCA_022820945.1 Alphaproteobacteria bacterium | reverse complement strand
AGGCCCACAACCGCGACCCCAAACCCTTCCGCTGGACCAAGTCAGCCGACGACATCCTCGCCACCGTCGAGCGCTTCTGCCAACGAACTCTCAACGTCCATGCCAAAGTTGGATAGAAACTTCAGAATCAGGACACTAGCCGGAAATGAGAACTGGGGAATATCAGCTACTTACGCGAATCAACCGTCGAAGTCAGGAATCGTTTTCTCCCGTTGAAGGTCATGCGGTGGATCACGTCGTGGCCGTCGATCCACCGGTGCTTGCAGGAAGCGATATGAAACATTAGAACATCACTTAAGCGCCTCGCAGGGTGAGACAGGCGATGACGGAACCGCCGACCCGACCCTGGCCAAACACCGACCAAAGCGATCCTGTTGATCGCCGGTCAGGACAAACAGTATGTCGTCCAAGTGGTACATTTGAATCAGATTGAGTGAGGTATATCCGAAAATATCTTCTCGTTCTCATTCAGGATAGTTTCGTTCCGCTCCCAACCCTTACATGCTGCGCCACGCTAGAGCAGGGCACAAGACTGGAAGACTGGAACGTGTGTGCCGCATATCAACGGCGTCTTGGATGAAGTGTCCCCACCAGAAACGGAGAACCAGTGATGCCCTCGAGGCGACAGTTTCTCGCGGCTGCCTTGGCCGCAACGGCACTCCCACTGGCAGGATGTGCCAGATTTTCTGAAGGCAGCTCGTCCTATACGAGCCAGGTCTTGAAGCCGCAGAACCGCACCGCGGTCTTCGATTGGGTTGATGCGGCCCTGCAGCAAGTGCGCGACCAGAGAATTCCCCCGCCGCGGGCCGCGTACGTATGCTCCGTGCCGATGGCCGCCGGTTTCCTCGCGGCGAACGGCATCACGCAGACCTATCACGAGCCGTTCGGGATCGGCGCCGGCCCCCGCGAAGCGGATCCCGAGGTCGCCTACGGCGTCGCGTTCACCATCGCCGCGGCCGAAGCGTTCCAGCAGCCGTTCCTCCTGGAGAGGATCGCTTTTCTGAACCGTTTCCCCGGCAGCGAAGCCAAGACGCTGGGGGTCGAGTGGGGCCGTAGGGTCGGCCAGCGCGTGCTCGAGATGCGGACCGGCGACGGGTCCGAGCCCAGCAAGGTCAACTACTATCTCGGCCGCTACGAGAGGCGTAGGGATTCGCTGCGATGGCGCCCGACCGGGCCCTTCTACAGCGCCCGGCCGGGACCGGCCTTCGCCTCTTTCGATCGGATGCTCTATCCGGGCCACGGGCAGATCACGCCCTGGACGATGACAAGCGGCGCCCAGTTTCGCGCGCCTGACTTCCACGATCCGGCAAGCCCCGCGTTCGCCGACGAATTCGACATGATCCGCCACCTGGGCTGCGAAAACAGCACCGTGCGAACCGAGGATCAGTCCGAAATCGCGATGTTCTGGGAAGACGGGCCGTGGGGCATAACACCGTCGGGCCACATGATCTGTATCGGCGTTCAGCTCCTGCAGGATCGCGGCCTCGACTTCATCGATCTCGCCCGCGCCTTCGCGCTGATCGGCATGACGCAGTGCGATGCGTCCATCTACGCGTGGGACAGCAAGAGCTATCACGACATCCTTCGCCCGGAGAGCGCCGTTCGCGCCAGGGCGCCGGAGTTCGGAAACCCCGATCCGCGCGTGGTCAGGCAGGCCGACTGGCGCAGCTACATTCCGACCCCGGAATTCCCCGCCTACCCGTCGGGGCATTCGACCTTCGCTGCCGCCGGCGCCGAGATGATCGCGCTGATCTACGGCCGCGACGACGTCTCGTTCTCGGGCGGCTCGCCCGATCTCGTGTTGTGGCCGCCGCTGCGCGGCGTCACCCGCCACTGGACGAGCCTGAGCCAGGTGGCGGAAGAGAACGGCATGAGCCGGCTCTACGGCGGCGTGCATTGGGAGATCGATCACACGGAAGCGGCGAAGGCGGGCAGGGCCATCGCGCGCCAGGCCTTCCATTCCACCTTCCCCAGACGGGCCTAGACCATGCGAGTTTTGGGAACGGGACCCACCCTGCCGTGTGGAGCTGCGGCTATCGCGATCGCGGCCACGGCAAGCCTGGCCGAAGCGCAGGACATTTCCATCAACTACGAGCGCCTGTCATCGATGGAGGAGCCGCTCGCGACCGAGATCGGCGACGTGACGCTGGTGCTGAACGGCCTGATCGATACGCCGGTCACACTGGACCTGGAGGAGGACAACGACGCCGAGGCCGGTTTCATCGGCAACATGCAGGTCACAGCGCTGGTCCAGCTCCAGAACAGGTGGCGCGTCAACGCGGCCTATTTCGGGCAGTACGAGACCGACGAGGCGCTGAACTCCGC
The DNA here is from genome assembly GCA_022820945.1 of Alphaproteobacteria bacterium. Classification (GTDB taxonomy): domain Bacteria; phylum Pseudomonadota; class Alphaproteobacteria; order UBA828; family UBA828; genus WTGU01. The sequence goes on along the minus strand of JAJEEP010000066.1, from coordinate 3,195 downwards.
GACCGACGAGAACTACACGGATAACGCCGCGATTTCCGTTGGCGGCATGTGGGGCGCGGTCGTCGCCGGCAACGTCTCGGGCGTGGTTCGCGAAGGGACGCGCCGCCGACGCGGGGCCGGCAACGGCGAGCTGGAATTCGACGACGTCCTCGGCCGGCACGCCGAATGGGGCGGTGGCTACACTGGGCGGTTCGGCCCCTGGGTAATCGGCGCCATCGTGGACGAGGACAGCCAATTCGACGTGGGCGCAACGTTTCAACGGCCGATCGACGATACCGACTACCGGCTGACGGCGCGCTTCAGCGAGGGCGTCCACGCGCCCGGCTCCCCGGGGGGGGGGGTCCCGCGTTCGAGTCCACGGCCATCGGCGCCGTCGGCGAAGTAGTTTACGGCAGCACGACATTCGATGTCGGGCTAGGCTTCGAGCGCCTCTCGTCGCGCGTTGCTGATGCGGACCGGCCCTACGTGTCCGCGGGGGTGCACTCGAAGACCGATGTCCTCAGCTGGTCGCTGGGGGCCCACTACGGGTGGGTCGAGGGCGAAAGCGAGTCGTCGTACGGCCTCGGCGTCCAGTACGACGTGGCGCGCGGGCTCTCGGCCAATCTGGGTCTCAACCACGCGAGAGCCGGCACGGATTCTGCCGGCATACGCCCCACCGATACGAGGGACACGAGGGCGGTGTTCTCGCTCCGCTACAGCTTCTGACCCGGCCGGCTGCGGGTAACACGGATACCGGCATGAGTCTCCAAAAGTAGATTTTTCTGAGCCAGCGCAGCCTCTACAAGTTCCTCGACGGGCTTGTCCTCATCCTTGCGCTGCGAGCTGAGATCGCGCTCACGGCGTTCGCCGCGTTTACGCTGTTTGCCCTTGGCCTTTTCTACCGGCGGCGACCGTCGCAGGACACCACGATAGCGCCGGACGATGCCGGGCGACAGGAACCGAGCGCGCCCGACCGCACGCACGCCGCGCATCCCCGGCGCTCCAGCCGTCTCTCTCCGCCGCCCGTGCCGGTTATCCGCCGTCCCGTGCGTTCACAATACCGTCAGGGAGCCGAAATCGCTTTCGTGCACCGCCGACGTTCGGCCACAATGACACGGGTTTCGCGCGGCGCGGCTGCCCGAAGAGGTGGCGCGAAGCCACAATCACAGGAAACCCGAAACGCGCCTGAGAGGAGGACATAGCGAAGATGATCAAGGAAACTGTGGTCGCCGTGAGTATCGTCACCATGGCAGCCGGTGCCGCTCTTGCGCCGTCGGCCGTATCCGCCGATGACGGGCGGATCGTCGTCGCGGACTCGCATGATCCATGTAACCCGTGCGCCGCATGCAACCCATGTGCAGCAGATCCCTGCAACCCGTGTGCTGCGTGCAATCCGTGTTGCGCCGATCCCTGCAACCCGTGTGCCTGCTGACGCGTTGCGCATTTCTGATCTTTTCCGGGGACGCCGCCTCAAGAGAGGCGGCGTTCTTACGTTGAGCCCCTCGCCTTTCGCCGCCATGGGGTCCGTACGCCGGCGTGAGGGAGAGGCTGGCCGGAACGCAGGCGGCGGGGGCGGCGTTGCGAAGAGCGTTTCCCCCACGGAGACCACGAACGAGGGGGAAGGGACGATGCGGATCGGCAGGATGTTCCATCGCGACGCGCAGACCTACCTGGTGCACGTATTCGGGCAGGGCCTCGAAGGGGACCGCTACGTGATCGAGAAATACCGCTCGGACTCCGACGGCCAGATCCATCCCGTCGAGCCCGAGCAGCCGAGAACGGCGGGCCGTCGCAGGCGGAGACGCATCGTCGCAGGCGCGGCTGCGGTCAAGAAGCTGCGGCCCGGGCGCGACGAGATCATCGTGTGCACGGCGCTGAACCTGAAGGCCTCGGGTATCCAGTACTGGGGTTCTGCGGCGGCCGGCTTCCTGGCCACGCGCCATGCGCGCTGAGCGGCGTGGTCGGTCATGCCGCTCAGGGATCTGGCGAAGCAGGCGCGGGATCGCCGCCTCCGCCAACGCCATGCCGAACGAATTGTGAGCGGAACTTGCACCCGATGCGGCCGCGTTCCGCCCGAGCCCGGCCTGAAGGTGTGCGGCGGTTGCGCCGAGAAGCGCCGCGCCGCCGAGAAGGTCCGCCGCGACAGGGCCCGGTCTCAAGGCAAGCTCTACCGCGGCCGCGATCCGGAGCGCTGCCGCAGAGCCGACCGCGCCGGCGACAGGCGGCGGCGGAGGGCGTGGAAGGAGGCGGGACTTTGCACATCGTGCGGACTCAACCGGTCGGAGGAGAATCGCTCCGTCTGCGAGCCATGCCGCGAGGCCAGGCGCGCACTCGACCGCCGGCGCTATGCCGCGCGAAAGGCCGCCGGTCGCTGCGTACGCTGCACGCAGCCCACGGTGGGCGGCCTGTCGCGCTGCGGCCGCTGCCTCGCGCTGGAGAAGGAACGCGTCTCCCCGGAGAGGGAGAGCGCCGTCAGCAGGAAACGATATGCCGCCCGCCGCGCCAAGGGCATCTGTGTAGATTGCAAGGCACCTGCCGGTGGCGCCGCCCGCTGCCGGCGCTGCGCATATCGTTCCAACTCTCGCGCGCCCGAGCGTCATCTTGTGTCGATGTGGCCGCCGCAGATCGCCGTGATCGAGTTGGAGACGGGCGAGGAGCTGGGCGTCTTCGAGACCGAATCCGAAGCCGCCGCCTGCATCGCCTTCGCTCGCCTGCGCCCCGACCAGGTGGAGATCCTCTCCAACGTGCCGCTGATGGCTCTGCCGTCGGCATGAGCGCTGCGCGAGCACAAGCGTACCGAATCCGAGGCCGCATCTGCGGGCCGGCTCCGGGCGAGCGTTCCCGTGCCGGAGCCGTCGCCGGCCGTTCGACGTGCCGGGCGGCGCGCCGCTTCATCGAGGCCGGCCGGTGGATGTCCGCCCACTCCGGCCGCGCCAACACGCCACGCTCTCCTGCGCGGCGGTCCCGATCCAGCGCACTCCCGGCCCGATCGACGCCGGGCCTCATTGTCGCCGGCCGGCGACGATGCCAGAGTCGGTCAACCCTGACTGTCCGCATGCGAGGAATAGGAGGCCCGGTATGAACAGGCGGTTGACGGCGATCGTCGAACGCGACGGCGACGGGTATGTCGCGCTCTGTCCCGAGATCGATGTTGCCAGCCAGGGCGACAGCGTGACCGAGGCGCGCAGCAACCTCGAAGAAGCGCTGACGCTGTTC
>JAJEEP010000138.1 GCA_022820945.1 Alphaproteobacteria bacterium | reverse complement strand
CTATGGGGTGGAAATCCTCGAACCGCCCTATCCGCACATCGCAGATCCGCAGAAATCTGCGATGCTTCTGGGGTAAGAAAAGTCTCGGGTCAGCTGGAGCCCTTGATCACCAAGGGATTCACGACAGCGCACACGCCTCTGGCTGGGGTTCTGCGCCGCGCCGCGCGACCTGAAGCGGCTGGAGGAACTCAACGTCGGCACCTACTGGCAGAACGCCCGCGACGAAGAGCGCATCGACCTTGATCCCTCCATCGACGACGAAGCGATTCGGGTGGCCATCGAGGCGGTGCGTGTGCGCAACCCCGACATGGGAATTTACGGCGGCAACGGCTGGGCCAACTACGCGGCGCGCTACTTCAACGACTGCGCCCGCTTCCTCGACGGCGCGGCGTGGTGTCTGCAGCCGGGAGCCACGGCGCTGGTGGTGATCGGAAACTCGATCCTGCAGGGCGTGCCGATCCCGACCGACCGCTTCCTCGCTGCGATTGCCGAAACCCGGGGCTTCGCAGTCGCAGGCATTCACGTTCCCCGCGAGACGCGGGTCGGCAGCAGCATCGTCGAGTCCAGCGTCCGCGCCGGCACGGCGAACGGCGGGACGCTCTATGAATCGGTCGTGGAGCTTCGCCGGCTCTGAATCCCCGCGTCGCTTGACAAGGGGGTGGCCGCAAGCGGCATAAGGGCGCCATGGGCGAGCCCGACACCAGCCAGCGCCGCTGCCGCACCCGCGGCGGCATCACGATCCACCGCAACGACCGCGAGACGGCGGTCGGCCCGGCGGCCGCGGACCTGGTCGAGCGTCTGGACCGTTACCCCGGGGTCTTCATGTCCTCCTGCTTCGAGGTCCCCGGCCGCTACACGCGCTGGGACCTTGGCTTTGCCGCCCCGCCGCTCGCCATCACCTGCCGCGGGCGGGCCTTCGAGGTGACGGCGCTCGAATCGAGGGGCCAGGCGCTTTTGGAGCCCATCTGCGCCGCGATCGAGCCGCTTGCCGCAGTCGCCGCGCTGGAAGCGGACGGCGACCGCCTCCACGGGCACATCCACCCGCCGGTGGAAGTCGTGCCCGAGGAGCTGCGCAGCCGGCAGCCCTCGATCTTCAGCCTGATGCGCGCGGTCATCGACCTCTTCGGCAACGACGAGGACCAGCATTTCGGCCTCTACGGCGCCTTCGGCTACGACCTCGCCCACCAGTTCGAGCCGGTGGAGCTCAAGCTCGAGCGCCCGGCGGACCAGCGCGATCTGGTGCTCTTCGTGCCCGACGAGATCCTGGTCGTGGATCACATGTCGGATCGCGCAGTGCGGCACCGCTACGATTTCGTCACGCCCGGAGGGGACACGCGCGACATGCCCCGCGCGCCGAGGGAGGACGCCTACGCGCCCGCGCGCCCCGGCAGCGAACCGCCGGCCAACGACCACACGCCAGACCGGCGCCGAGGTCGAAACGCTCCGGCCCGAGCCCGCGCGCGAAGTGCTGCGGGACGGCGCGCCCGATCTGGTCGTGCTCTCGCCTGGCCCCGGCCGGCCCGAGGATTTCGGCACGGCCGAGACCATCGAGCTGGTGCCGGCGAAGGGCGTGCCGCTCTTCGGTGTCTGCCTCGGGCTGCAGGCCGTGGCGGAGTATTTCGGCGATGAGCTCGGCCAGCTCGACGAGCCGGTGCACGGCAAGCCCTCGGAGGTCACGGCGAAGGGCAGCGCTCTCTTCCAGGGCCTGCCCGAGCGCTTCCGCGTCGGCCGCTACCACTCGCTCTACGCCGCACGCGTGTCGCTCCCCGACGATCTGCTCAAGGTTACCGCCGAAACCGACGACGGCGTCATCATGGCGCTGGAGCACCGGGAGCGCCCCATTGCAGCCGTGCAGTTCCACCCGGAATCGATCCTCTCCCTCGACGACAGCATCGGCATGCGGCTGATCGACAACATGATGACCGCACTGACCGGGAACAGGGGCCCGGCGGCCTGAGGGTAGGCGAGGCGGTCACAACCCCCAGGCGCCGTCGACCACCAGCGCCTGGCCGGTGGTAAACGCCGATTCATCCGACGCGAGATAGACGCAGAGCGCCGCGACCTCCGACGGCGAACCGATCCGCCCCACCGGGTGGCGCGCGATGAACTCCTTGCGCGCGGCCTCCGGGTCGGGGCGGGCACCGAAGCGCTCGTCGAGTGACGGCGTATCCACCGCGCCGGGGCAGACGGCGTTGCAGCGGATGCCTTGCGCCGCGTAGTCCAGCGCGACCGACTTGGTGAGGCCGATGACGGCGGCCTTGCTGGCGCCGTAGGCGCAGCGGTCGGGCGCGGCCTTCACCGAGGACACCACCGACGCCATGTTGATGATCGAGCCGCCACCCTGTGCCAGCATCGCCGGCAGGAAGGCGCGGATCATCCGGTACATGGCGGTGACATTGAGGCTGAGCGTCTCCTCCCAGTCCGCCGGCTCGCAGTCGAGCAGCGTGCCGTGGGGCACGCGGCCCGCACAGTTGAAGAGCACGTCAAGGGTGCCGATTTCCTCGGCCGCCGCCGCCACGGCGCCGTCGTCGCGGACATCGAGCGCCCGGCAGGTGACGCCCTCCAGCGTGGCGAGGCCCGCGAGCTTGGCTTCGTCGATGTCGGTCGCCCAGAGCCGCGCCCCTTCCTTCTGGAACGCGACGGCAGTCGCGTGGCCGATGCCTTGGCCCGCCGCCGTGATCAGCGCGGTCTTGCCCGCGAGCCGCCCGCCCATCGCTCAGCGCCCGGTGAAGGCGGGCCTGCGCTTCTCGACGAAGGCCGCGATCACTTAAGCGAAATCCTCAAGATGACAAGCCGCTCCGAACAACTCGACTCGCCAGGGATCCGCAGCGTGAATCACCTTCCGCAGGCGAACCGCGCCGGGAGACACATCGAGCCGTCGGAGCTTGACACCCGATTCCCGGATAGTCCGATCAACCGCACGGCCTCGACGCTTAGAGGACGCCACGACGGATGTGCGCGCTGAGCTTGCATATGCGTTCGTGGTATTCGAAATGATGCGCCTTACGTCCGGCTCAGTCGGTAAGGTGCGTCCACCTCTTCGCCAAGGTGTGAGCACCGCGAAGGGATCGGTATCCAGCATTCGCCTCCACACCTGCGGCTCGTCGGCATTCTCCGAACCATGATGCGGAATCTTGAACGCCGAGGCTGTACCAGCCGGCCGTGCCGCGCTTCGCAGAATCTCCAACCAGCCCCGTCTTTCCAAATCCGATCCAAGCAGCACTGCGACATCACCGACCTCGATCCAAAGCGCGACCGCGATGTCGTTAGGAGAAAGTTCGGGGATGCGCCTCTTCGTCTCGCCCTCGCTAGGCACCAAGCCGCCGACGGCTCTCAGAAAACCACGAAAAGACGTGTCGCTGGGCGAAAGCGACCAAACCTCGCATGCGCCACGCTTGAAAATTCGGCGATTTGCGATTGCGTGCGACGGCTTGGATTTCGCCTCCTTAAGTCCCGTGAACACTCTATAGAGCTCCCGTACTCCAGAGCCGTTGACGGAGAGGTGACAGGGCTCCAAAACGCTAATGATGGCAAGAAATTCCTTCCGGGATAACGCTGCAGCACAACTGAACGTGGCTTGATTGCACTCTGAGACCAGCCGTGCCAAGCCGCGTATGTGGTCGTCGTGCCAATGGGTCGCGACGATCAGATTGACTGATTTGGCGGGGTCGAGGCCGATGCTCTCCAGGTAAGAAAGAGCTCTCGGCGAGCCATCAGCATCGATGCAAGAGTCGACGATGACCCATACGCCGTCGCCGACATGCAGAACGATTCCCTCTCCATACCCGGGGCCGAAGAGTGTGAGTTCGAATTCACCTGCTCCCGGAGGTGTCGTCTCTGCGGTCACGGATTGAGCGATCGCGCCATCTCTTGTGCCCAGGCCTCGCCCTCCCGGAGATCGCTTGAAGTAATCGCGGGAAGATCGCGAAACACAAATTGGGACACACGCCTTTTTGTTCCCCCCCGCGCCCGCTCGTAGCCGATCACCCAGCGGAAGATACTCCCGACACGCAATTTGGCGTTGTCGCTCTCAGACAGCTCGGCCCGCGGGATGACCGCTTCCTCTTCTTCGTGGGATGCTCTGGTAGTCACATCCACTAGGCGCGCAACGAAACTGGTCGAGTCAGCACTGAGCACGTATCCCTCCCACTCCTGTAGTGCGTGGAAGCTTGCGGCTGGTGCGGAACGCGTCGGCGCCGGAGGAAGGCCTATGATTCGCGCCGCGCCAAGGTGCTGCTTGTGATTAGTAAACAATGGTTGGGGAGCCGCATTCGCTCCCTGGTTGCGCACCGCTGCTGTAGATGCTCGAAGAGCCGCCTTCACATTTTGATCCAGCACGTCGGCGGCAGCCGGATGGTCGGAGTTGCTGCGATCAACCCGCTCACCGACATGCTCTACCGCCATGGAATACGTCGACCGCAGCATCGACTACGCCTCCCGGGTTGTTGCCAAGGACATGATGTGGTCAACGATCTGTTCGCTGCGGCTCAGTGAAGTTTGAAAATTCCCCTCGAAGAGGTCAATCAAGCGTCCAGCGGTGGCCGGCCCGGCATCATCTGTAGCGTAGTGATCGTTGACCCCGACATAAACTCCGGTTCGTCCGTTGCCGGTGCGAATAGAAGGCTCCACCTTGACGTTGATCCGTCCGCCTGCGGGCCTTCCCTCCGGATCGACCTGCGTCATTGTCAATGAGGTCATTCCGCCGTGTTCGCCGTCCAAGCCAAGCTCCTGCCCCCAAGGCCCCCACGGCTTCACTGGCGCCAGAATTCTACCAAGTTGGTCTCTTGCGGCCAGATTTCCAACCTGAAAGTGGACATTCCGATTGATCCCGAACGCCGTGAGTGGCGTGTGGTGAAGGTGTTCTCCGAAGACACGCAATACGAGGTCGTGGATACGAACGTGGGGAGCCTGAACGGTCTCCACGTTGAATTGGTCCGGCGTAACCTCGAGGCGGAGCCAATCAGCGTTGAACATTGTCATCTGCTTATGAGCAACTGCTAGGTCGGCGCTGTCCGCAATGCCCGCCGGTAAGAGGTCGTGCATGGCGAACCAGGCCGGCGTGAAGATCGCTGGATTGAAGCTGCCGACAAGAATGACGGAGACGCCATCGATCTCCGGCTCAATCCGCATGCCTAAGCCCCTCGCCGCCAATCGTTCGGTCCAGGGTCATGCGGTGCAGCCTAAGGCATCGGGATCGCTCGCGCTACCAGTCTGTCGGACTTTGGGGGCGCCACTTTCGTAACTTGCTGAAAAATATAGATATTCTTGAATCGAATAGTTCCAATGGCGAATTCAAAAATGCCGAAGAATCAATGGGTTAGAGCTTTCTAAGGTCGAAAGTCCGACAGACTGCTACGCCACATAATGGAGCGGCGACGTGCGGTTCTCACCGCCAGCACCGTCGCGTGGCCGATGCCTTGCCCCGCCGCCGTGATCAGCGCGGTCTTGCCCGCGAGCCGCCCTGCCATCGCTCAGCGCCCGGTGAAGGTGGGCTTGCGCTTCTCGACGAAGGCCGCGACCCCTTCGGCAAAGTCTGCGCTCGCTGCGCAGTCCGCGAACATCTCGGCTTCCGCCTGGAGCTGGTCTTCGAGGGAGGCATGGCTCGAGTTGCCGAGCAGCCGCTTCGTGTTGGCCAGCGCGCGGGCGGGGCCTGCGGCGAGGCGCCGGGCCAGCGCCTCGGTCTCTTCCTCGAGCCGATGCGGTGAGACGACGCGGTTGACGATCCCGAGCCGCTCAGCCTCGCACGCGCCGAAGCGATCGCCGAGCAGCGCGAGCTCCATCGCCTTCTTGGCGCCCACAGTGCGCGGCAGGAACCAGGTCGAAGAGCCGTCGGGGCTGGTGCCGATGCGGCAATAGGCCATGGTGAAGATGCTGTCGGCGGCACTGATCGCGAGGTCGCATGCGAGCACCAGGCTCAGCCCGAAGCCGCCGGCGGCGCCATCGATCTTGGCGATGACCGGCTGCGGCATCCGCCGCATGATCCGGATGATCGCATGGACCCGGTCGATCATCGTCTCGAAATGCCGCCGGCGCTCGTCCGGCGTGCGTCCGAGCAGGTCGTAGAAGGAGCGCAGGTCGCCGCCCGCCATGAAGTAGCCGCCGGCACCCTGCAGCACCATCACGCGGGTCTCGGGCTCGCGCTCCACCTCCGCGAGGGCGGCGACCAGGGCTTCGCAAAGCTCGTCGTTGAGCGCGTTCAGCACGTCCGGCCGGTTGAGGGTCACCCGGGCGATGCCGTTCGCTCGCTCGATCAGTACCGTGTCGCTCATGTCTCAAGCCTCCCGCTGGTGCCAATGCCGCCGCAGGGCGCGTCCTAGCATCAAGCGACCCGGCGGGCGAGACTGCCGTATCACAGCACTCACGACGGAGCATACCGATGGTCGAGAACGCCGTTCGCATCAAGACCGACCCCGATCCTTACGAGGCTTTCAAGCTCGCGCAGGCCTACCGCGTCGGCGATCTGATCTTCGTTTCAGGGCAAGCCGCCATCGACCTTGACGGCACCATCGTCGGCGCCGGCGACTTCGACGCCCAGGCCGAGCAGACCTTCAGGAACCTGGCGGCGGTGCTGGAGGCCGGCGGCTCCAGCCTCGCCAAGATCGTCAAGGTGAACATCTACCTCAAGGACATGGGCAACTTCGGCAAGATCGTCGCCCTGCGCGAGAAATACTTCACGCCGCCCTATCCGGCCGACACCATCGTCGAAATCACGGGTCTGGCCCTGCCCGAGCTCGAAATCGAGATCGAGGCGATCGCGATGGTCGAAGGCGAGATCGTGGGCTAGCGGATACCCGAAGCCGGGCGCGCTGTGGCAAAATGCGACTCGACCCCGGCTTGTCAGGCCGGGACGGTGCCGCAGTCCTCATCCCGGAGGCATGGAAGGAGATCGCCATGTCGAGAAGCCTAGTCGAAACCCTGCTGGGTGCAGTGGTGCTGGCGGTGGCCATCGGCTTCCTCATATTCGCCTACAACAAGAGCGGCGTCGCCACGTCCGGCGGCTATGAGGTGAGCGCGGCCTTCAACCGCGTGGACGGCATCACGAACGGTTCCGACGTGCGCATCGGCGGCATCAAGGTGGGCACGGTGGTCGACCGAGAGCTCGAGCCCGAGACCTTCCGCGCGGTGCTGCGCATGAGCATCGACGAGACGGTCGCGTTGCCGATGGATTCAACGGCGGCGGTCGTCAGCGACGGCCTGCTCGGCGGCAAGTTCATCGACCTCCAGCCGGGCGCAGAGGAGACCCTCATCGCCGACGGTGGCCGCATCGCCTACACGCAGTCCTCGCTCCTGCTGGAGGAGCTGATCGGCAAGTTCGCCTTCGGCTCCGACTAGGTGAGGCTTACGCTCTTCTTTCTTGCCGCGGGCGCAGCGCTCGCGGCGGCTACGGCCGATGGCGCGAATGCCTCCGCAGGCGAGGGCCGGCTTGCCGTGCTCCAGGCGCTGGACAAGGTGGTGGCGCGCACCTCCGAGCTGGAGGCGCCACTCGACCGGACGGTCCGGTTCGGAACGCTCCGCATCGTCGTCCGCGCCTGCCACGCGGCACCGCCCGAGGAGCCGCCGGAGAACGCCGCCTTCCTCGAAATCGACGAGGTCGAACATTCGGGGACCGCGACGCGCCTCTATACCGGCTGGATGTTCTCGTCCACGCCGGGTCTCGCGGCGCTCGAACACCCCGTCTACGACATCTCGGTGCTCGCCTGCACCGAGGCCTCGCCGGAGGCCGACAGCGCCGCGTCGGAGAATCCCGCCGGATAGACGGTCGCAGGCCGCGTCAGCGCATCCTGTAGCTGCGCGAGGTAGCGCGCCCGCGGCACCTCGACCGCACCGAAGCGGGTGAGATGCGACGTGACGAACTGGGTGTCGAGCAGCGTGAAGCCGCCGGCCCGAAGGCGCGCGACCAGGTGCACAAGCGCGACCTTGCTGGCATCGCGCTCGACGCTGAACATGCTCTCGCCGAAGAACGCCGCGCCCAGCGACACACCATAGAGCCCGCCCGCCAGCGCGTCGTCCAGCCAGGCCTCCACGCTGTGGGCGTGCCCCTGCCGGTGCAGCGCGCAGTAGGCCTCGAAGATGGGTCCGTTGATCCAGGATTCTGGCCGGCGCCGGGTCCGCCGCGCGCAGCCCCGCACCACGCGGGCAAAGTCGCGGTCCACGGTGATGCGAAAACGCCCGGCGCGCACCGTGCGCGCGAGCCTGCGGGGCACGTGAAAGTCGTCGAGCGGGATGACGCCCCGCGTCTCGGGGTCGACCCAGAAGACATCCTGCTCGGCCTTGCCCTCCGCCATGGGGAAGAGCCCGCAGCTGTAGGCCCGCAGGATCAGCGCCGGCGTGAGCTCGGCCGTGGTCATGTCAGTGGTGCTACGGGGCGGGACCGTCGCCGGTCTCCGTCACGAAGCGCTCGAACCAGTGGATGTCGTAGGCGCTCTCGGCGAACGCCTGGCTGGCGAGCAGGCGCAGGTGCAGCGGGATCGTGGTGGAGACCCCCTGGATCACGTATTCCTCCAGCGCCCGGCGCAGGCGCATCAGGCAGGCCTCGCGGCTGCCGGCCTGGGCGATCACCTTGCTGATGAGACTGTCGTAGTAGGGCGGGATCCGGTAGCCGTCATAGAGCGCGGAATCGATGCGCACACCCGGGCCTCCCGGCGTGTGGTAACCGCTCACCGTGCCGGGGGAGGGGCGGAAGGTATCGGGGTCCTCGGCCGTGATCCGGCATTCGATGGAATGGCCGTCGAAGCGCACATCCTCCTGGGCGATGGCCAGCGGCTCGCCGGCGGCAACCCGGATCTGCTCCTGCACCAGGTCGATCCCGGTGACCATCTCGGTGACGGGATGCTCCACCTGGATGCGGGTGTTCATTTCCATGAAGTAGAAGGCGCCATCTTCGTAGAGGAACTCCAGGGTGCCGACCCCGCGATAGCCGAGCTCGCGGACCGCGGTGCTGACACGCGCACCGATCTCCTCGCGCTGGCGTGGATCGAGCGCGGGCGAAGGCGCTTCTTCCAGCACCTTCTGGTGGCGCCGCTGCAGGGAGCAGTCGCGCTCGCCGAGGTGCACCGCGTTGCCGAACTGATCGGCCAGCACCTGCACCTCGATATGGCGCGGGGCCGCGACCAGCTTCTCCAGATAGAGCGCGTCGTTGCCGAAGGCGGCCTCGGCCTCGGCGCGTGCCGTGGCAGCCGCCGCAGCCAGCTCCTCGCGACGGTCCACCCGCTGCATGCCGCGACCGCCGCCGCCGGCCACCGCCTTGATGAGCACGGGATAGCCGATCTCGTCAGCGGACTCGGCAAAGGCTGCGGCATTCTCCAGCGCCTCGGTCGAGCCCGGCACCACCGGCAAGCCCAGCTCGACCGCAGTCTGCTTGGCACGAATCTTGTCGCCCATCAGCGAGATGTGCGTCGGGCTCGGGCCGATGAAGATAAACCCGTGCTCCTCCACGATGGTCGCGAAGTCGGCGCTCTCGGAGAGGAAGCCGTAACCGGGGTGGATCGCGTTGGCGTTGGTGATCTCGCCGGCGGCGATGATGGCCGGGATGTTGAGGTAGCTCTCGCGCGGCGTCGGCGGGCCGATGCAGACCGATTCGTCGGCGAGCCTTGCGTGCATCGCCTCGGCATCCGCCGTGGAGTGGACGGCCACGGTCTTGATGCCGAACTCCCGGCAGGCACGGATGATCCGGACCGCGATCTCCCCCCGGTTGGCGATCAGGATCTTGTCGAACATCGGCCTCACTCGAGGATCAGCAAGGCCTCGCCATATTCAACCCGGGCGCCGTTCTCGGCAAGAATTCGGGAGACACGGCCGCCGCGCGGGGCACGGACCGGGTTCATCGTCTTCATCGCCTCGACAATGAAGAGCGTATCGCCCTCGCTGATCTCATCGCCGACGGCGACGAAAGGGCGACTGCCCGGCTCGGACGCAACATAAACCACACCGACGAGGGGCGACGTCACCGCGCCTGGATGCGAGGCGTCGTCGTCTGCCGGCGCGGGAGGCGGCGCCTGCTCCGGCTCAAGCACGACCGGCGCCGGGCGGGCGGCGGCCGCAGGCGGAGCAGCCGCTATCGCAGCACCCTGGCGCGCGATGCGGATACGGTTCGCGCCTTCGCCGATCTCGATCTCGGTCAGCCCTGCCTCGTCGAGCACCGCCGCAAGCGCGCGGATCAGCTCGACGTCGGGTCCGAACATGGGCTCGGGCTCCTCCGGCCGGGTATCCGGCACAGGTTTCACTGCCATCGCGTCACTCCTCCTTCAAGAGCGCGCGCATCCCGTCGAGCGCGAGCAGGTAGCCCTGCGCACCGAACCCGCAGATCGAGCCCTGCACCGCCTGCGCAACGTAGGAGCGCCGGCGGAAGGGCTCGCGCCGGTGGATGTTCGAGAGATGCAGCTCGATGGCCGGCAGGTCCACGGCGCGCAGCGCGTCCATGATGGCGACCGACGTGTGCGTGTAGCCGCCAGGATTGAGGATGATGCCGGCGTGGGCCTTCGGCGCCTGCTGAATCCAGTCAATCAGCTCGCCCTCGTGGTTGCTCTGCCTGAAATCCACCGCGAGTCCATGCCCCTCCGCGTGGCTCTCGCAGAGCGCGCGGATATCGTCCAGGGTCTGGTGCCCGTAGATCTCAGGTTCTCGCAACCCCAGCATATTGAGGTTGGGGCCGTTCAAAATCAAGATATTGTAAGCCATGGCCGCACCGGGTCGTGATGCTCGCCCGCATACCGGGTCTAACACGGCGGGGACTCGGGCTTCAATCCGCGCGTTCCGTGCCGCCGTCATTCTCCGAGTAAGGGATTGGTTTGTTTGTTTGGGCATCCTTTGGCTGCGGGGGTTCCAGGTTGTCGGGTTGGAAGGCTGAGGTCTACTCTTCCGCCCGCCGGGATCGGGCGGGACGGTGCCGATGGGCGCGCGGCGGCCGCGGTCGGGCCACAGGCGGTGGTTCGCAAGCCGGGCCGTCTGCGGTGTCGGCCGCCGAAGCGCTCAGGCCTCAGGCGGCGCGCCGCGGCGGGCGGGCGCGGATGCGCACCCGGAAGCGGTCCAGCCCCCGCACGCCCGCAGCGCCAACAGGCTCTCGCACATCTCCCACGCCGAAAGACCCCGCTTGCGGCGCTTGTACGGAACCGACCCGTCGACCGCCGCTGCACCGCCAGAGCGCCGAAAGTGCTCGATCAGCGCCGGCACGCCGCCAGGCGCCAGCAACGCCCCAAACCAACCTCGTGATCCAACTCATAGTCCAGACCAGACCCAGACACCCAAATCCTCCAACTCTCACTCACAGGCTGAAAACCCTCGAACCCACAACCCAACAGCGCAAATCGTCAATCCAGGCACACAACAGAAACTACTCGGAAAATGAGGGCGATACTCTATTTCACCCGGCTTCCATATCGGATAGGCTCTGTGTGGACAGGGTGCAGGGTGGCGATTCGTGCCGTGTCGCGGCTGCGTGACGTCGTCCGGCTCTTCATCCGGGGCCGTCTCTATCCCCGGGGACTCCAACCTGGGTTGCAACGATGATTCACGCGGCGATCATCCACACTCCCAGCGTTGCGGCGGTGGCATGCACGTGCAGCGTACCGGTAGGCGGCGCTCGTGCCGCGCGAACGGGGTGATGCGGGCCCGCCCGCCGATTTCTGTCTTCGCGCCGGGGGGTAGCCGAGGTGGCGACCCCGCCATCGATTTTACCAACCACATGCCGAACGTGCGGCGCCGGGGACTCGGCGCATGAGCCGGCGGATTCCCAAATGGTGGCTTCTCCTCGTGGTCTTGCTCACCGCCTGGGCAGGCTTGGCCGCTCCCGCACTTGCTGACCGGCTTCAGGAGATCCAGGACCGCGGCGAAGTCATCGTCGGCGTCAAGGAGGACTACGCGCCTTTCGGCTTCCGCGACGCCGACGGAACGCTTGTCGGCTACGACGTGGACGTGGCGCGCGCCTTCGCAGAGGCCATCGGTGTCGACGTCGAACTGGTGCCGGTGACCAGTGCCAACCGCCTGCAAAAGGTGGAGCGGGGCGAGATCGATATCGTCGCCGCCACCATGGGCGACACGCGCAGCCGCCGCGAGCTGGTTACCATGATCGAGCCACAATACTACGGCGACGGCGCCAACGTCCTGCTGCGGGATAGCGCCAAGATTGGCACCTGGGCCGACCTGCGCGGACAGACTGTCTGCGGACTCCAGGGATCGCTCTGGAACCGGCTGGCCAAGCAGCGGCTTCTGCTCGACGTGACCGCGTTCAACAGCACTCGCGAAGCCGCCCAGGCGTTGCGGAACGAGCATTGCGTCGGCTGGATCTACGACGAGGTCCTCCTGCTCCACGAGCTCGAGACCGGCGAATGGGAGGGGCATTCCGTCTCGCTGCCGACACGATTTGTGCTGCCCTGGGCCGTCGCCATCGCCAAGGAGGAAGGCGGCGGGCGGCTCGATCAGTTGATGGGCGACACGTTGGCGGAGTGGCATCGCAACGGCTTCCTGCAGTCGCTGGAGCAGAAGTGGGGCCTGCCACCGTCCCCGTTCCTGCGGGATGCGCGCGTCACCTGGCAAGAGGTCGATGAGAGCGGCGAGCTGAAATGCCAGCGCAACGAGCAGGGTCAGTGGCCACTGGAATGCCGCGAAGTCGCCCTCGTCACCGGCAGCGGCATCGGCGGCCTCTCGGGCTTCTCACTGACCATCATGGAGGTGACGGGGCTCGACATCAGCATCCTGTACGACCCGCTCGACCGAGACGTGTTTCTCTATGGGCTGGGGCTGACGGCGCTTCTTTCGCTGATCACGGTGGTCGGCAGCGTCATCCTCGGCGTGCTGTTCGGATGGCTGATGCACCGGCGCGTGCCGGGCGTGAGTCATTTCCTGCGGGGGTTCAGCGAGTTCATGCGCATGACGCCCCCGCTGCTCCAGCTCTATATCGTGTTCTTCGGCCTGGGCGGCGTGCTGTTGGCTCTGGGTTTCACCGTCGATGCCTTCCTCGTCGCCGCCGTGGTGCTGTCTCTCTACGCGGCGTCGAGCAATGCCATCGCGTTCTCGCTGGCGGCGGACGTTGCCGCCGCAGGCGGCCGCCGGCTCCACCTCACCCCCAGGGATGTTACGCGGGCATTCAGGCTCTGCTACGCCGCGGTCATGGGCAACTCCGCCAACATCGTGAAGGCCACGGGAATGGCCAGTACCCTCGCGCTGCCCGAGCTCGTCCACGCCAGCACCTCCATCGTGGCCGAAAAGGGCAACGCCGACGTGATGATGAATCTGCTTCTGATCTGTTACTTCGTCCTCGTCATCATCACGGTGCAGCTCTTCCGGCGATTCGAGCGCGGCAGGGCCATCACGCGATGACCGCGCAGGAGACCGTCGACGTTCTGTGGGCCTGGTCGCCCTACCTGGCGGAGGGATTCGGCTGGAACATTATCGTCTCCCTGCTCGCCATGGCCGTCGGCACGATCGTCGGTATGTTGCTGGCTTTGTTGCGGGGTGGCTCCCACTGGAGCGTGAGGCACAGCGGAGGTGCTGTGACGACGCTTGCGCGCAACGCGCCGACCTTCGTCATGCTGTTCTACCTCGCTTATATCATCCCCACCGAGTTCACGCTCTTTGGTGCCGCAGCGACCTTCCCGGCGTGGATCAAGGCGTCGCTCGCGTTGGGCATCGCCGTCGCCGGCTACGTGTCCGACAACGCGCTTGCCGCCATACGGCATCTGCGCCGCCACGAGATCGCGGAGGCGTTGCTGTTCGTGCCGGCTTGGACCAGCTACTTTCTGATCATCGTCATGGCATCCAGCACTGCCTCGGTAATCGGCGTGCCCGAGCTCGTACGCCGGGCGGATACGGTGATCGGCGCGGTCGATAAGGTGGGGCTCGCGCTCTGGGTCTATCTTTGGGCTATGATCTGGTTCCTTGGGTTCAGCCTCCTTTTGACGTTCGGCATGAATCGGCTCAGCAGGCACATCAAGAAGCGCGTCCACCGGCCGCTGGAGGAGGCCACCGACCTTACCGGCGGCACATTGCCGTGAGAGCGCCCCCCGCCGGGCGTGGGCATCGGTCGTACGCCACAGCGGGATATCGCCGTTGACCCTTTCCAGACGCCTGATCATCACGGTCGCAGCGTCGGTAGGCGTCGCGATCGTCAGCGTGGCGCTGGCGATGGGCTTGCTTGCGCGCGAAGCACTCATCGAGCAGGCCGAAGATCAGGCGCGGCTCGTCGCCGGGCTTATCGCGAGCGAAGCCAATCGAGCGGAGCACACGGCCGACGCGATCGACCGCATGATCGTCATGCAGATGGAAGCGCAGGCGCTGGCCATCGCCCGCCATCTCGATAACCACGTACACGAGTCAGAAGAAGAGCGCGCCCTCGGCATCTATTTCGCGAAGCTGACGGCGGACAGCGCCGTTGACGATATCTGGCTGCTGGACGAGGCTGGCGCGCCGCTGGTGCGTGCTGTCGACGGCCTGAGCCAGAACGATGCGCTGGATCTGGCATCGGCCGGCATCGATCCCCGTGTCGTGGAGGCGCTGGTCTCGGGGCGGCGTTTTTCCGTCGCCTTCCAGTCGATGCCGCCGAAGGGGTGGGAAAAGCCGATCAGGTACGTCGGCGTTCGCGCTGGCACTCACGAATCCGTGCTGGTCGGGACGCTGGCGGCGGAAACCGGTGGTCCCGGCGAGGTCATCGGAGTCGAGGCGGCTCTGGAATCTCTGGCCGGACGGGAGGCCATCCGGGCGATCTGGGTGGTCAACGATTTGCTCCACCTCATCGGCATGGCCGCTTTCGAGGGCGGAGACGCTCCCGAGGCCGAGGCGGCGTTGTCGGCGGAGGACCAGGACCTTGCCACCCGCGCCCTCGGCATCGACGGCGCCGTATCGCACCTCGGCGAGAACGCCCTCCATGTGGCGGCGCCGATCCTCGATCGCGGCGGCGTCGCTACCGGCGCCGCCGTGATCCACATGCAGCGAGACCATCTGGACAAGCTGTTTGCGGACCACATCAAGTACGGATTGATCGTGGCTGCGGCAGCCTTCGCCATCGGCTCGCTCATCGCGGCGTTCTCTGCACGCCGCATCGTGCAGCCGGTCACGGCGCTGACCACGGCGGCAGCGGAGGTGGACACCGATACGCTCAGTTTCGCTCCGGAGACGCTGGACCCGGTGGCGGTTCGACGGGACGAGCTCGGGACGCTGGTCCGCGTCTTTCAGAACATGGTGCGCCAGGTCCAGGCGCGCGAGGAATACTTGGAAAGCATGGTGCGCGCTCGCACGCGGGAGTTGGAGGCATCGAACGCGCAGTTGGAAAAAGCCAAGCAGCGGATGGAATCCGAACTCATGATCGCGCACGCCCTGCAAGGCGCGATCCTGCCCAAGACGCTGCCGGAGAGTTCAAGCTATTCCGGGCATGCACTCATGACACCCGCGCGCGAGATGGGCGGCGACTTCTACGACTTTTTCACCCTCGACGACGGTCGCCTCAGCTTGGTCATGGCGGACGTCTCCGGCAAGGGCGTGCCGGCGGCGTTCTTCATGGCAATTGCGCGGACCATCATGCGGGCCGCGGCGGCCCGGCATCCCACCCCGGGCCCATGCCTGCAGGAAGTCAACGACACCATATGCGAGCAGAACCCGCAGGATCTGTTCGTGACGCTCTTCTATGGCATCCTCGATCCCAGCACCGGCGAATTCGTCTATGCCAATGCCGGGCACAACCCGCCATTCGTCGTGAAGCGCCCCGGCGATGTCTCGCCGCTGCCGATGACAGGCGGCATGGCCGTGGGCGTCATGCCCGGACTGCCTTATGATGAAGACGCGATGACGCTCGCGCCGGGCGACACGATGTTCCTCTACACGGACGGCATTACCGAAGCCATGAACATGGAGGACGAGGAGTTCACCGAAGCTCGCCTGGAAGCGGTATTGGCCGAAGGTCACGATCTGCCCGTCGATTCCGTGCTTGAGAATGTCACCAGCGCGGTGGTTAACTTCGTGGCCGGAGCAGAGCAGTCCGACGACATCACCTGCATCGTACTGCGCTATGACGGTACGGCAGACGAGGGCGCGTCCGGCTGAGGGCAGCCGATTGCGCGTTCGCGCCAACGTATCGAACAAGCGAAGATCGTCAGGGGCGAAGACATCGGTAAGGGTGTACGTCTGATTTGTGAGATTCATGCTGCTGCGCCGGCGCGCCGTTCCCAGAAATCGTCGAAGCGATTGCTCTCGACGGCGCAGCGCAGGGCGATGATGGCGTTGGCGCCGCCGACGGTCCAGCGCATGCCGCCCTGCTTGAGGCGGGCACCGACGATGTTCTTGCAGCCCCCCTCGACCACGCCGGAAGCAACGCACAGGCCCATCTGGCGGAACTTCGGATAGTTCATCCGCTCCCGGTTGGTGGAGAAGTACTCGGCGTTCTTGCGGGCCTCCTCGCAGGTTTCGGCA
>JAJEEP010000038.1 GCA_022820945.1 Alphaproteobacteria bacterium | reverse complement strand
GTCAACCCCGAATTTCGGGAGGCTTCGACTACGGCGCTTCGTCCCGTAGCGGCGGCTCGCAGCAGCATCGCCCAAGCCCTGTTCGAAGGTCCGCTCATGGTCAGGCCCTCACCTGGTCGGAGCGAGCCCTCGGCGGAACGCACACAATACCGCCAAGCCTCGCACAGCGATATTCGTGATCCTACACTACCGATGAGGCGATAGTGAATGAAGTTCGCCGTGTGCGGGGTGCACGTTGATGCCTCTCCGGGTCGGCCGAAGCCCGATCCTCGTCGCTCTAGCAGATGACGATTCCGTATCCGAGCATCGCCTGCGTCCTCCGAGCCTGCACTTAAGTATATGAGTGCCGTGAGCTGTTTCCGTGCGAGGTCCAAGGTCGCCATAGATGGGAACGGTGCCGCGCCTCGACAGCATCGCCCTGCGGCCTGCACGGACGCGACGGTCCACGCCTACGGCGTTTCACGTCTACATCGACATTCCCCGGTCCTTGCTCATTCGCAGGGCGGCCTGCCTTTCCTGTTCCCGGGCGATCCTGTTGCGGATCTCCTCTTCGCGCTCACGGACCGTGTCCGAGCCTGCGCCGGCGGCGGCCAGATGAGCGGCGAGCTCGCGTTCCGGCATGTTCTTCCTGATTGCCACCGCTTCGTCGAGAACCTCCTTCTCTTTACGCTCGCAGTCCTGCCGGGCCTGTCGACGCTCCTCGAACGAGTTGGTCGTGACGTCCATCTGCGTCAGAGCGTTCCGCGCGCGCTCGAACTCCGCGGCCCGCACGAGGAATGCCTCGACCCGATCCCGGTCGAGCGCCCAGCGTTCGTCCCTGGCGAGAAGGCCGTCGACCGTGCCGCGCAAATCCTCCGGCAGATGCGGCCTGGCATCGAGGGAGCGTGCGCGCTCCATCAGCGCGGCATAGGCGCGGCTGTCGAAGCCGATCCCGCCCGTCTCGTTAGCCCACTTCTGTACGACCGATGACAGCACGACCGTCTCCCGCGCCTCGACCTCGATCAGCGCGCGGTCGAGATGGCCCGTTCCCTCGGCCAGCGCCTTGCGCTCGGCCGGTAAGGCGGCCAGATGGGGCGCATGAGGGGCGTCGTTCGCCAGCATCGTGCGGCCCTCGGCGAGAAGGGGCTCCGCCCGCTGCCGCCAGCCGGTCAGGGCGTCGAGCCTCGCGGGACGTTCGGGGCAGTCCGCCGTCAGCGCGTCCACACGCTTGGGCCAGTCCCGGATCTGCCGGCAGACCGGTTCGCACCTGGCATGGTAGCCGAGCCATGATGCGACGACCTCCTGCGTGCGCGCCGGCAGCGCCGCCTGCGCGGAGAGCGCCTCCGCCTGTGCGGCCAGCTCGCCATAGCGCGGCACGTGGAACGCCTCGGTCCGGGTTTCACGTGCCTGCCGGTTCACCTCCTTGGTCAGCCACCCGAATGCCCGGTAGCCGTCTTTCCGCAGCGCGTCGGCGACCTCCTCTCCCGCCTGCCGGACAGCCTCGCGCGCACCCGGCTCGGCGTCCAGGTAGGGCGCGTGGACGTCTTCCGGGCGCACCATGTCCCCGGCCATGGCTTGCAGCCTGGCGCCTTCCCCGCGCCAGGACTGCCGCGCGGGATGGTGCGGATCGAGCCCGCCGGGCTCTTCCTGCGGCAGGTCCGCTGACAGCCACGCCGCGATACGGCCGGGCAGGGCGCGCACCTCTTCCGCCAGCGCCCTCTGCGCCGTACCGATCTCCCGCCATTCCGCCACCGCGCGCTGCGCGCGCTCATCGAGCCCCTGATCGGCGAGCACGAGCTTTTGGCCAAGCGCCGCTACCTGCCGGTAGCCCGGCGCATGCAGCTCCGGGACGACACTCTCCGTCGCTCGCTCGCGAAGCGCTTGCCACGCGCGTTCGAAGCGCCCGGCATCGTCGAGGAGCCGCGTGCGTTCAAGCATCCCGACGGCGTCCTCCAGGCCGGCGCTCCCGCCCGGCATGGCACGGATGTGGCGGGCCACATCGCGGTGTACCACCTGGCGGTGTACCACCTCGTGGTGTGCCGCCACGCGGTGGGCCGCCCCGCCCTCCGCCTCCACCAGGCTCCGGCCCGCCTGCAGAAGCGCCGCCCCTTCCTCGCGCCAGGCAGCGTGTGCGGGAAGTTTCTCTACCGGCACTCCCTGCGCGGAGGCCGCCCAGCCCAGCTCCGGCCAGCGCCGCCAATGGTCCCGGATGCCCTCGACGAGGCTCTGCACTTCCCGGTCATGCGCGAGGTGCTCCTCGTGTTTCGCCAGCATGGTGTCGGTGAAGCGGCGCATGTCCGCCGGCAGGTCCTCGATCTGCGCGAGCGCCGCAGCCTGGGCCATCGTGTCCCTGTAGGCCGGGAGGAGGAACGGAACGGTGTTCGTCTCCTCCCCCTCGCGCAGAAGCGCCCGCCAGTCATTGGCCAGCGCCGCGAACACCTCGGGGTCTACGGCCGGGGTCTCGGACAGGTCGATCCCCAGAGACTCCAGCGCACCGTCCTCGCTCCGCTCGTATGCCATGCTCTCGATGAGCGCGTCGCGGTCGTCGGTCAGCAGCAGGAACTCTTCCGAGACCCGGCTGAGCTCGACATGGAACAGCTCCCGGTCGACCCAGCCGCCCGCGTCCAGCACCGCGATCGCCGCCCGCGCCGTCCGCCCCTGCGCAGAATGCACGGTGGAACAGTAGGCGTGATCCAGATGACGCAGCTGCGGGTCGGTGAGCACGAGACCGAACTCCCGCTCCCCGTCGCGGAAGCGCACCCGCTCGTAGCCGATCTCCACGATCTCCGCTTCGCCGCCGTTGACCAGGTCCGGCGCCTGGGGATGCCTGCCGCGGACGGGCGGGGCCTTGCGGTTGCGCGTCCAGCGGATTTGGTCGCCGGCGCGCAGCTCGATCCGCTCGGTGTCGTAGAGGCCCAGGTAGCGTGCCGCATTGCCCGAAGGCCGGAACCGGCGCTCGCCCTCCGCATGGGCCAGCACGACCCTGCCGTCGTCGTGACCCGTGACGGTGCAGACGTCGTTCGCGCGGCAGCCGAAGACGTTGCGGTGAAACACCACGGTATCGCCGGGCTCGTAGCTGCGGATGTCGGCAGCCAGCGCACGGGTGAGCCGCCGGTTTACCAGGCGGTCGACGGCGAGGGTGCGGCCCCTCAACACGCCTTCCTCCGAGAGCCCCTCGCGCACCGCCTCGTTCGCCTGCCGGCGGATCGCGTGCGTGGGGGCGAGGATCAGGGTGTCCGCCCGCTGCTCCGGCGCCAGCGCGAGCCAGCGCCGTCCCGCCTCGATGCCGAGCTCGTCGCGGGGCGCCTCGCGCACCCGGTTGCCCAGCGCCGCGATCGCCGCGCCCGGCTCCCCTTCACGGGCGAGACCCACCGTCGCGCGCAGCTCCGGGTCGCGCTGGCGCAGCACCTCGTCCATGGTCGCCGTCGCCATGCCCGCCTTCTGCAGCAGACGGAAGGGTTCTCCAGCATCCACCCCCCTCAACTGCGCCGTGTCGCCTACCAGCGCCACGCGCGCCACCTCCAGATCGCGCGCGATGCGCAGCAGCGCCTCCATGCGCACGGTGTCGATCATCGACGCCTCGTCCACCGCCAGCACCGCGCCCCCGTACTCCTCCCGGCCCCGCGCCAGACGATCCGGGTCGGAGAGATCGTTGAAGCGGGTCAGGAAGTGCTGCAGCGTCCTGGAAGGGATGTCCGCCTCCCTGGCGAGAACCCGCGCGGCGGCGGCCGAGGGCGCCAGGCCCTGTATCGTCCTGTCCCCGAGAAGCGCCTTCACCTCCCTCAGCATGGTGGTCTTGCCGCTGCCGGCGTGGCCCTGCACGCCGACCGTGAGGTCGTCCGACAGCAGCACCGTGCGGACCGCCTCCCTCTGGCCCTTGGTGAGACGCGACGCCCCGAGCCGCGCCTCGACGGCATCCGCGCTGGCCAGCGCCGCTCCCTTGCCTCGTCCTGCCCGCATCGACGCCAGCACCTGGCGCTCGGCCTTCACCGCCCGGTCGGTGACGAAGGCCCGATCCATGCCCCGGCGTTCCGCCTCGATCAGCTCGCCGCCGGACACCAGCCGTGCGATCGCCCCGTCGACCTCGGCCAGGGTGTAGCGCCCCGGTGCATGGCCCAGCGCCACTGCCCGGATCTCGGCCTCCGGGATCGCGGTGCGCCTCTCCGCAACATGCGCCACAGCCCGCGCCACCGCCTCCAGGACGCCACGCTCGGGCTCCTGCGACAGCTCCGCAGGTGCCGGTGAGCGAGGGGGCGTGGGGTTCACCCCCGCCGACACGGCAACGCCGTCGCGGGGCTGCCTCGGCAGCGCCGGCAGCGCCGGCGCGCGCTTCAGGCTGCGGATCTCGTTGGCCGGCAGGTCGGGCGGGGGCACGCGCGGCACTCCAACCCGCTCGCCGGTCACAGGGTCGAGCGGTCGGGACGGCGTGAGGGCCGTCTTCTCCCGGACCAGACCCAGTGCCCGCGCCCGCGCGCGCCATTCCGGCATCAGGTCCGCGAGGCTCTTGTCCTCCTTGCGCCGGCGCGTGTGCAGCGCCGCCAACTGCGTGTGCTTCGCCGTGTAGGACAGGTCCTGGCGCTCCAGGTACGCAATAATCTCGCGGCGCCTGCCAGAGAACGCGTCCAGGAAGGCGCGGTCGTAGCCCGCAAGCTCGAACCCCGGCACCCGTCCCACCAGGGTCGGCGAGACGGCCATGCCCAAAGCCTGAAGACGCAGCGCGAGCTCGTTCCGGTAGTACGCCCCGATCAGCTTCTCGCTGCGCCTGATCTTCGTCGGCTCCACGCTCCGCCATTCCCCGGACGAATTGCGCGTCATGTTGGCCAGCACGCAGTGAGTGTGCAGCTGCGGGTCCTGGTCGAGGCTCGCGAGATGCCGGAACCCCGCAACCACCATGCCCTCCGCCTTCACACGGGGACGGCGCCGCGTCGCGGGGTCCCAGCCCCGGGTCTGCAGAAGGTCCGCCTCCACGAAGGCCAGCGTCGCGCGCACCGCCTCGTCATGAGCCCGGATCACCCGGCGGTCGCCCATCACCAGCGCCTCCAGCGACACCGACTTCGGCGCGGACAGGGTTATGTCCCAGCCGGGCCGGTGATCGTGCTCCCCCTCGCGCATCCGCCCGAGACGCAGGTCCGTCCCCGGAACGTATCCCGACAGCACCGATTCGAAGCGCGACGGGCGCACATGGGCCTTGAGCCCCAGCGCCTTCGCCGCGTCGCCGTACCAGAAGCTCGCCTGGCGGTGCTCGGGATCGTTCTTCGCGTAGTAGCCGTCGCGCTCGTAGTAGGTCACCGCCATGGCGGACGAGCGGAGCTCCACCACCGTGGCGACCATCGGCTCAGGCCCCACGCATGGGCGCGTCGGTGCGCGGCGGACGCAGGGAGACGGGACGCCGGAGCGGAGAGGCGGGACGCCGCCGGCTCAACCGGACCACAGCCATTTGTAGAGCAAGTGCGCGCGACTCTCGATCAGCATGCCGAAGACCAGGACGATCAGGCCCACAAGAAGCGTCTTCAGGCCGAACTTCGGCCCGGCCGTTTGCGTGAGGACGTCATAGAGAAGCCCACGGATCGAACCGGAATGCTCGATGACCTGGGAGCGCGTCGCCGCAAGGCCCTTTTCGATTCTGGTCACGGCCCCCTCGATCTCGGCCGCGACCCGGTCCGCGGTAGTCGCCATACCCCGGTCGACACGGTCTGCCGCCGCTGCCGCCTTCGCCGCCGCTTCCTCGATCTTGGCGGCATGGGCTGCGACGGTCGCCGCCGCGTCGTCCCCCGACGCGTCCGCTGGCCGCGCGGCCTCGGCGACGCGGGCCACGAGCTTGTCGCCCCAGGCGTCGAGAGCCTCCTGCGTCAGCACCTGAGGTACCGCCTCAGGCCCTGGCGCGGGCCGCGCGGCGGCCACCGCTTCCTTCAGTCCGGCCACCTGTTCCCGCAGCTCTCGCACTTCGGCGAGCAGTTCCTCAACCACGGCAGGATCGATACCGGGGGCCGGCGGCGAAGCGGGCGGACCCTCCGCCGGCAGGCTCGCCAGGAGGTCCGGCTGGCCCGTCCGCGCACTCTTGCCGTCGCCCTCCGCACTCACGCCAATTGTCCCCTCGTTCGATCGACCTCGCGCACCTCGTTCATGCCGGCGGCGCACATGGAGTCCGTCTCACGGACACCTTTCCCGGCGGGAATCCGTCTCCCCTTCGCAGGCCTGTTGCGTTCCCCTTTTCTTCTGCCGCCGCATCGCGCTGTCACGCCATTTCTCTCCTCGTTCGGTCGACCTCGTGCCCCTTATTCATGCCGGTGGCGCAGATGGTGAGAACCTCACAGCAGTCTGTCCTGGCCGGGGTCTGTCTTCCCCTCGCGCGCCTCAGGCGCGACCTCTTGCTTCGCTGCCGGCGGCTCGGTCGAGACCGCGGTCGAGACCGCGGCCGGGGCCGGCACAACCGAGGTTGGTACAACCGAGGCCGCAGCGATCCGTGCCCGCTCCTCGCCCAGCACCGAAGCCAGCGCCAGCCGCAGCTCTTCCGAGCGGCCAGACCCGGCCATCGCAGACGCCCACGCGGCGAACATCACCGCGATCCGCTCCTGCATGTCGCGCACAAGCGGACCTGCCTCCTCCGCCTCCGCCTCCAGCATCAGCGCGCGAACCTCCCGCAGCGCCTCCAGCTGCTCACGCTGCTCGTCCTTGGCCAGCGCGACAGCGAGACCGGTGTCTTCTTCCGAGGCGTCCCGCTCCACCAGCTCCAGCAGGTAGCGCGCGATCGACAGGCCGCGCCGGTCGGCGTTCTGGCGAACGACCTCCCAATCCGCGTCCGTCGCCGAGATCGAGATGTGCCTGCTCGGCCTGCGCGCCTTCCGCCGACGCCGCGTCCGTTTCACGGCGCGCGCTCCCGCGCAAGGACGGAGATCGCGCTCAGCAGGCTGAGCCCGCTGCCCCCCGGAAGCTCGCGCCGCAGAGCTCGCACGAATGCCTGCAACTCCCGCACCCCGTCCCGCTGCTCCACCTGCTCCTCTTCCGTGAGCACCAGGGGATGACGATCCGGATCGTCGGCGAGCGCGAGCTCCAGTATGTAGCGCGACACGGTCTTCTCCGCCGCCGCAGCGCGCTCCCGGATCATCGCCTGCTCCGCCGGCTTGCAGTGCAGGCTCCGCTGACGCCTGTGCGGCTGCGCCGCCTCAGTCACGACCCGGCCTCCTCAACCGGCCCCGCCGCCTTCCAGCGGTTCGCAGCACCGGGATCGGTGAGCCGGTCGAGCATGCCCTCGCGCTCGATCCATTCGTCCACGGCGTCGCAGGCGTCCTCCCAGGCCTTGTCGGCGCCGGCGCCGCGCAGCCGCTTCTCCTCCAGCATGGACAGCACCAGCATCTCGCGGACCGCCCGGCGCAGGACCTCCGGCGGCAGAGGGTCCCGGTCCAGCGCACGATGGATCACGTAGCGCGACAGGTCCATGCCGCTTGCAGCAGCAGCCCGGCCGATGCGTTCCCATTCCGCATCGGTGGCCATGACCGCGCGCTGGCGCCGACCGCCGGCGCCCTCCCTCATCGCGGCCAGCCGCCCGTAGGGGCCCGAAACCACAGAGACACGCGGCCCCGTGGCATACTAGAATATGTCACGAAAATCCTATGATGTTCCTCGCATTCACTAGTGTAGGCCGCCATTGTGTCCTCGTAGAGTGATCCGCATCCTTCACTGCAACCATACCATCGCTCCACGGAAAGTGCCACAACCCAGTTCCCCTCGTGCAACTACTGAAGGACACAAGATCAGCCCATGTGTTCCCCAACCCCGCTTCATCGAGGCGTGTGCGCTGTCGTGAATCCCTTGGTGATCAAGGGCTCCAGCTGACCCGAGACTTTTCTTACCCCAGAAGCATCGCAGATTTCTGCGGATCTGCGATGTGCGGATAGGGCGGT
>JAJEEP010000001.1 GCA_022820945.1 Alphaproteobacteria bacterium | reverse complement strand
ACCGTGACCTCGCGCAGATCAATGGACGAATCCGGGATCGGCAGCGTCGCCATGAACGGCACACTGCCACATCGAGAACGGAATGGCCAGCCCAGGCTTCAGCTCAACCCGCTCGACGAGCGGACAATAAATTCGCCCTGGTAGGGGCGGTGGCTGGCGTGCGCGGGCTGTGGTAGACAGCGGCCGATGGAGTCCCCGGCCGGCTGGAGGAGCGACGATGGCGACGAACGGCTCCGGTGAGGGACGGCGCGAGAGCGTCGGTGTGAGGGTCGGCAGCGTCACGATCGGCGGCGGCGCGCCGGTCGTCGTCCAGTCCATGACCAACACCGACACCGAAGACCCCCGCGCCACGGCGGAGCAGGTCAGGGCGCTGGCCGACGCGGGCTCGGAGATCGTGCGCATCACGGTCAACACGCCGGAGGCCGCCGCCGCGGTGCCCGACATCCGCGAGCGGCTGGAGGCGGTGGGCTGCCACGTGCCGCTGGTCGGCGACTTCCACTACAACGGCCATCGGCTGCTCACCGAGTACCCGGCCTGCGCCGAGGCGCTGGCCAAATACCGGATCAATCCGGGCAACGTCGGCTTTCGCGAGAAGCGTGACCGGCAGTTCCAGACCATGATCGAGGTCGCCATCAAGTACGACCGGCCGGTGCGCATCGGTGTCAACTGGGGCAGCCTCGACCAGGACCTGCTGGCCCAGCTCATGGACGAGAACGCGACCCGGCCCGAGCCGAAGGATGCCGCAGCGGTCATGCGCGAGGCGCTGGTCGAATCGGGGCTGCGCAGTGCGGCGCTCGCCGAAGAGATCGGGCTCGCGCGCGACAAGATCGTGATCTCGGCCAAGGTCTCGCAGGTGCAGGACTTGATTGCGGTCTACGGTGAGCTCGGTGCGCGTAGTGATTATGCCCTGCACCTCGGGCTTACCGAGGCAGGGATGGGCTCCAAGGGGATCGTGGCGTCCACCGCCGCGCTCTCGGTTTTGCTGCAACAGGGCATCGGCGACACCATCCGCATCTCGCTCACGCCGGAGCCGGGCGGCGACCGCACGCAGGAGGTGATCGTCGCGCAGGAGATCCTGCAGACCATGGGGTTCCGCTCCTTCGTGCCGCTGGTGGCGGCCTGCCCCGGCTGCGGGCGCACCACGAGCACGGTGTTTCAGGAGCTTGCCGAGCGCATTCAGGACTACGTGCGCCGGCAGATGCCGGTCTGGCGCGAGACCTACGAGGGAGTCGAGGCCATGCAGCTCGCGGTGATGGGCTGCATCGTCAACGGCCCCGGCGAGAGCAAGCACGCCGACATCGGCATCAGCCTGCCGGGGACCGGCGAGGCGCCGGCAGCGCCGGTCTTCATCGACGGCAAGAAGGCGGTGACGCTGCGCGGCGCGGGCATCGCCGAAGAGTTCCAGAAGATCGTTTCCGAGTACGTGGCGAGCCGGTATCCGCGCCGCGCCGATGCGGGCGGCGCGGACGGGGCAGGGGGCGGCGACCGCTCCGCCCAGCGTCCCGGCGCCTAGCGCGCCCAAAGCCGCTCTCGCTGCCTCTTCCCCCTGACGTGGACGCCGCGGCCCTCCGGCCCGCCCGCCGCGGCGGTATCGCGTCCGAGCGGATCGCGCGGAGCCGCCGCGCCGTCGCCCACTGGCTGCTGGCCTTGGCCGGTCTCGTGCTCGCGATGGTCGTGCTCGGCGGGATCACGCGGCTCCACCACGCGGGCCTCTCGATCGTGGACTGGCGGCCGCTGGTGGGCGTGCTGCCGCCCTTCGGCGAGGAGGCGTGGCAGGCGCTCTTCGCCGACTACAAGCGCTTCCCCGAGTACCAGGAAATCAACCGGGGCATGACTCTCGGGGAGTTCAAGGGAATTTTTTGGCTGGAGTACGCGCACCGGCTGCTCGGGCGCATCGTCGGTGTCGTCTTCATCCTGCCTTTCCTCTGGTTCCTCATCCGCCGCGCTTTCGGCTGGCCGTTGGCCCTCAGGGTGCTCGCCATCGGCATTCTCGGCGGGCTGCAGGGTCTGCTCGGCTGGTACATGGTGCAGAGCGGACTGGTGGATCGGCCCGACGTGAGCCCGTACCGGCTCGCCGCCCATCTGGGACTCGCCGTGGCGATCTACGGCTGCCTGATCTGGATAGCGCTCGGTCTCCTGATGGAGGGCACGGTCGAGCGAGTCAGGCAGGCGGGGCGATGGCGCGGCGCGGTGTGGGGAGCCACGGGACTGGTGTTCCTGACGATTCTCTCGGGCGCCTTCGTCGCCGGCAACGACGCGGGCCTCGCCTACAACACCTTCCCGCTGATGGCCGATGCCATCGTGCCGCCGGACATTTTCCTGATCGAGCCGCTGTGGCGGAACTTCTTCGAGAACGTGCCGCTGGTGCAGCTCGATCACCGACTGCTGGCGATGCTCACCGCTCTGATCGTGATCCTGATCTGGGTTGCCGCGCTGCGCTGGCTTGGGCCAACGCCGGCGCGAGTCGCACTTCACACGGCGGCGGGGGCGGTGCTCGGCCAGTTCGTTCTCGGGATCGCGACCCTGCTCACTTTCGTGCCCGTGCCGCTGGGCGCGGCACACCAGGTGGGCGCGATGGCGGTGTTTACGGTGATCCTGATTTCGCTTCGCTTGCTGTATCCGGTGCAGGCGGCTCCGTCTCCTGCAGAGACTTCCGGCCCTTGACGAAACGCTTGATCAGCCGGGGCATGAATCCGATCAGGCCGAGGACGGCGAGGCCGAGCAAGGCGTTCTGAACCAGATCGCCGTCGCCGGTCGCGAGCGAGCGTCCGGCGTGGCCGAGGTAAGCGTAGGCCGCCGCGCCCGGCGCCATGAAAACGACCGACGCCAGCACATAAGACATGAGGCGGATTCGCGTGAGCCCCAGCGCGTAGTTGAGGGCGTTGAAGGGGATGAAGGGGATCAGCCGGGTCATGGCGACGAAGCGCCAGCCTTCGTCCTCGACGCCTTCGATCACCCGCTGCACCCGCGCTGGCGTGCGCGCGGCGATCCAATCGGCCAGCACGTAGCGCGCGATGAGGAAGGCGATGGTCGCGCCCACCGTCGCCCCGATCAGCGCGATGAGCGTGCCGAGATAGGGGCCGAAAAGTGCGCCCGCCGCAAGCGTGAACAGCAGGCCCGGCAGGAAGAGCACCGTGGCGAGCACGTAGGCAAAGAAGAAGACCACTGGCGCCCAGGGGCCGAAGCCGTTGATCCAGGCCTCCAGTGCGGCCGAATCGATGCTGTCCCGGTTCAACACAGCGACGACGATGCCTGCCAGGACCACGGCAAGCAGCAGGAGGCGCGGCAGCGCCTTGCGCAGGCGCTGGAGCCAAGGGGTGTCGGGAGAGGCACTTGAGGTGGTGGTCATGCGCGAACTCCTTCTGCGGCCGGTGCCGCAGCGCGATCGAGACCGAACAGGGGGCGCAGACGCGCGCCGAGCGCCGCGCCGGGGAGGGCGGCGAGAAGCCAGAGCCAGCCGTGCACGCTGCCCGAGGCGATGCCGCTGAAGAGGGCGCCGATGTTGCAGCCGAAGGCCAGCCGCGCGCCGTAGCCGAGCAGGAGGCCGCCGATCACCGCACTCGCCACCGCGCCGAGGGTGAGCCGGCGCCGGGCGGCGAAGCGACCGGCGAGCGCGGCGCCCAGCAGCGCGCCCAGGATCAGGCCCACGTTCATCACCGACACCGTGTCCTGCTCCACACCGGCTGCGAGCTTTCGGGCGGGTCCCGGCCACTGCCAGAAGGTCCAATCTGCGATGCCGAAGCCCAGGGCATCGGCCAGCGAGGCGCCCCACAGCGCGAAGCCCCAGGTGACGCTCCATGGATGGCCCGCGATCAGCAGCGTCGCGAGGTTGAGGAGAGCGAGGGCAAGCGCGCCCCAGGCGAGCGGCCAGCCGCCATGCAGCAACCGCTCCCGCCAGTCGCTGCCGCCGCCCCAAACCAGGGGCTCATGGGCGCCGTGGCGCCGCCGCTCCAGATGGAGCGCGCCCAGCACGAGGAGGCCGATGGCGGCAAGCTGCACCACAAGGCCGGCGGGCCAGCCCAGCGTGTTGGGGATCGAGATGCTGGCGAGGCGCGGCTGATCGAGCCACCAGGGCAGGTGCGCCGTGCCGATTACCGAGCCCGCGATGAAGGCGCCAAGCGTGATCGCCATGCGGAGGCTGCCGGTACCGGCGCCGCTGAGCGTACCGGAGGCGCAGCCGCCGCCGAGCTGCATGCCGATGCCGAACAGGAAGGCCCCGAGCGCGACCGAGACGCCGACCGGCGCCACTGCGCCGCCGAGCCCCTGGCCGAAGGCGCTGCCGCCAGCGAGCAGCGGCACGAACGCGATGCTGGCTGCGGCGATCATCAGGAGCTGCGCGCGGACGCCCGCGCCGCGGCGATCCATGAGAAAGCGCCGGGTGGATGAGGCGAAGCCGAAGAGCGCGTGATGGAGCGCGAGCCCCGCCAATCCGCCGACGACCAGCAACGCCGCCAGCCTGCCATCCACCGTAACCGCGAGCGCAACCACGCCTGCGGCGATCAGCACGCCGGCCACGGCCACCACCGCGACCTGTGGTCGCATTGGAGGCATAGCGGCGGCCGATGGCATGGCGGTGCTCATACCCAGGACTATTGGGCGCACATTGGGCACGCGCCAATAACATTATCTTGAGGGTGTTATCAGAATTCTGACTCTACCAGACGAATGTGGCGAGCGCGGCCTGCGGTGTGACCCCCGCAGCGCGGCAGGCCTCTTCCAGCGCGCGGGCGCTCGGCGCCTCGCCGGGGCGGAGGTCGAGGGTGTCGGCGAGCAGGCCGCCGGTGATCAGGAGCGAATCGAGACCCGCGGCGGCAGCGCCGGCGATATCGGTGGCGAGGCCGTCGCCGACCGCGAGCACGCGGGACGGCGGAAGCCCGAGCGCCGCCAGGGCCAAATCGTAGACCTCGGGATAGGGCTTTCCGAAATAGTGCACGCGGCCGCCGAGTTCTTCGTAGCGGGCGGCGAGCGCGCCGGCGCAAGGCTCCTGAACGCCGAGCCGGATCACGAGAAGGTCGGGATTGACGCAGATCATGGGCAGATCGCGCGCGGCTGCGGCTTGCAGGATCGGCTCGTGCGCTTCCACCGTGTTGCAACCGTCGTCGAGGCCGATGCCGAGCAGAAATTCCGCCTCACCGATGTCGGCGGCAGGGGCATAGCCCAGACCGTCGATCACGTCGTCGGACCAAGGGGGTCCCAGCAGGTGGTAGCGGGTGCCAAGGCCCTTTGCAGGCGGCTGCGAGCGGTCGGCGAGGGCTTGCCGCGTGGCATCGCCGGAGGCGACCACGGCGTCGTAAAGCGCCGCATCGACCCCCTTGCCGTTGAGCGTTGCTTTGACCTGATGAGCCAGGCGCGGCGCATTGGAAAGGAACACCACCCGCTTGCCGGCCTCGCGCAGCCGACGCACGCACGCTACCGCCTCGGGGTAGGCCGGACCGCCCTGGTGCATCACGCCCCAGACATCGAGAATGTAGCCGTCGTAGCTCGCCGCGAGCGCGGCCAGGCCGGGAAGAATGGGAATCGTCATGGGGCGCCCTTGTCCCATCCGCAGTGCCGATTTGCAAAGCGTGCCGGCGAAAGGGCGGCGTTAGAGGGATGCAAGAAACGCATCGGTGGCCTGCGGCGGGCGCGGTTTCCCTCGCTCGGGAACCCCACTAGAGTGTTACATGCGCGAGGCCAATAACAGGAATGGGAGGGTGGTCATGAGAATCCGTCACTTGCTGATCGGAGTCGCCGCGGCGGCGGTGGCCGTCTGGTCGCTTACCACGGCAGCGCCCGCTGCCGACCCCATCAAGGTTGGTTATATCGGCTCGTTCGACACCGATACCGGCAAGAGCACGATTCGAGGCACCGAGATCGCCATCGAGGAGATCAACGCCAACGGCGGCGTACTCGGCGGGCGCATGATCGAGCTGGTCATGGCGGACACGCGCGAGGACGTGCAGGAAGGCATCCGAGCCTACGAATACCTCAACGAAGTCGAAAACGTGGACTTCATCATCTCCGGCTGCATCGACGACGTGTCGCTGGGCTGGCTCGAGCGCATGGCGGAGTACCGGACGCCGACGCTGGATACCTGGACCTCTTACGTCGGCATCATCGACAAGGTCGTCGAGGAGTACGAGAAGTACAAGATGTACTTCATGAACGTGTCCAACGACTACGCCCTGGCCATTCTCTATGTCGACTTCGGCAAGGACGTGCTCGCCAAGAAGATGGGCTGGAAGACCGTGTACGTGCTGCAGGAGGACACCGCGTTCGGCGGCGGCGTCTACGAGTTGATCGAGCAGGTTCTCGCGCCGGAGGCCGGCATCGAGATCATCGGTCACACCGTCTACGACACCAACACGGTGGACTTCGGGCCGATCTACAACAAGGCAGTGGCGGCGGAGCCCGACTTCATCTACTCGATCGCGGCGGTGCGCAGCCAGGTGCCGGCCTCGCAGTACGTGAAGCTCGAGGTGCCGGTGCCGATGACCGGGATTAACGTCTCGGCCTTCGCCCGGGAGTTCTGGGACGACACCGGCGGCCTCGGCGGCGGCATCTCGACGCTGAGCCCTGTGCCTTCGATCGGCTCGGAAATCGACCCGCGCACGCAGGACTTCCTCGACAGGTACGCCGCCAAGTATGGCGATTCGCGTCCGGTATTCCCGCACTTCAACGGCTTCAACGCCTACTACGGGATGCTCAACGCCTTCGCCGCGGCCGAGCGCGCCGGCGGTTTCGCGCCGCTCGACGACTGGGTCCGCGAGATGGAGAACGACGACATCGTCGTCGAGAAGGACGGCGAGATCTGGCTCCGCTACGCCTTCTGGAAGCCGGGTGAGATCGAGCCCCGGACCCAGCGGGAGTACACCCACAACATCAAGTTCGACATCAGTCCGCCCTATGACGACGGGGCGCCGTCGATGGTGGTCATCCAGTGGTATTCGGATGGCTCGACCAAGGTGGTTTATCCGCCGAAATACGCCAACGGCGAGTTCGAGGTGCCGGACTGGCTGAAGTAGGCGACGTTATTTCCGGGCGCGGCCTCACGGGTCGCGTCCGGTCCAATTTGCCTGTAGCCTGTCTGTAGCCGGCCGGAGCAGACCGTGATGGTGCTGCTTCGGCCGGCACGCGAACGTCGATGCGACGGCGGGTGAGCCGACCCGGATGGCGCTCCAGATCCTGATCCAGGGGTTCGTCCTCAGCGGGCTCTATGCGCTGATCGCCGTCGGCTTCACCATGATCTTCAGCGTGGGCCGGGTGCTGAACCTCGCCTACGGCGTCTACATCATGCTCGGCGGCTACATCTATTACGCGGCCCTCCAGGGTGCCGGGCTGCCGGTCTTCGCGAGCTTCATCCTGGCGATACTGGCGGGCGTGGCCTTCGGCCTGCTGACTTACCTGCTCCTGGTCCGTCGGCTGGAAGACAACCCGATCGCGGTCGAGATATCGACGCTGATCCTCGCCGTCGTCATGCAGGCGCTGATCGTGGTGATCTTCGGCGCTGCGCCCAAGACCATGTGGCCGGTGATCAGGGGCGTGCTCCGCTTCGAGGGCATCTCGGTCACCATGAACATCCTGCTCGCCACGGGCGTGAGCTGGGTCGTGCTCGGCGGCCTCATGGCCTTCGTCCGCTACACCCATCTCGGCCGCGCGATTCGGGCGGTTTCCATGGACCGCAAGGGCGCGGTGATCTCTGGCATCGAGCCGAGCTTCATCAGCATGGTGACCTGGGCACTCTCCGGCGCCTTCGGCGCCATCGCCGGGGTCTTCTTCGCGACCTTCACCCAGCTCGATTCTCACATGTGGGTGTTTCCGCTCATCATCTCGGTCGCCGTGGTGATCGTCGGCGGCATCGGCAGCATCGTGGGCAGCCTGATCGCGGCCCACATCATCGGCTTCGTGGAGACCATCACGACCACGATGATCGCGGCCGAGCTGCGCGGCGTCTCCACCATGCTGCTCATCATCCTGGTCCTGCTGATCCGGCCCAAGGGCCTGTTCGGCAGGGCGGAGCTCTGAGCCGTGGCGATCGACCGCGAGACGGCGCGCTATCTCGGCTGGTGGCTCGCCTTCGGCGTGCTCATGTGCCTGCTGCCGCTAGTGGTCGGCACCGGTACGCTGCGCATCCTGATCTTCGCCCACTTCCTGGCGATGTTCGCCATGAGCTGGGACTTCCTCTCGGGCCGCACCGGCTACATCAGCTTCGGCCATCCCTTTCTGATCGGCATCGCCGGCTACACCACGGCGATCCTCAGCTTCCGCTTCGACGTGCCGATCTACTACAGCATTCCGGCGGCGATCGTCGCGACCATGGTGGGCGGCACGCTCTTCTTCCTGCCGGCGCTGCGCATCCGCGGCACCTATTTCGCCCTTGTGACGCTCGCCTTCATGGAGATCCTCTACCAGCTCACCAAGGTGGTGGCGCCCAAGATCACCGGCGGCACGCGGGGC
The DNA here is from genome assembly GCA_022820945.1 of Alphaproteobacteria bacterium. Lineage (GTDB taxonomy): Bacteria > Pseudomonadota > Alphaproteobacteria > UBA828 > UBA828 > WTGU01. Next base: position 35,388 of record JAJEEP010000001.1, on the reverse strand, counting down.
ATGTCAGGCCTCGAGTCCATCGTCACCGGCGCGGTCAACAACTACTACCTGAGCTTCGGCATCATGTTCGCGATCGGCGTGGTGCTCTGGCTGCTCATACGCACGCGGCTCGGAATTGCGCTGAGCGCCATCAGGATGAACGAGGAGGCGGTCCGCAGCACCGGCCACAACACCACCAAGCTCAAGCTATTCGCCTTCACCGTGAGTGCCGCGGTGTCCGGCATCGGCGGCGCTTTCTATGTCCACTACATCGGCTCGATCGCGCCGCGCGGCATGTTCGAGATCAACTTCCTCTTCACCATCCTGGTGGCGGCGCTGCTGGGCGGGGCGGAGACCATCATCGGCCCGATCATGGGCGCCTACTTCCTGACGGTCCTGCTCGAGTACCTGCGGCCTGTGATGCCCGGCATGGAACGCTACCTCCTCTACGGCGCGATTGCGTTGGTGCTCTACGTCGTCCGACCCGAGGGCATCTACAGCATCATCGCCGACGCCGGCCGCAAGGTGCAGGAGTGGCGCCGGTGACCGCGACGGCGGGCCCGCTGCTGGAGGTGCGCGACCTCCACATGACCTTCGGCGGTATTCGCGCCGTACAGGGAATTTCCTTCCAGGTGGTGGAAGGCGAGACGCTTGGCCTGATCGGCCCCAACGGTGCCTGCAAGACCACCGTCTTCAACATGATCATGGCGGAGCTCAAGCCCACCAGCGGCGAAATCTGGTTCAAGGGCGAGAACATCACCCGCGTGCCCACCTACGAGCGGGTGAAGCGCGGCATCGCGCGCACCTATCAGGTGCCCCAGCCCTTCGCCGAAATGTCGGTGGGCGCCAACATCCGCGTCGGCATGGCGCCGGACGATATCTGGAAGCTCGTCAGCGAGGGAGCGGACCACGCGGCGGAGGCGGACATCGGCCGCAGCGTGGGCTTCTCCGACGAGCAGATCGACATGCTGCCGAGCGAGCTTGCCATGGGCGACCTGCGCCGGCTGGAGATGGCGCGCAACGTTGCCGTTGCGCCCACGCTTCTGCTGCTGGACGAGGTTTTTGCCGGTCTTACGCTGCGCGAGATCGCCCAGATTTCCGAGCTGCTGGTGGAGAAGAAGCGCAAGGACGGGCTCACCTACATCATCGTGAGCCACGACCTGCGCGCGCTCGCGCCTCTGGTGGACCGGGTCATCGTGATGTCCTTCGGCGAGATAATCGCGGAAGGTACCTTCGACGAAGTGGTGCGCGACGAGGCGGTGCGCGATGCCTATCTCGGGCAATAGGTGGAGGCGACCGTGGCGCTGCTGAGCATCGGCGACCTCGACGTCTTCTACGGCCGTGCCCAGGCGCTGCACGGCGTCTCGCTCGACATCGACGCCGGCCGGATTGTCGCCGTGGTCGGCCCCAACGGCGCCGGCAAGTCGACGCTGCTCGATTCGATCATCGGGCTCACCCGGCGGCGCGGCCGGATCGAGTTCGAGGGGCGCGACATCAGCCGGATGTCGCCCGCGCGGATCGTCCGGCTCGGCATCGGCTACGCGCCGGAGCGCGGCAACCTGTTCCCCTTCATGGGGGTGAAGGAGAACCTGCTGGTCGGCGCCTACCGCAAGCGCGATGCGATCGAGCCCAATCTGCGCGCCGTGTTCGACCTGTTTCCGCGGCTGGAGGAGCGCCAGAACCAGGAGACCGCGACCCAGTCGGGTGGCGAGCGCCAGATGGCCTCGCTCGGCCGGGCGCTCATGTCGAGCCCCAAGCTGCTCATGGTGGATGAGCCGACGCTTGGACTGGCCCCCCGGGTGTGCCTGGAGATCGCCGCCGTGCTCAAGGACCTCAACGAGCGGCTGGGCCTCACCATCGTGATCACGGAGCAGAACGCGAACTTCGCCATGAGCCTCGCGCAGGAGGTCTATCTGCTGGAGACCGGCCGCATGGGCGAGAGGCGGACGCCGGAAGAGCTGCGCGAATCGGCCGACGTCGCGGCGGCCTATTTTGGCGATTGAGGGCCGGATAGCGGCGAGGCCAGGCCGAGAGCCCGCTTACTCTCCTTCGGACTTCTTCTGTTTGGCGATCAGTTTTTCCTCGGGCGTCCGGCCCCGGCCGATATGAAATCTGTCGACGAACAACGGCCGTTTTGACCCCTCCCGGTACCAACTCATCACCATGGGGATGCTCGCCATCCTGAACAAGCCGATCTGCGGACAGCGGCGGTCGGTTTCCTTGGCGAGCTCTTTCACCCGATCCGTCTTCTCCCGTGTCTCCACATGGAGGTCGAAATTGATCTGCTCGTACTTGGGCTGCAAGTGAAGATCGAAGAAGAAGCCGCGGATATCGATGAGAGAGCGAATGTCGGTCCTCAGGTCCTGATACTTGAAGCCCTGGTCGCGGGCCACCACAGAGATGGTGATGGAGGTGCAGGAGGCCAGAGCACAGAGCTGCGCATGGACGGGAGTCCAGCCGCGCGATCGCCCCTGAAGATCGGGCGGATCGCCGATATCGAACCCTTCGGGCTCGTCGAACATGATGGAAGGCTGGCCATCGTAATAGCCCTCCACACGCATATGCTCGAAGGATTTCGTGCTCACATCCGAGATGCCGATGTAATCCGGATAACGCGCTTCCCGTTCCATGGGGTGCTCCCTTCCTCCTGTTCGTTCTCGTACGCCCGGTGCCCGGGCCGCCCAGGTCTGCGCTGCCCGGCGTCTGTCTAGCGCCGGCCGAAGAGGCGCTCGATGTCGGCGAGCTTGAGCTCCACGTAGGTGGGCCGGCCGTGGTTGCACTGGCCGGCGTGGGGGGTCGCCTCCATCTGACGCAGGAGCTCGTTCATCTCGTCGGCGTTGAGCCTGCGGCCGGCGCGGACGCTGCCGTGGCAGGCGAGAGTGCTGCACACGTCGCCAAGGCGCTGGCGCAGCGTCGTGGCGTCGTCCCAGTCTGCGAGCTCGTCGGCGAGGTCCTGCACCAGGCCCTGTGTGTCGCCGTTGCCGATGAGCGCCGGCACCTCGCGCACCACGACGGCGCCCGGCCCGAAGCGTTCCAGCACCAGGCCGAGATCGGCGAACTCGCTGGCCCGCGCCTCCAGTCTGCCGACAGCTGCCTCGTCAAGCTCGATCACCTCGGGAATCAGCAGGATCTGGCTCTGGATGCCGGAATCGGCGAGCGCGACCTTCATCCGCTCGTAGACGATGCGCTCGTGGGCGGCGTGCTGATCGACGATGACGATGCCGTCCTCGGTCTGGGCCACGACGTAGGTGCCGTGCACCTGTCCGCGCGCGACGCCCAGGGGATAGGCGGCGGGCAGGCCGTCCCCGGCCTCCGCGGCCGGTGTCGCGGCCTCGTCGGCCGGCGGCGGACTCTCGACGCGAGCCGACGGTGCGTCCAGCGGTGCCTGGTAACGGGTCTGAGCCTCGGCAAGCAACGGCGCGTGTGAGGGCGGCGGCGCGCCGTAACCCCGAGTGGCCGCAGCCCCCCCGCGACTGGCGGCGCCCTGCGGTCTCATCGCGGCCAGGGTGTCGTCGGCGACAGTGGTCGCGGCGTGATGGCCGGCGGCGGCGAGAGAGCGCTTGAGCGCGCCGACGATGAGCCCGCGCACCAGTGCCGCGTCGCGGAAGCGGACCTCAGCCTTGGTCGGGTGCACGTTGACGTCCACCGTGTCGGGCGGGAGATCGACGAAGAGCGCCGCCATGGGGTGGCGGCCACGGTGTAGCAGGTCGGCATAGGCCGCGCGCACGGCACCGTGCAGCAGGCGGTCGCGCACCGGCCGGCCGTTGACGAAGAGATACTGGTGCTGCGCGCTGGCGCGGTTGAGGGTGGGCAGCGCCGCGTAGCCGGTGAGCCGGACGCCCTCGCGCTCGGCATCGATGGGGAGCGCGTTCTGGGCGAAGTCGCGCCCCATGACCAGCGCGAGGCGCGCGAGGCGCCCGACCGGCGCGTCCTCGTGGGGCCCGTCGCGCAGCAGGGTGCGGCCGTCGTCGACCAGGGTGAAGCCGATGTCCGGATGGCACATGGCGAGGCGGTTCACGACATCCGCCGCGTGGCCCAACTCGGTGCGCGGCGCCTTGAGGAACTTGAGCCGCGCCGGCGTGGCGTAGAAGAGGTCCGCGACCGTGACCGTGGTTCCCTGCGGGCGGGCGGCGGGCGTGGGGGCGCCCGGTTCGCCGCCGGCGGCCTCGATGGACCAGGCGTTGTCCGACCCGGCAGCGCGGCTCGCGAGCGTGAGCCGGCTGACCGCGGCGATGGAGGGCAGCGCTTCGCCGCGGAAGCCGAGGGTCGCAATGGACCAGAGATCGCCGTCCTCGGCGAGCTTGGAGGTGGCGTGGCGGGCGAGCGCCAGCGGCAGCTCGTCGCGGTCCATGCCGCGGCCGTCGTCGGCGACCCGGATCAGCCGGCGGCCGCTCTCCTCCAGCGTGACCTCCACGGACCGCGCGCTGGCGTCGATGGCATTCTCGACCAGCTCCTTCACCACCGAGGCCGGACGCTCGATCACCTCTCCGGCCGCGATGCGGTTGATCACGCCTTCGGGCAGGAGACGAATCGTCATGGCTCGGCCTCCAGGTAACGGCGCGCCAGCTCCTTGCCGCGTTCCACGGCCGGCTGGCCGAAGGGCTCGACGCCGAGCAGGTGCGCGGCCACCACGGTCTCTAGCATGAAGTGCATCATCAGAGCACCGACCGCGCGGGCGTCGGTTGCCGGGACGCCGAGGCGGCGCACCGGCCGGCCGGCGTCGGTCAGCATCGTGGCCGTCGCGCGCGCCTGGGCCGTAACCAGATTGCCTATGCTGCGCCCGCCCAGGTAGCCAGCCCCGATCTCTTCGGCCAGCGTGCGATCCACATGGCGCGGCGTCAGGTCGGGGGCTTCGAGGACGGTGAAGAGGTTGACGCCGGGGCCGTCGAGGAAGAGCTGCAACTGGCTGTGCTGATCCACGGGGCCAGGGGCCAAGATCGGGGTCGAACCCTGCCCATCCTTGCCGAGGGACTCTGCCCAGAGCTGCCGGTACCAGAAGCCGAGGGGGATGAGGCCGGGGCCGTAGGGCATGAGAACGACATTGGCCGCCGGCCAGGCTTGCATGGCGCAGACGGCGAGCGCGGCGCCCATCGCCGGCGCCGAGTCTTCGGGCACATGCGCCTCCAGAGCCGCATCGAGCACCGCCAGCGCGCCGTCGCGGGCGGCCCCGCCGTCCGCTCCGGCGAACATCGCGGGAAGCAACCCGACCAGGGAGAGGGCCGAGAACCGGCCGCCCAGCGCCGGGTCGTGATCGAGCACTGTGAGACCGAAACGGTCGGCGAGGCGGCGCAAGGGGCTCGCGCCGGGCTGGGTGATGACAGCGGCCACGTTGACAGGCTCCGTGCGGCCCAGCACGAGTAGGGCCTGTGCGAGAGTCTCGGCGGTGGCGCCCGACTTCGAAATGATCAGGAATCCGGTGTGGTCGAGGTCCGGTCCGCGCAGCACCCGGTCGAGGCGGTCGCCGTCGCCGTTATCCAGGAACAGCAGCCGTTCGCTCTCGGCGCCGGTCGCGGCCAGGGCCTGGCCGCCCAGGTTGGCGCCGCCGGTGCCGAGGACGACGAGGTGGCGAAATTGCTGGCGCCACTCGACGGCCAGCGCCGCCAGCGCAGCGAGATCGTCGCGCGCATCGGCGTACGCGAGGAAGGGCTGCGTCCCGACCGTGCGTGCGCGCCGCAGGTCGGCGAGCGCTCGCCCCGCCTCGGGCAGGAGCCCGTCGAGCGCGTCCCGCGGGATACCGCCGGCGCCGGCGGCTTCGGCGAAGCATGTCGTAATGTCCTGATGCACTGCCGGCGCGACGGCGGACGGCGGTCCTTCGCAGCCGTACCGGGTCATTCAGAAGAGGTCTTCGAGAAGCGCCTTCTCGCGCCGCTTGATCGTGGGCGTCTCACCCGCCGTCACGGATTCGCCCGCTTCGATGTTCTGGCGCAGCCGCTCGGCCTCGGCCTCCGCGTCGACCACTTCGCCCGGCGGCTGCTCCTCTCGCCAGAACATGAGGGACTCGATGAAGCTTTCGTCCTCCGAGGCGTAGCCCGAGAACTCGCGGTCGACGATCCGCCGGATGTTCGGGTCCACATCGGCCGCACCGGCCCGCTCGATGAAGGCGGTCTCACCGCTCGTCGCGGTTGCGTTCTCGGCGGAGCCGGCGCCGGACTCCTGCAACAGAACGTTCTCGGCCTGCTCGCGCACCGACGCCTCGTTGGCGCTGGGCGCGCCAGGCCGGGGCGGGCGCAACGTCAGGTCGGGCGGCAGCGTGAGCGGCGCGCTGCGCACGACCGCGAACTCGTCGGGCGCATTCTTGCCCAGGCCGAAGGCGTTGCCGATGCCGTCGCAGGCGGAGAGCGAGGCTGCCAGCATCAGTGCGCCGAGGCCCGCCACAATGCCGCGACCAACGCCCCAACGCTGGATGGTTCGGTGAGCCGCGTGCCTCATGACTCACTTCTAGGCGCTTTCCGCGGCTTCATCAAGAAGCCGTGCACGATCAGCATGACGACGCCGACGCTGATTGCGGCGTCGGCGAGGTTGAAGGCCGGCCAGTGATAGCCGCCGCCGTGGAAATCGAGGAAGTCGATGACCCAGCCGAGGCGTAGCCGATCGACCACGTTGCCGACCGCGCCGCCAATCACGAGGCCAAGCGCACACCCCTGCCAGTGCGAGCGGCTGCGATACAGCCAGACACCGAGCCCGACCGAAATCGCGAGCGCGATGCCGACGATCAGCAGCATGCCGGCGCCTTCGCTCTGGAACAGGCCGAAGCTGATGCCCTTGTTCTCGGCCGGAGAGAGATTGAAAAAGGAGGTCACCTCAATGCGTCGCATCGGGTCCCAGAGGGCATCGCGCGCGGCCCACTTGGTGACCTGGTCGGCGGCAATGGCAGCGGCTGCGACCAACAGTCCGAGGCGGAGCATGGCCGCCGTCCTCGAGCCCGGCGCCGCGCAGCCGGCTAGGCGGCTGCCGGGCGGGCAGCCTCGACGGCGCCGACGCAGCGTGCGCAGATGTCCGGATAGCGCTCGTCGGTTCCGACTTCCGGCAAGAGCTGCCAACAGCGGGCGCACTTCTCGTGCTCGGCCGGCGCGAACAGTACGCCGACTTCGGGCACCTCGGGCAGCATGACGAGGCTGTTTCCAGTAGGCGCCTCGCTCCACGGCGCGATTGTCGCTCCGGAGGTGATGAAGAGCGTCGCGCAGTCGTCGTCCTCGAAGGCGAGCGCGTCGCAATAGCGCTCATGGACATACACCGTGGGCGCCGCCTCCAGGGAGGAGCCAATGGTCTTGGCGGCACGGGCCTGCTCCAGCGCCTTGGTAACCACGCGGCGCACCGCGCGCATGCGCTCGATCCGCTCGGCCAGCGCGTCGTCTTGCCATTCGGCCGGCAGCGCGGGGAAGACGCGCAGGTGCACGCTCGTATCGTCCGGGTAGCGGGCGAGCCAAGCTTCCTCGGCGGTGAAGCAGATGAAGGGCGCCAGCCAGGCGGTCAGGCAGTCGAACAGCCGGTCGAGAACGGTGCGCACGGCGCGCCGGCGCCTCGAATGCGCCGGGTCGCAATAGAGCGAATCCTTGCGCACGTCGAAATAGAAGGCCGAGAGGTCGACCGCGCAGAAGTGATGCAGCGCAACGAACATCTCGTGGAAGGCGAAGTCCTCGCACCATTGGCGGACATCGCGGTCGAGGCTGTGGAGCCGATGCAGCACCCAGCGCTCGAGCGCCGGCAGCTCGGACGCCGACAGGCGCTCGCCGGCGTGGAAATCGGCAAGATTGCCCAAGAGGTAGCGGAGCGTGTTGCGCAGCCGCCGGTACGAATCGACCTGGTGGCGAAGGATCTCGTCGCTGATCCTGAGGTCTTCGGCGTAGTCCGTGCTGACCACCCAGAGCCGCAGGATGTCGGCGCCGTAGCGCTCGTTCACCTGATGTGGCGCGATGACGTTGCCGAGCGACTTCGACATCTTGCGTCCCTCGCCGTCGACCACGAAGCCGTGGGTGAGCACCGCGTCGTAGGGTGCGCGACCGCGGGTGCCGCAGGATTCGAGCAGCGAGCTGTGGAACCAGCCCCGGTGCTGGTCCGAGCCTTCGAGGTAGAGCGAGGCAGGCCACATCAGCTCTGGCCTCTGCTCCAGGACGAAGCTGTGGGTGGTGCCGCTCTCGAACCAGACATCGAGGATATCGGTGACCTTGTCGTAGGCGTCCGGGTCGTGGTCCGGCGAGAGGAAGCGTGCGTTGTCGCTGGTGAACCAGGCGTCGGCGCCTTCCTCCTCGACCACGGCCGCGATGCGCTCGACCACCTGCGGATCGCGCAGCGGCGTGCCATCCTTGCGCGAGACGAAGACCGTGATGGGCACGCCCCAGACGCGCTGGCGCGAAAGCACCCAGTCCGGCCGGGTTTCGATCATCGAGCGGATGCGGGCGCGACCGGTCGGCGGTACCCAGCGAACATTGTCGATGGCGTCGAGCGCGGTGCTGCGGAGGCCGGTCGTCTCCATGCTGATGAACCACTGGCTCGTGTTGCGGAAGATCAGCGGCGCCTTGGAGCGCCAGGAGTGGGGGTAGGAGTGCACCACCTCGCCGCGGGCGAGCAGCCCGCCGGCATCGGCCAGAGCGTCGGCGATCTCGCCGTTCACCTTGTAGACGTGCTTGCCGGCGAAGCCCGGCACGTGATCGTAGAAGCAGCCGTCGTCGTCCACCGTGGCCGGGGTCTCGATCGGCTTGCGGCCGGCGCCGCCCGCCGCGAGGCCGGCGTTGTAGAGCGCGACCGCCTCGAAATCCTCGGCGCCGTGACCCGGCGCGATGTGGACGAAGCCGGTGCCCTGCTCGGTGGTGACATGATCGGCGGGGATGAGCGGCACGGGAAAATTGTATCCCTTGCCACGCAAGGGATGGGCGCAGACGGTGCCGGCGAAGGCGGTGCCGGGGAGGTCGGCGGCGATCACGCGGTGGCCGGTGACGCCGGTCTCCGCGCAGAGGGTGGACGTTAGCTCCTCGGCGGCGGCGATGCGGGCGCCGGGCGTCACCGCAGCGCCGTCCGCGACCTCGGTCACTTCGAGCACCGCGTAGCGCACGGCCTCGCCATAGGCGATGCAGCGGTTGCCGGGGATGGTCCAGGGCGTGGTCGTCCAGATGACGATAGAAGCGCCGTCGAGGGCCTCCAGCGGGCTCTCGATCACCGGGAAGGCCACGGTGATCACCACGGACTTGTGGTCGTGATATTCAATCTCGGCCTCGGCGAGCGCTGTCTTCTCCACCGGCGACCACATCACCGGCCGGGCGCCCAGGTAAAGGCTGCCATCCACGAGGAAGCGGCCGAGCTCGCGCACGATCTGAGCCTCGGCCGGGAAGCTCATGGTGGTGTACGGGTCGTCCCAGTCGCCGACGACGCCAAGGCGCTTGAACTCGTTGCGCTGCACGTCGATCCAGTGCTCGGCGAAGGCACGGCAGTCGGCGCGGAACTCGCTGACCGGGACGGAATCCTTGTCGCGGCCCTCCTTGCGGTAGGCCTGCTCGACCTGCCATTCGATGGGCAGGCCATGACAATCCCAGCCCGGCACGTAGACTGAATCCTTGCCCAGCATCTGCTGGGAGCGGACGACGACATCCTTGAGGATCTTGTTCAGCGCCGTGCCGAGGTGGAGGTGGCCGTTGGCGTAGGGCGGCCCGTCGTGCAGCACGAACTTGGGGCGCCCGGCCGAATCTTCCCGCAGGCGCCGGTAGAGGTCGATCTCCTCCCAGCGTGCAGCCATATCCGGCTCGCGCTCGGGCAGCCGCGCCTTCATGGGGAACGCCGTGCGCGGCATCAGAACAGTATCGCGATAGTCCGTGGTCATGAGCGGGCCTGGAGGCGGGGCAGGGCGGCGGACGCATCGGCGTCCGGCGCGGGCAGGCGGGCGAGGATGGAACGGGCGGTGTCGCAGTCGTCGGCGATCTGCGCCTTCAGGGCATCGATGCCGTCGAAGCGGCGCTCGGGCCGCACGCGGTCGGCGAAGGCGGCGCGCAGCCGCCTGCCGTACAGGTCGGCAGCGTAATCGAAGATGTGCACCTCGAGCAGGTCCTCCGTCTTGTCGAAGGTCGGCCGGCGGCCGAGATTTGCCACCGCCGGGTACCAGTGTCCCTCGCCGCCATCGGGCTGGGCCCACAGCGCATAGACCCCCCGCGCGGGGTGCAGGATGCCGGCGCAGCGCAAATTGGCGGTGGGGAAGCCGATGGTCCGGCCGCGGCGATCGCCTGCGACCACGTGGCCGTCGATCTCCCAGTAGCGGCCGAGCACCTCCGGCAACGCGGCGACGCTGCCGTCAGCCAGCAGGCGCCGGGCCCGGCTCGCCGAATGGATGGTCGTGCCCGTGCCGGCCGCCTCGATGCTGGTCACGCCGACCCCGAGCAATCCACCCACCTCGGTGAGCAGTTCCACCGTGCCCGCGCGCCCGCGGCCGAAGGCAAAGTCGTGGCCGACCACGACGTGACGGGCGCCGATGCCGGCTGCCACCACGTCCGCGACGAACGACGCGGGCTCGCGCGCCGCGAAGGCGCGGTCGAAGCGCGCTACGAAGAGAACGTCCACGCCGACGCCATCGAGATGGCGGGCCTTGACCCGGAACGGTGTGAGCCTGAAGGGCTCCTCCGGGGCGGCAAGGACCTGGCGCGGGTGGGGCTCGAAGGTGAGCACGGCGAGCGGCGCGACGAGGGCACGCGCGATGCGCCGGCCTTCCTCGATGACCGCGCGATGGCCCAGATGGACGCCATCGAAATTGCCGATGGCGACCACCGCGCCCCGCGCCTCCGCGGGCGTGTTTTGCCAATGTCGAACGATGCGCATGGGCGGGTTTACCTTGAAGCCAAGCGAGCGGGAGAATAGCCGCGGTGCTCAGGCGCGTCGATGGCTCTTAGCCCGAATTGCGGGCTGGACGCCTCACCACATGCGCAGGCCCACCAGCAGGACGTGCTGGGTCACTTCGCCGTAATCGTTGAGGTCGCCGGTCTTGAGAAATCGGTAGCCCACATGCCAGCCCTGGAAGTGCATGCCCAGCCCGAGCTGATAGGCGAATTCCGTGTCCGTCCCGTCGCCACTGCCCTGGAGGGCATCAGTCGCTCTATCGACAATTCGGTGGCTGGTGTCGGCGAACAGCATGCCGGCACCGCCGCCGCCATAGATGCCCCAGGTGGTGCCTGCTCCGAGGTCTACCCAGGAGTTCAGCATCACTCCGTAGGTGCGGACGTCGCCGGAGACGGAGGCGCTGATCGCTTGCTCCTGTTGCTCGCTTCCCGATGCCGTGTCGATGTCGAAGAAGACCTCGGCCTCGACCCGGAGCATCTCGGTAAGTCCCATGCCCACGACGCCGCTCAGCCGAAAGTTCGTGTCGTCGTAGGAGGGAGACTCGATGTCGCTGCAACTGCCGCCACTGCACGCCTGCAGCTCCGACAGCTTGCCGGGGAGATCGAAATCGAACAGCCCGACATCGGCGCCGAAGTAGAGACCGGCCTGTTCGGCGTGGCTCGGGGGGGACAACGTTGCCAGGGCTGCGAAGGCACCCCCGGCCACGGCTGACAGAATTGCTCTCATCCCGATTCCCCTCGTGCAGCGGGCCAAGCGATTTCGACTCGGCGGGATACGGCGCCCCGACGTTCCACGCGCGCAGCATGCGCGTCAACAACAACGGCGTCCGTCAGGAAGCCGACAAGAGGAAGGGGAAAGAGGGGAGGGGGCGTGCGTAGCGCCCCCTCCAAGAGAGAGTGCCGGCTCAGTCGAACGGATAGGCAGCCGGCTTCGAAGACCACTGCATGTAGGCCTCGCGCTGCGCATCGACGCCCACCTTCTCGGTGAGCTCGTCCCAGGCAGCAGCCACGCCATCGAGCTCCTCCTGCGGATCGGCACCGCCCATCACCGCCTGAAGCCCGATCGCCAGCGCATCCTCGTAGGCGAAGGTGTTGATGATCGAGAGATCGAGCAGGCCGGAGACCGCGCCCGCCTGCAACGCATCGAGGTACTCCTTCGCGTCGGGCCAGAGCGACTGGTACTCCGGCGACGAGAAGTGCGACTTGCGGAAGGGATCGCGCAGCGTGTAGGGCAGCTGCACCCGCTGGCCGCTGATGTCGATGCTGTTGATCCACTGGATGTAGAGGTAGGCCGCGTCCTTGTTCTTGCTGTCGGACGAGACCGCCATCGAGAACCCGGCAGCGAGCTGGGGATGGCCGCCCGGCGGCAGCGCATAGCCCACGTTGCCCGCGACCACCGACGGCGGCACCCACTGCATGGCAATGTCGTCGGTGCCGTAGCCGGCCGACCAGCGGCCGACCGGCGGCCACCACTGGGTCATGGCGATCTGGCCTGCGTTGAAGGCCGCCAGCGACTCGATCGCGCCCCACTGCTCCACGCCGGGCGGCATGGTCGTGTTGTCCTTGACCATGCCGGCGAGCGCCTTGACGCAGCCGGGACCGTTGATCGTCGCCTTCATGGTCTTGGCGTCGAAGAACTTGCAGCCCTCGTTGCGTGCCCGCTCCTGATAGAAGTAATGCAGAAGGCCGCGCACCCGCATGAAGCCGGCGCCGTACACCTCTGGCGCCTTGGCGTCGGTGATCGCCTTGCTGACCTCGTAGAACTCGTCCCACGTGGTCGGCACCGAGAGGCCCATCTCCTCGAAGATGTCCCTGCGGTAATAGAGAATCAGCACGTCACCATCGTCCGGGAAGCCGTAGATGGTGTCGCCAATCCGCATCTGGTTCTCGCGGTAGACGTCGCCGATGTCCTCGAGCTCCGCGCGGTAGCCGTACTTGTCCACGTATTCGTCGAGCGGCTCGACCGCGCCGGCGCGCACCATGTCGCCCATCCAGGCGGGAACCACGCTCAGCACGTCGTAGGCGCCGGTCCCGGCGCGATGCTCTTGCAGCATCTTCGGGAACATCTCGTTCACCTGGGACTCGATCACGTTGACCTTAATGCCCGTGAGCTCCTCCCACATCGGGCCGGAGAAGTTTTGCGGGCCGAGCGATTGCAGCCCGGCTTCCCAGATTACGTTGATCTCGGTGCCGGCGTATTGCTTGGCCTCGCGCACCGCGATCTCGGCAGCGCTCTCGGCCCAGGCGGCGCCTGTTCCCGCCCCGAGCAGAGCGAGCGCGGCGAGCCCGCCCATCATTGACCGCATCGTTCCGATTGCCATTGTTGCCCTCCCTTCGTTCGGCGCGACGGCGCCAGTCTCAAAGAGAAAGGGGAGGGGACGACGCCCCTCCCCACGTTATTCCGGGATTAGTCGCCCGGATAAGCCGCAGGCTTGGAAGCCCATTCCATGTAGGCCTCGCGCTGCGCATCGATACCCACCTTCTCGGTGAGCGCGTCCCACTTGTCGGCGACGCCGTCAAGCTCCTCCTGCGGATCGCCGCCGGCCATCACGGATTGCAGTCCGGCTGCGAGCGCGTCGATGTACGCGAAGGTGTTGATGATAGAGAGATCGAGCAGCCCCGAGACCGCTCCCTTCTCGGCCGCTTCGAGATAGTGCTTCGCGTCCGGCCAGCGAGACTGGTACTCCGGAGACGAGAAGTGCGACTTGCGGAAGGGATCGCGCAGCGCATAGGGCAGCTGCACCCGCTGGTGGCTGATGTCGATGCTGTTGATCCACTGGATGTAGAGGTAGGCCGCGTCCTTATTCTTGCTGCTGGACGAGACCGCCATGGCGAACCCGGCCGCGAGCTGCGGGTGGCCGCCCGGCGGCAGCGCGTAGCCCACCTTGCCCGCGACCACCGACGGCGGCACCCACTGCATGGCGATGTCGTCGGTGCCGTAGCCCGCGGACCAGCGGCCGACCGGCGGCCACGACTGGAGCATGGCGGACTGGCCGGCGTTGAAGGCGGCCAGCGTCTCGACGAATCCCCACGCTTCGATGCCAGGCGGCATGGTGGTGTTGTCCTTGACCATGCCGGCGAGCGCCTTGACGCAGCCGGGACCGTTGATCGTCGCCTTCATGGTCTCGGCGTCGAAGAACTTGCAGCCCTCGACCCGCGCCCGCTCCTGATAAAAGTATTGCAGGAGGCCGCGCGCGCGCATGAAGGCCGAGCCGTACATGTCCGGGGCCTTGGCGTCGGTGATCGCCTTGCTGACTTCGTAGAACTCGTCCCACGTGGTCGGGACCGAGAGGCCCAGCTCCTCGAACACGTCCTTGCGGTAATAGAGAATGAACACGTCGCCATCGTCCGGGAAGCCGTAGATGGTGTCGCCGATCCGCATCTGGTTCTCGCGGTAGACGTCGCCGATGTCATCGAGCTCCGCGCGGTAGCCGTACTTGTCGACGTACTCGTCGAGCGGCTCGACCGCGCCGGCGCGCACCATGTCGCCCATCCAGGCGGGCACGACGTTCAGGACGTCATAGGCACCGGTGCCGCCCCGATGCTCCTGCATCATCTTGGGGAACATCTCGTCGTGCTGGGCTTCGATGATGTTGACCTTGATCCCGGTCAGCTCTTCCCAGAGCGGGCCGGAGAAGTTCTGCGGACCCAGCGCCTGCAGCCCCGCTTCCCAGAACACGTTGATTTCGGTGCCGGCATATTGCTGGGCTTCGCGCACCGCGATCTCGGCCGCGCTCTCGGCCCAGACGGCGCTCGAGCCCGCCCCGAGAAAAGCAAGCGCGGCGAGCCCGCCGATCGTGGACCGTAAGGACATGGTTGCCATTGATGGCCTCCCCTTGTTCAGCGCGGCGGCGCCGCGCTCTCCTCCAAACTAAAGCTGACCGGCGACGCCTGTGCGCGGACCGCGGCAAGCCTTGCGCAGCGCGGCAATGCCCTCCGAAACGCCGCGCTGCACCAGCCAGCTATCACCAGAATAGCACAGGAAATCGAAGCCCAGATCATGGAGCGCCAAGCCTGTCTCGGTATCGTCGTAGATGCGCCCCAGAGACTTGCCGTGTTGCGCGCAGGCCGCAGCGACCCGCTGCATCGCTGCCTGAAACCTCGGATGGTCGAACTTCGCCGGGATACCCATGGCGACAGAAAGGTCGAAATGGCCGATCCAGATGCCGTCGACGCCGTCGAGCGCGGCGATGGCTTCGATCTCGTCGATTCCCTCGGGCGTTTCGACCTTTGGGAAGAAGATCACATCCTGGTTGGCGGCACGGAGTTTGGGCGCCGGTGCGCCGGGGACATAACGGTCATGGGCGATGCCGACGGCAACGCCGCGCGCGCCCTTCGGTGCATAGCGGACGTGATCGACGATGGCGCGCGCCTCGGCGGCGCTGCCGACCTTGGCTGGCTGGATACCGTCCGCCCCCATGTCGAGCGCACGCGCGACCATGTCGTAGTCGCCGCCGACGGTGGAGACGATCACCGGCAGGTCGGCCGCCTGGTAGAAGCGCAGCATCCGCTTCAGCTGATCGTAGCCGAAACCGGAGTGTTCCAGGTCGAGGAGCGCATACTCGCAGCCGGCGGCCTTGAGGATCTGCCCCATGCCGGGGCTGTCGAACTCGATCACGAACGTGCCGAATTTGGGCCGTATCGTGCCCATCATCGCGCGCAGCGCAGGGCTCGGCATCCCTCGCTCCTATCCCTTCCGCCGGCTGGCGAGCGCGGCCTTCAGATCGTCGATGCCCTGCCGCAGCGTCTCCCGCATCAGCCAGACATCCCCCGAGTAGCAGATCATGTCGTAGCCCCTGTGGTAGGCCGCAATTCCGCTCTCCACATTCATGACGAGGCAGCCGAAGGACTTCTTGTTCTTGACGCAGGCCCGCAAGACCCGGTCCTCCGCCGCAATGACATCGGGGTGGTCGAGCTGGCCGGGAACGCCGAGGGACGTGCTGAGGTCGAAGTGGCCGATCCAGACGCCGTCGACTCCGTCTGTTGCGGCAATTGCTTCCACGTCTTCAACGCCCTGCCGGGTCTCGACGATCGTGAAAACGGCGACCTGGCGGTTGGCGGTGCGCAGCTTGGTTACCGGCGCTCCCGGCGCGTAGCGGTCGTGGGCAACGCCGAGCGCCACCCCGCGATGCCCGTGCGGCGGATACTTGGCGTGCGCCACGATGCGCGCAGCTTCCTCACCCGAGCCCACCATGGGCAGTAGGATCCCTTCGGCGCCCATGTCGAGCGCACGGGCGATGTGGTGATAGTGGCGGGACGGCGGGCGCACGACCGTCGGCAGCTCGGCTGCCTCCGTGTAGCGCAGAAGCTGCTTCAGGGTGTCGAAGCCGAAGCCGGAATGCTCCATGTCGAGGAAGACGAACTGGGCGCCGGCGGCTTTGAGGATATAGCCGATTCCGGGCGAGGCCAGTTCGATGACGAGCGTGCCGAACTTGGCGCGTCGCGTCCCCGCCATCTCCTTCAACGTGGTCAACGCCACCCGCAGACTCCGCTCCGGCCCGTGCGCCGCGCCGATCGGCACGCAATTCCGCCGGCGCGGACCGAATGTTAGCAGCAACGGTGCGGTCCGCCGAATCGGTATAGGAACGCGGCCTGGCGGCTGTTACTCTGCGGTCGCCAATTGGGGTGAGGGCAGCGACTCGAAGGGCGCCGTGTCCGGCATTCGCTAACGGGGCCGGGCTGCCGTGCCCGACCCGATGGGGCCTTTCAGGGAACGAGCAGAAATAACAGTCTGTTCATTTTTCAGGCATCTCTATAACAATTTCTTCACAATTTACGTGACGTCCGGGTAGCTCAGACGGGGAGAGCGCCATGGTCGCCTCAGTCAGACGAGCGATGACGACAATCGCAGCCGCCGCGCTGCTGGGAGGTGCTCTCTCGGCCTGCAGCGACGATCCTCCGGACGATTCCATCGTCGTTGGCGGCTTCGTCGCCAGCCCGTTGGGCTCCTGGTACGCGGATAGCGAGCAGGACACGCTGGAAAATCTGGATGGCCTGGCGTTCTCGCCGCTCTCCGTTCACGTCAGACGGGACTTTGCGGAGGATACGAGAGGTGTTGTGTCACCGGAGGACGACAGCGCCTATATCGAGTCCATTGTAAGAACCAGCACGGGAAAGATCGTCGTCAGTTACATCCTGGACAGTGAGCGAACCAGCATCGATTTCGAGACGAGAGAGATTGCGGCGTACGACAGCATTTTCGGCGAAACAACCCATGACAATCACGCATACGCCGTGCAGCTCTACACCGATCTCGGCACCACCGACGCTCCCGCAACGCGGGATTACGTGGCCACCGCCAGGTGGTACACGTTCGAGCAGAGGCCCGGTGCAAGTCCATACGATGGAGTGGTTTACGAGTTTTTCGGCACCTACGGTGTAAGGACTCCTTCGGAACCTCTGTCGTCGCTCGGCAGCGCCAGCTATGAGGGCAACATCCTTGGCAACATATGGGACACGGGAGACCCCAACCGCCGTACCGGCAGCGAGCTTCTGGAAGGTAACTTGTCCTTTAGTGCGGACTTGGATAACGGCGATATTGGCGGACGAGTTACCGACTTTACTCGGTTCGACCGAGACGCGACTAATTTGGGCAGGCAGCCGCTCGCGGACACGAACGTGATCCAAATCGTGGGCAGCATCGTGGATGGGCGATTCACCGCCGATTGGGAAGGCCATGACAGCGGCGCTGGGCCTGCCGAAGCCAGTGTCGGAGGCTTCACCGGTACGATGCTCGGCGAGTTCTATGGACCCGCCGGCGAGGAGGTGAGCGGCGTGTTGCGCGGGCATCGCGACGTGACCGCCACGACACCCGAGCAGATCTTCAACGGGTTTTTCAGCGCCGGCCGGGAACCGGACGCAGAGCAATAGGCGCGGCGCGGCGCAATCCGGGAAATGACTACCGGGAGTCGAGGGCCGCGAGTGCCTCGTCGGCGGTCATCACGTCGCCAAATTGCTGGATGATGGTCTCCAGCGCGTTGCGGTGCTCCTCGTCGGAGAGCGCTGCGCAGCAGTCGGCGAGCATCACGGTCTTGAAGTCGAGCATCATGGCGTCGCGCGCGGTGGATTCGCAGCAGATGTCGGTCTTGGTGCCGCCGATGAGCAGGGTATCGATGCCGCGGCCGCGCACCATCGTCTCCAGCGACGAGGAGCCCGGAATGAGCGCGCTGTAGCGGTTCTTGAACAGGACCGTATCGTCGTCCCCGACTTCCAACTCCGGCCAGAGCTGCTGCCCGTCCGCGCCCGGTGCAAGCCCGGCGATGGTGCGCTCGCGCGCGTCGTCCGAGACGAAGTGCTCGAAGAAGCCGGGCCAATCCGACGCGCCGTAGCGGCTCGTGTTGGCGTGGGCCACCCAGTAGATGGGCACCCCCAGCGCCCTGAGCCGGGCGTTGAGACTGTTGATCTGTGGCACGACTGCGCGCGCCATCGGCACCTCGACCGGAGCGCCCGGCGCGAGGAAGGTGACCTGCATGTCGATATGGACGGCCGCTGTGCGCGCGGGATCGAGCCGCTCGAAGAGGCGCACCCGCCCGCGCCGCTTGACGACGCGTTCGACGATCTTCGGCCGGATGGCGATGTCGTGCATGAGGCTGCTTACCTGTTCGGTGTGTACGGCGGATCGTCGGTGCTGTGCATCACCCTGACCTGGATCCGACTCACACCCAACTCTCCAAGCTTAGATCTTCGAATTCTCGAAAATCGTTCATGTTCATTGTGACCAGTGTCAAGCCGTTGACGCACGCGATCGCTGCGATCTGGCCATCGACGAACGGCGGTGTCTTGCCAGCCGCGACGAGCCTCGCGCGCTCCCTGGCATGCCAATCGGCGGCATCGCGGTTGTAGTCGAGCACTGGAAAACATTGAAGCACCACGGTCTCGATGTAGCGCTCGACTGCATCTCGACGCCGCGAGGGCGGCAGCCGGGCGCACCCGAACCGCAGCTCGTGCCAGACCGGAGACGGAATCGCGACCTCTCCGTCATACTGCCGCAGTCGGCGCATGACATTAGCGGCTGGCTGGGGGCGTAACGGCTCCGACACAACGTTCGTGTCGAGCAAGTAGCGCACCGTCGCTACAACCGGACGTCGCGCTCCACGGCCTCCTTGCGAATGGTGCCGAAAAGCTCGTCTGGATCGAGCGCGAGAGCCGCGAGATCGGTTTCCTTCGTGAAGTCCCGGTATGCCGCGACGAAGGCTTGACCACCCGGCGAAGACGGCTCGGCATCGCTGAGACCGCTCTGGTCGCTCTGCCGGTCCCGCTCGTTCTTTAAAGCGTTAGCCTGTGACCGCCGTATGGTCATCGTCCCCTCCACGAACTGAGAATCCTAGCACATCGTCCGTTGTGTAGCGCGTATCGGTTGCAACCAATAGACCTTGGCACTTCCTCGGCACCAGAAAGGCTACACCCGTACGATGTCGGTGAGGAAGGGATCGCCGGCGAGCGCCGATTCGGTGTCGAGCAGGGCACCGCAGCCGGGGCAGAAGAAGCGGCGTAGCAGGACTCGCTCGGCATTGCTGTAGGGCGCGCCGCCCGCGCCTTGCATGGGCTGCTCGTCGAGCCGTGCGGCCTCCTTCCAGGGCTTCCCGGCGGGGCCAAGGGCGTGGCCGCAAGCCATGCAAGCGATGACGCGGTCTTCGTTCACCACGAGCGTGGCCGAGATGCGGGTCGTACTCATTCGGCGGCCATCGGCGTTGCGAGCCGGGCGGTGCGCAGGGCCTCGCGGCGTGCGGCGGTCGCTGCTTCGTCCACCGCGCCGTTGGCCATAACCACGCCATAAACCGAGGCAGCGACTTCCGCCGAGACCGTGCCGGCCTCGATGTCTGTCTGGACCCGTGCGGGCTCCCGCTCCAGCGGGTCGCCGAAGCCGCCGCCGCCGTCGGAGCGGACGTAGAGCGCGTCCTCGCCCTTGAGCGGGAAGACGCCCCACGAGATCGTCTCCGCCTCGCCGGTCATCTCGTCGAGGGAGGCGGGGAAGGGGTTGACGTTGCGCCCGGCCTCGCTGGCCTCGTTGTTGTGCACCCAGCGGTAGGCGCAGGGCGCGCCGGCGTAGCCGCCGCCCAGCCCCTCGCTCATGGAGAACTCGGTGCCCTTGCCGGAGACCACGTAGTTGATGCCGCCCTCGGGCGAATCGTGCTGCACCAGGGCGAACTCGATGGAATTGCCGCCGCGCCAGCGCCCCGGCCCCCCGGTATCCGGCCGCGCGCGGCGGAACAGGTAGCGCACGGGGAAGGTCGATTCCGTGGTCTCGACATTGGCCATGCGGCCGATGGGGTTGGGGATCTCGCCGCCGACATCGATACCGTCGGCCCAGGTGCGCGCCCCGCCGGCGCCGCCGAAGGTCTCGGTCAGGATGCCGATCGCCTCCTGCCGGCGCTGGTTAAGGCCGAACATGAAGATGGCGAAGTGGCTGCCGTGCCAGACCGCCGTCGCCTCCTTGGCATACGTCTCGCTCGCCGACAGCATCTTGGCGATGCAGGTGCAGGCGGCGTTGTTGACCGACTGGATGGCGCCCACGGTCGCGAGCGAGACCGGCGCCGGCCGCGTGCAGTTCACCACCGAGCCTTCCGGCGCGATCATCGTGATGGGCCTGAGCACGCCGTCGTTCCAGGTGATGTCGTAACAGAGGAGGGGGAAGAGGGGAGCGAAGAAGCCGCCCCACGAGGCCCAGTAGGTGCAGTTGATGCCGTAGTGCGACTGCGGGCTGGAGCCGGTGAAGTCGAACGTGAGCTCGTCGCCCTCCTTGGTCATGGCGAGCAGAACCCGGCAGGTCTCGCCCTCGATGTCGAAATACTGCCGCGCCTCCCAGCGGCCATCCGGCAGCTCGCGCAGGCGCTTGCGGAGAAGCGTCTCCGACTGGTCTACCAGGGCACCGCAGGCCTCGTCCACCGGCCCAGCCCCGTACTTGTCTATCAGCGCGCCCATGCGCTCCCGCGCCACATTGTTGGCCGCGATCATGGAAGAGAGGTCGAGCGCCACCATCTCGGGCGCCCGCACCATGTTGAGCAGCGTGTCCATGACATCGCGGCGCATCTCGCCGCCCTCGACCAGCTTGATGCCGGGCGAGCTGAAGCCCTCGGTGAAGATGTCGCGCGAATCCGGGCTGAAGCCGCCGGGCACCATGGCGCCGATGTCGTAGACGTGGACGAAGCAGGCGCTCCAGGCCACCAGCCGGCCCTCGTGGTGGATCGGCGCAACGAGGTAGATGTCGGAGGTGTGGAGCGCTGCGGTGTAGGGGCAGTTGGTGAGGAACACATCGCCTTCGCCGATATCGCCCTCGAAGCGGCGGATGACCGCCTTGCAGGCCTCGGCGGCGCTGGTCAGGTGGTGGAGGAAGCCGACGCCTCCCATGAGCAGCGAGCCGTCCGCCCGGTAGAGGGAGACCATGAGGTCGTGGCCCTCGTTGGTGATCGCGCTGCCCGAGACGTGCTTCAGCGTGATCACCGCCTCGTCGATGACGCGGAAGAGCCGGTGGCGGATGATGGAGAAGGTGATGGGGTCCATGGCGGGCCTCAGCCGAACTCGATGGAGATATTGCGGTAGGCGTCCACCCGGCCGGACTGGCCAGCCTGGACGACGATGGTCGTGATCGGCGTGTGGATGACGGCGGGGCCGGAGACGACGTTGCCGGGGCTAAGCCGCTCGAAGTCGTAGATGTCGGCCGGCGCGAAGCCGCCTTCCGCTTCCACGTAGATGTCCCGCTTGCCGATCCGCGCCCCCTCCGGGCCGGCGCCTTCCAGCGCCGCCTTCTCGATGCGGGGGCGTTCCACCAGGCCGCGTGCGGTGAGCCGGAACATGGTCATCTCCATGCCGGCTGCGCGGTAGGCGGAGCCCTTGCCGAACTTGCGTTCGTAGAGCGCCTCGAAGTCCGCGGCGAGGCGGCCGACGGCACCCTCGTCCATCGGCCCGCTGCCCGCGACCGGCGTCGTCACCTCGTGCACCTGGCGTCCGTAGCGCAGGTCAACCGACCGGTCGAGAGTGATCGCATCGTCAGCGAACCCTTCGGCGGCAAGCTGCTCGCGAGCGCGGGCCGCCATCGGCGCGTAGATCTCGTTGATCTCGTCGGCCGGGCTCGGAACGGGAAGCGTCTTGGTGACGCTGTATTCGTGCACGATGTCGGCCGAGAGCAGGCCGAAGGCAGCGTTCACCGAGGCGGTGTAGGGCACCACGATTCGCCTGACGCCGAGCTCGGCGCCGAACACGCCGCAGAGCAGGCCGCATGTACCGCCGAAGGCGTGCAGCACAAAATCTCTGGGGTCGAGGCCGCGTTCGACGGTGATCTCATGGATCAGGTCGGCGATCTGCGCTGCGGCGATGCGGTAGATGCCGATGGCGGCCTCCTCCACGCTCATGCCGAGAGGCTTCGCGACCTTCTCCGAGAAGACCCGTCGGGCCGCCTCGGCATCGAGAGCGATGGTGCCGCCGAGGAAGGTGCCGGGGTCCATGTAGCCCACCAGCAGCATGACATCGGTGAGCGTGGGCTCGTCCCCGCCGAGGCCGTAGCAGACCGGGCCGGGCCTGGCGCCCGCGCTCGCGGGGCCCACGCCCGGCACGCCGGTGGCCGGGTCAAGCGCGACGATGCTGCCGCCGCCGGCGCCGATGGACACGACTTCGATCTTGGGCGCCACGTAGTGGTAGCGGTCGACCATGGGCTCGCGGGCATAGTCGATGGCGCCACCCTGGATCACGCCCACCTTGAAGGTCGTGCCACCCATGTCGCAGGCGATAATGTCCTCGTCCTCCATGAGGCGGCCGAGATGGCGGCTACCGATGACGCCTGCGGCGGGGCCGCATTCGAGCATGCCCACGGCCCGTTCAGCGGCTTCCTCCGCCGGCAGCAGGCCGCCGTAGCCCTGCATCACCAGCAGCGGCCCGTCGTAGCCTCGATCCCGCAGCAACGCCTGCAGGCTGGTGATGTAGTCGCTGGCGATGCGTCCGGCGTAGGCGTTGATGACGGTCGTGGACGCGCGCTCGTACTCGCCCGGCACCGGCGCGATTTCGCTCGAGAGCGTGACGTAGACATCGGGCGCGACCTCGCGGATCAGTTCGCCCACCCGTTGCTCGTGGGTGGCGTTGTAGAAGGACCAGAGGAAGGAGACCGCGAGCGCCTCGATCTCCTCGTCCTCGACCAGCGAGCGGATGGCCTGACGCACTGCGTCTTCGTCCAGCGCGCGCAGCACGGCGCCCTTGTAGTCGACCCGCTCCGGCACGCCCCTGGTCCGTGCGCCCGGCACCAGCGGCGGGGCGCGGTCGGTCGCCACCGGGTGCTTGATGCCGTCCTCCGTGAGTCCGGCCCAGCGGCCATAGGCGCCGCGGGTAATGATCAGCGTGTCCTCGAAGCCTTCGGTGGTAACCAAGCCTGTCCGCGCGCCGCTGCGCGTGAACAGCGTGTTGTCGACGACCGTCGAGCCGTGCATGAAGAGCGATGTCCGCGCCAGGAGCTCGTCGGTGGTGAGGCCGAGGTCCTCCGCCGCAGCGCCGACGGCGGCAAGCACGCCATCCGCGAAGTCGGGCGGGGTGGAGAGCGCCTTGCCGAGGCGTACCGGCTCGCCGGCGGCGAACAGCACTGCGTCCGTGCAGGTGCCGCCGACGTCGGTCGCGACCACGTAGCGGGCGTCGCCAGGTGCGCTCATCCGAAGCCCTTCCGTTTCCGGCCGCCATCTTGCGCGGCGAGCGGGCGAACGCAAGCCGTCAACCCGTGGATGCTGGGGCGATCATGGTGTAATCGATGCGTATGTCATGCGCCGACGTAGACATCGATGACGACCCCCGGAAGCTGCGCGGCTCGGGATGGGAGGGCAATCTGGACGAGTTGCGTGCCAGCCGCGTCGATGCCGCGAAATTTTGCGATGACGTGGACTTTGACCTGGTGGTGCGTGTTGCGGGCTTGAAGGCCGATCGCCATTGCTAGGTGAGGGCGGTCGTCGGCGTTCCGAGAGCCGTCCGCCACCGCCTGCCATAGCCCGCACGCGGCAATTGGCGATGGCGGCGGGCGGCGGGGAGGGGTAGGCTTCGAGTCAGGGCAAAGAAAACAACACACGAACAGGGGGGCGGTGATGAGAAAACGGACATGGATCGCGGGCGCAGCCGCACTGGCTATGGCGCTGGCCGTATTCACCGGGTCGGGCATGGCAAGCGCCCAGGAGGACCACTCGGCGGCAGTCAAGGCCCGCCAGGCCCACATGCAACTCAACGGCTTCTTCATGGGCCAGCTGGCGGCAATCGCGAAGGGGCAGGCTCCCTACGACGCGGCGCAGGCCACCGGGGTGGTCAACAGCCTGCTGGCACTCAACACCATGGACGTGGGAGCGATGTGGCCACCCGGCTCGGACAACCAGTCCCTTCCGGGCAAGACCCGAGCCTTGCCCGAGATTTGGACCACCTTCCCGGCGATAGTCGAGAAGTCCGACGCGCTGACCAAGGCGCTGGAGGCGATGGTCGTGGCGGCCGGAACCGATCTCGCCAGCCTTCAGGGTGCGTTCGGCGCGGTAGGCGCAGGCTGCGGCGGTTGCCACCGCTCATTCCGCGCCGAGAAGTTCTGACGGGGAGACTCTTTACAGTTCCCTCAGACGCTGGGCGCTCGCATCGCGCGCCCCCGCGCGCGTATCCGCGCGACGCTCGCCTGGCTTACGCGCCTTCGGCGTGGCGCGCAGTCGCGCGCTCCGGGCCGCTTCGCGACCCGGCCCTCAGACGCCGGGCGCTAATCTCCCGACGGCCAGACGAGTGGAAATTCGGGGTCGTCGAGGGGATCGCCGTCGCTCAAGCGCCGGTGCGCCTCGGGGAACGGCGGCGAGACCTCGCCGGGGCGTACCTTGAAGCGCACGTCGTCGCCCACCCAGCGGTGAACGAAGGCGCGACGCCGCGCCGAAGCCGAGGCGTTGCCCGCCGCGCCGTGGACGGTGAGGAAGTGGAAGGCGATGGCGTCGCCCGGCGCCATGTCGAACGACGCGATCTCGTAGTCGTCCCGGTGCCCGTCGATGTCCGGCATGGTGTCGAGGGCCTCGCCTTCCCGCCGGTAGTCCACGCCCACAAATTTCTTCGGCATGAACGACTTGCCCCAGCGGTGCGAGCCCACGACAAGCTCCAGGCACATCGCGCGGGGAACGGGGTCGAGCGCGGTCCAGAAGCTCACGCACTGGGTGCCGTCGATGCAGTAGTAGGGCAGGTCGTGGTGCCAGGGCGTGCGCGATTCGGTTCGCGGCTCCTTCACCAGCACGTGCTCGTGGAAGAAGCGCGCCGTGCCGGACCCCATGAGCCGGGCGGCCAGTGCCGCTGCGTGGGAGCGGTACACGAAGTCGCGATATTCGGGCACGCGGGCCCAGTTGCAGTAATCGCCGAAGAAATAGCCCTTCGAACCCTCCGGCTCGTACTCCTTCGTGTAGGGGCCGGGGGTGCGCATGTTGCGCTCGACACCGGCGCGCAGGGGATCGAGCCAGTCCGCGAACGCGCCCGCCAGATGAACGACGCCGTCCCGCTGGAACCTCTCGGCAATGGCGTCGTCGATACCGGTGGCTGCGATGCTCATGCGCGATTCGGGTTCGGTCGCGCCAAGCTCAGAAGGCGACCTGATCGCCGCCCTTGAGGCCCAGCATCTCGCGCGCCTCGGCGGGCGTCGCCACCTCCAGCGAAAGCTCCTCGACGATGCGCCTGGCCTTGACCACCTGGGCGGCGTTGGAGGGCGCGAGCTCGCCCTTGCCGAGGAAGAGGCTGTCCTCCAGCCCGACGCGGATGTTGCCGCCCATCATCGCGCCCATGGTGACAAAGCTCATCTGGTGGCGGCCGGCGGCCAGGATCGACCAGCGGTAGTCGTCGCCGAACAGCTTGTTGGCAATGCGGCGCATGTGCATCAGATTCTCATGGTCGGCGCCGATGCCGCCTAGAATGCCGAAGATAGTCTGCACGAAGAGCGGCGGCTTGACCAGGCCGCGGTCGACAAAATGGGCCAGGTTGTAAAGATGGCCGACGTCGTAGCACTCGAACTCAAAGCGCACGCCGTGGCCTTCACCCAAATCCTTCATGATGTATTCGATGTCTTTGAAAGTATTTCGGAAAATAAAATCCTTTGTGCCCTCCAGATGGGGCCGCTCCCAGTCGTACTTGAACTCCTTGTAGCGGTTCAGCATCGGGTAGATGCCGAAGTTCATGGAGCCCATGTTGAGCGAGGTCATCTCCGGGCTCGCGCGGCGCGGCGCGGCGAGGCGCTCGTCGAGGGACATGCCGAGTCCGCCGCCGGTGGTGATGTTGATGACCGCGTCCGACTGCTGCTTGATGCGCGGCAGGAAGGCCATGAACACGTCCGGATCGGGCGTCGGCCGGCCGTCGTTCGGGTCGCGGGCGTGGAGGTGGAGGATCGAGGCGCCGGCCTCGGCCGCCGCCACGCCGTCGGCTGCGATCTCGTCCGGCGTGATCGGCAGGTGCGGCGACATGGTGGGGGTATGGATCGACCCCGTGACCGCGCAGGTGATGATGACTTTGCTCATGGCCCGTGGCCTCCCGCTCATGTTCGCCGCGCCGCACCGGCGGCTGAGTGAGGGTTCTAACCGCCCGCGACCGATCTCGACAAGCGCCGCTTAGAGCAGAGTTTGCAACAGCTCGTTGAGCGCAGCCTTGCGCTCGAAGCCGGCGCCGGGCGCGTCGCCGAGGCGGACCCGGCCGTCCTCGACCGGGGTCTCGTCGGCGAAGCCGCCGAAGGGCTGGAACACGCCCGGATAGGATTCGCAGCCGCCAAGGGAAAGCCCGCCGGCGACGGAGAGCGCCAGCAAGTTGCCGCCGTGGGGCAGGAAGCGGCGGGGCGACCAGCCCTCCGCCTCCATCATGGCCACGATGTCGATGGTCTCGCCCACGCCATAGGCCAGGGCGGGGTCGAACTGGACGTAGTCGATTTCGGGCCGCATCCCGCCGAAGCGCAGCAGATTCCGCGCATCCTGCAGCGAGAGCAGGTTCTCGCCGGTCGCGATGGGGTCGGGGTAGGTCGCCACCACCGCCGCGTTGAGGGAAAAGTCCAGCGGATCGCCCGGCTCCTCGTACCAGGCGAGGCCGTAGGGGGCCATCGCATCGGCGTAGCGAAGCGCGGTCTCCTGGTCGAAGCGGCCGTTCGCGTCCACCGCGAGGCGCGAGCCGTCGCCGCCGAGCAATGCGAGCACCGCCTCGACCCGGGCGAGGTCTTCGTCGAGGGAGGCCCCGCCGATCTTCATCTTGACCTGGGTGTAGCCCTCGTCGAGGTAGCGCTGCATCTCGGCGACGAGGCCGTCCGTCCCCTTGTCGGGGTCGTAGTAGCCGCCGGCGGCGTAGACCGGAATGTGCCGCTCCGGCGCCGGGTTGCCTGCGTGCTCGGCGATCAGCGCCCAGAGCGGCATGTCGCGGAGCTTGGCGGCGGCGTCCCAGACCGCGATGTCGACCGCCGCCACCGCGACCGCGCGCTCGCCGTGGCCGCCAGGCTTTTCGTTCCGCATCATCAGGCGGCGGATGGCGCGGGGGTCGAGGGCGGTGCCGTCGGCGCTCGTGTGCTCGTCGGGTTCTTCCAGAACGCGCGGCGCGAGGCGTTCGTGGATCGCGGCACTCTGGGCGTAGCGGCCGTTGGCGTTGAAGCCGAAGCCCACGACCGGTTTGCCGCCGCGCACGACGTCGGTCACCACCGCGACCGCGCTCACGGTCATCTTGCTGAAGTCGATGACGGCGTTCCGCATCGGCGCGCCCATGGGCACGGCGATGTCCCGGATTTCGACGATTCTCATGGCGACGCCTCAGGAGCGAGCGAGTCCGCCGTGCAAAGCGCGGCGATGCGCCGGCGCTCGGCCTGCGCCTCGGCCACCGAGACTTCGCGGAAGCGGTAGGTCTCGTTGGGGCGCGACTGGCCCAGCTTCCACCAGGCGCAGGTGGGCACCGTGTAGGGGTTGATGAAGCCGCCGAGGGTGAGCGTGTCCACCATCAGGATGATCGGGGTCTGGCCGCAGAGGTTGATGGCGCCGATGGGATAGCCGTGGTCGATCACGTTGGAGGGGTCGGCGCCGTTCTCCGGCGCCTTGTTCGTGGCCTTTTCGGTGAAGGTCCACTCGGGTCCTTCGAGCCGGAAGCCGACGCGATTGCTCTTGGGCGAGACCTTCCAGTCGCTCTCCAGGAAGCGCCGCCTGCCGGCCTCGTCGATCCAGTCGTCGTTGGGGCCCGCCACCACCTCGATTTCCCAGGCGCCACCAGAAGGGGGAGGGGGGCGAACGCCCTCTTTCAACCGCAGGCCGGGCGCGGCGTAATCGGCCGAGCCGAGCGGGATGGTCTGCCCCTCCTTCAACGCAGTCCCTTCGAGCCCGCCGCAGGCGCCGATGACGAAGGTCGCGCGCGAGTCGAGGAAGAGGGGCACGTCGATGCCACCGGCGAAGGCGATGTAGGTGCGGGCGCCGGTAATGGCGGACGCCAACTCAAGCGTCTGCCCGGCGGCCACGGCCACGCTCCCCCAGCGCGGCACGGGGTCTCCGTCCAGTGTCGCCTTCATGTCGGCGCCAGTGAGCGCGATCACGGTGTCGCGCTCGAAGCGAAGCGTCGGCCCGATGAAGGCGCACTCCAGCGCCGCTGCGCCCGGCGCGTTGCCGACCAGGATGTTGGCGAGGCGGAACGACCAGTGGTCGATGGGCCCCGACGGCGGAAAGCCCATGCCGAAGGCGCCCTTGCGGCCGGGATAGTCCTGCACCGTGGTCTCGAGCCCGCCCTTGATGACCGTGACCGTCATGACATGTGCTCCCGCGCGCGTTCCGCGCGACTCAGAACCGCTCGCTCGGGTCGAGGGAGGCGGCCCACGCCTTGTACTGGCGGACCGAGAAGCGCTGATAGCCGGTGACGTTGAAGGCATACGTCCCTTCCGCCACGCGGCGCTCGATGTACTCGAACTCCTCCAACTCGACGGGCACGAACTTCACCCGGTCGGCGGCGTCCAGCAGCACCACGCGGTCGCGGTAGGCGGGGAGCTTCGCCTGCGTGTCCCAAAGCGGCACCGGCGTGCGGCCGATCAGGTTGTAGCCGCCCGGCCCCGGCGTCGTGTAGATCGAGGTGGAGAGGCCGCCGACGCCGATGGCGCCGAGCGTGGTCCAGGTGCGGGGCGGGTTGTACTTGGGGGAGGTGATGGCGCAGCGTGGGTCGAGCGCCACCATCAGCGGCAGGCCGGGCGTCGAGCAGACGGCGACCACCCAGTGCTCGGTGCCGGAATGGACGCGGGCGAGCTGCGCTGCATCCTCCAGCCCGTTGATGCGGGCCACGAACTCCGGGTCGCCGTCGCGGGGCGCGATGCGCCGGGCGTAGTCCTCGACGCAGGCCCGGGTCCAGGGGTCGCGGTACATCACGGGCAGGTAGGCGAGGCGGCTCTCAAGCTCCAGGTCCTGGACCGAGCCGAGGCCTTCGATCAGGCGGCGAAGCTCATGCGTGAGGTCGTCCGCGCCGATCAGGTCCGGGTCGTACTCCACCACCACCGAGTTGTAGGAGGGGTTGGTGTCGATGACGCCCTTGGTGCGGTCTTCGCGCAACGCCGCGGTGAGGCCGAGGGCCATGAAGTTGAGGTCGATGCGCGCGTCGTCGCCGAACTGAACCAGCATGAAGGTATCGCCGCCCGGCAGGAAGCGCGGCTCGTCGTAGATCACCCGGCATCCTCCAGGCTCGACTCGGTGCAGAGCGCGTCGATGGCGCGGCGGGCGGCCTGCGCCTCGGTCACCGAGACCAGGTGGAAGCGGTAAGTGTCGTTGGGCTTCGACTGGGCAAGCTTCCAGAACGCCGCCGAGGGCACCGTGTAGGGATTGATGAAGCCGCCGGCCGACGGCCCGTCGTTGACCAGGATGATCGGCGTCTGGCCGCAGAGGTTCACC
This sequence comes from Alphaproteobacteria bacterium, assembly GCA_022820945.1. Taxonomy (GTDB): domain Bacteria; phylum Pseudomonadota; class Alphaproteobacteria; order UBA828; family UBA828; genus WTGU01. The sequence continues at coordinate 5,756 of JAJEEP010000001.1, read as the reverse complement.
GAGCCCACGGGATAGCCGTGGTCGAGGATGTTGGAGGGATGCTCGCCGTGCTCCGGTCCCTTGTCGGTCGCGCGGGCGGCGAAGGTCCATTCCGGGCCGGAGAGGCGGTAACCGGTGCGGTTGCTGCGCGCCTGGAGCGTCCAGTCGCTCTCCAGGAACATGCGCTGGCCCTCCTTGTCGATCCAGTCGTCGTTGGGGCCGGCGACCACCTCGATCTGCCAGCTGTTCTCCTCGGGGATGGGTGGGCGGCAGTCGTCCTTCACGCGCCGGCCGGGTGTGCCGTCCTCGGCGCCGGCGCCGAGCGGCAGGTGCTGGCCGTCACCGATTGCGTGACCTTCCATGCCGCCGACGCCGGCCATGTGAAAGGTAGAGCGCGAGCCCAGCACCGGTGCCGTGTCGATGCCGCCGGCAACGGCGAGGTAGGCGCGGGCTCCGATGCGCGCGAAGCCGGTCTCCAGCACCGCGCCGGCGGGGACGGCGACACTCTCCCACTGGGGTATCGGCGCGCCGTCGAGCCTGGGCGCCATGGTGGCGCCGGTGAGCGCGATCACGGCGTCGGTCGCAAAGCGGAGCGTCGGCCCGAGGAACTGGATTTCGAGCCCCGCCGCCTCCGGTGCATTGCCGACCAGCAGGTTGGCGAGGCGGAAGGACCACATGTCGAAGGGGCCGGAGGGCGGAAATCCCTGCTCCCAGAAGCCGTAGCGGCCGGGAAAGTCCTGCACGCTGGTCTCCAGCCCGGCCTTGATGACCTCGATCATCAGAACCTCACGCTCATGTCGAGCGTTGCGAGCCAGGCGTGATAGGCCCGGATCGAGAACTTGGCGTAGGCCGCGACCTGGTGCTCGTAGTCGCCGCTCCCCACCTGGGCCTCGACATGGTCGTATTCCTCGCGGCCCACGGGCACGAAGCGCACCCGGTCGCCGGGCCTGAGCAGCGCGAGACGGTCGCGGAAGGCGCGGAGCCGCTGCTCCAGGTCGAACACCGGCACCGGCGAGTGGCCGATGATCTGGTAGCCGCCCGGCGTGCGGGCCGGATAGAGGCAGGTGACGGAGCCGCCGTAGCCGAGCGTGCCCTTTGGCGTCCAGGTGCGGGGCGGGTTGTACTTCGGCGCCGTGAGGCGGCAGCGCGGGTCGAGCGCGATGAGCGAGGCGAGGCCCGGATAGAAGCCCAGGGCCGCCACCCAGTACTCTGTGCCGGAATGAATGCGGGCGAGCTGCGCGCGGCTCTCCAGCTTGTTGAGCCGCACCATGAGGTCGGGGTCGTACTCCTTCTCGACGATGCGGGCGCAGTAGTCCTCCCAGCAGGCGCGGGTGACGTGGTCGAAATAGAGCACGGGGAAGGTGTAGAGCGGGCTCGGCAGCTCCACGTCCTCCAACGAGCCGAGGGAGGCGAAGATGTCGTTGATCTCGCGCACCACGTCGTCGTAGCCGATCCGGTCCGGATCGTAGCTGATGACGATGGAGGCCATGTTGGGCAGGAGCTCGACGATGCCGTCGAGATCGGCCTTGCGCACGCGTGCGGTCAGCGCGTGGACCAGGAAGTTAAGGTCGAAATTGAGCTCGTCGCCCAACTCCATCTCAATGAAGCGGTCGCCGCCCGGCGTGAATCGCGGCTCGTCGTAGATCATCGTGCGCGCCGACCTCCGCCGCGTCTCCCTCCCGGCGAAGCTGCCGGTGCATGCGGGCGGTTCTAGCGCGACCTGCTGGCAGCGCCAAGCGTGGCTCCTCTCCCGCCCTGATCGCCGGGTCTGCTATAACGGCCTGGCACGCCGGAGCGGGCAGGGGGGACGCCATGCCGACGATGGAACCGATGATCTCCGAGACTCCTTGGCATCGGCTCGTTGCGGACGAGGACGACTGGCGGAGCGAGGACCCGCAGGTGCTGGCCTATCTCATGGAGCAGCTCCTGCTGATCCGGCGTTTCGAGGAGCGCATCCTCGAGCTCTTCAAGGCGGGCTGCGTGCACGGGCCGGCGCACGCCAGCATCGGCCAGGAAGGCGGCGCGGTCGGCGCCATGTCGACGCTGACGGACACCGACAAGATCAACGCGACCCACCGCGCGCATCATCAGTTCCTCGCCAAGTTCCTGAATCACGCGGCGCCGTCCGACTACGACCCGCGCGAAGACGACTGGCCCGAGGGGATGCAGGAGGTCGTGCACCGCTCCATGGCCGAGATCATGGGTCTATCGCCCGGCTACTGCGGCGGGCGCGGGGGCTCGATGCACATGCGCTGGGACGAGGCCGGCGTGCTCGGCACCAACGCCATCGTCGGCGGCAATCCGCCGCAGGCGGTGGGCTACGCGCTGGCCGAGAAGCTGAAGCGGAGCGGCTACCTCACCGTCACCTTCTTCGGCGACGGCGCGATGCAGAACGGCGCAGCCTACGAATCGCTCAACATGGCTGCGCTCTACGACCTGCCCATCGTCTTCTTCGTCGAGAACAACCTCTATGGCGTCTCCACGCATGTCTCGGAGACCACGCGGGAGACGAGGCTCAGCGCACGGGGGCAGGGGCTCGCGGTGCCCTCGGTCGAGGTCGACGGCATGGACGTGATGGCGGTGCGCAAGGCGATGCAGTGGGCGCGCGGCCAGATCGAGGCCAAAGGGCCGGTGCTGGTCGAATCGCTTACCTATCGCTACTTCCACCAGCACGGGCCGATGAAGGGCAGCGCCTTCGGCTATCGCGACAAGGACGAGGAGGAGGCCTGGCACGCCCGCGATCCGGCGACGACCATGCCGAAGCGACTGATCGAGGCCGGCGTCATGGACGAGGCCGGAATTGCGGCGCTGGAAGAGCGCGCCCGTGCGGCCGTGGAGAGCGCCGCCAAGGCGCTGACCGAGACCGAGCCCGGCTCCAATCGGCTCCGCGTCGTGCCGGCGCTCTGGCCCGACACGGCGGAGATCGATATCGGCATCCGCGGCGACCTCTCGGAGCTCGACGGCGTGCTGCGCATGGAGCCCGAGGACGTTGACCCCGACGCGGCGCGGGAGATGACGTACATCGAATCCATCGCCGCCGCGCAGTTCCACGCGATGGAGCGGGACGAGAGCGTGATCGTGCTGGGCGAGGACGTGCACCGGCTCAAGGGCGGCACCGTGGGCGCCACCAAGGGCATCGGCGAGGCGTACCCTGAACGCCTGATCGGCACACCCATCGCGGAGAACGGTTTTTGCGGCATGGGGCTGGGGGCTGCGGTCAACGGGCTGCGGCCCATCGTCGAGATCATGTACGCGGACTTCTGCTTGGTCGCGGCCGACCAGCTCTTCAACCAGGCCGCCAAGGTGCGCCACATGTTCGGCGGCGGCCACGACGCACCGCTGATCCTGCGTGCCCGCGTGGCGGCGGGCGGGGGCTACGGCTCGCAGCACTCCATGGACCCGTCGGGCGTGTTCGCGCTCTGGCCCGGCTGGCGCATCGTCGCGCCGACCACGCCCTTCGACTACGTGGGGCTCTTCAACAGCGCCGTCCGCTGCAACGACCCGGTGGCGATCATCGAGTGCCAGGCGCTCTACCAGGGGAAGGGCCTGGTGCCGGAGGACCTCGACTACTGCATCCCCTTCGGCAAGGCGCGGATCGTGCGCCCGGGCAGCGCGTGCACGGTGGTGACCTGCGCCAACATGGTGCCGGTGAGCGTCGCCGCTGCCGGTGCCGCCGGCATCGACGCCGAGGTGATCGACCTGCGCACGCTCAATCCGCTCGGCATGGACTGGGAGACCATCGGGGCCAGCGTGCAGCGCACCAATCGGCTGCTGATCGTGGAGCAGACCGCGCGCGGGCCGTCGCTCGGTGCGCGCATCGCCCAGGAGGCGCAGGAGCGGCTGTTCGACTGGCTCGACCACGAGATCCTGCGGGTTTCGGGCTCGCAGGCCGCGCCGGTCGTCTCCAAGGTGCTGGAGACCGCTGCACTCGCGCAGGAAGACGACGTGATCGCAGGCCTCCGCGCCGTCACCGAAGCCGCGCCGCTGCGCGACGCGGCAGAATAGCGGGAGGACGGAGCCGGGGGGCGCATCCTCCCTCTACAACTTTCTGTTTCCCTCCTGACCTGTTCGTTTCCCTCGATCGGCGGACGCTCGTATTACGCGCTCGTGTGTGGACACGGCGCTCTGATGTCCTTAGTCAAGCACGAGTTCGAGCGGTCGCATCAGACCCCGAGTGACGCAACCCGGTGCGGATCTGGCGGCCGAGAAGGCGGCAACAGCAACGACCGAGGTCGAGGGCTTCGTCCGTCGCAAGCCGTCGCGCAAGCCTTTCCCCGATCATCTGCCGCGCGAGCGGGTGGTGGTGCCAGGGCCGACGGCTTGCGCCTGCTGCGGGTCGGAGCGGCTGTCGAAGGTGGGCGAGGACGTGACCGAGACGCTGGAGGTGATCCCGCGCCGGTGGAAGGTGATCCAGACGGTAGGGGATAAGGACATTGTCGCTCTCAGTTCGCCCACTCGACAGATCGAGCTTCCGGTATGACCCGAGCATGTGAGTCAGACTATTCCGTTCCAACTACAATAAGACCGTGCTTGCTTTACTTGGCAATGGGTACGGTCTCCAGATGCTTTTCGACGGCATCGATGACCGTGTCAACGAGCGGCAGATGGGCCTTTTCGGAGCTCCAGTATTGATGGAAGAGCGCGACGGTCTCACGGGCAGTATCGAGCACAAGCTTGCCGGGTAGGCGCGCCTTCGCAGCGAGATGGGAAAGTTCATCTTCGGAAAACTGATCGAAGCGCTTTGTTCGACTGAAGTTGAGCGCCGCCTTGTCGTCCGCGATATATGGAATTGTAGATACAAAATCATAGGCAGGTGCAAGCGCCGCATTACGCTTGTCGGGATAGATCAGAGACCAATTCTTGAGGTGCATGTCGGCATTGCCGATCAGAACGTTGTAGGTGAGCCGCCGGATAAATTCGGCAGTGTCCACATCACTTCCTTCAGCCCCGATGACATTGGCGATGTTTCTGGCGCTGGCCTTATTGTACTTGTCCTCCGGATAAACACCGAAGATTTGGGCGAAGTCCTCAATATGAACGAGAGTTCCGTCCTCAAGCCGGTCGAAGCGTTCAATGGCAAGAGCTTGTCCGTTCAGAGCACCGATCCCTTCGGGCAGGTTCCCTATGGCGTCCAGATCAATGAGTTGGAGCGCTGGTACATCCATGCCTATCAGCCGGGCGAGCGTCATCATTGCGAATTCGTTCTCGGGCACACTTTCGAATTCGTGTGAAGGCAACTTGACGATCCACAATCCGCCCACACCGCGGACCGGGATCGACAGCCCACCCCTCGTTGCCTCGACTGCGGAAAACTTCAATTGGACACCGGCCAGCGAGAATCGCAGTGCATTCTCACGTCCATAACGACCCGGCTCATCGTGATCGTCGACATCGAGGGGCCAGACTTCGCCGTTAGTCGGCATGACGGTGATGGCTCCAGGTAGATCGCTGCCCAGTGCCTGTTGTTAAGCGTGGAAAATTGACCCCCTATTGGGGGTGATCGGCGTCCAAAATTGACCCCCCATGGATTTGGCCCATGAACCCGCCTCGTTGTTGGACGGACGAGGTGAGGGGGGAGATGCTGACTGTGGAGACGATTGCGCGGATCCGCCGGGACCATAAGGTGAAGGGCGTTTCGATCAAGAAGCTCGCCCGTGATTTGAGGGTTTCCAGGAACACGATCCGCAAGGTGGTTCGGGGCGATGCGAGCTCGCACGCCTACGTGCGCACGATCCAGCCGATGCCGAAGCTTGGGCCCTGGGTCGAGGAGCTTGAGC
>JAJEEP010000126.1 GCA_022820945.1 Alphaproteobacteria bacterium | reverse complement strand
GCCGCCCCCGTTGCGGTGCCGGCCGCGGCGCCTGTGGCGCCCGCTGCGGCCTACCAGGACGCGCCGGCCAGCACCATGCGCAAGGTCATCGCGCAGCGGCTGCAGGAGGCCAAGCGCGAGGTCCCGCACTTCTATCTGACCGTCGACTGCGCGGTCGACGCGCTGCTGGAGACCCGCGCGCAGCTCAACGAGCGCTCGGACGACTACACCCTCTCGGTCAACGACTTCGTGATCCGCGCTGCGGCGCTCGCGCTGCGCAAGGTTCCGGCCGCCAATGCCTCGTGGGTGGACGGCGCGCTCCGACAATACGCGAGCGCCGATGTCTCTGTGGCCGTCGCCATCGAGGACGGACTGGTGACGCCCATCGTGCGCAACGCCGACGGCAAGGGGCTCGCCGAGATCTCGGCCGAGGTGAAGGAGCTCGCCGGGCGCGCCCGCGCCAAGCCCATGGGGCTCGCGCCGGAGGAGTACCAGGGCGGCACCTTCAGCGTCTCCAACCTCGGCATGTACGGCATCAAGGAGTTCGCGGCGATCATCAACCCGCCGCAGTCGATGATCCTCGCGGTCGGCACCGCCGAGCAGCGGCCGGTGGTCAAGGACGGCGCGCTCGCCGTCGCCACCATGATGTCGTGCACGCTCTCGGTCGATCATCGCGTGGTCGACGGCGCGCTCGGCGCGCGGTTTCTGCAGGCGTTCAAGGGCCTGATCGAAGACCCGCTCACCATGCTTCTCTAGCCGAGGCCGGTTGTCCCGGCCCCTCACGCAGACCAGACCGGAGGACATCATGGCCGATCCGTCCTTTGACGTTGTCATCGTCGGCACCGGCCCCGGCGGCTATGTCGCGGCGATCCGGGCCAGCCAGCTCGGCCTCAAGACCGCCGTGATCGAGCGCGAGCGCCTGGGCGGCATCTGCCTCAACTGGGGCTGCATCCCGACCAAGGCGTTGCTCCGGGTCTCCGAGTTGCGCCATACCCTCGGCCGGCTCGGCGATTTCGGCATCACCGTGGGCGACGTCTCGGTCGATATCGAGAAGGTCGTGGCTTACTCGCGCAAGGTCGCGGACCAGCTCTCCCGCGGCGTTGCCTACCTGATGAAGAAGAACGGGATCGCGGTGATCCAGGGGCACGCCCGGCTGGCGGGCTCCGGCGCGCTCGAAGTTACCAAGGAGGACGGAGCGGTCGAGACCGTCCGTGCGGCCCATATCATCCTCGCCACCGGGGCCAGGGCGCGGGTGCTGCCCGGTATGGAGCCCGACGGCGAGACGATCTGGACCTACAAGGAGGCCATGGTGCCGCCCTCGCATCCCGCCTCGCTGCTGGTGATCGGCGCCGGCGCCATCGGCATGGAGTTCGCGAGCTTCTACGCCGACCTCGGCAGCGCCGTCACCGTGGTCGAGATCCTGCCCCGCGTGCTGCCGGTGGAGGACGAGGAAATCTCCGCCGCCGCCCTCAAGGCCTTCGAGGCCCAGGGCATGACCATCCACACCGGCGCGCGGGTAAGCAGCCTCGCGGCCAGCGGCGGCGCCGTGCAGGCCGCCATCGAGACCGCAGACGGCCAGACCGAGAACGCCACCTTCGACCGCGCGATCCTCGCCGCCGGCATTGTCGGCAACGTCGAGGACATCGGGCTGGAAGGCACCGGCGTCGCGGTCGAGAGGGGCCACATCCAGACCGATCCCTGGATGGCGACCGGCGAGCCCGGCGTCTATGCCATCGGCGATGTCACCGGGCCGCCCTGGCTCGCTCACAAGGCCAGCCACGAGGGCGTGCTCTGCGTCGAGAAGATCGCGGGCGTCGACGGCGTGCACCCGCTGGACACGAGCCGTGTGCCGGCCTGCACCTATTGCCGGCCGCAGGTCGCCTCGGTCGGGCTCACCGAAGCCGCGGCCAAGGAGGCGGGCCACGCGGTGCGCGTCGGGCGCTTCCCCTTCATCGGTAACGGCAAGGCGATCGCGCTGGGTGAGCCCGAGGGCATGGTCAAGACGGTGTTCGACGAGGCCACCGGCGAGCTGCTCGGCGCCCACATGATCGGCACCGAGGTGACCGAGCTGATCCAGGGCTACACGGTCGCCCGCTCGCTGGAGTGCACCGAAGCCGACCTTGTCGAGACGATCTTCCCGCACCCGACATTATCCGAGGCGATGCACGAATCGGTGCTTGACGCCTATGGGCGCGTCATCCACATCTAGGCGGGAAGCAAGGAGCCGCTCATGGCTGAGTCGCAGGTCACACCGCTGAAGTCGCATAGCGACCGCGAACCCAAGCCGCGCTGGCTCCGGATCAAGGCGCCCACCTCATCCGAGTACAACGCGACGCGGAAGCTGATGCGCACGCACCGGCTGAACACGGTGTGCGAGGAGGCGGCGTGCCCCAACATCGGCGAGTGCTGGGCCAAGGGCCACGCCACTGTAATGATCCTGGGCTCGGTCTGCACCCGCGCCTGCGCCTTCTGCAACATCGCCACCGGCCGGCCCGACCAGCTCGACCCGCACGAGCCGGATGAGCTCGCGAAGGCGGTCGGGTCGCTCGGTCTCGACCACGTGGTCATCACGTCGGTGGACCGCGACGATCTCGACGACGGCGGCGCCTTCCAGTTCGTGCGCTGTATCGAGCGCCTGCGCGAGACCGCGCCCGAGACCACCATCGAGGTGCTGACGCCCGACTTCCGCAACAAGCCCGGCGCCATCGAGGCGGTGACCGACGCGAAGCCCGACGTCTACAACCACAACCTGGAGACCGTGCCGCGCCTCTACACCCAGGTGCGCCCCGGCGCGCGCTACTATCACTCGCTCCGCCTGCTCGACACGGTGAAGCGCCGCGATCCCTCGATCTTCACCAAGTCCGGCGTCATGGTGGGGCTCGGCGAGGAGCGCCGCGAGATCCTGCAAGTGATGGACGATCTGCGTTCGGCGGACGTGGACTTCCTCACCATCGGCCAGTACCTGCGCCCGACCGAGCGCCACCACGAGGTGATGCACTACGTCACGCCGGACGAGTTCGCCGAGTACGAGCGGCTGGCCTACGCCAAGGGCTTTCTCATGGTGTCGTCCTCGCCGCTCACGCGCTCCTCCTATCACGCCGGTGACGATTTCCAGACCCTGCGGGCCAACCGCGAGGCCAAGCGCGCAGCCGCAGCGGTCGCGCGCCCCTCCGGCGCCTGAAGGCGCTCCCGATGCCGCAGCACGTCGAGCGCCGCTTCATGCCCTACAGCTCGGACCAGATGTTCGATCTGGTGGCCGAGGTCGAGTGCTACCCCGAGTTCCTGCCCTGGTGTCTCGGCACCCGCGTGACCAGGCGCGTGCCCGGCGAGCCCGGCATCGTGGAGGCCGACATGCTGATCGGCTTCATGATGCTCCGAGAGCGCTTCGGCTCGCGAATGCAGCTTCACCGCGACGAGCACCGGATCGAGGTGAACCACACCCACGGGCCGTTCCACCACATGGTCAACCGCTGGCGCTTCAAGGAGCGCACGGACGGCTGCGAGGTCGATTTCTTCGTCGACTTCGAGTTCCGCTCCAGGCTCCTGAGGCGGGTGATGAGCGCGCTCTTCGCCGAGGCCGTGGACCGCATGGTGCGCGCCTTCGAGGTCCGCGCCCGCCAGCTCTACGGCACGGCTGCGGCAGAAGCGACGGCCTAGGGCGGAGGCTTGCCGCAGCGAATAACTGAAAATTGCAAAACGAACCCAATTTCGCATAACCAACTTATCTCATTGAATAAATTACGCCGAGGCCGGTTCTTGGCCGGGCGGCGAGGGGAGGGCAGTTCATGGCAATCAAGGCACCCACCACCGAGCAGATCGTCGAGGTCGGCGCGCAGCTCGGGATGAGCCTCTCGGAGGACGAGGCCAGCCAGTATCTCGCGGCGATGCAGCCCATGCTCGCGGGCTACGGCGTCGTGGATTCCATGGCGGACGAGCTGCCGGAGGTGAAATACCCGCGCGTGCCCGGCCACCGGCCCACGGGCGACGAAAACCCGCACAACGGCTGGTACTGGAAGACTGCGATCAAGGGCGCGGCGGAGGGCCCGCTCGCCGGCAAGCGCGTGGGCATCAAGGACAACGTCTGCGTCGCCGGCGTGCCGATGATGAACGGCGCCTCGGTCCTCGAGGGCTACGTGCCGGAGGTGGACGCCACCGTGGTGAGCCGCATCCTCGACGCGGGCGGCGAGATCGCCGGCAAGACCGCGTGTGAGTACCTCTGCTTCTCTGGCGCGAGCCACACCAACGCCACGGGCAACCCCGTGCACAACCCCTGGAAGCACGGCCACACCTCCGGCGGCTCCTCGTCGGGCTCCGGCGCGGTGGTCGCGGCCGGCGACGTGGAGATGGCCATCGGCGGCGACCAGGGCGGCTCGATCCGCATTCCCGCGTCGATGTGCGGCATCGTCGGCCTCAAGCCCACGCATGGCCTCGTGCCTTACACCGGCGTGATGCCCATCGAGCTGACCATCGATCACGTCGGGCCGATGACCGACACCGTCGCCAACAACGCTCTGCTGCTGGAAGTCATCGCCGGCAGCGACGGGCTCGACCCGCGCCAGATCGGCTTGCCGGAGAGCCCGTCCTACACCGACGCGCTCGGCCAGGGCGCGGAGGGGCTGACCATCGGCGTCGTGACCGAAGGCTTCGGCCACCCCAACTCGGAGCCCGCCGTGGACGAGACGGTCCGCGCTGCGGCCGCCCGGTACGAGGCGCTCGGCGCCAGCGTGCGCGAGGTCAGCGTCCCCGAGCACCTGGTCAGCGGCGCCGTCTGGACCCCCATCGGGCTCGAGGGCACGGTCGATTTCATGATCAACGGCAACGGCTTCGGCACCAACTGGAAGGGCCTCTTCGTCACCAGCTTGATCGACCGCTACGCCCGCTGGCGTGAGCGGGCGGACGAGTTCCCGCACACGCTCAAGTACGCGATCCTGCTCGGCCAGTACATGCTCAACCAGTACGGCGGGCGCTACTACGGCAAGGCGCAGAACATCGCCCGCCGCATTCGCGCGGCCTACGACCGGGCGCTCGCAGACTGTGACGTGCTCGTCATGCCGACGCTGCCCATCGTGGCGACGCCCCTTGCGCCGGCGGACGCGCCCATCGACCTCTACATCCAGCGCGCCCACGAGATGCTGACCAACACCGCCGGCCACAACATCACCGGCCACCCGGCGCTCACCATTCCGTGCGGGCTGAGCGACGGCTTGCCGGTCGGCCTCCAGCTGATCGGCAGGCACTTCGACGAAGCGACCGTCTACCGCGCCGCCTACGCCTGGGAGCGATCGGTCGACTGGAAGACGCTCTGAGCGGCGGCAGCCTTCAAGGGAGACCACGAGACATGAAGCTCTACGAATTCTCGCTCGCCCCCGGCCCGCGCCGGGTGCGCATGTTCATCGCCGAGAAGGGGATCGAGATCCCCTCCGTCCAGATCAACACCCGCGAGCGGCAGCAGTTCACCGACGAGTACCGCGCCGTGAACCCCAACTGCGTGGTGCCCACGCTGGTGCTTGACGATGGCACCTGCCTCGGCGAGTCCGTCGCGATCTGCCGCTATCTGGAGGAAACCCATCCCGAGCCCAACCTGATGGGCCGCGACGCCAAGGAGAAGGCGGTCATCGAGATGTGGAACCGGCAGGCGGAGCTGGAGGGCTATCTCGCGGCCGTCGACGCGCTGCGGAACAGCGCGCCGATGTTCGAAGGCCGCGGGGTGGCCGGTGTGACCGGCGGGGTGCCCCAGATTCCGGCGCTGGCCGAGCGCGGCAGGCAGCTCATGGGGCGCTTCTTCGCCAAGCTCGACGGCCGGCTCGCGGAGAGCAGCCATCTCGCCGGCGACAGGTTCTCCATCGCCGACATCACGGCATTCATAACGATCGACTTCTCCAAGCGCGCCGAGATCGAGATCCCGGCGGACTGCGCCAACGTCGCCCGCTGGTTCGCGGAGGTCGGCGAGCGGCCCAGCGCCTCGGCATAAACGGCGACCCCTCACCCCGGCCCATAGGAACTATTGTGAAAATTCGCAACGATATTGCAATAGGTTAGGGATTTCGCGGAATTGGCGGTAAGCGAATGGTCAACAGGCTCGTTCCAACGTGAGCGTACGATTGCGGGCGAGAGTCGGCGCGAAGCTACAGTAAGCGCGTCAGCAATGGCGGCCCCCCAGCCCGTCGCGCTCAGTTCCAACGGGACTGGCGGGATGCCAACTGCACCGTGTTTCCCCGGCCGCACCGGCGACTCTAGCGCACCGGCAAAGATGCGGACACGCAGGGACCGGATTTACATCTTTCGATCATGTCTCGCGCACTATAGGCCAGCAACCGTGAAATCCGCACCTTTCGAGTAGCCCAGCGGTTTCTGGCTGATGGGCTCTTGCGAGAGCTTGTCTGCAAGATTGGGCATTTCAACGGTGGCGTAGTCGATGACCTCGCGCACGGTGACGCTTCTGTCGCCGTTGACGTCGGCCTCGCCGCCTACGGCTTCGAGCACCAGGTAGGTGAGGGCGCCGTGCGGCTCCAGTTGAAGTTCCCTGGCTGTTTCATGAGCGCGAGAAGCGGCAAGCACATGGAGACCGCCGATGCGGGCAATCTGGCGCAGCACCTTCTGGGTCGCATCATCGTCGCCCGGAACCGGGCTCGGGGCCACCATGCCCTCGACGGCCTCCACCACTGCGCCCGAGTAGCAGGAATCGAGGACCAGGAACACGCGCTGTGCCGGCGTCCGCGTGAGGAGCGACATCAGACGCCGGGCGGAGAGGCCGTGCCGACGGATGAGGTCTTCGAACTCGTCCGTCGAGGCCGTGCGCCGCCGCCACTCCCTGGTATAGGGAAGCAGATACCAATCCCACCCGCGCTCGTCCTGCAAGGCGTAGCCGTGGCCGGCGAAGTAGAGCACCAGCACATCCTGAGCGCCGGTATCGGAACGCGCGATCAATCTCTCGATCGCGTCCTTGTGGGCTGACCTGTCGAGCAGCGTCTCGGCGCGAACGCTGGCGAAGGCAGGACGACCGTTCTCTCCGAGCAATCGAGTTCCCCGATCCTGCAGGGCCGAGACCATCGTTTCCGCATCGTTGCGGGGATAGAAGAGCTCCCACGCTGGCTTGGCGTAATCGTTGATCCCGATTGCCAGAACATTGAGGTTGGGCGGGAGTTCTGGACCGGAAAGAGTGGTGATGCGCGTCGCCGGCTTGCCCTCTACTCCGTCAGGTCCCACCGCGACCGCTCCGATGCGGTTTTCTCCCGGCACGAGACGGACGACGGTCCGGAGAGTTGCCTTGCCCTCGCCGTCGAGAACGAGCTTGCCGTTGTGATAAAGACGGAGACCAGCGACGTTGTCGGCGGGATAGCCGCTCTCGGTGCGCACCGTCACGGGTAGCCGGCCTTGAGCATCCTGTTCTCCGAGGTCGAGGGTCACGTCCGGCGGGCGGACATACCCGCTTCGAGGAATGTCGGGGGCCGTATCGTTGAGCAGGCGGGATGAGGGGCCATCGAGCTTGGCCAGCAGTCCGGGCTCGTAGTGGCTCTCCGAGAAAGCGTCGACAGGGAGCTCGTGCGCGGCACCGCCCTCCTGCGCCTCGCCTGCCCAACTCAGCGCGTCGATCCCGTTCTGCGATCCATCGAAGCGGCCGGCGCTGTCCAGCACGGACCAGCCGTCTTTGGTGGAGATGAGTTGCGCAATCGGACGCGGTCGCTGCGCACCGTCGCGCGCCTCGATGTCGTGGATGGCGACCGTGCCGTTTTCGCCGCCTGCCAGCAGCCATCCTCGATCGGTATCCAGTACGAGTGCGCCCACCGAGTCCATTTGCAGCGTGAGAGAAGAGGCGCGTTCGATCCTGCCGGCTACGGGCCATATCTCGACGGCCTTGCGGCCATCGCCCACGGCGGCGCGGCGCCCTTCACGGTCGAGGGTCAAGGCCCGAACAGGACCGGACAGGCCGGTGCGAACCGAGAAGAGAAGCCTTGGAGTGGACGCGCTTGACACGTCCCACAAGCAGAGATTGCCGCGCGCGTCGCCGACTACGATCCGGCCCCCTGCCGGAGTGAAGTGTGCTGCGGTAATTCGAGCGGCGCTGGAGCAGCCGGACAATTGGCCTGCCGGCTCCAGCCCCCGACTGCCAAGACGCATGACACGAGCTGCACTGCCTCGATCCGTGAGGTACGCGATCTTGTAGCCATCGGCAGAGAACACGGGCAGCGCGTCGCTCGCGGCGTCGGGGAGCGCCAAGCGTCTACCGTCGCTGGTGTTCAGCCACCAGGTTCGTTCCCGCGAACGGAATGCAATCGCGCCGCTGTCGGCGACAGCAACGGACTGTGCTGCACGGTCGAAGTCGGCGACCCTCTCCGAGACAGGATAGCGGCTACCGTCGAGACGAAAGAGCACCGATGCGCCGTCGGCACGAACCGCGAGAATGTCTGCCGCCAGACCGCCACCGCGGATCAGGCCCGCAAGAATGTGCTCGCCGCGTACCGCCCCCCGCTCGATGCCACGGTCGATATCCCACCAGCGTGCGCTGCCGTCCGCGAGGACGACGAGGAGCAGATTTCCGCCACGGTCCAGCGACAGCTGGGACACGGACCCCGCCCGGCGTGCTTGGGCAATGGCGAGGCGTGGCTGCACGATGACGAAGCGCCGGTCCGAGCCGATTGCCGTGGCCGAGCGGAGGACCGACCCTCCCACCGCGCCGCCCAGGATCCGGCCCAGGCCCTGAGCGTCGGACGAATGCGGCACAAGAAGCACGCTGCAAAGAAGCAGCAGCGTTGCAAGGATCGGCGTCGCGGCCCCGATCCACTGCTTAAGCGACATCATTGCGCCGGGACGACCTCGTAGTCGCGCGTCGCTCGCCCCCAATCCTCTCCGCCGCCGGCGCGCAGCGCCTCGTACAGCTCCACGAGATAGGCGCCGGGGCGTGGGATCACCGTGAGGTCCTTGTGCCGCGACACCAGTCCAGACAGCTGCGAGCCTCGTTCGGTCACGACCGCCAGCAGCATTCCCTCTCCAACCGGTGGCTCGACCGAGAACCGAAAACCGCCGTCGGTGCCGGGTATCCGCAAGGACTGACCCGCCCGTATGCGATCCGGGACGCCGCTGTGCTCGCTGAACGCGTTGGGGAATATCTGCACCATACGTCCCGTAGGATCGACATCCAGAAGAACCAGGTGGCCGTCCTTGTCGCTCTCGACCACGATGTCGACGGAGCTACCCACCGGAAGGCTCGTGCCGGGCTCGATTTCGAGCTGCACCCCATGTTCGCTCGGTGCCACCAGGCGTTCGGCCCGGCGAACGAGGATATCCTTGGCGACCGTTGCATTCGTGGCGGCGGATCGGGACGCTCGTCCGGGAGAAAACGCCGCCCGTTCCATTCCGCCGGATTCCACATGGAGCTGGGGAGTCAGTCCGTTTCCGCAGCGACGGGGATGACGCACGCAGTAGGCCTCGGATTCGCGGACCAGATAGGCATGAAGTTCCGAGCGGCTGACGATGCCGTCGCCATCGGCGTCGGCCTTGCCGTCGCGTGCGCCCCACATGAGCCGCCGCGTGAACACGCTTCCGGGTTCGCTGAGCACTTCCTCGTCCACCAGCGCCTTCTGGTCGGCTCTCACGGCCGCCCAGACGGTGATGTCGAGGCGGTTTACGCCAGGGTCCTTGGTCGAGACGAAGGCTTCCTGTGCGCCGCGCTGCCCCGTGGCGGCGACGGCATCCGCGACGGCCGGGCCGATTCGAAGCGGGGCGCCGTCCGGTCCGCGCGGCGTCTTCACGTAGCGCCAGCTCTCGACCCCGGCGTCCACGATCGCGAACCTGTCGCTGGTGCCGGAGTGGCAGGCGTCGATCACCACGTGAACCCGCCGCCCCGGAAGCTGCGCCAGCAGAGCTGCAACTTCGTCATCCGCGATCATGCCGCGCGGCACACCGTCCGCGCCTATCGTGACATCGACCGGGACCAGCGTTTCGTCCAACCGGTCGGCTTCGTCGGCATTCTGGTCCGGTTGCTGAAACCCGTGGCCGCTGTAGTAGAGAAAGACATCGTCGCCTTCGCGAGTACCGGCGATCAGCCAGTCCTCGATCGCGCCCAGGATGTTGTCGCGGGTTGCCTCTCCGTCCAGCAGCATCCTGACGTCGCGGTCGTCGAAGCCGAGATGCGAGGACACATAGGCCTTCATCACATGCGCATCGTTCACCGTGCCAATAAGCGGGGACACGTACCGATAGCGGTCGATACCGATCAACAGCGCCCGCCCTTCTCGACGCTCGTCATCGCGCGGCTCGATCGCTGTTGAGCCCATGACGGCCGTACCGGTGCCCAGGTTGATGACTTCTACGCGCCGGTTTCGCGCATCGTCTCCCGCCGTTCCGGCAACGGGGTAGTCCTCGCCGAGCCCGACCTCGACCAGCCGCCCCGCGCTCACCTCACCGGCAACGAGGTGGCGCTTCACCGAGTGGGCGCGGCGCAGTGACAGATCACGGTTGTAATCGCTGGCGCCGATACTGTCGGTGTGGCCCACCACGGCGAAGGAAAAGCCTTTCAGAGACGAAAGCGTCAGCGCGGCCGCCAGCTCGGCGACCTGGCTTCGTGCCGTCTCGGTCAGCCTGTCCGAGTTGAACTCGAACTGAATGGCGGACAGGCTCACGCGCGGTGCGGTATCGGCGGACGCGTCCGCCGTGGGCCGGATCGCCCTGTCGCGAGCGAAACCGAGCTGCTTGGCGATGTCATCGCGGCTCACGACCGTGTCGACGGTATCTGCGAGTGCCGCCTGAGCAAAGGTCAAGGAAATCGCTGCGCCGCAGATGCATGCGGCGATGACGGCGACGGTCCGACTCAGGATGATGTGTGGCATGACCTTCCCCTCCCGTGTTCTCCCCTTTGGCTTGCTGGAAGCGGCGAGGCGGGCAGCCCTCAATCGAGGATTGCCCGCCTCGCGGTACTCATTCGACGATGCGGAACACCTGGTGGTGTGCAACCGCCCCAGGATGGTCCTGCTGGATGGTGATATGCAGATCTTTGGACAGCGAAGCCGCGGTTCCGAGCAACGCCAGGAACGGCCCTGCGTTGGTCTCCCTGTCGATGAAGTTCCGGGTCAGCGGCTTGTCGTTCGGCGAAGCGATCACGGTGAGAAGCTCGACGCCGGCAGGTTGCGAGACGACGAACTGGTATTCGTCCTGCTCACTTGGCAGCGTGAGAGAGTGACCCGCGCGCACGAAGTTGTCGGTTGCATACTCGTTGGGAAAGAGTTGGTGCACGCGGCCGCTGGTTCCGGTGTCGAAAACCCAGATATAGGCGTCCTCGGTGGATTTCACCGTGAGCGCAACGCTCTCACCCGGCCTGTAGATACCTTCTGCCCGGTCCAGAACGGTGGTCAGGCTGGGAGAGTTCCCGGAGGACGTTGTGGCAGCGGGTTCGGGCGCCACCTGTTCGACCATCGCCCTCTGCTCGATGCTCAGATCCTTGTAGGGATCTGCGGCATCCGCAGGATCGGCAATCGCGACCGCCGCCAGAACGGCGGCCAGCGCTGAAATGCGAAGCATTGTCTTCATGATGATGTCTCCTTCGAGTGGTCTGACCGGTTTCGTCAGTGTCCGATCACGCGGGTGCGCAGGGTCCTGGCGCTCCAGCTGTCGGGATTGATCCGCCCCCGCGCGTCCTCAAGGCGCCGGTAGAACTGCGCCGGGCTGAGGTCGAGGCTCGTCACGCCGGCGCCCTGGCCGAGAACGTCTCCGCCGGTCCCCCCGGCAAGGAAGTCGAGCGGCTCGCGGGTTGCGACGAAATGGAACGCCTCATCGCCGGCAGGCGGCTTCACCGTCATGACGAGGCCGCTCTCCACAGTGGGAAAGTCGACGATTTGCGTGGCCTCGACCGCGTGATTGTTCAGCAGGCGTGTGACCTTGCACGAGCTGCTGACGTAGTAGACGCTCACGTAGGCTGCCGTGCTGACCCTCATCTGGAGCCGCAGCGGCTCGCCGACATCGAAGTTGGTGTCGGGAAGGCCCCAGGCCTCGACCACGAAGCTGCGCCCTCCGTCGAAATTGCGCAGTTCGCACCTGGGTGCCTCCTTGATCACCGTCCTAATCTCCGTCTTGGTCTCCCCGCAACCGGCAAGCAACGCGAGGACACCAATCACGCTGACGGAAACGGAGATGCTCTTGCCGAGCCGTTTCTTGAAGTATGTCGGCACGGACGTCCATATCCGCTGGGCTGGATTGCGATTCATTGCTGGTTTCTCCCCATGTTGGTCCAAGTCGCGAAGCCTCCGGACTTTCCGCAGACCGATGGCCGATGAGCGCGGCACATCGATCGCCGATCCAGGAGACGGCCGGCACCGGGCTGGGGGCGACGCCATCACCGCCTTCGTGGCTAAAAGAGCCGTCGCCCCCACCCAGGCACCAGGACGGTCAGTCAGAAGCCGATCCGTGTGCGGAACTGCACGCTGTGCTCGGCGCTGCCGATACCGTCGCTGGTGCGGTCTCCCGACAGTTCCAGGTCTACCGACGGACTCAGGCTGTACCGGGAACCCACGCGGGTGCGGTGGCTGTCGCTGTCATGTAGCGAGAACTCCGCGAACGGCGAGAGCACGCCCGGTCCAGCCGCGAAGCCGTAGGCGACGCGCGAGTTCAGCGAGAGCGAGTCGGCCCGGCCACCAACGACCTCGCGAGGGAACAGGCTCGCGTCTACGGAATCGAGCGAGTTGGCCGGCGTCCCCCAGGTTGGGGTCATGGCAAACGACAGTCCGGTGCCGTCTGTACCCGGCGCCAGACTGGCCGTGAGACTCGCTCCATACTCTCGGTGGTTGTCCGCCGAATGGAGCACGAGCGCCCGGCCTCGGGCTTCGATCGAGAAGCCGCTCTCGGGATCGCTGAACGCCAGACCCGGCGAAAGTTCAAGCCCCCTGCCTTCAGCCGAGGCGCCACCGTCCTGCCGGCCCGCGATTTCCAGGAAGGTGGTCAGCGCAGAACCGCCCTCCCAAACCGAGGTATAGGACGCCTCCACGCCGGCCCGGACGCGCCAGACGCTCGCGGAGATGCCGTCGACAGCCTCTACGCCCTCACTGGTATTGACCTTCGCGAGGCTGCCGTCGCCCAGGAGAGCCCAATCGATGCCGATGAAGCTGTTCAACAGGTGGCGCGCACCCGCCGACATCATCTGCATGGAGAGGTCGCTCTTGCTCGTGGACCCTCCTTGCGCGCTGTCAGTCACCTCGCCCTTGCCCAGCCCGAGAATGGTCCAGGCCTCGCTTCGGTCATCGAGCGCGAAGCGAACATAGGGATGGAGATTCGTGAGCTCCGCTTCGAGCGTTCCTGCGCCCCCAGCGTTGTCCAGTGTATAGTCGGCCTCGGCCTTGATCCTGGAGAGGGCCATGCCGAGGAGCCAGCTTCCGCCTGTGTTGAAGTCGGCACCCAGGTAGCCGGCGACCAGATCGCCGTCATAACCGGAATTCTGGCCCCCGCCGCTCTCGAATACCTGGAAGTCGCCCCGGCCCCAAACCGTGACCTGTGGACCGAGATCGGTTGGGTTGCCGTTGCTCCCTTGCGACGCGCCGAGCGCGATCTCGAAGGAAGTGGAGCCCAGCAGCTCGTCGGCGGTCAAAGATCTGGTTCGTGTTTGCCAGCCGTCATCGCCAAATTCGTCGAAAGGATCGGCGAGAGAAGTCCACGCCGACTCACGAGAGCTGCTCTGGCCGAACACTACGGGCATGCCTGCAAGGCTGATCGAGGCGCCGCCAGTGTTGGGAGCCGAGAATCTGGCGCCGATGTTGGACGTTACATTGGAGACGGCTGCCGCTGCTACTGCGGCCACCGTCCTCTCAGCCGCCTGTTTCCTTTCCGAGTCTGGTTCAGCGAGCGATTGCACAACGCTAACCGTTACTACTCCGCCCTCGGTCAAGTCGCCGTATCCGCTGACTTCGTGCCGGATAGTTACCGAAGCGCTTTCGTTTTCTTCCTCAATGCTGAAGGATAACTCTTGGGGAGTGCTCCAGTCCTCTGCCCCAAAGGTCAGGGAATCGGGCTCAAATCGGACATGCGAATTGTCGCTGCGTGGCGTTACAGTTACCTCTTGATCCGGCCTGGAGCTGAGGTGGACTGAGTAACTCCCTACTTGGCCCTCCGTCTGGGTGAGCGCGCTTTCGGAAACGACAATATCTCGCATATCACCATCTATCACATTGACGGTGACAACTCCTCCATCCGAAATACTTCCGTAACCAGATACGCTGTGAGTGACCTCAACGGTGCGATTGTCTGCATCATCATCTTGTTCAGCGGTGACTCGAACGGTTTGCGCCGAACTCCAGTTCTCAGAGGTAAATGTCAATGATTCCGGCGATACCGTTACGCTTGGATGTTGGCTGGCTATAGCTATCGTCGTTACACTAGGAGGAGCACTCTCCAGCTTGACGGTGTAGGTTTGACTTTCATTTTCAGACAGGTTCATGCTGGTATGCGATAAAGTTACGCCTGGCTCTCCTTCCGTCCATATTGAAATGTCGTAGTTGATCGAAGCACCTGTGAAGGCGTTTACCCGAAAGTAATACGTCCCGACTTGCGTAGGCCATGTCTTTATCGTTTCTTCTGGTATCAACTGCCCTTCAAACTGCGAGACCCGCACGTCGCTATCAATACAATCACCTTCCACGGCCTGTACGGAAGCTACGGTCACGCCATCCGCATAAATGCATATGTCTGCGAAGCCACCTGCACTTTCGTTTATTCTCATCGTCAAATTTGTCGTTCTCCCAATGCTGTATCTAAACCAGTCGTTTAGATTGCTTTGATCAACGGAACCGCTAATGGTGCGAGGTGAACTCTCCGAAAAAGCATCCAGGTTTCCCAAGTCTGCCACGTCTTGCGCAGCTGCATCAGTCAGATAGATAAAGAAAGAAAGAAAACAACAACAATACAAAGCGCGACTAAGCAAAGGTAACACACTCGAAGTGGTTGCACTTCTGACAAACGATGTTTTTGCAGAAGCTACGCGAGTCATGACTGCTCTCCCTGGCTTTAGTTTTGCAAATGAGGGAACACGTGGTGCAGGTCGCCAGTGCTCTGCGGGTAGCTTTCGCTACGGGCGACCAAAGAAACAGTGGGGAACGCTGTACGATCCACCCTCATCTCCTGTGGCAGCCACTGAGCGTGTGGCCGAGCGCTGCTTCCCTCGGCTCGCCACCTTCCCGCGCGCGCGTTCGCGCCGCCGGCATGGCGCCGGGCCGTTGCAAGCAATCCACAGGTGTTGTGAAAGCCCCGCTTATTCGCCACCCACCGGTGATCAGCCGGCGTCGGGTCAACGGCTCTTGTATTTGGCGGGCGACCCGACTCAGCGGGACACCTGCGATTGCTTGCGAGAATGAGCGTAGGCACCGTTAGGACAGAGTGTCAAGCTGGAACAATTTTGGCGTACAAGCGTCGCCTCTATCGTACTCCTGCGTACAAATGCCCAATTTGTGTAGGAAATAGCATACTTAATACAGTTGCTTAGGCAGATGCGATCTCTATATGTTCTCCTCATGAGCGACGTATTGGACTGCCACCGCACGACCCTGATCGGCCTTGGCCGTTCATCGCTGTCATTGAGCTGCTTGTCGCTCAAGAGGGACCGTCGCGCCGGCTTTGGCGTAGCCGAAGCCGGCGATGCGCATCCTCTCTCTCTTATGGCTTGCTCGGGGCTCGGACCTGGGTATCGGACCCCCGAACGGGTGCTGGTCTTCATGGACCGGAACACGGTGGGCCCGCACTTTCCGTGCAATGCCCTCATCGGTGAGGCTCGCATCGAGCCGCAACTGCTCGGCAAGACGGTGCTGGGCGATCCCGCCGTCGTGCCGAGACTGGCACCGGGTCCAGTCTGCAACGCGCCGCACTGTCGACCGGGTGCGCGCCGGGGGAGGGGGGGGCAGAAACGCAAACGCCTTGGGCCGCGTAGAACGGTGAAGGTAGCGGCCAAAAGCGCCCGGACAGTGCTGATCCACGTTGAAGTAGAGGAAGGGAGATGGAGATTGACGCGTACACGCAATTCTTAAAGACAAGTCAGGCCGCCGCGCACCTGGGTCTGAGCCCGCGTGGGCTGGAGCGCCATCGGGTCACCGGAGCGGGACCGCTATTCCATCGCTTCGGCAATCGAGTTCTCTATTTGCTGTCCGACGTCCTGGCCTGGGCACCTGCGCGGCGGAGGCGCTTGACCTCGGATGGCCATCCACCTGAAGCGCAGAGTGAAAGGCGTTTCCGCTCCGATCGCGTCGAACACGCGGACACGAGCGACACTGATGCCGACGCCGGCAGCGCCTGGCATCGATACGACGAGCCGTGATTCGGGAACGCGTTCCCGCCCAGGTGTTGATTTTCGCCGGTGGGACCAATGCCGCGGAGCATAGAATCTGCCTGATGGGTCGTGAACTCGGCGCGGGCGGCGGGAGGAAGTGCCTATGCAGCCGCGGCGCCGGCCTGTCCAGCCCGCGGCGCCCTCCGGGGGCGGGGCGGTCTCGCTCAGTTGGCCGCACCGCTTCATGGCGGCGGGAGCAAGGCCGCCCTTGTGGAAGTAAGCCCATGACCGGCTTGGGCCGCGCTATCGATCAGGGCCTGTATATCGACTGGCGTGACTGGCGAGACTGGTACGTTTTCGCCTGGTTCCTCGTCTTCGTCGCCGCCGCGTTCGGGCTGGGAGCGGCGATCTGGACCACCGTCGCGAGGTACACGGCCCACGACTGGCATGTCTTCGGCGTCTACGTGCTCGGCGAATTCCTTCTGTTTCTTCCGTTCACGTCAGGCAAGACCAAGAAGATCCGGGACCTGGACGGGGAAGTGCTGGTCTGGACCATCGACGCCATCACGAGGCATGGCTATATCCTCGACCTGCGCGACCGCATGTTGGGCGATGCTTTCGGTGCCGCCCTGTGGGGCGGCGGCACCGGCGCCGGCCTCCTGATTGGAGCCGTCGTCGTCTTGCGCATCGTCCACTGGCGACATTCGAGGCAGCGCCGCCGGGGCACCGGAGAGAAGCGTGCGGCCCTCTCACCCCGACGCTGGATCGGCCTCTGGTTCAACCGAATACTGCATTTGCTCCGCGCATCCGTGCAGTTCGTCTGGAAGACTGCCAGGCGATTCGCGGTTGCCGGCGGCACAAAACGTGACGACGCTAGTTCGATAGTCGGCAAACATCACGCCGCGGACGGCGCGGCGGAAGGTGCGGCCGCCGGCCCTGCACGGCGGCGAAGAATTCCTGCGGTGCCTGCGGCATTCGGCAAGCTGACGGTCAGGCTGTTCCAATTGACACGATCAGTAAGGCAGGGCCGGGCTGATGGCGCGGAGGCGCCCCGGTGCCAAGCGCCTTTTCAATGCGACCAGCGCACCGATTACGAGGCTTGCGACGATCCATCAGGCCCGCGCTTGCCGGCGGTCTCGCTGTCGGCACCGACAACTTCACCGCCCGCTGCACCCGAAGCCCCGTCCAACCCGAGGCGTTCCGAGCAGACGAGCCGCATGCCGCACCGTCAGCGGCAAGTTTCCCGCGATGTCCGCAAATCCGAAGCCGGTGGCGGCGCCTCGCCAAAGCCCGGCCCCTCGCAAGAGCATCGTGACGCCGCTCGCGACGAAGGCTCTGAAGGCGGCCCGTCGCCAGAGCCCCAGGGCGAGGGCGGCGCCTCCGCTGACAGAATGCCGGGATCGAACGACCGGCCGCTACCCGCCGCCAGTCGACACGGCCGCGGGAGACGGCGCCGCCGCGCCAGTCAGGACTTCTACTGATGGTGGTCTCCATCGGCGCCGTCGCCTCGCCCGCGCAGGGCGTCTCCTACTATGAACGAGACGGGTACTACGCAAAGGATGACGCCGCCCACCGGGAGGCCAGCGCCTGGTTCGGCAAGGGTGCGGAAGCGCTGGGCCTGGAGGGCACCGTCGATCCCGGCCTCTTCACCGATATCCTCGCGGGCGAGGTCCCCGACGGCTCCGGCCTCCGGCTCGGCCGCAGGAACCGGGAGGGCGAGATCGAGCACCGCCCCGGCCGCGACCTCACCTTTTCCGCATCCAAGTCCGTCTCGCTTGCCGCGCTGATCGGCGGCGACGAGCGCATCGTCGGCGTCCACGATGCCGCCGTGCGCAAGGCGCTGGCCTGGATCGAGGCCAACGCGGCCGAGACCAGGATGATGGACCCCGCGCTCGGACGCATGGTGCGCACCGGCGATCAGTCGATCGTCGCTGCCACCTTCCGCCATGACACGTCCCGCAACCTGGACCCGCAGCTGCACACGCATGCGGTGATCGCCAACATGGTGCTGGGAGAAAGCGGGAAGTGGCGCACCATGGCGAACGAGACGCTCTATGCGTCGAAGATGCTGATCGGCGCGCTCTACCGGGCCGAGCTGGCGCGGGGCCTGGAGGAGCTGGGGTATGCCATCGAGAAGACCCATGCCGACGGACGGTTCGAGATCGCGGGTGCACCAGGGCGTTCCCCTGTCCCGAGACCCATCATCGATGCCTTTTCCACACGCCGTGCGGAGATCGAGGCGGCGATGGCTTCACGGGGTCTCGGCGATCCGGCGGCGAACCCGCGCGTGGCGGAACGCGCGGCGCTGGTCACGCGCTCGCACAAGCGCGATGTCGACAAGGAGGCACTGCGCGAGACCTGGCAGAGACAGGCCTCGGAATTGGGCTTCGACGCACGCGGCATGGTTGCCGAGGCCCGGCACTGGCAGGCGTCATTTTCGGAGCGCTCCCTATCTGCTACCGGCCTCGACGGTGAGGCGGAGCCCGGCGTGACGGCTGACGCCGAGCGCGCCGCCGCCTGGGCGGTGGCACACCTCTCCGAACGGGAGGCCGTGTTCGCCCGCACCGACCTGCTCACCGCCACCCTCGCCTGGAACCCCGGCAAGGTGAGTATCGAAGAGGCCGAGGCCGCCGTGGGAAGGATGGAGAAGACGGGCACCCTCCATGCCGCGAGGACACCCGTGCTCGGCGACGCGCTCACGACGGACAAGGCCCTCATCGACGAGACCGAGACCATCGCGCTCATGGAGCGCGGCCAGGGCCGGTCGAAGCCGGTGATGCGCAAGTGGATCGCGGCGCCTCTGCTCCACAACGGCCGCCTGACCCAGGGGCAGAAGGAGGCGGTGACCACGATCCTCTCCTCGAAGGACCGGGTCGTCGGCGTGCAGGGCTATGCCGGCACGGGCAAGACCGCGATGCTGGACAGGGCGCGCTCTCTCGCGGACAAGAGCGGCTGGCGCATGGTCGGCCTCGCACCCTCTGCCTCGGCGGCCGCCACGCTCGGCACCGAAGCCGGCATCCGCAGTGAGACCCTGCAGCGCTTCCTCGCCCGCAACACGGGCGTGGCGGAGGGGAGGCTTACGCCCGGGGCCGAGCGCAGGATGCGCGCTTCCTTCCGCAAGACGGTGCTGGTGGTGGACGAGGGATCGCTGGCCTCCACCGTGCAGGCGCGCGATCTGCTGCGGATCGCCGACAGGCTCAGGATACCCCGGGTCGTCCTGGTGGGAGACGAGAAGCAGCTGGATGCCGTGGATGCCGGCAAGCCCTTCGCGCAGTTGCAGCAGACGGGCATGAAGACGGTGACGATGGACGAGATACTTCGGCAGAAGGACCCCGCGCTGAAGGAGGCGGTGCGCGCGAGCCTCGCAGGCGACGTGCGCGCGGCCTTCGGCAAGCTGGGCGAGAGCGTGGCGGAGGTGAAGGCGGACAATCTCGCCGGTGCTGCGGCGGCCCGCTGGCTGCGGCTCTCTGCCGAAGAGCGTGAGAACACCGGCTTGATGGCACCGAGCCATGCGATGCGCGAGAGCGTCAACGGCCACATCCGCGAGCGCCTCGCCCGCGAGGGCGTCATCCATGGACCGGCGCTCGATGGCGAGCGGCTGGTCTCGCGCGGGTATACCACCGCCGAGAAGATGCAGGCGGCGAACTACACGCCGGGCGATGTCGTCGCCTTCCACCGGGCCTACAGGAGCCTCGGGGTAGAGAAGGGCGACGAGCGCCGCGTGCTTGGGGCCGGCGCGCCCGGCGTGGTCACGCTGGAGGGCCGCAAGGGCGAGGCGATACCCTGGCGCCCGCGCCAGGTGGGCGCTCTGCGCGGCGCCGTCGAGGTGTACCGTGTCGAGCCGATGGAGCTTCGTGCCGGCGACCGCATCCGCTGGACCCGCAACGACGCCAAACTCGGGCTTATGAACAGCCATGCGGCGGAAGTGACGGCGGTGCGGGAAGACCGGGTGTCGTTCCTGCTGGAGGACGGCCGCAGGCTGGACCTCCGCCGCAATGATCCCCAACTGCGCCATGTGGATCACGCCTGGGCGTCCACGGTGCACGCCTTCCAGGGACGCACGGTCGACAACGTGATCGCGGTGATGGAGGCCAATCATCCCCACCTGACCACGCAGAAGAGCTTCTACGTGGAGATCAGCCGCGCGCGGCACCGGGCGGAGCTGGTCACGGACGACGCGAAGGCGTTGTGCGACCGCCTCGAGGCCGCGACCGGGGAACACGTATCGGCGCTGGAGGGCGTCGCCGCCGCAGCGGCGGAAAGAGCGAAGGGTGCGGAGCAGGCCAGGCAGGCGCGAGCACGCGAAGCGGCCAGGAGCAGGGAAACTCAGATCGAGCGGGATGCGCCGTCCCGCGATCCAGCGGGAATGCGGGCGCCTGCGCCGGCGAGAAGCAGGGAGCCCGGGATCGCGCCCGAAGCGCCGGCCCGCAAACCGGAAAGGACACGGCAGCCGATGCCCGCAAGAACGCCGGAACCGGAGAGGGCGCAGCCGCCCGCCCAGGCACCGCGCCCCGTACCGGCGCCTCAACCGGCGAGGGCACCGGAGCCCGCGAAGGCGCCGGAACGGGTGAAGGAACGCGCGCCCAAGAAGATCGAGTACGAGCTGGAGCTCGAACTGTAGGATCACCCAGCCGCGCGGTATGCATTCGTGCTGCGCATTCGCGCTGCCGAGGTAACGCTCGCCGCATGGCCCGCGTGTCGAAGCCCGCGTTGTCGCCCCCGGCGTTCGCGACTACCGTAGGCCCCGCCGCACCGACGAGACCGTCAGACCCACCCGCCACGAGTGGCCATGAGCGCTTCCCGTTTCGACAAGGCGACCGAGAACCTGCTCAGGTGGTCGGCGAGGGACGAGTGGGTGGAATGGCAACTCGGCATCTACGATGCTCACGTCGCACCCGTTGCCGACATTCTCGATTTACCCGAGGTCGAGTTCGAAGAGCTGATCGGCGAGGCCGCCGACATGCTGAGCGTCTTCATCGTGGAGGATTTCTTCACCGCCCGCTTCGGCGAGGACGGCGAAGTGAACGTCGTCGACGACTATCTGAAGCGGCGCGGCTGGCGGGAAACCGCGCCTGGCAGGCGCTACCTGGAGTCGCTCAGGGACTCCACGGTGTCTCTCTACGAGGTCGTCGGCATCGATCCGGGGCGCAGCATGACGGTCCATGACCTCATCCGGGGCGGCGATGCGCTCACCGTGCACGAGAAGCTGGGCTCGAAGTCGGCGGCACCGTGGGACCGGCTGGCCGCGCG
>JAJEEP010000131.1 GCA_022820945.1 Alphaproteobacteria bacterium | reverse complement strand
CCCGCCGACGCAGATCATCCGAAAGAGGTCGTGTCATGCAGGCTGGCCTCCTTCACCAGACCGCATCTTGAATCACATTTCCAACCGATTGAAAATTCTAAAGATTCTCTAAGGTCGAAAAATGCTCTAGAGCGGCGGGCGGTGCTGGGCCCAGGGCCGCGCGCGCTCGTAGTCCGCGGCGGCGCGGAACACCGAGACATCGTCGTAGGTGCGGCCGACCAGCTGAATGCCGGTGGGCACTCCGTTGGACGCGAAGCCGCTCGGCACGCTGGCCACCGGGCACTCCGACATCAGGTTGAACGGGTAGTTGAGCTGCCACTGCACGTACATGTCGCCGGGGTGGTTGGAGCCGGTGACCGGCTTGCCGTTGATGCGGAGCCCCGTGTCGGCCAGATCCTGGTCGATGGGCAGCCCCGGCAGCGCGTTGGTCGGGCAGATCAGGATGTCGTGCTCCTCCAGGATCGGCGCGAGGGTGCTGTACATCTCTCCCCGCACCAGGTTCGTGCGGTAGAAGCGCGAGAGACTGTGCTGGGAGCCGCGCTCCAGGATGCCGCGCACGAAGCCTTCGAGGTCGTACTTGATGCGCGGGTAGTCCGGCCCCACCAGGGCCCAGAACAGCCCCTCCCAGATCACGGTCCAGGCGTCGAGCGCGGCCGTGCTCCAGCCGAGGTCGACCTCGTTCACGGTGCAGCCGAGGTCGCGGAAGGTCTGCAGCGCGTCGCACGTGTTCTTCTGCACCTCGTCGTCCACCTCGATGTAGCCGAGGTCCATGGAGAACGCGATCTTCCAGCCCTTGATCGGCTCCAGCGTCTCCGGAATCTCCAGCTTGGGGCGGATCGAGCAGATGTCGTCCCGGTGCGGGCCCGCCATCACGTTCTGCATCAGCGCGGCGTCGGAGACGCAGCGGGTCATGGGCCCGTAATGCAGGAGCGATTCGCGCGGATGGTCGCGGTCGGTCGGGTTGCGGCCGAAGGGGGGCTTGAAGCCGAAGATGCCGCAGGAGCCTGCCGGAATGCGGATCGAGCCGCCGCCGTCGGTGCCGTCGGCCAGCGTGGTCATGCCGGTCGCGATGGCAGCGCCCGCGCCGCCCGAGGAGCCGCCGGGGCCGTAATCCAGGTTCCAGGGGTTGCGTGTGGCGCCCCAGAGCTCGCTCCGCGTGTGCGGCGCGTGGGCCATCTCCGGCGAGGTGGTCCGCGCGTGCATGATCGTGCCGGAGTCCAGCAGGCGCTCCACCGTCGGTGCCGAGAAGTCCGGTACGTGGTCGGCGTAGATGCGCGAGCCGAAGGTGGTGATCTCGCCCTTGACCGCGTGGAAGTCCTTGATGACCACCGGCAGCCCTTCCAGCGGGCGGGTCTCGTCCCCAGCTGCGTAGGCGCGCTCGGCCGCCCGCGCCTGCTCCAGCGCGCGGTCGTAGAAGGTGTAGGTGTAGGCGTTGACCTTGGGGTTCACCGCCTCGGAACGCGCGATGACGGCGGACATCAGCTCGACCGGCGAGAGCGTCTTCGCGCGGAATCGCTCGATCGCCTCGGTTGCGGTCATGTAGCAGAGTTCGTCGGATGCCATCGCAGCCTCCCGCTGTCGGTTGTTCGTTACCTGCGGTCGAGATTATCCCGCAGCACGCGCGAAGGTCACGGGCTGCGTCGCGCCGCGCGCTCCGACGGTTGCGCCGGCGGGCGATCCGCGCGAGCCTCCGGCCGGTAACCGAATTCGGGAGAGATTGTCATGACGGCGAAACGCGTGGTGCTGACTGGCTACGAGCCCTGGTCGCACGCGAGCGAGAACCCCACCCTCGCCCTGCTCGACAAGGCGCGCGAGCGCAACTTCGCCGACATCGAGCTGATCACGCTCCGCGTGCCGGTGGAGAGCGAGCGCCTGGGGCCCCTGGTCGACGAGGCGCTGGAGGCTCACAAGCCCGACATATGGATCAGCCTCGGGCTCTTTCCCGGCAGCTCCGTCATCGCGGTGGAGCGCACGGCCGCCAACGTCAAGGACTTCCCGGTGCCGGACAATGTCGAGGTCCAGCCGGTGGACGAGCCCGTCTACCCGGACGGCCCCTTCGCTTATCAGTCCACGCTGCCGATCAAGGCCATGGTGGCGGCGATGAACGAGCGCGCGATCCCGGCCAAGGTCTCGAACACGGCGTCCACCTACCTCTGCAACCAGATCATGTACACCGCGCTCCACCTCGTGCAGGAGAAGAGGCTGGAGACGCGCGCGGGCTTCGTCCACGTGCCGTGCACGCCGGGCTATGTCGCGCAGGCTTCCTACCCCGAGCATGAATGGCCGTCGATGAGCCTCGACCTGATGGACGAGGCGGTCGACGCGGCCATCACCACGGCCGCGCAGCAGGACACCGATATCGCGGAACCGCCCAAGGGGTATTAGCTGGGGCCCGACTCCCTGCCGCTGTAGCCGGTGGCGAGCACGTAGCTCTCGGCCGAATCGGAGCGGCTCGCCGGCGGCTTGGCGTTGCGCACGCGCGCGAAGACCTGCCGCAGCCGGACCTGAAGCTCGCCGTCACCGCCCTGGCGCAGCTTGGCGAGGAAGCATCCGCTCGGCGCGAGCAGCGGCTCCGCGATGTCGAGCGCGGTCTCGCAAAGCGCCGAGACCCGCAGGCGGTCGGTCGGCGCATGGCCGGTGGTCGGCGCCGCCATGTCGCTCATCACCAGGTCCGCCGGGCCGCCCAGCGCGGCGCGAATTGCATCGAGCGCGTCCTCCCCGCAGGCATCCATCGTCAGCACGGTGACGCCGTCGATGGGCTCGATCTCGGTGGTATCGACCGCGACCACGCGGCCCGTCCGGCCTACCCGCTGGGCCGCCACCTGGCTCCAGCCGCCGGGTGCGGCGCCGAGGTCCACCACCCGCTGACCCGGCTTCAAGATGTCCGCGCTCTCGGCAAGGCCGATCAGCTTGTAGGCGGCGCGGGAGCGGTAGCCGGCCTCCCGCGCAGCGCGGACGTAGGGGTCGTTGAGCTGGCGCTCGAGCCAGCGGGTGGACGACGCCTTGCGCCGGCGGGCGCGCTTCAGCTTGACCGGCGCGCGGCGCTTCTGCGGTCTGCCGTCGCCGCGCGCGCTCACGGGTGCGCGCGCTCCCGGCGGGCAGCACGGGCCGCCCGCATCATGCGCAGCAGCATGCCCTCGCGAAGCCCCCGGTCGGCGACATCGAGCTGCCCCGCCGGGCAGGCAGCCATCACCGCATCCAGGATGGCGCAGCCGGCGACCATCACATCGCCCCGTCCGGGGCCGATGCAGGGCTGCGCCGCACGGGCCTCGTAGTCCTGGTCGATGACTGTGTCGATCACCGCCCGCACGTCGCCGAATTGCAGCCTGAGGCCGTCCACCCGGTCCCGGTCGTAGCGCGGGAGCCCGAGGTGAATGCCGGCGATGGTGGTGACGGTGCCCGAAGTACCGAGCAGCTGGACCCTGCCTGCGGCGGCGCCTGCGGGGATGCCGTGAGTCTCGGCGAAGGGGCCGATCGTTGTCTCGATCTCGGCGACCATCGCGGCGTAGGATGCGCGGGCGACGCGGTCGCCGCCGTAGCGTTCGGCGAGCGTCACCACCCCGTGGCCGATGGAGGTCCACGCCGCGAGTGCAGGCGGCTCGCCGTCGTCCAGGCGGACCCAGATGAGCTCCGTGCTGCCGCCGCCGATATCCAATAACAGCACGTGCCGCATGGTCCGGTCGAACAGGGGCGTGCAGCCGTCGAGAGCCAGCTGGACCTCCTCGGCCGGCGAGATGATCTCCATGACGAGCCCGGTCTCGTCGCTAACACGGTCGACGAACGCCTGGCGGTTCTCGGCGCGCCGGCAGGCCTCGGTCGCCACCGCCCGGTAGCGCTCGACACCGCCCCGCCGGAGCTTGCCGGCGCAGACCCGAAGCGCCCCGATGGTCCGCTCGATCGCCTGGTCCGAGAGCCGGCCCGACTGCGCCACGCCTTCGCCGAGCCGCACGATACGGGAGAAAGCGTCGACGACGCGAAAGCCCTCCCCCTTGGGCCGTGCGACGAGGAGCCGGCAGTTATTCGTGCCGAGGTCGAGCGCGCCGAATGATGGGCCGGGCCGATCGCTCACTGTACCTGCTCCGATTGCCGGGGCGCCCGCTCCCCGGCGCCGGCTCATGCGCCATTACAGCGCGTGCGCCCCCGACTGGCAACGCATGGAGGCGCATGGCCGTTTGCGCCTCGAGGCAGAGGCCGCGCGACGATCGGTTGACACGACCGCTCCATGTCATAAATTTTGGGCAACGGCCTGCTGGGGGATAGTCTAACGGTAGGACAGCGGACTCTGACTCCGTAGGTCCAGGTTCGAATCCTGGTCCCCCAGCCACCTCTCCCGCCCGGCGCGGCCCGATGGCCCGGCCGGGCATTTCGATTGCGCGAGGCCCGGCGCTCAGGCGTGGGTGCGGGTCTTGTCCGGATCGTAGAAGGGGATGCGCGAGACCGTCGCGGAGCAGCGCACGTTCTCGCCCTCGACACCGAGCCGCGTTCCCTCGGCCGCCGCGTGGGGTGCCACGTGGCAGAGCGCGAGGGATTTCTGCATCCGGTGCGACCAGGACGGGCTGTTGACGACGCCCACCTTCTCGCCGTCGATGGTGAGCGCGGCGTCGGCGTCGACGGCATCGTCGTGATCGGCAACGATCCCGACCATGAGGATCTTGTCCTGCCCCTCGCGGGCGAATACCGCCTCCCTGCCCCGGAAATCTCCCTTCTTGCGCGAGACCGACCAGCCCAGGGTCACCTCCCAGGGCGTGTTCGCCTCGGTCATGTCGTAGGGATAGAAGAGCAGCGCCGCCTCCACCCGGATCTTGTCGAGGCAGCCGAAGGAGCAGGGGACGATGCCGGCACTCTCGCCTGCGCTGACGATGTCCTCCCAGAGCGGCACCACGTGCTCGGCGGTAGCGAAAATCTCGTAGCCGCGCTCGCCTGAGTATCCGGTTCGCGAGATCAGGACCGGCCGGTCGAAGAGCGTGGTTTCGGCTTGGTGGAAGTAGCCCAGCGCCGGCAGGTCGATCGGGGTGTGCCGGTCAAGGAAGTCCGCCGATGCCGGCCCCTGCAGCGAAATGTCGTGCAGGTCGTCGTCGAAGGCGATGCTTACCTGCTTGCCTTCGGCGCTCTCCTGCAGCCGCTCCAGGCCGGCGCCCGCGCCATGGACGAACAGGTAATCGTCATCGGCGAGGGTAAAGATGATGGCGTCGTCGCAGATTCCGCCGTCATCCTGCAGCACCGGCCCGTAGGCCGAGCGCCCGATCGGGATCCTCGTCATGTCCCGGGTGATGACGTGATCGCAGACGGCAGCGGCATCGCGCCCGCGTACATGCACCTTCTTCAGTCCCGAGACGTCGAAGAGGCCCGCGCGCTCCCGCACCGCGTCGTGCTCGTCGCACGGGTCGGTGTTGTAGCTCCAGGGCGCTCCCATGCCGTTCCAGTCCTCGAGGTTGGAGCCGAGCGCCCGATGGTGCGCGGCCAACGCCGATTCGCGTTCGCTCATTGACAACTCTCCCTCTTCAAATCCCTCAATCGCCGGGCGCTCGCTCGGCTCGGATGGCCCGCTCCCCCGCGCGCATCCGTACGACGCTAGGCGCCACCGTTCGCCGGCAGGGACGGATAGGTCTTGTCGCCCCAGATCTGCCGCTCCCTGATCCAGGGCAGCGGGTACTGCGGGTTCTCGGACTCGAACTCGCGGGCGATCCTGTGGCCGTCGAACACCGCGTCCGCGATCATCCGGGGCGCGTAGCAGTCGCCGATGTGGAAGATGGCGTCGATCTCCTCGTCGGCCCACTCGTTCTTGCGCGCCTTCAGCTCGGTGAAGAGCGCGCTGTTGGAGACCCGGGCCGTGGCGACCACCAGCGTGTCGCAGGTGAGCTCGTCGATGTGGGTGTTGGCCGTGCGCGGCAGCTCGCCGGTGCGCGGGTCGGCTGAGCGCCTGTAGCCGTCGCCGAAGATCGGGTAGGCGCGCACGGTGACTTCGTTGCCGGTATCGATCGAATGCACCCAGGTGGAGCTCAGCTCCGTTATGCCCTTCTCGTGCATCATGCGGTGCAGGTTGGGGGCTTCGAGGGTGAAGTGGGTGTAGTGCACCGAGGAGCCTAGCTGGGTGATGATGGTCACCTGCTTGCCCTGGTCGGCGAGATACTCGGCGAGGCTTGCGCCGGTGTAGTAGCCCTCGGCCTCCAGCACGATCACCCGGTCGCCCACGTCCTTGCCGGCCATGACCTGCTCGGGCGTGCACACCTGGGCCAAGCTCGCATCCACGCCCGGGATGGGCGCGTGGGTGGTGCTGCTCAGCCCGTCCGTCGCCCAGTGCGAGCCGACCGCGACCACCACCCGGTCGGCGCCGTAGGTGAGCACGTCGTCCGCGCTCATCTCGCCCACGCCGGTGTGCACCTCCACCGTCTTCAGCTTGTCGAGCTGGATCTGGCGGTAGCTGGTCACCCGGCCCCACTCGGCGAGGCCGGGGAAGCGCTGGATGTAGCGCACGCAGCCGCCGATCTCGCCATCGGCCTCGCGCAGATGGACGTCGTAGCCGCGCTCGCCCAGCACCCGCGCGCACTCCATGCCGGCGGGCCCGGCGCCGACCACGAGCACCGAGCACGGGTCGGCTGCCTTCTCGAACTTCTCCGGGTGCCAGCCGCGCCGGTACTCCTCCATCGAGGTCGCGTTCTGGGTGCAGATGAGCGGCGGGCCGCCGATCTCCCAGCGCGAGATGCACATGTTGCAGCCGATGCACTCGCGGATGTCGTCGAGGCGGCCTTCGTCGATCTTGTTGGGCAGGAAGGGGTCGGCGATCGAGGGCCGGGCGGCGCCGATGATGTCCGCCTGGCCGGAGGTCACGATCTGCGCCATGTCGTCGGGGCTGGTGACCCGGCCGACGCCGAGCACCGGCACGTTGGCGATGCTCTTCACGTCCTTGACCCAGGGCTTCTGGTGGTTGGCCTTGTAGAAGCGCGACGGACCCGCGTCCTCGCCCCACTCTGCGATGTCGCCAATGTTGACGTCCCAGAGGTCGACCACGCCTTCCTTGGTCGCGAGCTCGACGAACTTGAAGCCGTCGTCGCCGACTTCCACGCCGTCTGCGCCGTAGAGCGTGTCGATGGCGAAGCGGGTCGCGACGGCGCAGTTGTCGCCCACCGCCTTCTTCACCTCGGTCAGCCCTTCGATCCAGAAGCGCGCGCGGTTCTCGAAGCTGCCGCCGTAGCGGTCGGTGCGTTTGTTGTAGAACTTGGAGAGGAACTGCAGCGGCAGGTAGCTGTGCGCGCCGTAGACGTAGATGATGTCGAAGCCGGCCCGCTCGGCGCGAATCGCGGCGTCGACGTACATCTGGATCAGGTCCCTGATGTCGTCCTCGTCGGCCTCGCGCGGGTAGGTGCGGGATTCGAACTCCGACGCGATCTGGCTCGGGCCGCGCGGCACGGCGCGGCTTTCCATGCAGGGCGCATGGGGGCCGCCGTACCACATCTCGATCCCGGCCAGCGAGCCGTGCCTGTGGATTTCGTCGCACATGTGGCCGAGGTTGATGACGTCTCCGTCGTCCCAGATTCGGGCCGAGACGCGGTGCACGTCGTCCGATTCCGGATGGATCGAGGCGTACTCGGTGCAGATACCGCCCCAGCCGCCCTCGGCCTTCATGCCGCGGAAGGCGGCCTGGGCGCCCGGCCGCTCGGAGCCTGCGCCGTTGCAGTGGGGAACCTGATAGAAGCGGTTCTTCATGGTCTTCGGACCGATCCGAATCGGCTCGAACAGGCAGTCATACTTCGGATCACGCGCCATCGGGCTTCCCCCTCCTCGTCATCGCAACACCGCTCCCCCTGCTGGCCCACCACCGTTCGCCGGGCGGCAGGAAGCGGCACACGGCCAATTAGTCCATGCCAACTGCGGCGCAGAATAGCATAGCGAATACGGAGCCGGTAGACGCTCGACTGCCACTTACGACATCATTACAACAAACATTTGATTGGTAGTACCAAATACTTGCATCTCGATTGGTCCAACCAACTATTCGCGCTCTGATTGGTCCAACCAACTATTCAATTTCATGTATCCATTGTCTGCCGGTCTTGACTCCGATCAATGAATCCGAATACGGTTTTATCAGATGATTGCGCAGGACGAGCGCAATCCACTGTGCTGCCCCGCTGGCGTTGCCCAATTTGGGCTCCCGCGCGGCGGCACCCAACAGGGAGACTAGCTATGGGCAAGAAGGGACTTACACGCAGGCAGTTTACGGGGACAGCCGCTGCCGCGGCCGGCGCCGTCGCTGCGTCGTCGTTCGGCGCCCCCTATGCCGCACAAGGCGCTGAGAAGGTCGTCAAGCTCGGCTTTCTGGGGCCGCTCACCGGCGAAGTGGCGGGCTGGGCCCTGCCGGGCCGCAATGCTTGCCTGATCTGGGCCGACCAGGTCAACGCAGGCGGCGGCATCAAGATCGGCGACGACAACTACATGGTCGAGATCGTCTCCTACGACAACGAGTACCTGGCGGACAAGTCGTTGATCGGTGCGAAGAAGCTGGTGCTCGAGGACGATGTGAAGCTGGTCTTGATGCTGGGCGGCACCGACGCGCCGGCGGCCGTGCAGTTCTTCACCAAGCAGAAGATGCTGTCGACCACCCTGCTGCCGAGCGATCTCACCCCCGACACGCTCTATCACCTGGCGCCCGCCGAGGTGCATCCGCTCTACAACGTGACCGGCGTCGAGTGGCTCGCCGAAAACCGGCCGGAGCTCAAGACCGCTGCGATCTGCGCCCAGGACGACGAGCTCGGGTGGCCCTCGGTCGCGACCTATCTCGCTGCGTTCGAGGCGGCAGGCATCGACGTCGTCTACAACAAGTACTTCGACATCGCGACCACCGACTTCGCGCCGGTGGTGACCGCGATGCTGGCCGAGAATCCTGACATCGTCTGCCTCGACACGGCCTATCCGGACTTCGTCAACCTGCTCTGCGAGCAACTCTTCCTGCAGGACTACAAGGGGCAGATCATCTCCTGCACCCTCGATTTCTACGGGCGGATTATCGAGAAAACGAGCACGGAGTTCCTCGAGGGTCTGATCTTCCAGTTCCCGGATTTCGACGACCCGGCGATGAACGAGCCGCACATCAACTTCGAAAACCCCAACGAGTTCTTCGTCAACTACAACGAGCGCTTCCCCGACGCCTGGAGCGCGGTGACCTGGGAATATCCCGCCATCGCCGAGATGTGGAGACTGGCGGCCGAGAAGGCCGGCAGCGTCGAGCCGATGGACGTGTTCGCGTCGCTGAAGGAAGGCGGGCGCGGCCCCCATGTCTTCGGCGACGCCGACTGGTGGGGCAGCGAGCTGTGGGGGATCGACAACGCGCTGGTCGGCAACTGGCCGGTGGTGCAGATCCAGAACGGCAAGGCCACGATCGTCGAGTACCGCAACATCATCGACTGGTGGAACAAGCACGGCGAGCTGTTGAAGAAGCATACCGCGGAGCAAGGCTGACCCTGCAGCCTGCGGTAACCACCACGTTATGACGCGGCGGGTCCGTCGTCAGCACGGACCGCCGCACAGGCGAGCCGGGGCGGTGCAGCCCCGGCTCTTCCGTTGTAGAATTCGTCTCCGGACAAGCGGACGCCCCGTCGGGCCCGGCGCACCGGCCGCGCCGCCGGGATGGTGGGGCATGCGCCGCGCCTGAGACGCACCTGACCCGCACGAGGGACCGTGGATACTGTCGTTCAGACGCTGGTGAACGCTCTGATGCAGAGCAGCTTCGTCGCGCTGATGGCGGTGGGTCTGGTTCTCATCTTCGGCGTCATGCGGGTCATCAACTTCGCCCACGGCGAGTTCTACATGGCCGGCGCCTACGTCGTGTTCTGGCTCTACGCCCAGCACGAGCTGCCCTTCTTCGCTGCCGTGGTCGCGGCCATGATCATCGTCGGCATCATCGGACTGATCATCGAGCAGCTTCTGTTCAAGCCGATGCGGGACAATCCGCTCGGCGGGCTGATCATGTCCATCGGCGTGCTCTTCATCCTCCAGGTGCTCGCCGCGGTCATTTTCGGCGTCGGCCTGATGAAGCACATCCCGCCGCTCTATCCCGGGGCAACGCCGCTCTTCGGCATGGACGGCGTCTCGGTGCCGTGGCAGCGGCTCGTTGCCTTCGGCATTGCGGTCGTGCTGCTGATCGGGTTCTGGCTCTTTCTCAAGCGCACACGGCTGGGCTGGGCGCTCAGGGCCTGTGCGCAGGACCGCGAGGCGGCGGCACTTCAGGGCATGTCGATCAACAAACTGGCGCTGCTCGCGATGGGGCTCGGCGCCGGCATGGCGGGCGCCGCCGGCGCGATCATGGCGCCGCTGGTCCGGGTCTACCCCTATATCGGCGGCCCGGTGATCGTGACGGCCTTCATAGTCATCATCGTGGGCGGCATCGGCAGTCTCGAAGGTGCGGTGCTCGCCGCCGTGCTCTACACCTTCTTCCACACATTCGTGGCCACCTACCTCGATGGCACCATCGCGAGCATCCTCGGCCTCCTCCTGATGCTGCTCGTCCTGACCGTGCGGCCCGCCGGCCTCCTGGGTAAGGGTGAGAAGGTCTAGCCGGCTCCTGGCGACGAGCGGCGGGCTGGCGGCGCTGCTGGCGATCTTTTGCGCGCTGCCCTTCCTGGTCGCGCTCTACCGCCTCGACATCCTGATCTTCATGCTCATCAACGTGATTCTGGCGGTGAGCTACCGCTTCCTCACGCTGGCCGGCGAGTTCTCGCTCGGCCATGTGGTGATGATGGGCGTCGGCGCCTACGGCAGCGCGCTCGCCACCAAGGAGGCCGGGCTCTCGGTCTGGCTCGCGGCGCCGCTGGCGGCGGCGTTCACGGGCCTCCTCGCGCTGCTGCTGGCATTCCCGCTGTTCCGTATGAAGGGCTTCTACTTCCTGATCGGCTCGTTTGCGGCGGGCGAGGCGATCCGCCTCTCCTGGAACCGCTTCCGCGACCCCTTCGGTGGGCCGGGTGGCATCGTGTTCATTCCCTCGCCGGAGATTCCGCTCCCCGTGCTGGGTATATACGACATCGCGGCGGACCCGATCGCCTATTACTTCTTCACGCTCGCGATCGTCGTCATCACCATCGTCGTCTTCTACCGGCTGGAGCGTTCTCGCTTCGGGCTCACGCTGCATGCGATCCACTGGCAGGACGTGCTGGCCGAATCGGTCGGCGTGCACATCTGGTGGTACAAGACCTTCGCTCTGGTGCTGGCGTCGGCCTTCGCCGGGCTCGCCGGCGGGCTGCTCGGCCACTACCTCGGCACAGTCAACCCGACCCAGTTCAACCTGCACATTATGCTCTTCGTGCTGGTGTGGGTGATCGTCGGCGGCACGCGGACCATCGCCGGCCCCATCATCGGCGTCGTGGTGCTGACGGTCGTCGATCAGGGGCTGCGCAGCCTCGACGAATGGCGGCCGCTGTTCTACGGCGCGATCCTGATTCTGACCGTGATGTTCCTTCCCCATGGGCTGGAGAGCCTGCCGCGACGCGCCAAGGAGTGGTGGGAATGGGCGCGGCACAGACGCCGGCCGGCGGTTATCGACGACGAAGATCCACCGGAGTCAGATAGACCGCCGCCTCGAGACGCCTGAGGTCGCTGGGCGCCTCGCCCTCCGAGAGCGGGCCCAGACGCTCTGGGCCGAAGCGCACGGGATCGCGCTCGACCGCCTCGGCCCGCTGCCGGGCGTCCAGCGCCGCCGCACCGTCCCCCGCCTCCTCCCTGAGCGCCGCGAGCGCGCGCCAGATCGTCACCTGGTCCGCTTCGCGCCAGCTGAGGCCCGCCGCCCG
The DNA here is from genome assembly GCA_022820945.1 of Alphaproteobacteria bacterium. Classification (GTDB taxonomy): domain Bacteria; phylum Pseudomonadota; class Alphaproteobacteria; order UBA828; family UBA828; genus WTGU01. The sequence goes on along the minus strand of JAJEEP010000131.1, from coordinate 22,087 downwards.
CTTCGCCTGCGCAGCTTCAAGCGCGGCCGCCGGGCTGCGTGCGAGATGGGCGGCGCCGGTGAGTGCCGCCGCCCGTCCAGCGTCCAGCAGCCGGGCGAAGCCCACGCGGGCGACGGCGTCGTACCCGCCGGGGTGTTTGGCCTGCAGGCGCAGGTGGAAGCCCGAGCTGCGCGCGCGCTGCGGGAGTGCCATGCGCGCGATCCAGGCGTCCGACGCCTCCCAGGCCCGCAGCGCCCGGCGGAAGGCTCGTCGCGCCGCCGCGGCATTGCCAGAAGCAGAATAGCAAAGGGCGAGATGTGTCCGGCTTGCGGCGCGGCGCGGGTCGTCCGCGTCGAAGGCTCTGGCGATCGCGGCGGCGGAGCGCCAGGCGGCATAGGCCTCGTCCGCGCGTCCTGCATGAAACGCATCGAGGCCCGCTAACGCCCGCTCTTCCCAGCGCTGCTCGGCGCCGGCCACCGCGTTCTCGCCCCCCGTCTTGCGTCTGGTCCCCATCGCTCACACCAGGCCGGCGGCGCGGGCGGCGGCCATGTAGGTGCGGCTCACCGGCACCTCGTGGCCGCCGGTGAGGCGCAGCGTGGTACGGCCTTCCTGGCGCGCGGTGCCCGTCACATGGCGGCGCGCGACCCAGTATGAACGGTGCACCCTGAGCCCGCCCGCGCCGTCGAGCTCGGCGACGGCATCGACGAAGCGCATCAGCACCAGGGTGGAGCCAGCCGTGGTGACGGCCTCGACGTAGTGATCGGCGGTCTTGAGGTAGACGAGGTCGCGGCCGAGCTTTTCTGGCAGGCGGTCGAGGAAGCGCGCGCCGGGCGCGGGGCTGGGGCGGAGGCCCGCCTCGTCCGCCTCTTCCGGTCCGGGTCTCGCGACGCGCCGATCCGCCAGTCCGCGGCGGACTTCCATGACGGCGACCACCGCGAGCCCGATCACCAGCATCAGCACGGCGACCGAGAGATAGATCGTCGGCACGCCGACTGGCTCGGCATAGCCGGGCCGGAACAGCGCTTCGGCGGCCAACACCACGCCGGTGCCGGGCGCGGCGGCGACCGGAGCCGCAGCCGCCGTCACCAGCAAGCGCCGCCGTATCGAGTGGCCGCCGGCGATGACCAGGATCAGCATCATGATGCTGCCGCAGACCAGCCAATTGCCGCCCATCGCCACCGCCCAGTAGCCGATGCGGCCCGGCACACCCAGCGAGTCGTAAGTGCCGAACGGGCCGATGAAGGCGAACAGCGCCACCAAAGCGACCAGCGCCACCGCCTGACCGGCCAGCGAGCGGCGCATTTCGCGAAGCGTGAACGGCGAATCCTGCAATTCGCGAATAATCCCGTGGCTCTCGCGTATTGGACGGTGACGCGCGGCGCGGGCCTGCCCACCCTGCCCCGGTCAGCCAACCCAACGCTTTGGAGGATATGTGATGACCATTCGAACCGCATCCATCAAGGGCGCCGCACTGGCGGCCACGGTCGCCTGTGCAGCAGCGTTCGCGTTCGAGGCCGCTGCGGCGGATCTCGAGGTCCGTATCGAGGGACTGCGCTCGGCCGACGGCGACGTGCGTGTCGCGTTGCACCGGCAGCTATCGGGCTCGGAGGCGATCGACGAGGCCGTCGTGGTCGGCGCGATCATGCGCCCCGCCACCTCCGGCACCGTGCGCGTGATCTTCGCCGACGTGACGCCGGGCGCCTATGTCGTCGCGGCGTTCCACGATGCCGACGGCGACGGCGAGCTGGCCCAGAACTTCGTAGGCATGCCGACGGAAGGCTACGGCTTCTCCAACGGCGCGGTGGGCTTCATGGGCCCGCCCAGCTTCGAGGACGCGGCGGTGACCGTGGGCGAGGGCGAGGACGCGCCCTCCGTCTCGGTGCCGATCGCCTATCCCCAGGGATCGGCGCAATGACCGCCGAAGTCTCCCGCCGCGCGGTGCTGCGCGCGCTCGGCGCCCTGCCGGCCGTGTTGGCGGCCGGCGGGGCAGGGCCTGCGGCGGCCGATTCAGCCGACACCGCGCTGGCGTTGACAACCGCGCAGCGCCGGCTCGCGTTCGCCACGGCGGCCGCCGAAACCCTCGCCGCGCCACTCACCACGCTTGCCGGCCGGTTGCCGTCCGACCTCACCGGCGTGCTCTGGCGCAACGGCCCGGCCGAGCACGAGCGCTACGGCCATCGCTACGGCCATTGGTTCGACGGCGACGGCATGGTGCAGGCCTTCACCTTCACGGGGTCCGGCGTGAGCCACCGCGCCCGCATCCTGGAGACGCCCAAGCGCCGCCGGGAGACGGAGGCGGGCAAGCGCCTCCTGCCCGCCTTCGCCACCCTCCCGCCGGAGCCCGCGCCAATCATGGCGCCCGACGACATGAACGCCGCCAACACGTCCGTGCTCGCTCACGGCGGACGGCTCATGGCGCTCTGGGAGGGCGGCTCCGCGCTGGAATTCGATGCCGAGACGATGGCGGCCGGCGACTTCGTCGCGTGGCGGGCGGACCTCGCCGGTGCGCCCTTCTCGGCCCATCCCAAGGTGGAGGCGGACGGCACCTGCTGGAATATCGGCTGCGTCGTGTCTCCCCGGCCGATGCTGCTCTTCTACCGCATCGACCCGCAAGGCCGGCTCGCCGCCTTCAACGCGCTACCCAAAGAGCCGCTCGGCATGGTGCACGATTACGTCGTGACCCGGCGCCATCTGGTGCTCGTCGTGCCGCCCTTCGTGATCGAGCCGGAGCGCTTCGTCGCAGGCCCGATCAGCTTTCTGGACGCCCACGCCTGGCGGCCGGAGCTCGGCACCCGCGTGATCGTGGTGGAGAAGGAGACGCTCACCCCGGTCCGCCGCTACGAGCTGCCGCCGGGCTTCCACTTCCACCACGGCAACGGCTGGGAAGAGGCGGACGGCACCATTCACCTCGACCTCTGTCGGGCGGCGGACCCGATGTTCGCCATCCACGACCTGCGCGCGGTGATGCAGGGCGACTGGAACTTCCCCTCCGCGCAGCCGCACTACAGCCGCATGGCGCTCCGGCCCGGCGGAGCCGGCACGGTGGAGCAGGCCGCCGCGGCCATCGCGGATTTCCCCCGCATCGACCCGCGCCGCACCGGGCTCCGGCACCGCACGCTCTTCGCGCTCACCGGCGCACGGGACGGCGGCTGGCCGCTCTCACGGGTGGGCCGGATCGACCCCGACCGGGGCGCCGTCGACGGCTGGTCATACCCGCGCCACCTGATCCCGGAGGAGCACGTGTTCGTGCCGCGCGGGGAGGCAGAGGGCGACGGCTGGCTGGTAGGCCCCTTCCTCGACCTGGAACGCCGCGCCGCCGGGCTCAGCGTCTTCGAGGCCCAACGCCTCGCCGACGGCCCGCTCTGGCAGGGCATCCTGCCCTATCCGCTCCCCCTCGGCCTGCACGGCACGTTTGTTGCGTCGTAGCGGCCGCGGTCATCATTTTGCCCCTTGACGAATGCATAGATAGAACAAATAATGAACATTCAGTCACGCAGAGTCGGATTCAGACTGTGACTCAACGGCGAAACTATCGAAGGAGCGGCAGTGACAGTGATACACTCTCTTTGCCGTTGTTGCCGATGCGACGTAATAGGCAACTGATATTGTGCGGATTATCGAAATGGGCGATAGCTCCTCGATTGAGTGGACGGACGCGACTTGGAACCCGGTGACGGGTTGCACCAAAATCACTCGCGGCTGCGACCACTGCTACGCCGAACGGTTCTCTGAGCGTTTCCGCGGAACGCCCGGTCATCCGTTCGAGAACGGGTTCGACCTTACACTTCGCCCGGATCGGCTTTCCCAACCATTTTCATGGAAGCGCCCTCGCAGAATCTTCGTCAATTCCATGAGCGACCTATTTCATAAGAAAATACCGCGGACTTTCATTGACAAGGTATTCGACACTATGGAGGCAGCGGACAGGCATGTGTTCCAGGTGCTCACGAAACGAAGTTCCTTGATGAGAAACTACTTGCGTTATCGATACGGAGGCGGCGTTGCGCCCGTGCACGTTTGGTGTGGTGTATCGGTCGAAGACCATCTGGCAACTGCGAGAATCCGGCATCTAAAAAGTGCGCCAGCATCAGTCCGCTTTCTGTCCATAGAACCACTCTTGGGCTCTGTAGGTGAAATTGATTTGGAGGGTATTTCTTGGGTCATAGTCGGAGGTGAGAGTGGCCCCAAAGCTCGACCGATGAAAGAAGAGTGGGTTCTCGATATCCGAGACATGTGCAAAGAGCAAGGTGTTCATTTTTTCTTCAAGCAGTGGGGTGGTTTGAGGCCCAAATCCGGTGGACGGAGACTTGAGGGAGTTGAGCACAATGCAATGCCAACTCTCTTGAAAAAGGACCGTGTTCATGCCCTTCAAGTGGCATCCTGAAGAACCTCCTCCCATAATCGAGGAACATAGCAAGGCAAAACTCCTCGTATTGCGCAAATATCTTCGCGCCTATTTCGATAGACTAAATGTCAATCCGAATCGAGAGGAGTTCAAACTCGACTTAGTTGACGGATTTGCTGGTGGTGGCACATTTCGCGACGGTGATGATGTCGTGTCTGGCTCACCGTTAGTCATGCTGGAAGAGGTCGAAGCGGCTAGAGAGCGTCTCAATCGGAGGCGCAACAGACCGTTACGAGTCGACTGCAAGTGTTACTTTGTAGATGTCGAACAGGCTCATACAGATCATCTACGACGGACATTGATTGAACGAGACCATGTTATCGATAACGAGAAAATTGTCGTTCTCAACGACGCATTCGAGAATATTATCGATGATATTTGCACTAGCATTCGTCAGCGGCAACCGCGTGCGGGTCGTGCAATATTCCTTCTCGATCAAACCGGTTTCTCGCGAGTGGAGCTCGCGCTCGTTGGCCGAATTCTGTTTGAACTTCCTGCGGCAGAAGTAATATTGACGTTCGCTGCAGATGTGCTTACTAATCATCTTGCCGAAACACCACAGATAATCAAATCAGTCGCGCCGCTCCAAATGACGGAAGCAAAGATACGGGAATTGATTGAACAACGAGACGGTCACGGCGGTCGAGCACTGATTCAACGAACTCTTCGAGACCATGTGCGTCTTATGACTGGTGCTACCTTCGATACGCCGTTTTTTATTCGCCCACGGCAATCGCGCCGAGCTCTATGGTTTTTGCATTTGTCGAGACACCCGACAGCGAGAGATGTGATGGTCCAACTTCATTGGGAAAACCACAATACTTTCGAGCATTATGGTCCAGGCGACTTCGGAATGCTTGGATGGGACGCATTGCAACCTAATTATATACCTCTGTTCAACTTTGAGGAATTAGAGGCTCTACAGTTGCAACGCCAACTACTAGAATCGATGCCAAGAAGGCTGTTCGGGCTGGCGGCGGAAGAGCCAATAGCGGTGGAGGCTCTACGATATGCACTGGCCAATGAGACTGCGGCGCGATTTTCTGATCTGGACGAAACTCTGCTTACGCTCGCACGTGAAAGAGAAATCGAGATTTTGAGTGCAGATGGCACACGTCGTTCGCGTGCACTCAAGCGCCTTAGAGCGACTGACAGGATCGGCTTTCCGGACACTCTGCTTCTTCCGGGATTTTCACGCTTGCGTTGAGAGAGGTACAGAGCCTCCCATTGGTTGCTAGTCCAAACAGAGATGCTGCCTCAGAGGCCCGGATCGGCCGAGGCTAGGCCCAGCAGCACGCGGCCGTGGTTCGACGCGTTCACGTCCCAGTTCTGGGTGATGTGGCCGCGGATGCAGTTGACATCGCGCATGGCGCGCGAGATCGGGTTGCTGTCGTAGAGCCCGGCGCCGCCCGAGAGGTGGAAGAGCAGGTCCACCGCCTCGGCCGCGAGCTTGCCCGCCATGGTCGCCTGGGCACGCAACTCGGATTTCTTGGGCATCGGCGCAATGCCGCCGCTCTCGGCGATCGCCATGCCCTTGTCGCAGCAGTGGTGCAGCAGCAGCCGGGCGGTCTCGATCTTGGTGTGGGCCTCGGCCACCTTGACCTGCGCGGTGGAGTAGTCGGCCATGCTCTTGCCCGACATCCGCGCGACGCGGTCGCGGGTACGCGCGACGAAGTCGTCGTAGACGGCCTGGGCCACGCCGAGCGCGGGGACGCTCTGGTTGATGGAGAACATGGCATAGGCCGGCAGCTTGTAGAGCGCCGCGTCGTTCACGACACAGCCGGGCGCGGTGCCGCCGCCCTTCGTGGCGTCGATGGTGAGCGCGCGGCAGTCCGGCACGAAGACGTCGTCCACGGCGACGTCGGCGCTGCCGGTGCCGCGCAGACCGGCGGTGTGCCAGGTGTCGATGATCTCGTACTCGCCCCGGGGGATCGCGTGCATCTGGGCGAGCCTGGGCTTGTCGCCGTCTTCGGTGAAGGCGGCGGCGATGAACCAGTCGGCGCCGTAGACCCCGCTCGCGAACGGCCAGCGCCCGCTGATGCGCCAGCCACCGTCCACCCGCACCGCCCGGCCGAGGCTCGGGATCAGCACGCCTGCCACCATGGCGTCAGGCGTCGCGCCCCAGATCTCGTCCTGCCCCTCAGGCGGCCAGTAGCCGAGCAGGCAGTTGTGGGAGGAGTACTGGACCAGGCACCAGCCGGCGGCGCTACAGGCGATGGAGATGGCCTCCACGATATCGACCATGCCGGAATAGTGCGCTTCGGCCCCGCCGTACCGCGCCGGCTGCAGGACGCGGTGGACGCCGGCTTCCCGCATCGCCTGCATGGTCTCGGGCGCGAGGCGGCGGGTCTCCTCGGTCTCGTCCGTCCGCGCGCGCACGGCGTCCATGAGCCCCTGGGCCCGCGCGAGCAGGGTCTCCCGGGTCCTCACTGTCGCCGCGCCTGCCGCTGCCGCTTCGTTCATGATGCCTCAACCCTCCATCAGCACGTCGTGGGCGAGGCGGTCGGCGACCCGGTCCAGGCCCTCGCCGGTGCGGCAGTTGGTAAGCAGCACGGGCCGGCCGTTCCGCACCTCTTCCGCCTCCCGCTGCATCAGCGCGAGATCGACACCCACGTGAGGCGCGAGGTCGGACTTGTTGACGATCAGCAGGTCGGCCCGGACGATTCCCGGCCCCCGCTTGCGCGGGATGTCGCCCCCGCCCGAGACGTCGATCACGAAGAGCCAGTAGTCCACCAGGTCGAGGGAGAAGGTGGAGGCGAGATTGTCGCCGCCGCTCTCGATCAGGATCAGGTCGAGCGGGCGGAGCTGGTTTTCCAGCAGGTCGGCGGCCTCGATGTTGAGGGTCGGGTCCTCGCGGATCACGGTGTGGGGGCAGGCGCCGGCCTCGACGCCCACCACGCGCTCCGGCGAGATCAAGCCGCTCCGCTGCAGCCGCTCGGCATCCTCCTGTGTCACCAGGTCGTTGGTGACGATGGCGAGCGAGGTGCCGCGCGCGGCAAAGAGCGGCAGCAGCCCCTCGATGAGCGCGGTCTTGCCCGAGCCCACCGGCCCGCCGATGCCGACCCGTGCCGCGCTCGACGGCGATGCAGCCGTCGCCTCGGCCGGTTCTTGTCCCGTCGCCGTCGTCACTGGTCCCCCTGCTCCTCGATGATGCGCGCGCGGCCGTCGGCGAGATGCTGGGCGAGCCGTGCGATGTAGGTCTCGCGGGGCCCGTCCAGCGCCACCTTGAGCACCGCGCCCTCGAAGCGCACCCGCCAGTGCAGATTGCCGCAGAAATAGCCGAGGTCCAAAGCCGCCGCCAGGTCGCGGGGGCTGAGCGCCAGCCACATGGTCTCCCTCATGCGGACCACGACGGCGCGGTTGTCCTCCAGCAGGAGCACCGCACCGTTGGCGAGGCGATCCGAGCGCGCGATGGCCACCGCGCAGTCGGTCCCCTTGTCGGTCGATACCCGGAGCCGCTTGCGCGCGGTATCGGCCGCATCCAGCGTGATGGTCTCGACCCGGCCGTCGTGCTCCAGCGTGTGCAGGCGCTCGGCGAATTCGGGCTCGGTCGCGTTGCCGAGTATGCGGGTGAGCCGCAGCATGGCCGGCAGCTTACGGCCATTCCCGGTGCGGGCAAGGGAGGGCGCGGCACTCGATTGAAGGCCGGCCGGGGGTTCGGCATCATGCGCGCACGGGCGCCACGCGGAGGAGATCGATGCGCGCGACGATGATGGACTACCCGCTCACCCTCACCCATTACCTGGAGCGGGCCGGCACGCTGCTCAAGGACAGCGAGATCGTCACCCGGCTGCCGGACAAGTCGCTGCACCGCTACCGCTACGGCGACTTCCACCGGCGCGCGCGCCAGCTCGCCTCGGCGCTCGCCCGTGCGGGGCTCAAGCGGGGCGATCCGGTGGCCACCATGATGTGGAACAACTACCCCCACGAGGAATGCTATTTCGGCGTCCCCTGCGCAGGCGGTGTGCTGCACACCCTCAACTTCCGCCTGCACCCGGGCGACATCGCCTACATCGCGAACCACGCGGGCGACCGCTTCGCGATCGTGGACGACGTGCTGCTGCCGCTGTTCGAGAAGGTCCGGCCGGAGATCGCGCCGGAGCGGGTGTTCGTGGTGGCGCTCTCGGGCCAGCCGGTGCCGGAGGGCTACGAGAACTACGAGGACCTGCTGGCGTCGGGCGATCCGGACGACGACCTGCCCGCGCTCGACGAGGGCGACGCCTGCGGCGTCTGCTACACCTCGGGCACGACAGGGCGGCCCAAGGGCGTCGTCTACTCGCACCGGGCTATGGTGCTCCACACCTTCGCCCAGTGCATGACCGAGCCCTTCGGCATCAGCCAGCACGACAGCATCATGCCGGTGGTGCCGATGTTCCATGCCAACGGCTGGGGCCTGCCCTACGCGGCGGCGGCAACCGGTGCGCGCCTCGTGCTGCCCGGCCCGCATCTCGACCCGGTGAGCCTGCTCGATCTCTGCGAGGCGGAGCGGGTGACGATGGCCGCCGGCGTGCCGACGATCTGGAACGGGATCCTCCAAGCGCTGGACGCGGAGCCCAAGCGCTGGGCGCTCGACCCGACCTTCCGCACGGCGGTCGGCGGCTCCGCGGCGAGCGAGGCGATGATCCGGGGCTTCGACCGCCACGGCATCCGCACCATCCACGCCTGGGGTATGACCGAGATGACGCCGCTCGGCAGCGCCGGGATCATCAAGGCGACCATGAAGGGGCTCGACGAGGACGCCCAGTACCGCTACCGCGCGAAGCAGGGGACCGCGCTACCCTTCGTCGACATGCGGCTGGTGAACGACGCCGGCACCGTGGCCTGGGACGGCGAGACCATGGGCGAGGTGCAGGTGCGCGGGCCCTGGATCGCCGCCGCCTACCACGATTCCGACGAGCTCGGCGACAAGTGGTCCGAGGACGGCTGGCTGCGCACCGGCGACGTCGCCACCATCGACTCCGAGGGCTACATGAAGATCACCGACCGCACCAAGGATCTGATCAAGTCCGGCGGCGAGTGGATCAGCTCGGTCGATCTGGAGAACGCGCTCATGGGCCATCCGGCGGTGAACGAGGCGGCGGTGATCGCGGCGCGGCACGAGAAATGGGACGAGCGCCCGCTCGCCGTCATCGTCCTGAAACAGGGGGCGGAGGCGGACGCGGACGCGCTCCAGAGCCACCTCGCCGCCAGCTTCGCCAAGTGGTGGCTGCCGGACGACTACGTCTTCGTGGACGAGATTCCGCGCACGTCCACCGGCAAGTTTCTCAAGTCCGCCCTGCGCGAGCGCTTCGAGGGGCTGCTGGTGGGGGAAGGCGGCGGCGAGAGTTAGCCGCCTTTCCCGCAGGGCGCGGCGCGGCGGCGGGCGGCGGTCGCGGCTTCGTCCACTTCGAGCGGGTCGCCGCTAAGAACCACGCCGAAGCGCTGCGCTGCCTCGTCCGCCGTGTAGTAGCCGCGTTGCACGTCCTGCAGCACCAGCGCAGGCTCGCGCTCGAACGCCGCGCCGTAGCCGCCGCCGCCCGGCGTCGAGACCCGCACGGTATCGCCGGGACGAAGCGGGATTTCCTGGTCCTTGGAGAGATGGGGCGGGCGGTAGCGGGAGCCGTCGGCGCGGATCACGTCCACGGCGTTGACGCCGCCGGGCGCGCCGCCGAGCGCGCCGTTGGGCCCGGTGCGGCCGTGATCCATCACCATCGAGGCCGAGGCCGCGCCGCGCCGGAGCGTGCAGGCGTAGGTGACGCCGAAGCCGCCGCGCCAGCGCCCGGCGCCGCCCGAGCCCTCGTGCATGGAGTATTCCTGGAACAGCACCGGGTACTTCTGCTCCATCACCTCGATCGGCTGCATCTTGGAGATGCCGATGGTCGAGCAGCCGTTGGTGAGCCCGTCGCCCTCCGGCGAGCCGCCATAGCCGCCGCCGGTGAAGAGGTACATCACGTAGTCACGCGCCCTCGCGGGGTCGGTGCCGCCCACGGCAAAGTTGCCCGAGGTGCCGGCGGGCGCGGCGAAGAGGCGGTCCGGGATCGCCTGGGCCAGCGCATCGAACACGGCCTCGGCGATGCGCTGGCTCACCTCCGCCGCGCAGCCCGAGACCGGGCGCGGGTATTCGGCGTGGAGGAAGGTGCCGCTGGGCTCGGCGATGTGCAGGGGCTCGAACATGCCGGCGTTGATCGGCACGTCGGGGAAGATGTGGCGGATCGCGAGGTAGATCGCGGACTTGGTGGTCGCCGCCACGCTGTTCATCGGCCCGGCGCAGGGCGGGCTGGAGTGCGCCATGTCGAAGTGGAGCTCGGTTCCCTCCACGCGGATGCGCATGTCGATGGTGAGCGGCTCGTTCACCACGCCGTCGGAATCGACCTGGGCGAGGCCGCGGTAGGAGCCGTCCGGGATGGTCTCGATCTTGGCCCGCATCTGCCGCGCCGCGCGCTGACGCATCTCGCGGATCACGTCTTCCACCAGGGGCTGGCCGTACTTGTCGAGCAGCGCGGTCATGCGCCGGGCGCCCACCAGCAGCGCCGCCGACTGCGCCTCGATATCCCCGATGCGCTGCTCGGGCACGCGAATGTTGGAGAGAATGATCGAGAGGATCTCCTCGTCGATCCGCCCCTCCTTGTAGAGCTTGACCGGCGGGAAGCGCAGGCCCTCCTGCACCACCTCGGTGGCGCGCGCCGAGAAGCCGCCCGGCACCATGCCGCCGGTGTCGGGCCAGTGGCCGGTGTTTGAGAGCCAGGCGAAGTGCGCGCCCTTGTAGAAGAAGGGGAGCGCGAAACGCACGTCCATCAGGTGGGTGCCGCCGAGGTAGGGGTCGTTGACCGCGAAGATGTCGCCCTCGCGCACCGTGGGCCTGGTGGCGATCAGGTGCTCGGTGGAAAACTGCATGGTGCCGACGAAGACCGGCAAGCCCAGCTCGCCCTGCGCGATCAGCTTGCCGTCCTCCCTGGCGTAGATGCCGTCCGAACGGTCCAGCCCCTCCGAGATGACCGGGCTGAAGGCCGAGCGGACGAAGGCGAGGTCCATCTCGTTGCAGACCTGCTGCAGGCCGCTCTGCACCACGCCGAGGGTGATGGGGTCGAGCGCGGTCATTCGCCCACGTCCAGGATCAGATTGCCGATGGCGTCGAGGGAGGCCCGGTTGCCGGGCTCGACCACGCTGGTGCAGTCCGTCTGCTGCACGATCGCGGGTCCGGGGAAGGACGCGGCGGACGGCAGGCGGTCGCGGTCGTAAACCGGCGTCACCTGCCAGCCGTCGGGGAACCAGACCCGGCGCGTCGCGATCAGCGCACCGCCGAGGGTCGAGGCCCGCGTCTGGCCGCCGAGGGCCGAGAGCGGCACGGCCGGGCGCGCGCCGATCACGGCGGTGTGGAGGTTGACCAGAACTGCCGGAATCGTGTCGAGCGCGACCGCGAAGCGCTCCCAGTACGCCGTCTCAAACGCCTGCTGGAGTTCCTCGCGCGTCACGCCGGGGCTCTCGATGGGCACGGTGAGCAGGTGGGTTTGGCCTTCGAACTGCATGTCGGCGGCGTGGAGATAGGCGATCTCGCCTACTGCGACGCCCTCCTGCTCGATGGTCGCGCGCCCCTGCGCCGCCTGGCGTTCGAGGATCGCGCACACGGCGTCCATGTCCGCCTCCGCCAGCGGCGCGTTCACCGTGTTGACGTAGTCGTGACGCAGATCGGCGGTGATGCAGCCGACGGCGCTGGTAATGCCCGGCCGCGCCGGGATCATCACGCGCGGGATGCCGAGCTCGGCGGCGAGCGCTGCGGCGTGCATGGGGCCGGCGCCGCCGAAGGCGAAGAGCACGAAGTCGCGCGGGTCGTGGCCGCGCGCGAGAGTCGCCATGCGGATCGCGCCCGCCATGCGGTCGTTGGCGATGCGGATTACCGCCGCCGCCGCATCGTCGGCATCGAGGCCGAGGGGGGCGCCGACGGCCTTCGCGAACGCCGCCCGCACGTCGTCGGGCGCGACCGGGTTTTCCACCGCAAGCAGGGCGTCGGGATCGAGCCGGCCGAGGATCAGGTTGGCGTCGGTGAGCGTGGGCCGCGTGCCGCCCCGGCCGTAGCAGATCGGGCCCGGCTGGGCGCCCGCGCTCTCCGGTCCCACCTGGAGCAGCCCGGCCTCGTCGATGCGCGCGAGCGAGCCGCCGCCTGCGCCCACGGTGTGCACGTCCACCATGGGCACGTGGATGGGCATGCCGTGCTCCAGCTCCATCTCGGCGCTGACCGCCGGCACGCCCTCCAGCACCAGGCCGACGTCGGCGCTGGTGCCGCCGGTGTCGAAGGTGATGAGCCGCTCCGCACCGGCGGCGCGGCCGATGGCAGCAGCCGCCATGACGCCCGACGCCGGGCCCGAGAGCACCGTGTTGACCGCCTTCGCCGCCGCCGAGCGGGCCGAGACGCTGCCGCCGTTGCCCTGGATCACCAGTAGCTCGTGCCCGTAGCCGCGCTCCGAAAGCCGGCCTTGCAGGCGGTCGAGATAGCGGTGCAGCAGCGGCTGGACGCAGGCGTTCACCGCCGCCGCGACGCCGCGCTCGAACTCGCGAAACTCGGCAAGGATCGCGTGCCCTGCCGTGACGTGGCCCTCCGGCCAGCACTCGCGGGCGATGGCCAATGCGCGCTCCTCGTGCTCCGGGTTCTTGTAGCTGTGCAGGAAGTGGATCACGAGGGAATCGCAGCCGACGGCACGGAGCCGCTCCAGCGCGGCGCGCACCGCGTCTTCGTCCAGCGGCACCAGCACCTCGCCGGCGGCATCCATGCGCTCCGGCACCTCGATGCGAAGCTCGCGCGGGATCAGCGGCGTGAAGCTGCCGGTGAGGCCGTAGGGCCGGGGCCGCGTGCGCCGGCCGAGCTCCAGGATGTCGCGGAAGCCCCTGGTGGTGATGAGGCCCGTGCGGCTGAGCTTGCGTTCCAGCAGCGCGTTGGTGGTGACCGTGGTGCCGTGGATGATGGCTCCGACATCGGCGAGGGACGCGGCGGCGCCGTCGAGCGCCGCGAGCACGCCCGCCGCCTGGTTCGCGGGCGTGGACGGCACCTTGGCGAGCCTGACGGCGCCGGACTCCGGCTCCATGAGGATCAGGTCGGTGAAGGTTCCGCCGACGTCGACACCGACGACCGCGCCGCTCATGGTGCGCTCATGCGGCAGCGGCGCCGGCGGCTTCCACCGGCGCGAGGGTGCGGGTCTCGCCCTGGAGCGCGAGCCGGGCGGAGTCGATCAGGCCGGCCCGCTGCATGGCCCGCGCCTCCGCGAGGCCGGCGTCGAGCGCCGCGGCCCTCGCGTGGGCGGGCAGCGGCCCGACCGCGACGGTTACCAATCGCGCGCCCAGGTCGCTCTCCTCGCGAAGCGAGACGGCCGGCGCGCGCTCGATGGCGGGATGGTCCGCGGTGACGGCATTGGCGATCAGCGTCGCCGCGGCGTCGGCCGCCGCCGCGCTTCCGGCCAGCACGGTGACCGCATCGGCAATGCCGAACGAGAGCGAGCGCCCGCGCCAGCCGGAGGTCGCCATGCCCCGCGCAGGCCGGTCGGCGCTGAGAACGATGCGGCCGTCGAGGCCCGGCCGGTCGGGATCGTTCACCACGCCGGCCGAGACCGAGGTGCCGGGGCTGAGGTGCACGGCGATGTCGCCGCCGTTGTTGACGTAGGCCCGCGTGAGCCTGCGACCCGCCGTCATGGCCGCCAGCACCTCGTCGGCGACGGAGCCAGCGACCGCCGCCATGGGCGTGACGAAGCGCGCCCGGTGCGGCCAGCAGGCGGCGAGCATGCGCCGCGCCACCGGTCCCTTCAGCGCGGGCCGGGTCCCGCCGAGAGGACGCCGCAGCATCGCAAGCTCGGCCACCAGATCGTCGAGGACGGTCGCGAAGCACGCGCCGGCCTGGCGGTAGGCGGCCTCGACCTCCGCAGAGTCGCCGAAGGCCTCGGCCACGATGTCGATGGGGCCGTGCTGCAGGTGCAACCGGCGGCCGTCCGGCAGCAGCGCCATGCGAGCCGCGCCCGGCATCAGGACTTCCGCTCCCGCAACGGCCAGGGATTGGCCGGGGGCCACGGCTCCGCCCTGTGCTCGGCATCGTCCAGCGCCTGCTCCAGCGGCACGACGCGGTCCACATGGCCGCCGAGCGCCGCGAACTCGGCGCGGCTGAGCGTGAACTCGATGGGCGCCACCAGGGCCGGAGTCGGCACGTAGCCGAAGGCGTCCGCCGGCATGCTGGTCACGTCCACCATGAAGGTGATGCCGCCGCCGGGCCAGACGTGCACCGGCGCGCCGCCGGCGGTGACGCGGGTGAGCGCGTCCTTGATCGAGCGGGTGAGGCGCACCGGGTTCTCGGTCACGCCCGCGCGCAAGGAGCCGCCAGCGCCTGCCATGAAGAGCACGGTGCAGAGCGCGGGCTCGCAGTTCTCGGCGATGCGGTCCACCACGGTCTCGATCTCAGCCGGCATGGGGGCGGGGCGGGGCGTCAGCGTCTCGTCCAGCTCGAACCAGGCGGCGTCCTCGCCGGTGGTCGAGACCATGTGGAGTCGGAGGCCCGGCCAGGCCTTCTTCGGATCGATGCGCTCGATGATCTCAAGCGGGTCGGCGATGTCGGTGGCGGCCCAGCCGCGCCCCTTGCGCGCCACCTGGAAGTAGCGCCCCGGCGTCGAGCGCCGGCCCCGGATGCGGATGCCGGCGGGCGGCATGTCGAGGAAGCGCCCGGCCTGATGCTCGGTGAGCACGCCGGTGATCTGGTCGTCGACGACGATCACCTCGTCGGCGTGGCCGTGCCACTGGCGCGCGAACATGCCCATGGCGGCCGAGCCGCAGCCGGCCCGCATGCGCTCCTCGTGCTGGCCGTCCACCACCGGGGCGGCACCTGCCTGGATCACCAGCTCCGCGCCGTCGTCCACGGTGAGCGTCACCGGCTTGCCGTTGCAGAGGTCGAGCAGGGTGCTGCAGGTGACCGTGCCCTCCCGCTTGGAGCCGCCGGTGAAGTGGCGCACGCCGCCAAGGGAGAGCATCTGGGAGCCGTACTCCGCCGTGGTGACGTGGCCGATGGGCTCGCCGTCGGCCCGCACCGAAGCCTGCTCCGGGCCCACGTGGCGGTCGGTGTCGATCTTCACCTTGACCCCGCAGTAGCTGAAGATGCCTTCCGAGACGACGGTCACCATGTCCACGCCCGCCGCCTCGCTCGCGATGATGAAGGGCGCGGGCTTGTAGTCGGGGTAGGTGGTGCCGGAGCCGATGCCGGTGACGAAGCGCTCAGGCTGCGCGACCATGCCGCCGTCCCAGCCCTCCGCGCCGTCGAGGAACGGCACAACGGTCTCGGCGCGCTCGGTGACCAGCAGCGGATCCACGCGGGTGAGCGTGCCGCCCTCGTTGGCGTAGCGGTCGCAGGCGCCGACCTTGCCCTCGCGGATCCGACACAGCACCGGGCAGGCGTCGCAGCGGATGATCGAGCCTTCGTCCCTGGCCCGGCGCTCGGCCCTGGGCTCGCTCACGGTCGGGCCTCCCGCTCGCGGAGCGCCGCGCGCAGCCGGTGGGGGAGCGCCGGGACCTTCGTGACGCGCACGCCCGTCGCGTGTCGGATGGCGCCGAGGATGGCCGGTGCGGTCGGGACCAGGCCGGGCTCGCCCACGCCCTTCGCGCCGAAGGGCCCGAGCGGCTCCGGGTCCTCGACGATGATCACCTCGATCTCGGGCACGTCGCCGATGGTGGGGATCAGGTAGTCGTGCAGGTTCTCGGTCTTGCCCGGCAGGTATTCCTCCATCAGCGCGAGGCCTAAGCCCTGGGCGATGCCGCCCTCGATCTGGCCTTCCACTTGGGTCGGGTTGATGGCGCGGCCGACATCGTGGGCGGCATGGATGCGGACGGGCGTCACGGTCCCGAGCTCCGTGTCCACGTCCACCACCGCGACCTGGGTGCCGAAGGCGTAGGTCGCGTAAGGCTTGCCCTGGCCCCTGACGTCCAGCGTCGTGGTCGGCGGATCGAAGCGGCCCGTGCCCTCCAGCACGACCCCCGCCGCATCGGCCTTGAGCCGGGCGAGGTCGATCTCCACCCGCCGGCCGCTGTCGCGGACCACCACCTGTGCATCGGCGAATTCGAGCGTGGCGTCGTCGGCGGCATTGGCCTCGCGCAGGATCGCGGCGCGGAGCGCAGCGCCCGCGAGTTCGGCCGCCTTGCCCGAGACGAAGGTCTGGCGCGAAGCGGAGGTCTTGCCCGCATCCTCGGTCCAGTCCGTGTCGCCAATGACCTGGGCGATCCGGTTCGCCGCCACGCCCAGCGCGTCCGCGCAGATCTGGGCGAGGATCGTGGTCGAGCCCTGGCCGATATCGACTGCGCCGTTGTAGAGCACGAGCCGGCCCTCGCGGTCGAGGGTGATGCGCATGGCAGACGGGTTGCTGAGCGCGGTGTTGCCGATGCCGTACCACATGCAGCCGATGCCGACGCCGCGCCGCACCGGGCCGACCTCGGCGTTGGCGCGGGCCGCGTCCTCCAGCGCGCGCTGCCAACGGGGCTCCAGCGCCTCCAGGCAGGGCGCGAGGCCGGCGCTCGCTTCGAGCACCTGGCCAGTCGCCGTGGCGTCGCCGGCGCGGATCGCGTTCCTCAGGCGGAACGTCAGCCGGTCAATTCCAAGCTGCTCCGCGAGGTCGTCTATCAGCGCCTCGTGGGCGATGGCGGCCTGCGGCACGCCGAAGCCGCGAAAGGCGCCGGCGGGTGGCCCGTTGGTGTAGTAGGCCCGGCCGCACGCCGCGACGTGGGGCACGGCGTAGGGGCCAGAGGCGTGAATCGGCACACGGCTCGCCACCGTCGGCCCCCAGGAGGCATAGGCGCCGGTATCGAATGTCGCGTCGAACTCCACTGCTTGGAGTCTGCCCTCGGCATCGCAACCGAAGTGCGCCTCGATCGTCGAGGGATGGCGCTTGGGGCTCGCCATCATGCTCTCGGGCCGCTCGTAGACGCAGGCGACCGGGGCGCCAGTGAGCCAGGCGGCAAGCGCCGCGAGCGGCTGAATCGAGACATCGAGCTTGCCGCCGAAGCCGCCGCCGCATGCGCTCGGCACGATCCGCACCTGCGTGGGTGCGAGGCCCAGCACCTCCGCCGTCATGTCGCGGTCCATGACCGGCGCCTGGGTCGAGACGAAGAGCTCGACCCGCTCGCCGACGCGCCGCGCCCAGCCGGCCTCCGGCTCGATGTAGGCGTGCTCGACGAAGGCTGTCTCGAAGCGCCCGTGTGCCGTCGCGGCGCAGTCCGCGAGCGCTGCTTGGGCTTCACCGCGCTCGACCCCGCCTTCGATGAGCTTGTTGCCCGGGGTCTCGTCGTGGACCTGGGGCGCACCCGGCGCGCAGGCCTCGTCCAGGCCATGCACCGGCGGCAGCGGCTCGTAGCGGATCGGAAGGTCTTCGTCGTGTACCGCCGTAACCGCCTCGCGCGTGCCCACCAGTGCCACTACCGGATCGCCCCGATAGCGCACGATTCCTTCGGCGAGCACCGGCTGGTCCCGCAGGTCGGGATAGATGCCGATGCGGTTGTAAGGCACGTCGGCGGCGGTGAGTATCCGCTCCAGTCCGGGACGGGCGGCGGCGATCGCCGCCATGTCGCCGAGTACGACCCGCGCCGAGTCATGGGGCGAGCGAACGATGCGGAGCCAGAGTGCCTCCGCCGGCACGGCATCGGCGCCGTAGCGCTCCGCCCCGGTGAGCTTGGGCACGCCGTCGAGCTTGGCAAGCCGGGCGCCCACGGCGGCACCGGCAGGCGGCGTCGACAGGGGCTGCGGGGCATCGCCTGCGGCGTCCAGCACCGCCGCCACGATCTTGCGATAACCGGTGCAGCGGCAGAGCACGCCGCCGAGGCCGTCCAGCACCTCCGCCGCGCGGGGTCGCGGCGAAGCGCGCAGCAGCTCGGTCGCGGCGACCAGCATGCCCGGCGTGCAGGCGCCGCACTGTGCCGCGCCGTGGCGCAGTAAGGCCCGCTGCAGGCGGTTCAGGCTCCCGTTCCGGGCGAGCCCCTCCACGGTCTCCACGGAGCGCCCGGCGGCCTGGGCCAGCGGCACCATGCAGCTGCACACCTGGGCGCCGTCGAGCAGCACCGTGCAGGCGCCGCAGTCGCCCGCGTTGCATCCCACCTTGGTCCCGGTGAGTCCCAGATTGTCCCGGAGCGCGTCGGCGAGGCGGCGGAGCGGCGGCGCCGCGACCGAAACCGGCTTGCCGTTCACCGTGAAGGCGATGGCGCCGTCCCCGCTCACATCATGCTCCCGAGCTCGGCAAGCGTGCGCGCGGTCAACGTGCGCGCCGCATCGAGGCGATAGGCGGCGGAACCGCGCGCATCGTCCACCGGCGCGAGCGGCGCCATGTGCTCATCGGTCACGGCATCGCCCAGAGCCGCATCGCACTGGCGCCCAACGAGCGCTTGCCCTAGCGTCGGCAGGCGGCGCGCGACCGGCGAGCAGGCGCCCACCGAAACCGCGGCACGGACGACCCGGCCCTCAGAGTCTGCCTCCAGCGCCGCGGCGACCATGACGATGGAGATAACCAGGTAGCGCCGCGCGCCCAGCTTGAGGAAGTGCCCGCGCGCCCGCCCGGCTCGGGGCTTCGGCACGCGGACCGCCACCATGAGCTGATCGGGCGCGAGCGCGGTCTCCCGGTTGCCGCGGATGAAGTCGGCGAGCGGCATGGTCTCGCGCCGTTCCAGCGAGGCGAGCTCCACCTCGGCATCGAGGCTGAGCAGCACCGGGACCCCGTCGGCGGCGGGCGAGGCGTTGCACAAATTGCCGCAGAGGGTGCCCGCGTTCTGTACCTGCCGGCCGCCGATCTCGCAGGCGGCGAGCTTGAGGCCGTCGAACCACGGCGGCAGGTCGGCTTTGACTAGATCGGTCCAGGTCGCGAGCGCCGGAATGCGCCAGTGGTCGGCGTGCTCCTCGATCGTGCGCATCGATTGCAGCGCGGTGATGTCGAGCACGTCGTCGTTGAGCGGCGCGGCCACCCGCGCCGGGTAGAAGTCGGTGCCGCCGGCCAGCACCGTGAGCGGGCGGCGGTGCAGCGCGGCGAGCGCGTCGTCGAGAGCGGTGGGTCGCAGATAGGCTGGCATCACGAGAACCTCATTCTCGTACCCGTGATACCGGAGCGGTGCAAGCGCCCCTACTTCACCTCGGCCCTCTCCCCTTCACCTGGGCGAGTTTAGTGAGGTGTCTTTCTATCGTGAGGCGTGTTTCGCGTCGGGAAGGAGCAGCAGCAACGATTGAATGATTTCGGCGACGAATTCGGCCCGGCCGCTGACCCCAGCCTTCGCGTAGATGGCGGTGGCCTGCAGCCGGGTTGTGTTTTCCTTGACCCCGCGCGCCTCGGCAATTTCGGCGAAGCGATATCCCTTGATGATGAGCCAGGCGACGTCCTTCTCGCTGTTTGTCATGCGCCATTCGTCCATCAGCTCGGCGATGCTGTCGGCAAGTCCCTGGGAAACCGCCCGGTTCCGTTTCTCCTCAACGTCCAGTCGTGTACGCAACCGGCGCAGATCACGCGCGCCGAGAAGAAGTGCCATCGTCACGCCAAGAAAAACGATCAACTCGATGATGAAGTGAGTCGTACCCAATTCGTCGTCTATTACGATATCTACAATAAGATCATACAAGAAGAACAGTATGGCCACCGACAGAGCCGCCAAAGCGAGCAATCGTCGCTGGATGATCTTTCTCGATGTTTCCCGCATTTGACCGGTATTCCTCCGTGGCGGCTCACTTTCGCCTGCGAGCCCTCGATCATCCTCGCCGCCCGCGGTCCTAGACCCGACACTGCCGCGGCAGGGGTGCACTGGAGCACGGCCCCGAGCGAGTGCGATGCACGGCCACGCCCTTGGCACCACAGTTCATATAACAGACCACTGTGCCCCTGTTCATATAGCAATGGACCTAAGCGGGGCGCCTCTCCCTATAACAAACCGGTCTAGCGGCCGTTCCAACAGACGGTTTGACTTGAGTCTTGCCAAGGTCGAGGAGAACGGTCGTCATGAACCCGCAAGCTTCCATCCACCGCGAGAGCCGACGGTTTCGCCACGACCCCTCCCAGGTACCGTCCCGGTGGTTCCAAATCTCCCGCTGGCACGCGGAAATCCGCATTCGAGCTGCGACAAGGCTCGGCGCTCTTCTCGGGTCCGTGTCGATCCTGACTCTCGAGATGGTGGCGAGGTCGGGGCAGCGATGGCCACGGTTCGCCAATCCGAAACTCTTCGCAGCTCTCACCTGTGTTGCGTTCCTTCTGAACGCGTGCGGCGGCGGCAGCAAAGAGTTGGCTGTCCTTCACGGGCAAGATGCGCGCCCTCAATCCGGGGCAAGTGTGCTTGCAGAAGCCGGCGACGGCGATGGAGACGGTGACGGCGATGGCGATGGCGACGGGGACGGAGACGGCGACGGGGATGGGGACGGCGATGGAGACGGAGACGGCGATGGGGACGGTGACGGCGATGGCGACGGGGACGGGGACGGCGACGGGGATGGGGACGGCGATGGAGACGGAGACGGCGACGGTGATGGAGACGGAGACGGTGATGTAGACGGTGACGGCGATGGCGATGGCGACGGTGACGGAGACGGCGACGGGGACGGTGACGGGGATGGAGACGGCGACGGCGATGGAGACGGGGACGGCGACGGGGATGGAGACGGCGACGGCGACGGAGATGGCGACGGAGATGGCGATGGCGACGGTGACGGAGACGGCGACGGGGATGGAGACGGAGATGGCGATGGCGACGGAGACGGAGACGGCGACGACGATGACGACCGTCGGAACTCGCTCACGCGTTCCGCCGATGCGTTCGCCATCGAGATCGAGCCAGGTGCGGCGGCGCTCAGCAGAAACGGGAGTGTCAGCAACGAAGGATCGGCGAGTTACCAGATCACCAATTCTGGAGGCCGCTACCCCGGCACCTTCTCGGGGGCGCGCACGGCGTACTCATTCGACGATTGGGGCTACTGGGCAACGCAGGGCCTCGAGACGCTGTTCAAGGCGTACATTAGCGGCAGCGTAGAGGGCGGCTCCTCATACACCCTGCACATCGAAGGCACTCCGACCGGCAGTAGTCCGGTCAGTGGCTCCGCAGTGTGGTCCGGGAGCGTTCGCGCGTACGACACCCATCCGGATACCCTCGGCACGCCGGTCGGTGGCGATGCGCGGATCGAAGTCGACTTCGATACGGTGACGCTCGATGTCGACTTCACGAACTTTACCGAAGGCCATGGTGACATGTCCTGGCAAGATCTGAGCGTCGTGGATGGAACGTTCCAGCACAGGGACGGCCTCGATACGCTCGACGGCGCGTTCTACGGAGACGACCATCAGGGCGCCGCCGGCACTTTCGAGCGCGACCGACTCCGGGGCATCTTCGGAACGCTGCGCCAACCGGAGTCGAAGCAGTTAGAGGCCATGCAGCACTTCACCCGAATTGCCGAGGGCATCGACACCGAGCCGCTGCTGGCGGAGCTGGATGCGGAATCGGAAATGTGGCTGGCGGATTCCAGCCGTCAGCGCAAGGTTCGCTGCCAGCGCAACACCCAGAACAGGAGCGCCTCCCCGGAATAGAAATTCCAGTTCTCGCCGCCGCGCCCCGGTGGATTCCTCTGCGAAACTTGTGTGTTGGGGATTTGGAGGAGGGAGATGGCATCGGGCGGTGTTGATGAAGGCGGTTCTGTCGCTGCCGTCGGGCGCTCTCGTGTCTGAGACGGCGGTTTGCAGACGCGATTGGGTGTCAGGCGCC
>JAJEEP010000050.1 GCA_022820945.1 Alphaproteobacteria bacterium | reverse complement strand
GGCGTTCGATCCGCAAGGAGCGGGCCGAAAAGCGTATCGGGGAATACGGTTGAGGCCCGCGACGCCGCGGGCGGGCGCCTGGGCGCGACCCGAAGGGCGGCGCCGTCCGGCCGACAGTGTGCGTCGAAGCGTTTGCCCGATGTCCCTGCATCGCGCTGCACGCCTCTCCTACCCTGTCGGCCGGACAGAGCCGCGCAGACCATGACCTTGGTGAGAAATGCGGGCTAGGCCGGCATCGGCGCGATGCCGAGGCGGGCGAAGAGTTGCGTGTCGCGTTCGCGGCCGGGGTTGGGCGTCGTGAGCAGCTCGGGCCCGACGAACACCGAGTTGGCGCCGGCGAGGAAGGCCAGGGCCTGCATCTCGTCCGACATCTGCTCGCGCCCGGCGGAGAGGCGGACCACCGAGCCCGGCATGGCGATGCGCGCCACCGCCACGGTGCGCACGAACTCGAAGGGATCGAGCGCGTCCATGCCGTTGAGCGGCGTGCCTTCCACCTGCACCAGCATGTTGATGGGCACGCTCTCCGGATGGCTCGGCAGACTCGCGAGCGTCGCGATCATGTCCGCGCGGTCGCGGCGCGATTCGCCCATGCCGACGATGCCGCCGCAGCAGACGTTGATGCCGGCATCGCGCACGTGGCCCAAGGTGTCGAGCCGGTCCTGATAGGTGCGGGTGGTGATGATCTCGCCGTAGAAGGATTCGGAGGTGTCGAGATTGTGGTTGTAGTAGTCGAGGCCGGCGTCGGCGAGGCGTGCCGCCTGGGGCGCGCTCAGCATGCCGAGGGTGACGCAGGTCTCCATGCCGAGCGCCTTGACGCCCGATACCATCTCGGCCACCGCCTCCAGGTCGCGGTGCTTCGGGCTGCGCCAGGCGGCGCCCATGCAGTAGCGGGTGGCCCCGGCATCCCGCGCGCGCCGCGCCTCGACCAGCACCTCGTCGCGAGACATCAGCTTGCCCGCGTCGAGGCCGGTGTCGTAGCGCGCGCTCTGCGGGCAGTAGGCGCAGTCCTCGGGGCAGCCGCCGGTCTTGATGCTCAAGAGCGTCGACATCTGCACCTGGTTGGGGTCGAAGTGGCGACGATGAGCGGTCTGCGCGCGGAACATCAGCTCGGCGAAGGGCATCGCCAGCAGCGCCTCGACCTCCGCCACGGACCAGTCATGCCTGAGCGCGGGCGCAGCCCCCGGCGGCGCGTCCGCGCCGATCGCCTCGACAGTTTCCATGATCGCTCGTCTCCGGCCCTCGACCGGCGCAGGATAGGCCCGCCCGCCGCCGGGTCAAGGAATCCGACGGGATCGAGAGACGCCGTGCGAGTCGCGTACCGCATGCGGTCAGCCGCTATGGCGACGTTGGCATACAACATGTTGCGTGGTAATCCGTTGAACGGCCACAAGAACGGCACAATACATTGACGTGAGGCCGCGCCCGCATCATTCTTGCCACGATTTGGACAAAATTCGAATTCCGTGAGTCTGACCGTCGCGTCCGCCGCGCTCGACGTGATCGAGCATGATGACCTCGCCGCCGCCCGCCGGGTGGTGAGCCAGGAATCGCGCGCGCTCGCGCGGCTCGCCGAGGCGTTGACCGGCCGTTTTGTCGAGGCGATGGAGCTGCTGGCTGCCACGCGGGGGCGGATCGTGCTCTCCGGCATGGGCAAGAGCGGCCATATCGCCAACAAGATCGCAGCGACCCTGGCATCGACCGGAGCGCCCGCGCTCTTCGTCCACCCCGCAGAGGCAAGCCACGGCGACCTCGGCATGATCACCGAGGCCGACACGCTGCTGATGCTGTCGAACTCGGGCGAGACGCCGGAGCTCGCCGACCTCGTTAACTACGCCACGCGCTTCCACATCCCGCTCGTCGCCATCGTGGGCCGGGCGCCGAGCACGCTGGCCGACGCGGCCACCGTCGCGCTCGTCCTGCCGGACGAACCGGAGGCCGGCACCCTCGGCCTGGCGCCGACGACGTCGACCATCATGATGCTGGCTCTGGGCGATGCGCTTGCGGTTGCCCTGCTGGAGCGCAAGGGCCTCACGGCCGAGGACTTCAAGCTCTATCATCCGGGCGGCAAGCTCGGCCGCCGCCTGATCCGGGTCGCAGACATCATGCATGCGGGCGATGCCCTGCCTCTCGTCCCTGTCGAGACGTCGATGGCGGAGGCGCTGATCGTGATGACGGAAAAGCGCCTCGGCTGCGTCGGCGCGATCGACGCGCAGGGCGCGCTGGCCGGCATCGTGACCGACGGCGATCTCAGACGCCACATGGATGGGAGCCTCCTGCGAAGGCCGGTCTCCGAGCTCATGACTCGCGATCCGGTGACGATTCACGGCGGCGCGCTCGCCGCAGAGGCCGTGCACCTGATGAACCAGCGCCAGATCACCAGCCTCTTCGTGATTGAAGGGGAGCGGCCCGTCGGCGTGGTGCACGTTCACGACTGCCTCCGGGCGGGCCTGGCATGAGCGCGGGATCGGGGAGAGGGCCTGGCGGCGCGGCGCCGGAAGGCCGACTGCGGCACTACCGGGCGGATGGCGGTGACGTCGCGCGGCCCGGTCGCTACAGCGGCTTCGTCGGCCTCATGCGCTATCTCCTGCCTGCGATGGCGGCGGCTCTGCTCGGCCTCGTCGTGGCGTGGCCGCTGGTGAGCGGCGGGGAAGAGGGCGTCCACATCCCCCTGGCCGAGGATCCCGAGATCGACGGCAGATTGACGATGGTCAACGCCAGCTACCAGGGGACCGACGGGAAGAACCGGCCTTTCGCCGTGAGGGGAGCGGAGGCGTTCCAGCCGGAAAGCGACTCGCCGATCGTGCATCTAAGCGAGATCGAGGCCGACATTTTCGGCGATCCGGCACGGAGCGGCATGCTGGCGCTGACGGCGGACGAGGGCGTCTACCAACGCGATGCCGAGCAGCTGGACCTGAGCGGCGATGTCACGGTCCGCTCCGACGCGGGTCACGAGTTCCGCACCTCGAAGGCTCACGTCGACCTGCCGGCGGGGACCGCAGTGGGCGACGAGCCGGTGAGCGGCAAGGGCCCGCATGGACTGCTCGACGCCGGCAACTTCGCGCTCTTGGACCGGGGGCAAGTCATGACCTTCGGTGGCCGGGTACGGATGACCCTGTTCCCGCATGTGCTGGGAGGAAGCGATGACGCTCTGGGGAAGCGAGGCGATGAAGGCCGGGGCTAGCCGGCGGGGACGGGCGTGGCATCCGTGGCGGCTCGGTCTGCTCGCGCCCGCACTCGTCGCTGCGATCATGCTGGCCGGTGCGGGAGCGGCACAGGACTCGGACGATGCTGCGGACAGCGCAAACGAGGGCGGCCAGGCGATCGAAATCACTGCGGATACGCTCGAAGTGCGGCAGTCGGAGAACGTCGCCGTCTTCGAGGGCAGCGTCAACGCGGTTCAGGGCGAGCTCGTTCTGAACGCAGACATGCTCACCGTCTACTACCGCGACGTCGAGGGCGGTCAGGGCAACCTGGGTGTCGCGCGCATCGATGCCGAGGGCAGCGTCGTCGTCTCGTCGCCGGACGAGACGGCGCAGGGTCAGCGCGGCGTCTACGACGTCGAGAACGGCCGTATCGACCTCGCCGGCGACGTGGTCTTGAATCGGGGCAACAACGTCGTCAGGGGCGAGATGCTGACGATGGACCTGGAATCCGGGGTGAGCCGGGTCACCGGCGGCAGCACGCGCGTGCAAGGCCTGTTTGTGCCTGAGGACCGGGGGGAATAGCCCGTGGCGCGCAGCCGGATCACCTCAGCAAGGCACGGCCCGTGACCGTCGGCGTTGAGGGAAGCTCCGCGACCCCCGTCGTCCTCGCCGGCAACCCGGGCCTGCGCGCAGAGAACCTGGGGAAGAGCTTCAGGAAGCGGCCGGTGCTGCGCGGCCTCAGCCTGACCGTCCAGCGCGGCGAGGCGGTCGGCCTGCTCGGCCCCAACGGTGCGGGCAAGACGACCTGCTTCTACCTGATGACCGGGCTGATGGCGGCGGACTATGGCCGTGTCTTCCTCGACGGACACGACATCACGGGGCTGCCCATGTACCGCCGCGCCCGTCTCGGCCTGGGCTATTTGCCGCAGGAGGCCTCGATCTTTCGCGGGCTCACCGTGGAGAACAACATTCGCGCCGTGCTGGAAGTCTCCGTGCCGGCGCGGGACGAGCGGGAACTCGTGCTCGACGAGCTGCTCGCGGAGTTTTCGATCACCCATCTGCGGCGCACGCCCTCGCTCGCGCTCTCGGGCGGTGAGCGCAGGCGCGTCGAGATTGCCCGCTCCCTCGCGTCGAAGCCGCGCTTCGTTTTGCTCGATGAGCCGCTATCGGGGATCGACCCGATCGCGGTCGCGGAGATTCGCGAGCTCGTCGCCCACCTCAAGGACCGCGGCATCGGCGTATTGCTGACGGATCACAACGTGCGGGAAGCACTCGATATCGTCGACCGCGCCTACATCATCAACGAGGGCGCCGTGCTGATGGAGGGTGCACCCTCCGACATCGTCTCCCACGACGAGGTCCGGCGCGTCTACCTCGGCGACCGCTTCCGCCTCTAGGCGACCCTTCTAAGCCACCTGCTTTGCCATCTCGGCGCGCCGCGCTTCCGTGGCGGCCAGATCGATCTCCAGCGCTTCGGTGAGCACGACGCCATACGCCTGGTAGGCGTGCTCACGGGTGCAGAAGTCGTCGAGCACGTCCTCGCGCACCTGCTCCGCCGAGCGCTCCAGCGGATCCCCGTAGCCGCCCCCGCAAGGGCCGAGGAAGCCGATGCAATCGCCGGTCTGGTTGCGCAGCCCGTGAATCTTTGCCGGCAGGTCTTCGACGTTCTCCGGGTCCGCGATGTTGTACTTGATGAGGCGCCCGCCCTTGCCGGTGGTGCCGCCGCGGAAGCCCCAGGGCGGGTCGTCGTGGCGGTCCGCCTCGTGGGTGAGGAAGCCCGGCGTCAGATAGCGCTGCACCTTGATCACGCCGATGCCGCCGCGATGGCGGCCTGCGCCCGGCATGACATCGTCCCGCAACTCGTAGCGATCGCACAGCAGCGGCAGGTGCATGCCGAGATCCTCGATCGGGTTGTTGCGCGTGTTGCGCATCAACTCCTCGATCGTGTCCGGCCCGTCGGAATAGGGCCTGCCGCCGCAGGCGCCCTCGTTGACCTCGATGAAGACCCAGTAGTTGCCGTCGGGCCTCACCCCCGAATAGGCGATGGCCGAGACGTCGGCAGAGGAGCCCGCCGTCACCTTGTCGGGAATGACCGGCGAGAGCGCCTTGGCGATGCAGTCTACGACGCGCTGGATCTGATTGAAGCGCGCCTCCGCCGCCGCCGGGTACTCGGGATTGAAGATCGTGCCCTTGGGTGCAGTGACCTTGATGGGCCGGAACGAACCTTCGTTCTGCGGCACGTGCTCACTGATGGTCGCGGTATCGAGCAGCAGCGCACGGAAGGCGAAGAAACAGGCGACCTTGGTCGAGCCCTCGAAGGGCACGTTGAAGGCGGTCGGCACCTGCGGCGACGAGCCGGTGAGATCGACCTCGGCCGAATCGCCCTCGATGCGCACCGCGACCTTGACCGGGAGCGGCTCCTTCCGGTTGCGCCCGTCGTCGTCCAGGAAGCCCTCGGCCCGGTACTCGCCGTCGGGGATCGCCGCGATCTGGCGGCGCAGCATGCGCTCGGAGTAGTCCATGAGCTGCTCGGTCGCGGCGAACACCACGTCCTTGCCGTGCTGATCCAGCAGCTCGACGAAGCGCTTCACGCCGAGCTCGGCGGAGGCGACCTGGGCTTCGATATCGCCCAGCACCTGACTCGGGACCCGCGTGTTGGTCTCGATGAACTGCCAGAGCGCGCGGTTGCGCTCACCGCCCTCGTAGAGCTTCACGCCCTTGAACAGCATGCCCTCGGCGAAGACGTCCGGCACGTCGATGATGAGCCCCGGCGTCGCCGCACCGATATCCACATGGTGCGCCGTGTTGGCGGAGTAGCCCACCAGCTCGCCCTGGTAGAAGACCGGCGCCACCGCCGCGATATCCGGCGAGTGGCTCGCGCCGTAATAGGGGTGGTTGTGGATCACGATATCGCCGGGCTGCCAGGGGTCGTGCAGGGTCTCGTCAATCCCCCGCAAGTAGGCCGGGATCGAGCCGATGTGCATCGGCGTCGAGTCCGATTCGCAGAGCGTGTTGAAGTTGCGGTCGAAGAGCCCGGCGCCCAGATCCTCCGATTCCAGAATGATCGACGAATAGGACATGCGGTAGAGCACGTGCCCCATCTCCTTCGCGATCGTGTGCAATGCGCCCCCGATCACCTGGAGCGTGATCGGGTC
>JAJEEP010000146.1 GCA_022820945.1 Alphaproteobacteria bacterium | reverse complement strand
GGCGTTCGATCCGCAAGGAGCGGGCCGAAAAGCGTATCGGGGAATACGGTTGAGGCCCGCGACGCCGCGGGCGGGCGCCTGGGCGCGACCCGAAGGGCGGCGCCGTCCGGCCGACAGTGTGCGTCGAAGCGTTTGCCCGATTTCCCTGCATCGCGCTGCACGCCTCTCCTACCCTGTCGGCCGGACAAAGCCGCGCAGACCATGACCTTGGTGAGAAGTGCGGGCTGGGGGTTACTCGGCCGCTTCGGCGGGGGCTTCCGCCGGGGTGACGCGGGCGGCGCAGTACTTGAATTCCGGAATCTTGCCGAACGGGTCGAGGGCCGGGTTGGTCAGCATGTTGCTGGCGGCCTCGGCAAAGCAGAACGGGACGAAGACCACGCCGGCAGGCACGCCCGCATCGGCGCGGGCGCGAAGGCCGATGGCGCCGCGCCGGGTCTCCACCGTGATCGGCGCACCCGGCTCGATGTCCATGCGCTCAAGCTCCGCCGGCGCGAGATGGGCGACGGCTTCGGGCTCCAGGTGGTCGAGCACGGTGGCGCGCCGGGTCATCGCGCCCGTGTGCCAGTGCTCCAGCATGCGGCCCGTGGTCAGCACCATGGGGAATTCGTCGTCGGGCGATTCGTCGGGCGGCACGATCCCGGCAGGCACAAGCTTGCCCCGCTTGCTCGGAGTCGGATAGCCGTCCTCGAAGATCACGTCGCGGCCCGGCTCTTCCTCGCCCTCGCAGGGGTAGGTCACACCGCCTTCGCGGCGCAGCCGCTCCCAGGTGATGTTGTCGAGCGAGGGCATGCAGCCCTTCATCTCGGCGAAGACATCGGCCGGCCCGCCGTAATTCCAGTCGAGCCCGATGCGGCGCGCGATTTCCTGGATGATCCACCAGTCCTGCTTGACGCCCTCGGGCGCGGTGAGCGCGACGCGGCCCATCTGAACCTGGCGGTTGGTGTTGGTGACCGTGCCGTCCTTTTCCGGCCACGCGGACGCCGGCAGGACCACGTCGGCATGCCAGGCAGTCTCGGTGAGGAAGAGCTCCTGGACGACGAGATGGTCGAGGGAGGCGAGCGCTTCGCGCACGTGATGCAGGTTGGGGTCCGACATCGCCGGGTTCTCACCCATGATGTACATGCCCCTGACCTCGCCCTCGTGGGCGGCGTTCATCACCTCCACCACGGTGAGTCCGGCGTTGGGGTCCAGCTCGGTGCCCCAGAACTCCGTGAATTTGGCTTGTGGCTCGGGGTCCGACACCCGCTGATAGTCCGGGTACATCATCGGGATCAGTCCGGCGTCGGAGGCGCCTTGCACGTTGTTCTGGCCGCGCAGGGGGTGCAGGCCGGTGCCTGGGCGGCCCACCTGGCCCGCGATCAACGCCAGCGAGATCAGGCAGCGCGCGTTGTCGGTGCCGTGGATGTGCTGGGAGATGCCCATGCCCCAGAAGATGATCGCCGCCTCGGCACGCCCGTAGAGGCGCGCGACCTCGCGCAGCACATCTGGCTCGATGCCGCAGACCGGCCCCATCTCCTCCGGCGCATAGTCCTTGAGGTGGGCCCGGAGTTGCTCGAACCCTTCGGTGTGGGCCGAGACGTATTGCCGGTCGTAAAGCTCCTCCTCGACGATCACGTGCATCAGCGCGTTGAGGAGCGCCACGTCCGTGCCGGGCTTGAACTGCAGGAAGTGGCTCGCGTGGCGGGATAGCGCCGAGCCGCGCGGGTCGATCACGATTAGGTTCGCCCCGCGTTTCGCCGCGTTCTTGAAGAAGGTCGCGGCCACCGGGTGGTTCGCGGTGGGCTGGGCACCGATCACGATGATGACGTCGGAATGCTCGACCTGGTTGAAGCTCGCGGTAACCGCGCCGGAGCCGATGCACTCCAGCAGCGCCGCCACCGATGAGGCGTGGCAGAGCCGGGTGCAGTGGTCGACGTTGTTGGTGCCGAAGCCCGCGCGCACGAGCTTCTGGAAGAGATAGGCCTCCTCGTTCGATCCCTTGGCGGAACCGAAGCCGGCGAGCGCGCCGGCGCCGTGCCGGTCCCGAATTTGCCTGAGACCTACCGCCGCCGCGTCGAGCGCTTCGTCCCAGGTGGCTTCCCGGAAGTGAGTGAAGGGATTCGCCGGGTCGATGTCGATATCGGCCGATTTCGGCGCGTCCTCCCGGCGGATCAGCGGCGCGGTCAACCGGTGACGGTGGTTCACGTAGTCGAAGCCGAAGCGGCCCTTGACGCAGAGCCTGCCGTGGTTGGCCGGGCCGTCCCTGCCATCGACCCAGAGGATCTTGTTGTCCTTGACGTTGAAGGTGAGCTGGCAGCCGACGCCGCAGTAAGGGCAGACGCTGTCGACCTGCTTGGCCGGCGTCTCCTTGCCCACCTCCTTGGCCGGCATCAGCGCGCCGGTGGGGCAGGCCTGCACGCATTCGCCGCAGGCGACGCAGGTGCTTTCGCCCATCGGGTCGTCGAAGTCGAAGACGATCTTGTTGCGCGCACCCCGGCCCGCCATGCCGATCACGTCGTTGACCTGCACCTCGCGGCAGGCGCGCACGCAGCGCGTGCAGTGGATGCAGGCATCCAGGTTGACCGCCATTGCCGTGTGGCTGAGGTCCGGGGTAGGGGACTGCCGCGGCGCGAAGCGGCTCGTGGACAACTCCATGGTCTCTGCCCAGTCCCAGAGTTCGCAGGACGGATCGTGGCTGGTCTCGGGCGGGGGCTGATCCGCGAGCAGCAGCTCCATCACCATCTCGCGGGAGCGCACGGCGCGCTCCGCATCGACGCGAACCACCATGCCGTCGGTCGGCCTGCGAATGCAGGAGGCCGCGAGCACCCGCTCGCCCTCGATGTCCACCATGCAGACCCGGCAGTTGCCGTCCGGCCGGTAGCCCGGCTCCGGCGAGTAGCAGAGGTGGGGAATATCGATCCCGTTCCGCTTGGCGACCTGCCAGATGGTCTCGTCCGGCTGCGCGGTGACGGCGCGGCCGTCGAGGGTGAAGCGGATGACGTCGCTCATACGAGCTCCTCCGGGAAATAGCGCAGGATGGAGAGCAGCGGGTTCGGCGCCGCCTGCCCCAGCCCGCAGATCGAGGCGTCTGCCATGGCGGCGCTCAGCTCGCGCAGGAGCGGTCCGTCCCAGCGGTCGCTGTCCATCAGCCCGACCGCCTTCTCACAGCCGACGCGACAAGGGGTGCACTGCCCGCAGCTCTCGTCTTCGAAGAACCGCATCAGGTTCAGCGCCGCGCCCTTCAGGTCGTCCTGGTCGGAAAGCACCACAACCGCGGCCGAGCCGATGAAGCAGCCGTGCTCCTCAAGGGTGCCGAAGTCGAGCGGCAGGTCGGCCATCGAGGCGGGCAGGATTCCGCCGGAGGCGCCGCCCGGCAGATAGGCGCGGAAGGTGTGGCCATCCGCCATGCCGCCGCAGTATTCGGCCAGCAGCTCGTTCATGGTGATGCCAGCCGGCGCCCGCTTGACCCCCGGCTCCTTCACCCGGCCCGACACCGAGAAGCTGTGGAAGCCGGAACGCCCGTGGCGGCCTTCGTCGGCGAACCAGTTCGGCCCGCGCTCCAGGATGTCGCGCACCCAGTGGAGCGTTTCGACGTTGTTGATCAGCGTGGGCCGGCCCCAGAGGCCGACCTGGGAAGGGAAGGGGGGCTTGTGCCGAGGCTCGCCCCGCTTGCCCTCGATGCTCTCCAGCATCGCCGATTCCTCGCCGCAAATGTAGGCGCCCGCACCCCGGCGGAGGATGAGTTTGGTCTGTGCCGTAAGACCCGCAGCGTCGAGCTTCGCGATCTCTTCCAGCAGCACTTCGCGGATACCCGGATACTCGTCGCGCAGGTAGATGTAGCACTCCGCGGCCTCGACGGCCCAACCGGCGATCAGCGTGCCTTCCAGGAAGCGGTGCGGGTCCTGCTCCATGTAGACCCGGTCCTTGATCGTGCCGGGCTCGCCCTCGTCCGCGTTCACCGCCATCAGCCGGGGGCCGGCCTCGGCGCGGACGAAGCGCCACTTGCGCCCGGTGGGGAAGCCCGCGCCGCCCTTGCCCTTGAGGCCGCTGTCCTCCAGCGCGCCGATCACGTCGTCGACGCGCCGCGCTCCCGACAAGCATTCCTTGAGTACCGTGTAGCCACCGTCTTCGACGTATGTCGCGAAATCGACGTAAGGCGGGTTGACCGGCGAATGGTTCGCCCCTTTGACGCAGGCGAGGATCGACTCCACGGTCGCCTCGGTCACGTGGCGATGGCCGACCTCCACCACCGGCGCTTCCTCGCAGCGTCCCATGCAGGGCGCACGCACCACTCGCACGGCATCGCCCACTGCGTCGGGAAGCGCGTCCAGCAGCACGGGCGCGCCGAGACACTCGCACGTGAGGCTGTCGCAGACCCGAACCGTGAGCGGTGCGGGCGGGCTCTCGCCCTCCATGACGACGTCGAAGTGGGCATAGAAGGTCGCGACCTCGTAGACCTCGGCCATGGCGAGACGCATCTCGGCCGCAAGCGCCGCCAGGTGCCGGGCCGCGAGGCAGCCGTAGTGATCCTGGATCCTGTGCAGATGCTCGATCAGCAGGTCCTGGCGCCTGGGCTCGTTCCCCAATAGCGCGCGAACCTCCTCCTGCGCTGCGGGATCGACCTGGCGGCCCTTTTCGGTGTAGCGCGCTCTGCGCCGGCCGCTGCCGGGGTGTCTGGGTGCCTGATTTCCGGCCGGTTGGGCCACTTACGGTCTCCGACGAACGTTGATCAGCCTGAATCGGCGGGTGGTGAAACGAACAGCCCCGATGCCTAACACCTAGCCGGTCAACGGTCGAGAATTAGTTTGAATATCGGCCCCGGCGCACCGCATCGCGAGGCGGTGCGCCGGCGTACTCAGTACGCATCGTCGTCGAGCGGTGCGGGCGGTTCGACCTTCGTGAGGCTGACCACGGCGGCGTTGATCAGGCGCTTGCCCGCATTCTCGAAGTTGGCGGTTACCCGGTCTCCGATCACGGACTGCACCTGGCCGAGGCCCCAGTCCGGCGCGTGCGGGTTGGTGACCCAATCGCCTGGTGCGAGGCCCTCAACCATCGCCTTCCTCTCTCCGCTCGGTTGCCGCGGTGTCCTGTCTGCGTCTTCGGCATGATAGCCGCGCGACGTTCCGTGGACTATTGGCGACGCCGCGGGGTTCCGTCCCTCATCAAGAAGGGCCAATAATTTATTGAAATAGGGCGAACTTTCCGGTCAAACCGAGATCTTCTCGGTCGTCGCGGATAGGCGTCGGAATGGCTTGCCGAGGCGCCAGTGCATTTCTATACTCCGCGCCCATTTCAAGGGGAATGCGGCAGGGCAGTGGCGCAAGATCGGGTGAAGCTCCCGGCCAAGTACAAGCCGACGAGCAAGGAAGAGTTCATGTCGCCGCGGATGCGGGAGTACTTCCGGCGCAAGCTGGAAACGTGGCGGCATGACATCCTCAGCGAAACCGACGCGACACTCGAGAAGCTCCGGCTCGATACCGGGCAGGAGCCCGATCTGGCGGATCGCGCCGCCGTCGAATCGGAACGCTCGGTCCAGCTCCGCACCCGTGACCGTGCCCGCAAGCTCATTTCGAAGATCGAAGACGCGCTCCAGCGTATCGATGACGGGTCCTACGGCTACTGCGAGGAAACCGCCGAGCCCATCAGCCTCCGTCGCTTGGAAGCCCGTCCGATCGCCACTCTAAGTGTCGAGGCGCAGGAGCGTCACGAGCGCCACGAGCGCACCCACCGCGACGGCTGAGTCCCGATAACGCTGAGGCGGCGAGCGCGGCACGTTCCAGCCATTTGACGGCCCTCTCGCGGTCGTAAACCATTCCGACACTCTCGGGGTGCATGAGCCCCAGCAGGTATTCGGACGACGCGTGGAGGGGCCCATCATGGGTGAGCGGCCAGCCGAGGATGTCGTGGCGATGAGCATCCTCGAGGGGACGATGCTCTCCATTTGCCGGGAAATGGGCATCACCCTGATGAAGACGTCGTACTCGACGATCTTCAACGAAGCTCTCGACTTCACCTGCGTCCTTGCCGACGCGAAGGGCGACATGATCGCGGCAGCGGATTTCTGCCCGGCTCACATCGGCGGCATGCCCGTCGTCATTAAGAGCTGTGTGCGCGAAATGGCGCGCGAGGGGTTAGCCGAGGGCGATGTCATCTTGCACAACGACCCCTACCGGGGCGGCCTGCACACGCCGGACCACACCTTCTTCATGCCGTTCTTCGTGGGCGGCGAGCTGATGGGCTACGCCGTCTCTATCGGTCATGTGGCAGAGATCGGCGGCATGGTGCCCGGCAGCTTCGCCAGCGAAGGCACGGAAATCTTTCACGAGGGCATGCGTGTGCCGCCGGTCCATATCAAGCGGCGCGGCGAGGATGTCCAGGAAGTCTGGAAGCTCATCCTCGCGAACGTGCGTACGCCGCGCCACAACTACGGCGATTACCGCGCGCTGATCAGCGCCTGCGAGACTGGCGCGAGCCGCATGAGCGCGCTGATCGAGACGTACGGCAAGGAGCGCTTCTCCGCACTGACCGACGCGCTCATCCGCTATTCGGAAGGCCGCATGCGCGCCGAGATCGCTGCCATCCCGGACGGGCGCTACAGCTTCGAAGACCACATGGAGGACGACGGAATCGAGGACCGGCCGCACAGGGTCGCGGTCGATGTCTTTGTACAGGGAGACGAGCTGGTCGCCGATTTTGCACGCAGCGACCCGCAGGCGCGCGGTGCGATCAACGCCACCCTCGGGGTCACCTGGTCTGCCACGTTCAACGCCATGCTTCACGTTACCGACCCGGCGATCCCGCGCAACGCGGGGTGCTATCGACCCATCCGCGTTCTTGCGCCGCCCGGCAGTGTCGCCAATGTGGACTATCCCGCGCCCGAGGTCGGCGGCAACACCGAAACCCACCTCAGGCTCTGCTACGCAGTCATCGCCGCGCTATCGGAGCGCGTGCCCGAGCGGACTTTTGCCACCGACGCGGGCACCCATTGCAACTTCCTGTTCGGCGGTCAGCATCCTGCGACCGGCGAATACTACGTTTGCTACGACTTCATGATCGGCGGTTGGGGCGGGCGCCCGTTCGCCGACGGCCACGACACCTGCAATTGCATCAACGGCAACTGCCGCACCGTACCTGTCGAGGTCTACGAGACGCGCTTTCCGTGGCTGGTGGAGACCCTTTCCTTGGTCGATGATTCCGGCGGTCCCGGCCGCTACAGAGGCGGCCTCGGCAGCACCAAAACCCTCGTCTGCCAAGCCGACGAGATCACGATCAGCCACATGGGGGACCGCCATCGGGCCGGGCCGTGGGGGCTGCTGGGCGGCGGGGAGGGAGGAGCCGCCTCGCTCCTCGTCCGTCGAGCGAATTCGGACAGCTGGCACGACGCGTGCGCGGCTTGGGGTAAGGTCTCGCCGTCGAAGTTCGCCAACGTGGCAATCCGGCGGGGCGACCGGGTGCGTCTCACCACCTGCGGTGGCGGTGGATACGGTGACCCGCACACGAGAAAGTTCGAGATGGTCGCGGAGGATCTCCGCGAGGGCTATATCTCGACCTCTGCGGCGGCGCGTTACGGCTATGACCCTGAGAAGAGCGGGGCAGGGTAGGGGGATGGGCCGCCCTCGTCCGCCGCGCGCTCCAGGCGCCGGCGGTCCCAGATGATGACGCCGCTGAAGGGGCGCACGATCTCGACGGTGCCGTCGCGCACCAGTTCGGCGAGCGTTCGGCTCACGGTCTCGGAGGCGAGACCCAGATAGTCGCCGATCTCGAGCTGGCTCATCGGCAGCGGAACAGTGTGCTGCCCGTCACGGTTGCGCTTGCCGATGCGGCTGTCGCATTCCAGGAGGAAGCCTGCGAGCCGCTCACGCGCCGTCTTGCGCCCGAGCCAGAGAAGCCGCTCCTGTGCGGCAGAGACCTCCCGGCACAGCGCTTCCAGCAGGCCGTCGCGCATGGCCGGGGCCGCCGCCGTGAGCTCTCTCAAACGAGCTTGCGGGACAGAGCGGACACTCGCGTGATCGACCGCTTCGGCGCTGTAGGCATAGCGCTCGCCCACGGTAAGCCCCACCAGATCGCCCGGGTAGAAGAACGCGAGAATCTGCCGGCGCCCGTCCGCCGTTGCCTTGTAGCCGGCAATGGTGCCGCTCAGAACGCGGTGGAGGCGATCGGCTCCGTCGCCTTCGAGTACGAGCGACTCATGGGGATCGAGATGCTTGATCGCACCAACGGTATCGAGCCGATCGAAAGTGGCGTCGGGCCCGCCCGTACCGACCCGATCGAACGCTCGATTCGTCGCGGCAGCCCTCATTGTGGACAGTCCTCCCCGCGTCTTCTTTGGCTTGTTCGGCGGGGAATGTGGTGCCTTTTGCTGCGCGACGTAATTCGGTTGGTTGCGTAGGGAATTTCCCTTACGCACAGGCTTCTTTCGGCGCGGCGAGGCGATCAGATATCGCCCATGTCCACCTGCGCGATCATGGCCATGCGGACGATATGCGAGAGGCTCGGCGCCTGTAGCTTCTCCATGACTCGCGCACGGTGTACCTCGACGGTGCGCGGGCTGATGCCGAGTTCGCGGGCGATCACCTTGTTCGCACTGCCGCGGGCGAGCCGCTCGAAGACTTCACGCTCGCGCGCGGTCAACCGCTCCAGCCGGCGGTCGACGTCGAGGCGTCGCGCCTCGCGGCTCAGCGTCTCTTCGCGCAACGCCAAAGCCTGCGCAATGCCCTCCAGGATGGTGCGATCCGTAAACGGCTTCTCGACGAAGTCGACGGCGCCGGCCTTGATGGCTCTCACCGCCATCGCGATGTCGCCGTGGCCGGTGATGACGATGACGGGGAGCGCCGGCGCCGCGCCCGCCAGTCGCCGCTGCAGCTCCAGCCCGTCCATCTCCGGCATTCGCACGTCGACGAGGGCGCAGGCCGGCAGGGACTCCGGCAGGGCATTCAGGAAGGCCGGGCCCGAGGGGTAGGTGTCGACGCCGTAGCCGGCGGAGTCCAGGAGCGCGCCCAGCGAATCGCGCACCGCATCGTCATCGTCGATGACGGCGACGAGGACAGCCGGCTCACTCATCGGCCTCGCTCCCGACCGGCAGGGAGAAGCAGAACGCGGCGCCGCCCTCCGGCAGGTTCTTGGCCCAGAGCCGCCCGCCGTGGGCATCGATGATCGTGCGGCTGATGGCGAGGCCTATCCCCAAGCCGTCCTCCTTGGTCGTCTGGAAGGGGCGGAAGGGATCGTCCGCGATTTCCGGCGCGAGGCCGGGGCCGTTGTCTCTGATATCGACTCGGACCTTCTCGGATCCCACCGCCCCGGTCGAGACCCGAATTTTACGGTCGCCCGGCCCCTCGAACGCTTCGATGGCGTTGCGCAGGATGTTGAGTACAACCTGCTGCACCTCGATGCGGTCGATCAGGACCGGAGGCAGGCTATCGTTCAGGTCGAAAATCAACTCGATGTGGTGGTCGCTCGCGCCGATCAGCGCCAATGCCGCCGCTTCCTCGACGACCGCGTTGATGGGCTCCAGGCGGCGCTCGCTCTCATCCTGCCTGATGAAGCGCCGCAGCCGCTTGATGATCTCCGCCGCCCGCTCGGCCTGCTGGCCGGCCTTGTCCACGAGGTCCGCAATGGGTGCAGGGTCCGGTTCGGTGCGGTCGAGATGCCGCCGCGCCGCCCTCGCGTAGTTCATGATGGCAGTGAGCGGCTGGTTCAGCTCGTGTGCGATGCCCGACGCCATCTCCCCCATGGCGGAGAGGCGCGAGGCGTGCATGAGCTCCTGCTGGAGCACGCCGGCGCGGCGCTGAATGTGCTCGCGCTCGGTGATGTCGTGGATGAAGCCGGTGAAGAGCCGTCCCTGGTCGAGCGCGATCTCCCCGATCGCGAGGCGCGCGGGGAAGGTCGTCCCGTCCTTGCGCCTGCCAACCACGACGCGGCCGATGCCGATGACGCGCTTCTCGCCGGTCTCGCGGTATCGCGCGAGGTGGGCATCGTGGGCCTCGCGATAGGGCGAGGGCATGAGGATCTTCACGTTCTCGCCCACGAGTTCGGCGCGGGAATAGCCGAACAGGCGTTCCGTCGCGGGGTTGACCGTGTCGATGACCCCGGTCTCGTCGATCACGACGATGGCATCCGGCGCCGTCTGGGTCATCGACCGCAGACGCTTCTCGCGCTCCCGCGCCGCAGCGATGGCGGCGGTGCTGTCTCCCGAATCCGCCATTCGCCCGCCTGGTTCCGCCCGCTCAATCCAGGTGCTTGCGGATGATCTCCGCCATCTTCTCCGGCCCTTGGCCAAAGACGAAGTGGGTCAGGTAGTCGCCGTCCGGGTCCATGAAATAGATGTAGGAGGTGTGATCGACCAGATAGGCACCGTCCTCATCCGGCTCGTTCAGCCGGTAATAGACGCGGTAGGCCTTGGCCGCGGCGTGGATTTGCTCGTCGCTGCCGGTCAGCCCGACCATGCGGGGGTGGAACGAGGGCACGTACTCGGCCAGGTACTCGACCGTATCCCGCGCGGGGTCCACGGTGAAGAAGAGCGGCTGGACCTCGTCACCGAGCTCGCCCAGCTCGTCCACGGCCTGGCCCATGATGAGCAGCTCCGTCGGGCAGATGTCCGGGCAGTAGGCGTAGCCGAAGTAGACCAGAAGGTAGCGGTCGTCGAAGCTCTCTTCGGTGACCGTCTGCCCTGTGTGGTCGACGAGCTCGAAGGGGCCGCCGATGGAGGCGGCCTGCGCGGCCGGCAATCCGTTCCACACGGAGACGTTGATAACTGCGGCCGCTACGACGGCGATGGCTGCGCGGACCAGGCGCTGCATGGGCCGGTTCCTCTCGCGTGAGTTGGCCGTGCTCGAACGCAATTTAGTGCGCCTGACTGCCCCGGTCGATGGCCGGGTCGGAAAATGGCTACACTTCCGGCAGGCAGTCATCGGGAGGACGGGATGAGCGGAGAGGCGATCTACCGCGGCTACGATCAGGCGGCTCTCGACGCGCAGTACAACAACCGCGCGCGGATTCCCGAATACGTTGACTATTTCGAGCGATGGCTGGCCTGGAGCGCGGAGACCCGCGCGGCGCTGCCCGGCGGGCGGGACGTCACCTACGGCGATCTCCCGGTCGAGATCCTCGACATCTTTCCGGCCGAGCGGCATGACGCCCCGATCCTCATCATGATCCACGGCGGCTACTGGTATTCGCTCGACAAGCATCACGACAGTTTCGTGGCGGAGGGTTGCCGGCCCCACGGGGTGGCCACCGTCGTCATCAACTACGGCCTCGCCCCGGACTACCGGATGGACGAAATCGTGCGCCAGAACCGTGCCGCCGCCGCTTGGGTGTGGCGCAACGCCGCTTCGATCGGCGGCGATCCGAGGCGCATCCACGCGCTCGGACAATCGGCAGGGGGCCACCTCGCCGCCATGCTGCTGGCAACCGACTGGCCGGCCATTGGCTCCGGTTTGCCGGCGGACATGATCAAGAGCGCAGTCTCGATCTCCGGCATCTACGACCTGGAGCCCATCCGGCTCTGCTACCTCAACGACAAGGTGGGCATGGACGAAGCGGAGGCGCGGCGGAACAGCCCGGTCCAGCAGCGCTACCCGGTGTCCGCGCCGCTGATGCTCGTCTCGGGCGACATCGAGTCGGAGGAATACGAGCGTCAGGCGGACGCCATGGCGGCGGTGTGGGAGGCGCACGGCTACCCGCTCAGCCGGCTGGAGCTCCCCGGCTACAACCACTTCACCATGGCCGACCAGCTTCGCGACCCCGACAGCGATCTGACGCGGGCGGTCATGGCGCAGATGGGCGTGCCTTCCTGAACCTCAGTCCATCGTGAGCACAGCGGCGCCCTGAAGACGGCCGGCGCGCAGCCGGTCAAGGGCGACGTTGGCCTGGGCGAGCGGCATGGGCTCGATGTGCATCTCGATGGAGGTTTGCGCGGCGAGCGCCAGGAATTCCTCGCCGTCCCGTCGTGTGAGGTTGGCGACGGAGACGATGCGCCGCTCCCGCCAGAGAAGCTCGTAGGGGAACGAGGGGATGTCGCTCATGTGGATGCCGGCGCTCACCACCGTGCCGCCCGGTGCGATGGCGCGAAGCGCGGTGGGCACCAGGGCGCCGACGGGCGCGAACAGCAGTGCCGCGTCCAGCTCCTCCGGCGGCACCTCGTCCGACGCACCGGCCCATTCGGCGCCGAGGCCCCGCGCGAAGTCAATGGCTGCCCGATCGCCCGGCCGCGCGAAGGCGAAGACGCGGCGTCCCTGAGCGCGCGCGACCTGGGCGATGATGTGCGCCGCCGCGCCGAAGCCATAGAGCCCAAGGCGCGCGGCATCGCCCGCCATCGAGAGCGCCCGATAACCGATGAGCCCGGCGCAGAGGAGGGGCGCGGAACGAGCGTCATCCCTATCGCCCGGCAGGGGAAAGCAGTAGCGCTCGTCGGCGATGCAGTAATCGCCGTAGCCGCCGTCCAGCGTGTAGCCGGTGAAGCGCGCGTCCGGGCACAGGTTCTCCCGGCCGCTCCGGCAGTAACGGCAGGTGCCGCAGGTCCAGCCGAGCCAGGGGATGCCGACGCGCTCCCCTTCGCGGAAGCGATCGACACCGGCGCCGAGGGCTGCGACGCGGCCCACGATCTCGTGCCCCGGCACGACCGGGAGCCGGGGCTCGGTGAGGTCGCCGTCCACCACGTGGAGATCGGTGCGGCAGACCCCGCAGGCCGAAACGCGAACCAGGACCTCGCCCGCACCGGGCTCGGGCACCGGCCGCTCCTCCAGGGTGAGCGCGGGGCCGTCGCCGCGATAGACCATGGCGCGCATGGCAGCCGCCCCGGTCACGTCCGGCTCACGCCTCGGTAATTCGGAGGAAGCCCAGATCGTCCACCCGGACGCGCTGGCCTGGGCAGACCAGGGTTGTCGACGATGGCTCCTCGACGATGAGCGGGCCGTCCGCCGCGAAGCCCGGCGGCAGCAGGTCGCGGTCGTAGACGGCGGTGTCATGCACACCGTCCTCGCCGAAATCGACCGTTCGCGCGCCGCGCGCCGCAGCTTCCGGTGAGCGGCCTTCCGCCGTCCAGGGTTGTAGCTCCGGCCGGGCGACGTCGGCCGTTGCGGTGAGACGAAACGTGACCAGCTCGACCGGCGTGTCCGCGAGGCGGAAGGTATAGGCGCGCTCGTGGGCGGCGTGGAACGCGTCCAGGATCGACTCGCGGCTCGCCCGGTCGAAGTCGATGGGGATCGTCACGGCGTGCTCCTGCCCGCCGTAGCGCATGTCGATGTGGCAGGCGGTGGTAAGCGTGCCCGACCCGCCTTCGGACGCGAAGTAGCTCCCCGCCTCGGCCTGCAGCTCGGCGAAGAGCGCGCGCAGGTCTGCTATCTCCATGGTGTCCGCCCGCTGTAGCGCGGTGCGCAAGAAATCCCGCCGGGGTGCGGTCGCCAGCATGCCCCAGGCCGAGAAGAGACCGGGATAGCGCGGCACCACGATCTCCTTCACGCCGAGCTCGCGGCCGAGGCTCGCACCGTGCATGGCGCCGCCACCGCCGCCCACCATCAGCGCAAAGTCGTTGGGGTCGTGGCCGCGCTGGATCGAGACCAATTTGAGCGCGTTGATCATGTTGGCGTCGACCAGGCGGATCACGGCGACCGCCGCCTCGTCGACGCTGCAGCCGAGACCTTCGGCGACCTTGCCCATGGCGGTGCGCGCCAGACCGACGTCGAGGGAGAACTGCCCGCCCGCGAAGTTCGCCGGGTTGAGCACGCCGGTGATGAGCTTGGCGTCGGTCACGGTGGGCTCGGTGCCGCCGCGGCCGTAGCACGCGGGCCCCGGATCGGCGCCCGCGCTGCGGGGCCCCACGCAGAGCGTGTCGCCCTCGTCGAACCAGGCGATGGAGCCGCCGCCTGCGCCGATTTCCACGATGTCGATCACCGGCACCCGCACCGGGTAGCCATAGCGGATGCGCGTCGCCTCCAGCCGGTAATCCGTAGTCACCTTGGGCTCGCTGTCCTCGATGGTGGAGCACTTGGCTGTGGTGCCGCCGATGTCGAGATAAATCACGTCGGGCTCGTCGCAGAGCCGGCCGATCAGGGCGGCGCCGTTGACGCCCGCAGCCGGGCCCGACTCGAGCAGCGTGATCGGGTGCTCACGGGCCCAGCCGAAGCTCGCGGTCCCGCCGTTCGACTGCATCGCCATCATCGGGCAGTCGAGCCCCAGCTTGTCGATGCCGGCCTCCAGGGTGTCGAAGTAGCGCTGCACGATGGGCTGCACGTAGGCGTTGAGCACGGCGGTGTTGGCGCGCTCGTACTCGCGCCACTCGCGCGTGATTTCGTGGGAGGCGGTTATCGCGACGCCGTTGAGCCGCTCCCGAAGGTAGGCCGCTGTCTCCACCTCGTGCGCAGGCGCGGCGTAGGAGTGGAGGAACTGGATCGCGATCGCCTCCACCCCCTGGGCGCGGCAGACCTCGATCGCACGGTCCAGGTCTTCGAGGTGAAGCGGCACGCGGACCCGACCCCTGGCGTCGACCCGCTCGCGCACCTCGAAGCGCAGCCGGCGCGGCACGAAGGGGACCTCCTTGCGGTAGCGCAGGTTGTAGAGATCGGGGCGGTTACCGCGCGCGATCTCCAGCACGTCGCGAAAGCCCTCGGTGGTGACCAGCGCGGTCCTGGCGCCGGTCCGCTCGGTGATGGCGTTGATGACGGTCGTTCCGCCGTGGACGAAGTAGTCCACGGCGTCGGCGTCGAGCTTCGCCTGATCGACGGTGTCGAGCACGCCTCGCGTGAGATCGTCCGGTGTGCTGAGCGACTTGGCGACGCTGAGCGCGCCGCTCTGCTCGTCGAAGTAGACGAGGTCGGTGAAGGTTCCGCCGATATCTGTCGCCAGTCGGCCCACGTCATCCTCCCTGCGGCGCGTCGGCGCCGATTATTCACCGCCGCAGGCGGGGGTCAAACGAGGCGACCCG
The DNA here is from genome assembly GCA_022820945.1 of Alphaproteobacteria bacterium. Lineage (GTDB taxonomy): Bacteria > Pseudomonadota > Alphaproteobacteria > UBA828 > UBA828 > WTGU01. Next base: position 5,631 of record JAJEEP010000146.1, on the reverse strand, counting down.
GGGCGCCCGGATACCGTCTGTCATGCAACTGCAACACAGATGTCACAATTAACTCTCGTCGCTTCGGGAACAATCGACGCGTGAGTATGGCCGATGATCGGGAACCCGCTTGCGCGTGTCTCGACGCAATTCCATGCCAACCGGCGGCTGCGGGAGATTGGGTTCGTTCTGTCGTTTCCCAATTCCTTCATCTCGCCTTTCCGTCCTGATCCGGTTGACCGAGTTCGTGTCTAACCCGGATTGCCCGCGCTGTGCCCCGGTCCATGGTGCGGTCGCCCGATCGGCCGGAGGCAGGCCGGACCAAGCCGTGCAGGCCATGGAATGGGGGATGGTTCCGGGTTGAGCGCCAAGCGAACGAAACCGGGGGAGGGAATGGAACGGTTCGACCTTGGCCGGCGGCTCTTTGCGGAGTGGCTGGGGACGTTGCTGCTGCTCGCCGTGGTCGTGGGCTCCGGCATCATGGGCGAGACGCTTTCGGGCGGGAACGTCGCGCTCGCGCTGCTCGGCAACACGATCCCCACCGGCGCCATCCTGGTGGTGCTGATCGTGATCTTCGGCCCCATCTCCGGTGCGCACTTCAACCCGGCCGTCACCCTCAGCTTCCTGATTCGTCGTGAGATCGGCCTGCGCGACGCCGGGCTCTACCTGCTGGCGCAGGTGGCCGGCGGCGTCTGCGGCGCGATGCTGGCGCACGGCATGTTCGAGGAGCCCATCGTCGCCGCCTCGACCAACGCGCGCACGGGCTTCTCCCAATGGCTCGGTGAGTTCACGGCGACCTTCGGCCTGGTCGCGACCATCCTCGGCTGCTTGCGCTTCAGGCCCGAGCTGGTGCCCTACGGCGTCGGCCTCTTCATCACTGCCGGCTACTGGTTCACGTCGTCCACGTCGTTCGCGAACCCGGCGGTCACCATCGCCCGCTCGCTCACCGACACTTTCTCCGGGATCATGCCCCTGCACATGCCGGCCTTCATCGTCGCCCAGCTGATCGGCGCGGTGGTGGCGACGTCGTTGCTCGGCTGGCTCGTGAAGTCCCGGCGGCCGGCGGCAGCCGATTCGGACACCCGCTAGAACGAGGCCAGCGCCACCTCGACCGCGCCGAGCGCCCCGAAGTCGGCGCGCACGTGCTTCTTGTGCGCGATCGGTGCCGGCACGATGCAGGTGCCGGTGATGACCACGTCGCCGGCGGCGAGCGGCTCGCCGTGCAGTACTCGGTCGTTGGCAAGCCAGGTGAGGGCGATGCGGGGGTCGCCGAGCGCGTTGGCGCCCTTGCCGGTAGCAGCCTCCTCGTCGTCGATGAAAACGACGACCGGGTGCGCCGCGAGATCCCGCGCCTGCCAGCCCTCCGGCGCCTCGGGCCCGAGCACGCAGTATTCCGTGCAGCCGTTGTCGGCGATGAGCTGAGCGGCACCGACGACGGTGAAGTCCCTGAAGCGCGAATCCGGAATCTCGATGGCCGGGTGCAGCGACGCCACCGCGTCCATCACCGCGTCCACCGTGTAGTCGCCGTTGCCGCCCGGCAGGTCGCGGCCCATGCGGAAGGCGAACTCCGCCTCGACCACCGCCATGTGCAGGTGGCCGGCCGGCAGCTTGGTGCCGCTCTCATGCAGCTTGCTCTGCCACAGGCGCCCGGCGAGGGGACCGTCCACGCCGATGTGCTTCTGGCCGGCCTCGCTGGTGGCCGCGATCTTCCAGCCCACGGGCGTGGCGGCGGCGATGCGCGCGAGCGCGGCTTGCGCCGCGTAGCCCTCGCCAGCGGTGTTCGGGCGGCACGCTTCGGGCAGGCCGTCGATCAGATGATGGCCGCTCCAGGCCATCCAGATGGCCTGCGCCGCCGCGTCGCTCTTGGTGTTAGTCATGGGTTCAATCTAGCGAGTGGGGGTGCAACGCGACAAGCGCGTCCCATCAGCCGTCAGCGGAGCGGGCGAGGGGGATGTGCGGGGCCGCATCGCGGGGCAAGAGGCCGACCAGGCGGGGGTCGTCGACGATATCCACCTCGCTGTGGGTGATGGCGAAGCCGTGCCGCTGGTAGAAGGCGAGGGCGCCGGAGTGGTCCAGGGTGCAGGTGTTGAGGATCATGCGGTGGGGCCGGTGGCGCCCGGCGGCGGCGAGCGCGTGGGCGAGCAGCCAGCCGCCCAGGCCCTTGCCGATCCACGACGGCACCAGGCCGAAGTAGCGCAGCTCGATATCCGGCGCCGGCCGCAGGTTCAGCTCGATCAGGCCGATCTCCTCGCCGTCGGCCTCCGCCACGTAGACCTCCGTCTTGTCCGAGGCGAGGTTGGCCGCAAGCCTGGGCTCATCCCACGTCAGCCGGCTCCACCAGAGCCAGTCGTCGCCGATGGCGTGATAGAGACGCAGGTAGTCGGCGACCGCCATGTCCCAACGCCGATCAACGGTGAGGCCAGGGGCTGGCGGTGACGGGGGCGCCTGTTGCGGCGGCGACTCCATCGCGAGATGGGTTATCACCGTGTAGAGCTTGCCGGCCGGGACGGCCTCGTCTGCGTGTGCGCTCATGGCCGCGCGCTCAGAGGCCGCAGGAGATGCCTTCGTCCAGCAGCAGGAGCGAGCCGTGGGCGGCACGGCCGTCCTCGGAGCAGAGGAAGAGCGCGGCCGACGCCATGTCGTCGGCCTCCGAATAGGTCCGGTTGCTCGGTGTGACCGCAGTCATGCCCTCCAGCATCTCCTCGAACTGGGGCTCGGTGCGGATCTTCACGTTCATCGGCGTCGCCGTGTTGCCGGGCAGGATCGCGTTCACTGCGATGTTGTGGGGGCTAAGCTCCAGCGCCAGCGCGCGGGTGAGGTAGTTGATCGCAGCCTTCGACGCGCAATAGACCGAGAAAGTCTTGAACCCCATCACGCCGGTCACCGACGAAAGGTTCACGATCTTGCCGCCGCCCTGGGCAATCATCACGGGCGCCACCTCGTTGATCGCGAAGAAGGTGCCCTTCACGTTGATGTCCATGGTCGCGTCGTATTCGGCCTCGCTGGTCGCGCCGATGGGCGTCGGCTCGAAGATGCCGGCCGAGTTGACCAGGATGTCGATGCGCCCGAATGCATCCTTCACGGCGCCGACGAGCGCCTTGACTGCATCCACGTTGCGCACGTCGGCGACGAAGGCCTGGGCCGCGCCGCCCGCCGCCTCGATCTTCTCCGCGACCTGCCGCGCCTTGGCCAGATCGGAGGAGCCCACCACCGCGACTCGCGCGCCTTCGGCCGCGAATCTGACCGCGATCGCCTCGCCGATGCCCGAAGAACCGCCGGTGACCAGCGCCGTCTTTCCCTCCAGTTTCACGATCCTCTCCTCCCCGGTCTCTCGTTTCGCGGCGTGAACGCATGCCGCTCTCCGCAAGGGCGGCGAGAATATCAGCGACGTACCGGAAAGTCTTTCGACCGGCGCGGCGGAGGCCGATAATGGCGCGGGGCGCGCGACCCCGGCCGACCGCACGAGGGGAGGAGCCATGCACGGCCTGATGCAGGAGATCCCGCTGATGATCTCGTCGCTGATTCGCTACGCGGCGGAGTATCACGGCGATCGCCAGGTGGTCTCGCGCACCGTCGAGGGGCCGATCCACCGCTACGGCTATGCCGAGTGCGAGCGGCGCGCGCGGCGCGTGGCAAACCTCATGGGGCGGCTCGGAATCGGGCACGGCGACCGGGTCGGCACGCTCGCCTGGAACGGCTACCGCCACCTGGAGCTTTTCTACGGCGTCTCGGGCATGGGCGCGGTGCTGCACACGGTGAACCCGCGGCTCTTCACAGAGCAGATCGTCTATATCGTCAACCACGCCGAGGACCGGGTCCTGTTCGTGGACCTCACCTTCGTCGAGCTGGTGGAGCGCATCGCGAACCAGCTCACGTCGGTCGAGCAGGTCGTGGTGATGACCGACGAGGAGCACATGCCGGCGACGACGCTCCCCAACGTCTCCTGCTACGAGACCTTGCTCGCGGGCGAGAGCGAAGACTACGCCTGGTCGATCTTCGACGAGCGCGCTGCGTCCTCGCTTTGCTACACCTCGGGCACGACGGGCAATCCCAAGGGCGTGCTCTACAGCCACCGCTCGACCCTGCTGCACGCCATGGCCGCCTGCCAGAACAGCGCCATGGGCATCTCCGCCCGCGACGTGCTGATGCCGATCGCGCCGATGTACCACGGTAACGCCTGGTCGCTGCCCTATCTGGGTTGCCTGTCCGGCGCGGGCCTGGTTTTGCCCGGCACCAAGATGGACGGCCAGAGCCTGCAGGAGCTGATCGAAGGGGAGGGGGTGACCTTCGCCCTCGGCGTGCCCACGGTCTTCACCATGCTCATCGACCATCTCGACGAGAGCGGCAAGACGGTCGAAAGCCTGGAGCGCGTGGCCATCGGCGGCTCGGCGGTGCCGCGCGCGATGATCGAGCGGCTGGCCGACCCCTACGGGGTGACGGTGCACCAGCTCTGGGGCATGACCGAGACCTCGCCCCTCGGCACCATGGCGACGGCGACGCCCGCCATCGACGCACTCACAGCCGAGGAGCGCCAGGCGGTGCTGAGCCAGCAGGGCCGCGTGCAGTTCGGCCTCGAGCTCATTATCACCGATGCGGACGGCGCGCCGGTGCCGCGCGACGGTAAGACCTTCGGCGACATGTGGGTGCGCGGCAACTGGGCCGCCAGCGGCTACTTCAAGGGCGAGGGCGGCGACAGGCTCGACGAGGACGGCTGGTTCCCCACCGGCGATGTCGCCACCCTCGACGAGCACGGCTTCATGCGCATCACCGACCGCACCAAGGACGTGATCAAGTCGGGCGGGGAGTGGATCAGCTCCATCGACCTGGAGAACGCGGCGGTCGGCCACCCGGACGTGAAGCAGGCGGCGGTCATCGGCGTTTTCCATCCCAAGTGGGAGGAACGTCCGCTCATGGTGGTGGTGCCGCGGGACGGCCGCGCGCCCGACAAGGACACCATCAACGGCTATCTCGCGGGCAAGGTGGCGAAGTGGTGGCTGCCGGATGACGTGGTGCTGGTCGACGAGTTGCCGCTGACCGCCACGGGCAAGGTCCAGAAATCGCGCCTGCGCGAGATGTTCCAGGATTACCGGCTGCCGGACGCCTGATCCGGTTTTTCCCGCCTCACTTCCGACTGCGCCTCACTCCGGCCCGAGGGACAGGATCGATGTGGGGCTGGTGCGATACACGCGCGGCCTAATTTCTGGCCAGAAATCGGCGGGATTCGGCGGGATCGGGTCGGACGAGGGGGGCGAGGGGGCGTCCGCCGGGCGGGATTCGGCGGGCTCCTTTTGGTGGGATTCGGCGGGATCGGCTGGGATAGGATCGGACGAGCGGGACAAGGGGAACTCTGCAGGGTTCCACGGGTCCACTGGCACCGATGTGACGGTGCGGGGGTGCGGCCGGTCCGGCGGACCCTCCACCTCCGCGCGGATGATGGCGACCGCCTCCGGCGAGAGCCCGCCCCGGGGCTTGGCCTGGCCGGCCTGCGCGGCCTTCTTTGCCGCCCGCTCGCGGTCCGCGCGGAGCTTTTCGGTGCCCTCGATGCGCTTGAGGATGAGGGAGATACGGGCAAGCTCCTGCATCGACACGGGCTCGTCCCGCCCGCTGAGATCGGCCATGGTGGCGAGCACCATGGTCCGCAGGGTCTCGATC
>JAJEEP010000147.1 GCA_022820945.1 Alphaproteobacteria bacterium | reverse complement strand
AGCGCCCGAGCGCGGCGAGCTCGACAGCAGGGTCGTCTGGGACGAGGACGACGCCATCGACGCGCTGAACGAAGCCATCCGCGTCATCGTCGACGGCATCACCGTAGACGGCACGCAGATGGCCGACGAGCGCGAGCCCCTCATGTGGGGCTTCACCAACATGCTGCACTCCCAGGTCACCCGCCTCGACCGCGCCGTCGACCGCATCGCGCCCGAGATGCGCGACCTCGAGAAGGCGCAGGATGGATCGGAGGTCAAGGCGCACGAGCTCGAGACGATGACCGACCGTGCCCGGAACCTCGGCGACAGGCGCGACGCCTTCGAGAAGATGCGCGACATCGCCGCCGACGCCTACCGCGTCGAGACCGGCGACACATGGCGACCGCGGCACGGCTCGCACACGAGCCAGACCGGACAGCTCACCTCCGCCGCCATCGACGCCCGCGACTTCAGGCGCGCACGCAAGGACCGCGAGACGAGAGCGCACCTGCCCGAGGGCACCCTCGTCGCCGTCACCGGCGGCAAGACCGTCAGCAATGCCGACGCGGTCTGGAGCACCCTCGACATGGCGCGTGCGAAGTACGGCGACATGGTCCTGCTGCACGGCGGCGGTTCCGGCGTCGAGAAGGTCGCCGCGAGCTGGGCCGAGGCCAGAGGCGTCAACCAGGTCGTCTGCCGCCCCGACTGGAGCGCCCACGGCAAGGCCGCGCCCTTCCGCCGCAACGACGAGCTGCTGAACTTCCTGCCCAAGGGCGTCATCGCCTTCCCCGGCAGCGGCATCACCGGCAACCTCGTCGACAAGGCGAAGACGTTGGGCATACCTGTGATGACCGTCAAAGCCGCGTAAGCAGCGCGCGCCTCGAGGAAGCGGCCGATCCCCGATGCGGGATCGGCCGCTTTCGTCGTGTTTCACGACGGGCGTCAATGCGCTCAGCCCGGTGCACCCGACCGCCGGCATCCGTACCGGCCGCCGGTGTGCGCACTCGCCAGTCCGTACCGCCGCGCTTCGCGCAGGCAGTGCTCGCGCTTTCGCGTGAGGCGATGACGATGACCAGAGCGATCACGATGATGGTGGTGCGCCGACGAGTGCGACCGCCGACATCGTGCCGCAAATCACCTTCGACCGATGGACTGCAAGTCCCATGCGCGTGCTCGGCGTCAGCGCCGTCGCCGATGGCGACGAGCGCCACGACGCCTCGCCGGACATTGGTGACGCCGCGCCTGAGCGGCCCGGCGTCACCACGCCCGGCACTCGTGGCGATCATGGTGCTCGGCCCACTGCGCCGGCCCTGATCGCACGCCCCGGTTTTGCCGCATTTCCGAACGCCGCCAAGCCCAGCGAGAATATGCTCCCCGCGCGAGCTCGCCAGATCGATCCCCGATGCATCCCGAGCCGTGCCGAGCGCTCCGGCATCACCACACACGGACAACATAAGTCGCAATTTGTGTCCCTATGTAAGTGTGCCACAAGAAATTCCGGTGCTCTCCGGCATACACACCCGAATTCCGGGTACATAGGCCTTACATAGCCTCCCCTCACCCCCTAAGTGGCTGGGCCTGATAGCCTTTCTGCGGACCCTTGGACCTGTCCTACGCCCTGAGGGCGCTTTCACCCTCACACCCGACGCACCCGTAGGTGCAGAGCTACTTTAGGGCGCAGGAGTGCGCAGGGCTACGCCAGAGCCCTCAATGCTACGCAGGAGCTTGATGGGAACATGTCCCTGTTTCGGGTGACGGAACAAGTGTCTGTAAGGGCGGCGATTTCTGTCGACGTGCCCAATCTGCGTCGCGTAGGATTCGTGCTACAGGCCCTACGCGTTGCGATGCATTGCATCGCGCATTCGCCCGAATTTTGCCCCGGCCGGCGTGTGATGAGAGGCGGCCAGGGCCATAATGGCCCAGACATCCCGGCGGGCGACGAGACCGGGCAACTGACCCGATGCGTGCCGCGCAGCCAGGCCGGCAAGGACACGATTTTCAACCAACGACGGAGGCTGTCGATGGCCAAGCCACGCTTCCAGCGCTCGATCAGGTTCTCCGAATCCGAGTGGAACGCGATTTGCGAGGCGGCCGAACGGCGCAACATGAAGCCCGCCGAGTTCGTCCGCGAGGCCGCCGCCGGCGTCGCGGCACGCGAGATCGACCTCGACGACGGCACGCTGACGCCCGCGCTGGTCGAGATGATCGAGCGAACGTTTCGGGGCGTGCACCTGCTCGCCTACCTCAAGCACGAGGAGCTTGCCGCCCTGGGCAGACAGGAAGATTTTTTGCGCGCCACCGAGGCCGGACAGATCGCGCAGGCGGAGACGCTCGGCCAGGAAGACTCGAACGGTGAAGACTGATGACGCCTCCGATTCGCGTCCAAGCCGCTATCTTCGGCACGTCACGAACGACCTCGGACCATGGTGGGCGCACCGGCGATGCGGATTATGCCGCCGGCCCGGGCCGGCATTGCATGCCCGGGATTGCCAACCCGGCCGCCCGCGGCGATAAGGAAGCTCGCCCGCGACCACCTTCCCTGCGCCTGAACGTCGATGCCGTCCGCCAACAAGTGCCTGAGATTCAGCTTCACGGACGACCGTCGGCGCGCCGCGGCTGCTCGCAGAGGGGCGTCGATGAGCAGTTTGCATGAATCCGTCAGGCTCGTAACGGCAGCCGATGCGCCGGGCGTCAGGCTTTCACCTCGCTCCGGCGGCCATCGGGACGACGGTGCAGGCACGTTCCGTCACCGGGAGCGACTCAACGCTACCGGCCTGCGGAATTGCCTGCGACCGCCGGCACGGCAATCGGCGCCCGTCTCATGAGCACGCCAGAGAGCGCGTCGCGCGAGACGCTGACCCGCCAGCAGCGCAACATGGCGCTGACCGAGCCCATCGCCCGGCTGTCCCGCGACCGCCGGGTGATCTTCAAGGACGATCCAGCGCTCGCCGAACGGCTCGATGTCCAGTACCTGGCGCTGAGCGCGATCGACTTCGTGATGGAGCGCTCGGCGATCGAGGCGGGCGCTTCGCCGGAAGATATCGTCGAGCACGCCGCCGGCGAGGCGGTGCGCATGAAGCCTGCGCTGACCGAGAAGCAGGGGCGCAAGGCCGGACAGGTGGTGCTTGACCACCTTTCCAATGCGCGCGAGGGTCACAAGACCTTCCGCGTGGAGTACTACGACGCGGACCGGGGCGGCTTTTCGTTCCAGGATTTCCGTCTTCTCGCGCTTTCCGCTGCCGACGACGGGTCTCCGAGGTACAAGCTCGCGCGGGGCGCGCAGACGCTGACGCTCGCGATGCTCGACGTCGCGCCCGAGTTTGCGCAGGAGGCCGAGGCGATCATGATCCGCAAGGCGGTGGAGCGGGGCCGTTTCGAGGACGCGTGTTGACGCCGGTGAAGAGGCGCGCTTATTCGCCGGTTTTCCAGCGCGTGAGGCTGTTTTCGGCAGACGGTTGTGCGCCGACGCTGTTGGTTCGGTGACGGGGGCATGATTCTGTAGTTGGTTTCAGCCGCGATCGGGCGG
>JAJEEP010000029.1 GCA_022820945.1 Alphaproteobacteria bacterium | reverse complement strand
GCTCAAGCTCCTCGACCCAGGGCCCAAGCTTCGGCATCGGCTGGATCGTGCGCACGTAGGCGTGCGAGCTCGCATCGCCCCGAACCACCTTGCGGATCGTGTTCCTGGAAACCCTCAAATCACGGGCGAGCTTCTTGATCGGAACGCCCTTCACCAGATGATCCCGACGGATCCGCGCAATCGTCTCCACAACCAGCATCTCCCCCCACCCCGTCCGTCCAATGACGGGGCACGTTCATGAACACAAACCAAGGGGGGTCAATTTTGGGGGATTATGTAGGAAAGTGCCGAAGCCCGCTCATTCCGCAGGCTTCGGGCGGTCCACGTAGCGGATGTTCACAGGCTTGGTGAGCGCGTCCACGGCCTCATCGAACGTCGCATCGACCCGCACGTCCTCCGCAAGCTCCGCAGCGCTCGGCTGGTAGTCGGGATTCACGATCTCGACCTCGCGCGGGGCCGTCTTCCGGCTGTTGGTCATCCCAGCTTCTCCAATATCTGATCGAGCTTCGCCTCGAGGCGGTCCATCCGGTTCTCCAAATTGCGGAGACCAGCATTGATCTCCTGCCGGATCGGAATCATGGCCTAGGCGACCGTACGAGCTTTGTCCTCGGGCGCGCCGACGGCCCGGAGAGCGTCATAGATTTTGGAGGTGTAGCGGATGCTTCCACGACCGCCTCGAACGTTCCCCATCTCACATTTAGTCCATTGCTCCGCGCTCGGCAAGCGCGCACACTCAACCCTGCAGACATTCCATGCGTCCCGATACGTCGGGTCGCCCGCTGAATAGAACAGCCCTAGACCCGGCCGGGGTAGCTCCCCGGCCCGGCGAATAGGCGGGGTCATCTCGCGTTCGCGTGGAATGTCTGCAACGGCCCGGCACCCGCCGGCGTCGTCACGACGCGGGAGACCGCTCATGAGATCGCCTATCTGCGCCGCGGCACTGACCGTGGCCATGATACTTTCGCTTGGCGCTTGCGGAAGCGGCGTACCGAGCATTTATGACATCATCGAGGGAGGCGACAACGGTCGCGAGAATGACCAGACGCCTTCGACAGAAGAACAACCGACCCCGTCATCCGATGAGGTCAAAGCCACCATCCACAGGATTTACGACCGCTCCGATACCCTCATCGTGGAGTACGAAGGTCGGCCCCGCTGGACAGGACCGCGGGAGGTGTTCGAGACTTCCAACCTGGACGATGTAGTAGCTGCGCTGCTCGACGGTCGCCGCTGGGGCGCGCCTCCTGGCTACGATTTCCTTGAGAATCAGGGGACCTTTGAGTTCGGGGGCACCGAAGACGGAATAGCGGTCGCCGCGGCATTGTGGGACACCACGGATCATGTCAGGTCGACGGTCAGCGCCCATATGAGCTTCGGCGTATGGATGACGCACAGCTTCATCCTCGCCAAACAGGCTCTCACTCTCAGTCGTGCGCGCGACGCAATCAGCGTCTCCTTCGATATCTTCTCGATCGGCGCATCGAGCGGAACGAACCCCACCGCCGCAGGCGGTAGCGCTACCTGGAACGGCGTCATGCTCGGCTTCGATGAGGGCTTCGCGGGGCCGGACATCTCGCGTGCCGGAAGTGGGGAGCTCAACGTCTACGAGGGCGAAGCTGAGATTACGCTCACCAGCTTCACGAACCCGGCAGTTGATGTGCGCTTCAGCAACATCACGAACGAGATCCACTATCTCGGTGACGTGATCTGGCGAGACCTGCCTGTGACCGCAGGAGGCTTCGAGGGCCGTGGCATCCTCGGCCGCTTCTACGGCCCCGCTCACGAGGAGGTCGGAGGCGTATTCCAGTTCGGCGAGATCAACGGCGCCTTCGGCGGAACTCGCGACTGATGGAGAACTTCATCGGCGCTTGGATCGTCATGAGATATGGCTAGGAAACCGGTCATATATGCCTTGACTTCTCGGTGGCCATCTCGGCGTCCATTGCACCGAGCCGCTCACTGTCTCCCTTCCCGATGACGCGCTCACCGAGTGCGAGACCGAATTAGCCCATCAAGGAAATCGTTGGGAGGTTCTGAGGAGGGGGGTATACGTGTGTTCAGTTGGGTGGCACGAAGACGTGTTGTTGATGTTGATAGGCGTCTCCAGGCTTCGCCCCATAGGCTTCACCAGCAGGGAGTTCACTTGTCAGATTGAAGAAGGTAATTTGGCAAGGCTGATCGGTCATAGGAGTCAAATCTATTGCCAAGCTGCCACTGTTCATAATCTCTAGGACGATCTGCCCCTCCCACCCAGGTTGTATCCAAGGAGCTGTTTGATGCATGCTCAATCCCACGCGTGCATAGGTGCTCCGCCCTTCGACCCGCGCAATTAGATCCCGAGGAACTTTTACTTCTTCATGAGTTCTCGCTAAAACAAACTCTCCGGGCCTTATTAGATAAGAGTTGTTCATTCCTCCGATATCAGGTGCGTCTCGCAGGTCAATCTCATCCCACAGCATAGCATCTGCCAGAGCTCCAAGGCCATCGGCAACAGACACCCTTATATTCTCGATAGTCTTGAGTATGGTGAATTTGTAGCCCAATCGAAGATCAATTGAGGCTTCTCCCCACTGTCCATCTTCCAGTTGAGGAGAGAATGCAATATCGCCTTTTGCAACACGCCCGCGAAGCTCAGCTTGCGATAGGATCATGGGTAGGCTCCAGCATTCGTATCGGAAGATTTATAAGTCCTGCCGTCGTAAAAAATGATCCAGGAAGATGTATCACAACCACATCCTCCCTGACTTCACGAACGACTCCGACTACATATTTCCTACCCTGTTCATCATCGAAAACAATGTCAGAGTTTATGAATCCTTCAATCTCCTTATCTGCTGTCTTTATGGTGACGAGGTATTCATCCTTGAAGGCACCATTTCTTGTCGAGCACGGAATTCTAACTTGCATTCCCTGCTGGATCTGTGCTGCCGGGCGGGCGGCGATTGTCATGAAAGCATCCTCCTATCCCGTTTGAGGTGTAAGTTAGGGCGACGCCCGAGAGGGGGCGATGAGACATGTAGGCTGGATCAGGTGTCAAATCGATCGGGGGTTGGCATCGGCATGTTCCACAGACTTATCCCCAGCACCCAAGATGAGGAGTGCTCTTGGTAGTGCTGGTGATGAGGCAATCTCAATATCTGGTGGGCAAAAGAATCTCGGGGGAAAGGTCTTCCCGCATTTCACTCTCAGGGGCTTCTCTGTGGAAAATCTGTCTGTCTGGGCACCTATCCGACCAATTGCCCTAACCTGCGGGGCGGCTTTGCTTCAGAAGGGTCTCACGACCGCGCCCCGCTCGACAGTCCGTTGTCGGCGATCAGCTCCCGGTAGCGCAGGCGCTTGCCGACCCCACCATCGGCGACCGCACCCATGATCTCGATGGTATCGCGCTCCCGCAGATTATGGCGTGAAGCGAACTCGGTGACGTAGCGGTCCATGTGCTTCGGGCTGATCTTGTGGAACGTGCCATGGTAGCCGCGCTTGAAGAGGCTCCAGAACGCCTCGATACCTTGGGTGTGGCAGTCCCCGCGGACGTACTCGCCGCGCCCGTGCACGACGCTCTCGTGGTGGGGCAAGCCTGAGTAACCGGCGTGCTCGTCGGTGTAGACCATGGCGTCGGGCGCCGCGTGGGCGGCGACGTAGTTGCTGAGCGTGAGTCGGGTGGTGTCGGGAATGGTCGAGGCGGTGACGCGGTTGGTGGCCCGGTCCTTGGCGCCGGCCACGATGGTCTTGCCGATCCCGCCCCGGCCGAGGCGCTGCTTCTTCCGCGCGTGCTTGTTCTTCTCCCGGCCGCCGACGAATGTCTCATCGATTTCGACTGGGCCGGCGAATGCACTGCCCTTCTCCGTCAGCGCCACACGCAGCCGGTGCGCCAGGAACCACGCGCTGCGCTGGTTGATGTCGAGATCGCGGGACAGCTTCATGCTGGAGACGGATTTGAGGCTGGTGGACAGCAGGTAGGTGGCGATCATCCACACCTGAAAGCCGAGCTTGGAGCCTTCCATCACCGTGCCGGTCTTGGCGGAGAAGCGCTTGGCACATCTCTTCTCGCGGCAGCGGTAGGGCATGGTCTTGTGTTTGGCGCCGGACTGGACGTTGGTCGATCCGCAGTGCGGGCAGTGAACGCCATCGGGCCAGCGGCGCTCGACGAACCACGCCTCGGCGGTTGCATCGTCAGGGAAGCGCCGCATGATCTCGACCAGAGAGATGCCTTCGCGGTGAGACTTGCCGGGTGCTTTCGCCATGGTGCTCCCCTCCCTGAGAACACCACCACCTTACAGGAGAGTGCCGAAGGCGTCAACCTCTACCGTGAGAAGTGCTTGACAGATATCTGAAATCAGCGGTGACTCAAGGGCATGATTGATCTCGTCCGGCACCATGTCCAAGGCCACGTCATCCAACAGCGGCGTGAGGATGGCTACATCGACGCGACTGCGATGTGCCACGTTGCAGGTCGTGACTTCTATGACTATGAGCGCCTCAAGAGCACAAAGGCGTTTCTAAGAGAACTTTCCCTGAAACCGGGAATTCCCGGTTTCAGGCCGATTCAAAAGGTTAGCGAGGGATTCCCTGCCAGGAAGAGAACTTGGGTTCATCCAGAGGTCGCAATGGACCTCGGGCAATGGATATCGCCAAAATTCAAGGTTCGCGTCACCTCAATCGTCATGGACTGGATGGCCGGTCTGCCTCGCCACCGGGCTTTCAGTGCTTATCTGCTAGAGGATCCCTCGGACTGGCAGAAGCGCTTCCAGGATGTGATCTGGCAAGAGATTTGCCGACTGAAGGGAATCTCCTGGAAGGGGATGTCGAAGAACCGGCCGCAATGGTTCGGCGGCATCATTAACGACATCGTGTACGACCGCATCGGTCCGCCAGGGCTCCGCGAGGAACTTAATCAGCGCAACCCTCGTCTTCCGTCAGGAGAGCGAGCCTTGAAACATCATCAGCTTCTGGTCGAGAAGGTGGGCGTGGTCGAGTTGATCGCCTACCTGACCGCCATCTTGGCTCTGATGAGAGCCTCCGGCGACTGGAGGCAGTTCATGGATAACCTGCGGCGGGCGTATCCCAAACTGCATGAACCGCGCCCGCTGCCGTTCTGAGATTATCAAGCGGGCCTCGGCACTTTCCTACATAATCCCCCAATTTTGGACGCCGATCACCCCCAATAGGGAGTCAATTTTCCACGCTTAACAACAGGCACCGTCAAGAATGCCCGGAAACCCGCGACTCGTCGGCTGTTTTACCAAGCGCTCATGGCGCTATGTCTGGAACGGCTCGACACTCCAATTCGGTAACCCACGACAACACACTTCGTCCTATCCAAGCTCGGGGAGGAGCACTGAATGGCTGATGAGAAACTGACGTTTCGCGTGACGCCGCACAGCTACTAACCCAGCCACTCGGAGAAGGAGGAACCGATCATCATCCGCAAACAGGACGGTTCCGCGCCGTCGCTCGAGGAGCTCGCGTGCGTCGCGCGATGGCCCACGAATACCCGCGAAGACTCTGTTACTTAGTCAATGTCCTAGTGTGGAGGAAACCTGATGATGTGGGAAATCGAAGTGGCGATGCCCGCCGCAATAGCTTTCGCCGCCGTCATCAGCGTAGCTAGTGCCTATGGCGCTTGGAGAGCCACGATAAAGACCCTCAAGCACAGACAATTCGACACGGCGGCGGCGCAACTCAAGAGTGTCGGGACGCCCGGAAACTGGAGCTACGTCACACGCACAGCCGCGATCGCTACGCTGGCTAAACTCGCCAAAGACCACCCACGGGACTTTGATGAACCCGTCATGAGGGCGTTCGAAGCGTTTCTGAGCTTTCCACCGCGCTACGGGCAAAATTCTGAAAATGAACGTCAAGTCGACTATACAAGTCGGGATACTGTCGCGATCGTAGAGACCATAAACAAGAGACCAAAAGGGTGGCGGAGTGGGTGGACATGTTGGTGTTGGCAAGAGGCATACTTGATCAGCCTTCCCCCGAACAGGCCGTTTCGTGTCACGCAGGATGGTAAGGTAGAGAAAAATCCCGAATATGATGATCCGGGGAAAAGTGCCGGCCGATAAACCCCTATGACAAGAACCACTTCTTTCTCTTCATAACGCAAGGCAAGCGATCATCATGCGGGAGCACTGCTGATGGCTGCGATTGAGACTATTGTATATAGCCCCCTCTTTTTGGCAGCAGAGTTTCGCCGCCACAGCCTGGCGCGCTCCATGTCGGATTGTTGACCGGCGCGTAAATTGCACGCTGGCCGGCGTACTAACTCATTGATTTTGCGTGACCCGGTGGGGGCAAGATTGACACCTAGGCTGCTGTGTGGGCGTTCGGCCCCATCAGGCACAGACCCATCCATCGCCCGCAGCCTCCCACCCTTGCTGCCCTACCTGATCCACGGCCGAGGGACCGGCCCTTTGGCCAATCCATTCTCAACTTGCAACCGGCACCAACACGACGTACATCCGTGTCCCAAGAGGAGACTGTCATTATGACTCAGACCGACGCGGTGCAAAGCGAGCGCATCAATGTGAGGCTCAGCAAGACGGCGAAGCGGCGTATCGAGCACGCGGCCTCCGTCGCGGGCAAGACCGTCAGCGCCTTCATCGTGTCCAGCGCGCTGGAGAACGCGGAGAATACCGTTCGCCGTCACGAGACCATCGCGCTCGCCCGAGAGGACGCGATACGGTTCTTCCAAGCGCTCTCCGATCCACCGCCGCCGAACAACCGCCTCCGCGCAGCCCTGGAGGAGCACGCCCGGAGCGTCGACTCGCGTTGACCGGGTCCGATACGTTCGTTATCGCACCGCTCGGAAGACAGCACGACCGGACGTCCTTTTCCTGCGGCCTTCCCGAGCTGGACCGCTACCTAGCGCGCCAGGCCGGCCAGGATGTCCGGCGCCGGATCGCCCGAGTGTTCGTCTGTACCGCCGGCGAAACCGATGCCGTCCTGGGCTTCTACACGCTGAGCGCCCTGTCCATCGATCTCGCCTCACTGCCTCACCAACTCTCCCGGAAACTGCCGCGCCATCCGGTGCCCTGCGCCCTGATCGGCCGGCTCGCGGTCGATCGCTTCGCGCGCCGGCGCGGACTCGGGCGCATGCTTCTCGCCGATGCGGTCAAGCGCACCATGGCCGCCAGTCAAGCTGTGGCCATGCACGCCCTGATCGTGGATGCCGCGAACGACGACGCGAAACGTTTCTACGAGACGTTCGGCTTTACCCCGCTCACTCGCGACCCGATGCGCCTATTCCTTCCTCTCGGCCATGCCGCCTTGCAAGGCCCGAAGGGTTAGGCGCAACGCGCTTGGGACCGCCCCCCGTTCGCACCAGATGACCCCATGCCTGGGCATTACGCGCCTATGGGATCAGTCAATGATGTCGCGCGATTCTGGGGGGAGACCCAAGCTCTCCAGTGCTTCGCTCGCCGAGTTGCTCACTCCCGTGCGAGCCTAATCCCACACCTCTATCCACCGACCCCATCTTGTCTCTCCATCAGCCATGAAAAGTGTTTTACAATTTGCCGATAAGTCGTTGATACGCAGTGGGAGTAACATGCCTCGGATCTGACAAAACCCCTTGATTCAAAAGGAAACCTTCGCGATTCCTTAACATTTGGGCTCGGAACGCTGGGCAAACGCGCCACAGTCAGCGGCGTACGGCGCGCGGCTCTGCTTCGCACGAGCCAGTTCGAAGAAACGGGCCCTGATCTCTGGGTGAACAGTCCCGGTGGGATGAAGCCGTAGCTGAAGGTGTCCGGCTGACCAAGCAGCGGAGACAGTCCAGGATTGGGCCATTCATCGACATTGTGTTCCGACACGATCACCCAGCTCGGTCCATCGTCGAGGCCGAGCGCCTGTTTGACGCGCGCCGGAAATTCGATGCCCACGGTATCGCATGCGAGCGGCGTATGCATAATCGGCAGCAGCACGACGTAGCGTGGAACAACCGCCGGATCGGTCGCGGCTATCAGGTGGATCGTGACCGCAGGTCTCGGCTATGGCTCCTATTGGGTCTACCGGAGAACGACGCTCTGGCGATCGCCCCAACCCCATCCTCGCTGTCTTATCCAACGTCGATAGTGCCGCAGACATGCGAAAGACAAACTACTCACAATCGAAGTCAGACCCCAAAATCCGACAGACTGTTGGCCAAGGTTTAGTTTCCCGCGCACCGTAATTATCACTGCTCGTAACGTGGCACCGCCTTCATCCCAAATCGATGAATGAGTCTGGGTCGCGTTCCTTATATGTCGACCAACCGAAGGTTCTGACTGATTGGTACATAACCCAGGATGTTGCGTTGGAGATACCCGACGCTAGAAGCGTCTTGTAAAACAGTCTGTCGGCAAATGTTTGGTCGTATTTCCGCGGCTTTCGTTCGTTAGGAGGCTCCAGGAATTGCCACGCCACATAAAGATAGTCATGAACTATTGAGGCCTCTAGACAATCGGATGTTCTGTCGCTGTTCCCCAGAACAGATACGCCGTCGCTGAGAAACCCTTCTCGCACGGTAACGGTCCGGCTCTTCTCGCTCCGATCGAATTTGTACTCGAGCCTGAATGGCTCGCAGACTATAAATTCAGCGTCAACTTCGAGGTCGGGGCCATGTCGAGCGCGTACGGCTTTGGTGAGCCGTGTCAGGACAAGCCTGTCGACGAAATTGACCTTGGTGATGTCGTGCCAGCTGTTCTTCATCGGGTAGGGATTTGGAAGCGTGATCATCAGAAACCTCCTCTTCACAAGGAGGCTTGCAGACGCACGCTGAGCACTGTAAGCACAGGCTTGCACGCTTTGCGTGGCCTCCAAGCCCTTCGCGCGGATCGGGCGGTCGCCGCCCCCCCCCCGCCGGGCAGCGTTCGATCTCCTACCGCAGCCTACGAGCACCGTCAATCTCCCCCAGCACGTCTTTGAGCGTGTACCGATCGAGCACCGCGAGTTAGGCTGCACTACATCCTTGGCGCGCGCGAGCGAGGCACGGCGACCAACCGCCAGATTGTGCTGAACAACGAGATGCCGTTTGTGCTGCTGCTGCTCGAGCGCAGACGCAGCGACACCCAACTCTTCGTCAAGCAGGCGACAGTCCATGGCGCGCGCTACATCGCGTGCCGCAACGAGGCGGAAGCCGAGAAGGATCGGGCCGACCGCCGTGCGATCGTCGCCAACCTGAAGAAGCGTCTCTCGGGCGGCGACAAGGCGCTGATGGGCAACGCCGGCTACCGCCGCTATCTTCGCATGACCAGCAAGGGCAAGGCGCTTGACCAAACTTGAACAGCAGATTTGGACGAAGCGGGAACGCGTTTCGAAAAGGCCTTTCTTTTGATCCTCAGCAATATCCTCATTGCTGTTGAAGCAGCACCTTGGTCCTCGCATGCCGCGCATACGGTTTCGACCCACGGCGCCGTCGTCATCATGCCTTTCGACTAAGCTTCAGCTCGACCAATACAGGATTGGCCGTATCGGCATCTCGCATGGCGGATAGCCGGGTGTGAATTTCGCCCAGTTTTCCATCCGACTCCAATCGGAACTCCTCATCCTCCTGCACCGCCTTGAAACCGAACACATCCTCCTTGCGCCGATGAATGTCGAACAGGTGCACTTCCGGCCCTCCCAGCCCAGGTAACGGCTTCAAACCGCTGATGATCAACGGACTCAGGTTCAAGGCCAGCCCACGTTCCGGCGAAACTAGAAATACCAGACCTGGCGGAATACCCTGGTCTCCTTCGTATTCGAAGAGATTCCCGAACGGCGCATTGGGACCCTGCATGCTTCGGAATATCCCTTTGAATTTGCCGAAAGAGAACTGCGCATGCTGCACATCTTCGAAGTACCCCATGTGCTGCTCCGAGAACAGCTTCGCGAGAGCGTTGCCGACCCTCCCGATAATGCGCGGGTAATTCAAGTCGCGAGCGATCTTGCCGTGTTTTGCCTGGGCGACCTCGCTCACCACCGAGCCCAGCTCCGACGCAATATCCCCCGCTGTCAATGCCGTCGCGTGCTTGGAGAAAACACACCTGTCGCCAAGCGTTTTCGCACACCTGTTCATGAGATCCCACAACGGGCCCGCTGATCTGTGCTCGAATCCCTTGAACATTGCCGACGATGATGCACCCTCTTGCGAAAGACATTCCGCGTAACACACATAGGCGGCCACACAGAGCATGCATTCAAGCGTCTCCCTGCCCCATTTCTCGAGCCCGTCCTCGCTTGTTTCCGCGAGAAAGCGGGCAAGCGGATACGCCATCGGATACGGGAGCACCTGCACGAGATCGCTCAGGTCGCGCCAATTCCTGTCCTTCGATCTTTCGGTGAACTCCTTTATGTCCGTGTTCTTCACAAACGAGAACGACGATGTGCTCGTGCCGAAATCAAATCCCAAATAGGTATCGCCGGACACTTCCTCCGGTGCGAACGTCATGTCCATGTAAAAGGCATTCCCGTCGACAACGACTTCCTGTCCGCGGCTCCCACCCTTCCCGTAGATGAACCTGGGAAAGGCCGTGCCGTCCTCCCGCACGGTAAGCTCGATCTCGATCATGCCGCCGAACTTCGTCCCTGCTGGCGTTTCGACTCGCTTGTCCACAAGATTATAGAGGTTGTCCAGATCCTCCGGTTCAAAGGACGATCTTAGGAAATAGTATTCAAGATGACGTGACGGCGTTGTCGACAGCTTGGTCTTCCACCTCAGCGGCTTGTCAATCCGCCCGCGAAGGCTGCTCGCAGAAGGCAACAGCACACCGCTTTCGTGTCTCTCTCGTGGAAGATGCTCGGAGGCTGGACGGTACCTGCGTATCTCGGCTCCGTTTCCGTTCGGGTCGAGCGACAGGCAAAGCCTGTTGTAGGTCACGGCGCGGAAGTCGCCTTCCCCCTTCGTGTAGTATCTGCGGGCGCACTCCACCGCCAAACCCTTTGCCACAATCTCCTGAAAGTCCTCAGACAGTTCCAGGACCTCCGCATCCCCGAATTCTGCACCGAGATCTCTCCCGATCAGATGTGTTAGCCATCGCATGTTCGAAGAACCTCCCGACAGCAGCACCACGGAGAGCGTTTTCCCCCCGAGCTCCCGAGCCGCGCGGTCCAGTCCGCTCTTGATCGCCGGCAACAGACGCTGCCTCCAAACACGATCCTCGAATAACTTGCGTATACGCTCGGCATCCAATCTGATTTCGACGACATCCGAGCTGGCTGAAAACGGGCGACGAGGAACACGTACGCGGACTGCCGAAGAGCTAGTCAAGTCCGCGTCGAGCTCCCAATCTGGGACATGCGAACAAATCGAAATCTTGGCCTCTTCAACATCGCGGAGCAGCCTTCGATAGGCGTCGAAAAAGCAAATTGTTTCGTCACGAAACTCCGACACATCCGCGGAGTCGTAGTTCTTTACCTCATCGAACCTGTCCATTACACTTCGAATCTTGGTCTTGCTTGCCTTCTTGTCTATCGCCTCGAACAAGAGATCGGCGGCAATCAGTTTGTTGATGAAAAACCCGCCAACCGCAATTGAGCTCGCTGAAAGCGGGCGCGCATGACGACCGCCTTGGCTAATATCACCATCATTAGTGGTCTCGATCACCGATACGTCAAACGTTCCTCCACCGAAATCCATTACAAGCGCGATGTGCTTTTGTTTTTGTGCAATAATAGGATGCTTCAGCCCGTACCTGTAGTATTGGAAAACTGCAAACGGTTCCGGCATGAAATCGATCTCTTCAAACTTGCCATGAAGGATCTTCTTCAGAGACGCCCTATAGTGCGACAGCCATGAGTCCGTGACCGCCTCGCCTCCACTTAATGATAGCGGTTCTGCAATCAAAATACGTCTTGGATAAGGCTGTTCATACAACTCCAACTCCACTTTCAGTTTTGAAAGAACTCCATCGCAAAAATCCTTGGCAACTCCAATGGGGGATCGCAAAGCCCTGCCGTCTAAGCTTGTATTTTTCGCAGCTAGGGCAGTCGGATCCTTCATGCCGAGCTCGATTTTGAAATTGTCTCGCAAGTTCTCGGTCGCGGCCGGTTGATCCACCGCGTCGAGCCCGATCACAGGCACTCCATTGTTGTAATAGACGGCCGTGGGCACGTTTCGAGCGCCGTCGATCGGCGTCAATCGAACCGCATTGATAAAAAGATCCTTCTTGCTCCTCACTTCGTCCTCTCTCTCCAATCGGTCTCTTCTGGGGCTCGTGGCACATCCGGATGCCACCGGGCCGTGTATCGCAATATCAACGTATCGGCGCCGCGTTGCGCTTCCACCGCTGCCGTGGCGTCACCGGGCTGAGGTTGTCGCCTCCGACGATACCCATCCAGTCCTCAACGCTCCAGCCTCCCGGATCAGAAGCTTCCTCCCCGGCTGCGAGCCGAAATCGCCGGCTTCTCCTGCTCGCCGTCCGGGCAAGCCGCACCGAGAGCTGCATGCGGTAATGAAATATCCGCGGGCTCCGTCCGAGAGCTCCCGGTCCAGCTGGCCCCGTATAGGTTCAGTAACGGATCGTGCGGCGGTTCACCCCCAAACGCCGCCCCAGCTCCGCCCCCGAAACGTCCTGGTCCAAATCGTGCTTCAACAACACCCGGGTCTCCCATCCGTACATCCACCCGCCGCTGCCCGCTCTATCGACCCCGCCAACAGAACGGCCTGGAGCACCCTTGAGCTCCGTTTCACGGCGCCGGCCACGGGCGGGCTTTACCTCTTGCGCTGGTCAGGGCGCTGGGTGAGCGCCGAGGCAATACGGACGAGGGGGTCCGTTAGAAATCCACCACTACGCGCGAAAACAATCAAGTTGCCTGCCGAAGCACCTCACTCCTGCGCCCTGCAAGCAACTCCCGGTGTATATCTTCGGCAATCTCTTCGACCTCCCTGGATACCCTCGGCTCCAACCCAAGCTCCCGCTCCAGTGCTGTCCTCAGCGGAAGCAGGAGATCGCCGGCCGGAGACGACTTGATCAGATCGCACATCCTCTCCGGCCCGACACCCGCCGCGAGATCTGCCAGAGCCACCAGCACGTCCCTCGGCAATATGCGCAGCTCGGGAAGGATCGACAGTGCCGCCTCGACATCCCAGGCGCTTGCTTCGCCATCGCTTGCCGCCAGGTACGCCCGTGCCCGGATCAAATGGCCCTGCACTCTGCCGTCCGGAAATCCCGCCCGCTCCTGAAGCAACGCACGATCGAGAAATCCGAGGGCGGTCCTTGTGCGGCCTTCGATCAATTCGTGATGTGCCCGCCTGCACAGCGCCGATTCCGCCGCGTCCCGGAGCGCCGGAACATCGCTCGCCTCGAAGCGTCGGACAACTTCGTCCCACTCAGCGAACCCCTCCTTGGTCCGGTCCAGAGCGACCAGCGTGGCACCCTTGCTGACGAGGGCTTGTGCGACTGCCTCGACATCGTAGGACTCGTCGCTGCTCCCGAACCGCTGGAGCGCCTCGTCACAAGCCTCAAGCGCCTCCTCCCACCGGTTCATATCGACCAGCGTCGTGCCCTTGCAGACCGACACCGCGGCAACGTGCTTCGAAATTCCCGGCTCGTCACTGTCTCCGAAACGGCGTTCGATCTGGTCCCAGACTGCCAGCGCCTCCTCGTACCTGTGCGCAGTATCGAGCGCGATGCCCTTGTTGAGGAGAATCCCTGCGACCGATTCGACAACTTCCGATACGTTACTTTCACCGAAGCGATCGACCGCCTGGTCGCAGGTTGCGAGCGCCTCTTCCATCCGGTTCAACTCAAGTAGATCGGCGCATCTATGCTGGAAGGCGCCGGCGACCAACGCGACTTGCTCCGGCAGGTCGCTGGTCCCGAAACTGTCTTCGACCTGCTGCCAGACCACGAGCGCCTCTTCGTATCGGCCCAACTGTTCCAGCAAAGTGCCCCTGTTCGTATGTGCCTTCGTGACCAAGGGGAGGAGTTCGGGCCGGTCGTCGGCCCCGAAGCGTTCCACCACATCCGCCCACAGTTCCAGCGCTTCCTCCGGCCTTCCCGCGTTGTACAGCGCCGCAGCCTTGTTCATCAGCGCGTTGCAATGCGGTACTGCCACGTCCGGCAAACCGCCCGCCCGGAAGCGCCTGATTGCTTCTTCCCATGACGAAAGTGCTTCCGCTTCCCGTTTCAACGCGGCCAGCACGTCGCCTCTGTTTACGAAACAATACGCCACCACCTCCCGAAGGACGGGTGCATCGCTTGCCGTGTAGCTTCTCACGACCCCATCGAACGCGGCGAGCGCCTCCTCTAATCGGCCCGACCGAAAGAGACCCGCGCCGATGTTGGCATGCGCCGAGGCCACCTGTTCGAGGATTCTGGGAGAGTCGCTCCTCCCGAAACGCTCCACCACTGCGCTCCAGGCGTTGATCGCCTCGTCGACGCGGTTGAGCGCGATCAGCGAGTGACCCCGTACGACCATGGCTACCGCCAATTCAGCGTGATGCTCCGGCGAATCGGTCTTGCCGAAGCGTTCCAGCATTTTACCGCAGGCCCTCAGGGCTTCCCGGGGCCGGTTCAGCGCATTCAGCGCGACCGCCGTCCCGAGCAGCGCGTTGGCCACCGGCGTCTGAAGCGCCGGCGCCGGGCTCTTGCCGTAGCGGCGCGCGACCTCGTTCCAGGCTGCCAGCGCCCCCGTATGGCGGTTCAGGTTGCCCAGCATCCTGCCCTTGCTCGCAAGCGCCGCTGCAACCGCCTCAGGATGACCCTTCCCGTCGTCCGCGCCGAAACGCCGCACCACCTCGTCCCATACTGCCAATGCCTCATCCGCGTTCCCCAACTGGCTCAAAGCCTTACCCTTGTTGACGAGAGCCAGGGACACCTGTTCACGGTCCGCCGGCGCATCGCTTTCCCCGAACCTCCGGAGGACCTCGTCCCAGGCCGCAACGGCGTCCTGCAACCGGCCGCTTTCCGCGAGCGCCAGCGCTTTCCCTAAGAGCTCCCTGGCGGCGGACGTCGCCGGCGACACCTCAGAAAATTCACAGGGCGCATACCCAAGGGCAGGCGGCGCATACGAAAGCAGTTCCTCGCGATGCGCTTCGAGGGACGGCAGTCCGACAAGACGCTCGAACGCCAACCGGTAGAGCGCCAACCCACCGCCGTCGAACCCCAGCGCCTCCCGTGCCATGCGGGTGCCGATTTCCCTCAGCTTGTCGGTGGAGTAGAAGGCCTCCATGAAGCGGATCAGCGCATCGATCAGAGGCGCCGGCCCGCGCGCCCGGCGCATCAGGTAGTAGATGTTGTAGAGCCGTTCGGTCAGGTAGTAGAGCTTGCGCCGCGCGCTGCCGCCGCTCACCTCGACGGCGCCCCGATCAACCAGACGGGCAAGCTGGGCGCTGCACTGGCTGGTCCCGAGCCTGGCCCGCTCCGCGATCTCGCGCGCATTCGCCGGTTTCCAGAGATCGGCTAGGGCGAGATACACCTTTCGCTCCTGCGCCGGAAACGCATCGAGGTGGCTCTTGAAATATTCGGTATGGTCATCGACAAGGTCGAGAAGATCGGCCATCAGCTCGCGGAAGGACAGATTTGCGCCGAACCTGGCCACGATCATCAGCAGCCTTGGGCTGCCGCCGGTGAGAATCCGCAAAGCCTGGATCGTCTGCGGCGCCCGCGCCTGCCCCGACACGGTCTGCCACAACGTCGCGCAGCCTTCCCTGTCCAGGGGATGCAACCGGATCACCCGGAAAAGCTCGTAGAGCGCTTCGTTCGGATTGTCCATCTGCTCGAACCGGCTGGTCGCGCTCGCCAGCAGAACGATCCGCGGTTCGGTCTGCAGCGCCTTCCGCAACCGCCAGCCCGCATCGTCGTCGCCCATGTCCCTGAACATCATGTTCAGATTCTCCACGATCAGAACGAGGCGCTTGTTTTCCCGGTCGGCAAAGTCCTGCAGCACCCCGAGGCACCGATCCCCCAGCGTCCGGTCGTCATGGATGGCGCGCAGCTCCTCGAAGGTGCGTTGCAAGTCGACATCGTCGTCCCGGCGCGGCGCCTGGTCGGCCAGCCGCGACAAACATTCGAGCCAGAACTCGCCGGCGGTCGAGACCTCGTAGCTTTCCTCCGCGAACACGATGGGAAAGAAGCGCACCGAGAGTTCGGCATCGCGCAGCACCTCCGCAGCGACACGCAGCAGGAGGCTCGTCTTTCCGCTGCCGCGTGGCCCGATCACGATCTGATGGGTGTTTGCGCTGCCAGAGCATTCGCGCAGCGCCTCGATCAGGGATTCGTACTCGGCCGCCCGGACGCAGAATGTCGCGACCAGTTCGTCGATCGAGAGAAAACCCGGGTTGTATTTTCTGGCGGTCACAGCCATCGGTCCGACTCCCGTCCTCACTGCTGCCGGTCGAACACGGGAACGAACCTCTGCCCGTAGCGCCCGCGCCACCAGTCCTCGACGAGTCCGGACACGAACCGGTATCCGCCATCCCCGGGCTCCAGGTAGCCGTCGTGCTGCAGCACATGCAGAACATGGTCGACCGAGGCAGCGCTATCTTCGTCCTGCGCGTCCCGCGTCGAGTACCAGCTGCCGTACCTGTCGACCGTCTCAGCGGCGATGCCGCCGTCGACTGCCGTTGCCGTCAGGATCTCCAGCGCAACCGCGTACCCCGCTCTCCCGAGGACCGTCTCCAGCCGGCCCTCGTAGTGCTGCAGATCGGCCTGCCCCCGGACGCCCTGCATCTCGCGCACATAGACCCATTCGACATCGTCCAGCGAGGCGTCCTTCCGCCCCCCTCGCCGCAGATGATCGTGCATCCTGTCGAAGAACATCTGCACATGGTGCGGGATGCAGCAGCGCAGCCTGCGGCACATGTCCCTGCAGGCATCCGGCGAAAGACCGACTTCATAGGACCCGGCAAGCGCCTCCAGGCAGGAGACGGCCGTCTGCTCACTCCACGGCTTCAGGTCGTAGGGAGAAAAGATGTTGGCGTGAGCGCTGAGCCCGGCCTGTTCAAGCAGCGGCTCGAGGCTCACGCTGCCAGACAGGATCATCGTGACCCGATCCCGATGCGCTTGCCCCGCCTTGCGCAGCCAGCTCAGGAACACGCCCGCTTCGCGCTTCCCCTCCGGCGTCCATCGCCCTGTCTCGTCCTTCAGCAACCGGTTCACGAGTATCGGCAACTCGTCGATCGCGAGCACGACCGGCCAACCGCTTTCCGCTAGGGCGGCAAAGATCGCGTCCCCTCTTTGCGGCCAATTGCCCGCGTCGATCCCGGCCCGCAGCTTCACCTTCAGATCCGCAACTGACAGTTCCTCGATCCGGCCCGCGGCGTTCCTCACCAGGTTGGCGAAGACGGTCATGATCCGGTCCCATGCCGCACGCACCGGCTTCGCCTGAACGCCGATTTCGGCAATCGCATCGGCCGAATCGGTGGCGGCCTCCAGATCGACGAAGACCACCTCGAACTCTCCCGTTTCGGCCAGACGGCGCTGCAGCTCCCGCACGAGGCTTGTCTTGCCCATCCGCCGCTGTGCGGTCAGCAAGGTGTGGGTTCCTTCCCGCACCCGCTCTTCCAGCGCTTCCAGCTCCGTCTTGCGGTCGAAGAAGTTCTCTGCGTCGACCCAGTTGCTCCCGCCTTTTCGAATCATAGCCCTTTGCCAACGATACTGTTGGCAACAATATCGTTGGCAACACGTCTGTTGTCAACATATCTTCAGGCCTGCCTGACTCCCGTGTACCGTCCACCCGACTGAAACTGCTGGAAACTACTCCGGCCAATCACCCCAACCCTTCTCCAACCTTTCATGGATTACCGGGCCTATCGCTCATCCTGGCACATGCGTGGTGATTATTGCGGAGCGCTGATGGCTGCGGCTGGAGGCGATGCTGAACAGCAGATCGGCCGCCACTGGCCGCACACTCGGATCGTCTTCCGGGGAGACAGCCACTACGGCCGCGCAGAGCCCATGGCCTGGTGCGAGGGGAACGGGGTCGAGTACGACTTCGGCCTCGCCGGCAACCGCGCGCTGCACGCTCTCGCATACGACGTGGCCGACGACGACTAGGTGCGCCGGGCCAAAGCCGACGCGGACAAGATGCGCAGCTTCGCCGAATTCGACTCCGCCGCCCCCTCCGGGGGCTGCGAACGCAGGGTCATAGCCCGGCTGGAGGCGAGTACCCGCGCCTTCGAAGCCCGCTATGTCGTCATCTCGTTCGGAGGCGAGTCCTGCCATCTCTACGAAGACATCTACTGCGCCCGCGGCCAAGCCGAGAACCTGATCAAGATGCGCGAGGGGCAACCCGCCTCGGATCGAACGTCGTGCCAAAGCCCGCTCGCCAACCAGCTCAGGCTCGTCGTACACACCGCAGCCTATTGGATAATGCTCACCCCGCGCGACGCCGTTCCCCGGGCCGCGCCCCTCGCCCGCGCAAAATTTACAACCTTGAGGCTGCGCCTCCTCGAGATCGACGGCCGCGTCGTCGAAAAGGCCACCCGTGTCCGCATCCGCTTCATCTCGGCCTTCCCCGACGCCCCTCTCTTCCGCCTGCTCACAGGCCGTCTCAACACAGCAGGCCCCTGAGTGCCGGGGCGACGTGCCCGGATTACCCAGGCTCGATAAACCCTCAACCCAGCACCGACCGACTAAAGATGACAGCGCCAAACGGCGGCGGGTATGACCGGCCATCAACCGAGGCTCAAATGCGAAACAGTCCGTGAATAGATGCCGCTAGGGCGAGAGACGCTCAGCCTCACTCGCGAGACGGCGACCGCATCGGGACAAGCCCCCAATCCCGGCCTGTGAGCTGTATTCGCAGACGGCGGCTTTACGGCGCGCGGTTTCCCGCCCTCGGACGCCCTGCCGGCGTGTCTCGCGGCACTGACGAAGAGAGGCGACCCTTGAACCCAGATTGGCCGTAGTGCAGTATCCGAACTATTCGCTTCCATAGTTCTTGTGCGCAAAGCTAGGCTTTCGCCGCATTGATTGCACTACGGCCATGGCTCAACCGCCCACCGACCCTGTACCTCTGCTGACAGATCCCTTCGCTTGGCTGGCGATTCTACTGACTATAGCCATAATTGAGATTCCATTATGGTATAGGAGATTGTACCTCAAGAATGCATCCTCAGGCTCTGTATCCCGGCGAGATCTCTTTTATTCGTTGATACTGATCACGCTCGCCATTCTTGTTGGTGTGCTTGTTCATAGTGGAAAAATGGAAGCGTGTAGAAATGTGCTATTAATGCTAGGTGCTTTGGAGGCCGGCCCACCTCTAACTGGCGCAGCAAGAGCGTTTTTGGCGAAACTTTACGCTGACGATGGGGGCCAGGACTGATGATTTTCCTTATAGATTGGGAATACATTCTTTGGTTGTCTTTTCTAATTGTTTGTATATCTTACCTGATTGATTTCGCGATGTATGAAGAGCATAAGACTGAGTTGAGTAAGAATCTACGCCAACACATGTCCTCAGAAGTCTTTTCTTATTCTTCCACCATAGTTTTCATTAACATTGTGTTTTGCAATGTCTTTGACAGTATATACGGAAGACGTTCAATATCAAAAAAAAGAGTAGTATTGTCAAGTCTATTTAGCCTCCTATTCGTTGCATTTATGGTGGTTATGTTTGGCTACAACAATACCATATTTGGGTCGGATATCACAATGGATGTAATGGTCGTCTTTGTTCTGACTAATCTTTTCGCTGATTTCATCTCGTTGACGGAAACGCGATGGGTGCTTGAGAAAGCTCGAGGAAAGCACATTTTTGCTCTTGGCATGTGGTTAGTTGCAGATATTTTGCTAACTACGCTGATCTATTTTGTTGTGTTTTATCTGGCTTTGCTCGGATACTTCACCTTACAGGACTTAGCATTTGGCCCATCATTCATGGAGGCGTTGATTTTTCTGTATGAAGAGCCGGCTGAGTATCTTTTTCTGCTACTTAGTATGGATATTGCGTTGCCGTTTTTCGTATCGACGTATGGCACATCTGTGGTGTGGTTTTTCTTCGCTGCGAGTACCATAGTCATAAGGATATTGAGCGGCAGCCCAAGAGTATTTAGACTGTTAGTCGGCGTAATGGGTGTTAGTACCGCCCCTGGCAGGATAATTGGCGTCATCATGATTGCTCTTGTACTAGTTGGGTCCGCAGTCGCTGAAGCCATATATCAACTCTTAGAAGGTGTCGCGAAATACAGCTAAGTTGAGGATTAACCGTCGTGCAGACATCGTTCGAGTTCGGTCTTTGAACGAACAGAATCAACATAGCCTCAACCACTTGTGACTAAGTCTTGAATGTCGTCGTCGTAGAAACAGCCGAGAGTGTTCGTACTACAGTTGCGTTTCGCGGCGATATTTGTAGTGGGTTAATGCGGCACCTGCTTGGTGTTTTCTTCTCCACAGTGACCATTGCATGACGAACGAAGGGATAATGGGCGGCCTGAGGAGGAGCCTGGCGAGAAAGTGGCAGACGTCGTTGGCGCGGCTGTGGGAAACCCGTCGGGTTCGACTTCCACGGAAGCCGGAGGAGACCAATCATCGGTATCGGAGCTCAAATGATCAGGTTCCTGTTCGGCCGAGACCGGATCGGATGGGGCGAAGACGTGGTGAGGGATCGTCACCGGGTCGCCAATGCGCAATCGACACGGTGGGCGAAAAGGGTCGCTCGGTGGTAACCGCACTCGACTCTCGGCTGGCACATCGCCCGTCCCGAGCGCCTCGATCTGGACGGCGCGGGCCTCCTCTACCGCCCTGTCGAAAAGCGCTGCCCTGTCCGATCCCTGGAGCTCCTCGTGCTTGAGATACTCTAGCAGGCGGACACTGCCAAATGCCTGCTCGATCAGCTCGGCCGGTTCCGGAGTCTGCCCATGCGCATCGTGCATGATTTCCAGCACGCGCCGGGAGAACGGCAGCCCGTGATCGCGCTCCGCCTTCATCCGGTTCGCAGCGACTGTCCATAATTCTACCCGGATCGACCTCGTCCCACGCGGCCTGCCGGACCTCAAGCGACCTTCAGGCCGTCAGCAGCAGGAACTCAAGCGCCGGGACCGTCCCCCTGTACGCCTTCGACACCTCCGCCTTGGCGAGCGACGCGCCGCCCTCGGCAAAGGAGAGAACGCCCTTGATGCTGCCGCATGGTCCCCGTTTGCGTAGCGCACCCGAGATCGCGTCGCCGACGGCGTTGTCGCCCTAGAAGCCCTACGCGACAGCTCACTTCATCACCGCACCGATGTGTTGGCGCACCCGCCTCGTGGTCTCATTCTTGGTGTGCCAGTGCGGGATGAGGACGGCCATGACGACCGCGGTGGTGATCTGGTCCACCCGCTTCCGGCCGAAGTGCTTTATGGCTTAGTCGCGGAGCGGGCGATTCGACCGGTTCGCGCTCTCGGAGCGTCGGGGTCGCTGCCGGTCGCCGGGTCTTGCGGGACGGCCAATTGCACTTGAGACAAGGGAGCGGTCGGTCCGTGGTATAAGGCGGGCGAGTGGCGCCCGCAGAAGAGGAAACCATGTTCGAGACGCTCCTCGGATCGTTGAGGAACGGGACTGGCGGGCCGCTGCTAGGCCTATTGATAGTCGGGCTGAACTTGGCTGTCGGGGCTGCGAAGGATCGGGCCGCGCTTCAGTGGTGGATCGCGGAACGGCCGAGCACAGCCGGGACCGTGTATGGCTGGGTGAATGCGCGGCGACATTTGACGCTGTGTGTCTGGTTCGGGCTGGTGTCGGCCTTGTTGGCCGTGGCCGGGATCGTGGCAGGAAGCGCACTCCCCCTCTGGACGGTCTTGCCAGCACACTGCATTGCATGGGCGGTTGTGACCATAGGTCTTGCCTTCCTGGTCACTTGCTGCTCGAGCCCATCAGGAGGCGCTTCGTCAGAGAGCAAGGTTAACGGCAGCGCATTCACCATACCCCTCGCTGGTCCGTGACTACGTTGAAGTTCCGAAATGCTGGCAGGGCATGTACGAGTTCGCCTTACGCTCGGCATGGCAATGACATGGAAGTTGCAATCGGGCTGGACGTATCGCTGGCAAACACGGGGGTTTGAAATCTCGACGAGAAGGACAAGATCTTTAGCGAAGCGCAGCTCGCCAGCACCCCTGAAGCACCCGTTTCCTTCATCCGAAAGCTCCCGCACTCTAGATCGCTGCGATCAGTCTCCAGGCCGGTCCCCATGCCTTGAGGCCGATCATACCCAGATAGCCGCCGTTAGCGCGCTAACCAATGTAGCGTGGAATGATCAAGACGCGATGCCTGCTGGAATCCGACATACCCCGGAGGACCGCGAACGCGTCCCCATGAGCGAATCTTCCGCCATGTCCTTCCGGCCCACTCTCATCTCTCGATCAGCCACCAAAAAGTGTTTTACAATTTGCTGATAAGTCATTGATACTCAGTGGGAGAAAAATGGCCAGAAACTGAGGAAACCCTTTGATTAAAAACGAAAACTTCGAGACTTTTAATCAGAGGGTCCCTGGTTCGAGTCCAGGCGGGAGTACCAATGTTTTCAAAGGGTTAGGTGGCATTAGGTCAACATTTCTGCCCCCTAGTTTTACATTTTTTCCAAAACGGTTTTAAAACTCTTCTCTGATTTCCGAGATTCTGAATCCCTCAATTTTCCTCAAGAATTCGTAGTCTGGTGGCCACTTGGACTCCAGCCGACCAGCACTTTCCAGTGCCGTTCGGCGTCGTTGCTCGCTCCACAGGAGGCAGGAAATCGGAGCGGCGAGCGCGCGTGCCAAAACCAATATCTTGGCCGCACCCTAGAATCTTCCGATGCGGACTCTTGCGGTTTCAGCGATCGCGACGCACATATGCGCGGGCGAGCCGCGATTTCAGGTCGGCGATGAATCCTTGCGTCAGGACGGAGTCATGCGCGATTGAATGCCAGAGACCGACGTCCTTGACGTAGGACCGCATGGTCTTCAGTCCCTCTTCGAGTTGATCCCAGGTCAGCCCCATAGCTTCAGGGCGGATGTCCAGACCGATGCTCGAGATCGTGTCGAGCATCTCTTCGGTTCCGTCCTCGTGCAGCATCGAGCCGACGATGACGCCAAGGCACACCGGCTGACCGTGGAGAAACTTCTTTCCGGTGAGCTTTTCCAACGTGTAGAAGAGAAAGTGGTCGGTGCCCTCGATGTGTCGCGGGCACCAGCCTGCCCCGTGATAGCTCGTGCCCCATTGCAGGCCGTCGACAAGGGTCTCGATGCCCCGGTCGTTCATCGCACGGATGTTGTCGACGTTCTCGACGACGGTTCTAACCTTGGCGAGCGACTGCCTCGCCAGGTTCTCGTCGAGCCGCCATTTCTCCTCGATCTTTCCTTCCCGTTCGGCGTAGCGCCAGTCCAGCACGCCGGTGTGGAAGCAGAGGATGTCGCCGATGCCGGACCAGTTGAGTGCGGGCGGGCAGCCGGCAAGGACGTCGTAATCGACATAGATCGCTTGCGGCACGGCCCAGCCGCGATAGACGACCCTTCCGTCGAGCCGCACCCCTGAGCGCTGGCCGTAGACGGCATTCACCGAGAGCGCCGTCGGCGCCTGAAACAGCGGCAGGTTCAGACGCCACGAGAAGTACTTCGCCACGTCCAGCGCCTGGCCTCCGCCAAGCCCGACGATGGCCCGCACCTCTCCCAGACTGTCGGCCTCGCGGTTGAGATCGTCCTGTTCGATCGACCCGCAGAAGTAGGTCAGGCAGTCGGCGCCCTCGAAGTGATGACCGAACAAGGGCCAGAGGTCCTCCATCGTGACCACGAGAAAGGGCGGATTGACGAAATTCCGGAACTCGTCCAGGAGGCCGCGACCGAACACGGTTGAAAAGCCGTAGGCGAGGTCTTGGCCATGGTCGTGAGGCAAGGTCGGGGGCTCCATCAGTGCATCAGTAGGTCGCGCTCAAGCCGCCGTCGACGCAGATCGACTGGCCGGTGATGTAGAGGCTCAGGTCGGACAGGAGAAAGACGAAGGCGCCGGCGCAATCCTCCGGCTTGCCTGGGCGGCGCAGGGGAATACGCCCGGCGTCGATGTAATGGGTGCGGAAGTCTTCCTGCTCGTGCTCGTGCATGCCGTCCTCCATTAAGGCCATGCGCGTGTCGATGAAGCCCGGCGCCACGGCGTTGACGCGGATGCCTTCCGAGCCGAAATCGACCGCCATGGAGCGCGTCAGCATGTAGAGCCCGCCCTTGGCGGTGGCGTAGGCAGCCGACTTGGGGACGCCGAAGAACGCCTGCGTCGAGAGCGTGTTGACGATCGCCGGCGAGGCCGACCGGCGAAGCAGGGGCAGCGCCGCCTGCGTGACGCGAAGCGCGCCGGTGAGGTTCACGTCGAGTACGCGCGACCAGCGATCGTCAGAGACGTCGGCCGCACGGCTGATGTCGAGCATCGCCGCGTTGTTCACGATGCCGTCGAGGCCGTCCCAGTCCTCGATCCGCGATAGAGCCGCCGCGATGCCGGCGCGGTCGGTCACGTCGAGGGCGGCGGCGCGCAGTCGGTCTCTGCCTGCGCTCAGTCCGTCTGCCGCCGCGGCCAGGGCTTCGGCGTCCACGTCTGTGAGCAGTACGCGGGCGCCTTCCGCGAGGCACGTCCCGGCAACGGCGAGGCCGATGCCGCGCGCGGCCCCGGTGATCACGATGCGTCTCTCGTCAAGAAGCATCGGCCTTCCCCGACCAGGCCAGGATCGCCGCCTCTCGCGCCCGCTTGGTATCGCTCCAGCTCTCGCGGCAGCCGTCGCCCTGTGCCCTGAACCGCTCGGCCTCCTCCCGGATTGCGGCGGCGACCGTGGCGGCTTCCTCATCGGTCAGGTTGCAGGGGTCGAGGTAGAGTTCCTGCCGCTCCATCAAGTCATCGCGCACCACGATCCGGGGCGTTCGGGCGGCAAGCTGCCCGGCCAGCTCCCACGCGTGGAAGCCGGCGATCTGAGGCGTGATCGCAATTCGGACCCGGGTGATCGGGTTTCCAGTCCAATCGGCATGGAGCGACAGGGCAACGCCGGGAATATCCGCGAGCTCCCGCATCCAGAGCGCCGCGCGCGCCTCCTCCGCGCGCCGGGCGGCACCATGATCGCGGTTCTCCCAGATCTCCAGCGCGGCCATAGCGCCGACGACGCTCTCCTTGCCGGCCTTCATCGTGCGCCCGATGCCGCGATGCTGAAGATAGGTCGCGCGGATCAGGTCGGAGGTTCCCGCGACGATGCCGCTCGTCACCCCCGAGAGGAACTTGTGGCCGGAATAGATTGCGGCCGAGGCGCCGAGGGCGATGGGTCCCGTCAGGTCGTACTCCGAGGCCATGTCGACGATCACCGGCACGTCGTGGTCCCGGCAAAGGCCGATGAAGACATCCATGGGAAGCTCGTTCTCGCGCACCGTGTGGTGGGAGACGACATACATCGCGGCCGCCGCACCCTCCGCCAGGGCATTGGCCAAGTGCCAGGTCTCGCAGGCCGCGGCGGTGCCTACGGGGACGACCTCGGCTCCGGCGAGGCGGATGGCCTGATCCACCGGCGCGCCGTAGTTCACCATGTGCCCCATGGGCAGAAGCACCCGGCGCTCGCCGGCGACGGTCGGGATCGCTTCGATCTTCGCCAGGTTTGCGCCCGTGAGGCATGCGGCGACCGTCTGGGTCATCGCGGCTGCCGAGCACGAGGCGACGCACCCGGCCTCCGCTCCGGTCACGCGCGCGATGATCGTGCCGGCGCGCGACTGCAGCTCGTCCATGTCGACGAACGACGCGAGAATGCGGTCGACCGTCGCACGCACTTCGTCGGGCACGCGCGACGCGCCGATGCCCGTCATCGTGCCGGACGCATTGATGACCGGTGTGAGATGCCATCTGGCGAAGGGGTCGACGGTCATGCCAGCCGTTCTCCTGTCGCGCTGTCGAAGGCGTGCAGCCTCTCGGGTCGAAGCGCGAGAGACAGCGTCTCGCCCGTGCTGACCGTGCCGCGTATGTCGCCGCTGGCCCGTACGGTCAGATGCGAGCCGCGGGCATTACTGAGATGGACGAGCGCCTCGTGTCCGAGGTCCTCGATCCTGTTGACCCGCGCCTCGCCGATCCCGATCGCACCCTCCGGTGTTCCAAACATGAGATGCTCGGGCCGGATACCGAGCGTCCCCCGCCCGGCACGGCCTCGCAGAGGATCGACCGTCGCCGCAACGTCGCCCAAGAGCTCTCTCGCGTCGAACAGGTTCATGCGCGGGCTGCCGATGAAGCCCGCGACGAAGATATTCGCCGGTCGTTCGTAGAGTTCGGTCGGCACGCCCACCTGCATGATTTGCCCCAAGTTCATCACCGCAATTCGATCGCCCATCGTCATCGCCTCCACCTGGTCATGGGTGACGTAGATGGTCGTCGTCCGCAACTGGCGCTGCATTTCGGAGATTTCTCCCCGCATCTGAACCCTGAGCTCCGCGTCGAGGTTCGACAACGGCTCGTCGAAGAGGAACGCGTCCGGCTTGCGGATCATGGCGCGCCCAAGGGCGACGCGCTGCGCCTGGCCGCCGGAGAGCTGGCGGGGCTTGCGACCGAGCAGTTCGCCCAGACCGAGCGTGTCGGCGACGCGGTCGACTTCCCTCTTGACCCGTGCCGGGTCGGTCTTCCTGACCTTGAGTCCGAAGGAGAGATTATCGCGTACCGACATGTTCGGGAACAAAGCATAGGACTGGAAGACCATCGAAATGTTGCGCTCGCCCGGCGAGAGGTCGTTCGCGCGTTGCCCGCCGATCAACAGGTCGCCGGAAGAGACGGACTCGAGCCCGGCGATCATCCGGAGCGTGGTGGACTTGGCACAGCCCGAAGGGCCGACCAGCACCATGAATTCTCCCTCGTGGACGTGCAGGTTCAGGTCGGAAATGACCTCCACATCGTCATAGCTCTTCGAGACATGGCGAAAGCGTATGTCTCTCATCCGGGGGCTCCCCGGTCGGGAGACATCGAGGTGACCGCTCCGATTCCGATAGCAGTGTTTTCGGTCAGGAACCTCATGCCGATAGCCGCGCGCCCCGAGCTTCCGATATCGCGACGGTCTGCCTGTGCCATTTCGTGTTCATGCGGAATAGGCACTCTCGATCCTGTCTCTGGCAGTCACGAGAAACCCTTCCGTCACGTCGAAGTCGTTGGCGATCCCGTACGCCAGTCCCTCGCGCTCGACGAACGCCTTAAGCCCGCGCATGGCGTCGAAGACGTCGGACCACGCCACGTCCATGGCGGCGGGCCGGATATCGATCCCGAGGTGAGTCACCGCGCCTAGAAGCTCGTCCAGTCGCTGGCCGTGCATCATCGCGCCGAGGATGAGGCCGAGACAGACCGCCTGGCCATGCAGGAACGCCTTCATGGTCCCTGCTTCGAGCGCATAGAAGATGTAGTGCTCGACACCCTCGATGTGGCGCGGATTCCAGCCCGCTCCATGGTAGGAGGCGCCGCCCCATTTCAAGGCGTCGACCATGATGCGGATGCCGCGTGGCGACAGGGTCTTGATCTCGTCCAGCTCGGCCAGCACGGCTTCGGCCTTCGCCAGCGAGATGGCTGCGAGGCTTTCGTCGTAGGGCCAGCGCGGCTCGCACTTGCCCCGCGCCTCGGCATGGCGCCAGTCCATCACGCCGGTGATGAAGCAGAAAACGTCGCCGACGCCGCCGATGTTGAGCACGCGCGGCGCGGATTCGATGATGTCGAGATCGATGTAGACGGTCTCCGGCACGGCCCAGCCCACGTATCTCACGACGCCCTCATCCCGCACGGCCGCGCGATGCCCGAAGACCGCGTCGACGGAAAGCGACGTGGGGAACTGGAAGAGCGGCAGGTTCAGGCGCCAGGCGAAATACTTGGCGGCATCGCTGGCCTGGCCGCCGCCGAGACCGACGATCGAGGCAACGCTGGTGAGCGTCGCGAGATCGGCCTCGAGCGTGGCTCGATCCGTGGACCGCACCATGTAGGGCATCGCATCCGCAGGCAGATGGTCGCGAAAGAGAGGCCAGAGGTCCTCCATCGTGACGACCAGCATCTTCGGGCGCACGAAGTTCTCGACTTCGGGCAGGAGGCTGCGCCCGAATACCGTGCTGAACTGGGCGATGTCGGATTCCTTGAACGGCATGGCTCAGCCCTTGACTGCGCCAAGGGTCAGCCCCTTGACGATGTGCTTCTGCGCCACGATGGCGAACAGCAGCATCGGGACGATGGCGACGATCGACGCTGCGGTCATGGCGCCCCAGTCGAACGCCGCATAGCCGCGGAAGCTGGTCACGCCGAGCGTGATCGTC
This sequence comes from Alphaproteobacteria bacterium, assembly GCA_022820945.1. Classification (GTDB taxonomy): domain Bacteria; phylum Pseudomonadota; class Alphaproteobacteria; order UBA828; family UBA828; genus WTGU01. Next base: position 12,342 of record JAJEEP010000029.1, on the reverse strand, counting down.
TGTGCCTTGGAAAAGGTGAGGCCGAGCGCGATGGCGAGTTCGTTCCAGATCCAGATGGCGTTCAGCACCGCCGTGGCGGCGATGCCCGGGAGCGTGCAGGGCACGTAGATCCTGGTCAGGATCTGCCAGTGCGATGCGCCTTCGATCCGGGCGGCCTCGTCGATGGCCGGATTGATCTCGCGGAAGAACGAGCTCAGCAGCCAGATCGAGAGCGGCAGGACATGGACCTGGTACATCAGCGCGAGGCCCACGTGCGTGTCGTAGAGCCCGGTCCACTGGTAGAGGGAGAACATCGGAATGACGAACAGGAACTCGGGCAGCATATAGGCCAGGATCAGCCAGACGCCGACGAGGTTCCGCCCCCTGACCTTCATCCGGACGATGGCATAGGCGGTGGGTATCGCGATGGCGAGCGAGAGGGCCAGGCCGATGATCGTGACGATGACGGAGTTGAGGAACGCGTACTTGAACGTCTCGTGGCCCCACAGCTTGATGTAGTGGTCCGCCGTCGGGTCGAAGAGCCAGAGCGGGGGGGTGATGAGGCTGTCGCGCTTGGACTTGAGCGAGTAGGTCAGGACCCAGTAGACCGGGAACAGGCTGAGCACGATCATCGCCCCGGTGAAGACATAGGCCCAGGCGTTGGAGAAGCGGTCGCCGAGACCACCCTGTCGCGCCACGATGGCCAGCGTGCTCACGCGCCCTGCTCCCCGCGCCGCTGCAGCCTTTGCAGGGCGAGCGATATGACGAGGATCACGAGCGAGAACAGGATCATCGCCGCCATTGCCTTGCCGATCTGCTGATAGCTGTAGGCGGTGCGGTAGACAAAGGTCTGCATGACCTCCGTGGCCAGTGCCGGCCCGCCGCCGGTCGTGCCGAAGACGATGTCGAAGACCTTCAGGGTATCGATGGCGCGGATGATGATGACCGTGATCATCAGCGAGCGCAGCATCGGGAACTTGAGGCGCCAGAAGATGGTGAACTCGCTCGCGCCCTCGACGCGGGCGGCCTCGACCGGGTCGGTGGGCAGGCCGCGCAATCCCGCGAGCATGATGATGAAGACGAAGGCGGTCTGCCACCAGACGTCCACCAGGACGATGGAAGGCATCGCCGTGTCAGCCGCGCCGTAGAAGGCCGACGGACCGAAGCCGAGCAAGCCGATCAGGTGGTTGATGATGCCGAGGAAGGGGTCGAACATGACCTTCGACATCAAGGCGACGACAATGCCGGAGACCATCAGCGGCAGCATGATGAGGGCGCGGATGAGGTCGGTACGGATCGCCAGCCTGTCGACCTGCACCGCCAAGTAGAACCCGAGCGTGACCTCGATAGCCGTCGCGCAAATCGCGAAGACGATGGTGTTCTTGATTACCGTCCAGAATTCGGCGTCGGCCAGAAGACCTGAATAATTCGCCGTGCCGACGAAGTCGAACTGGCTACCCCAGTTCCAGTTGGTGAGCGAGACCACCAGCCCGAACCCGACCGGGTAGAGCGAGGTGAACGCCAGCACGAAGAGGCACGGGAGGATGAACCAGAGGGCGGATGCGTTGCCGATGGACCTGAGCGCAGAAGTCATGGTGCTCTCCAAACCGGAAAGCAGGATGAATTCTGTCGGAAGATGCCCCGGATAGCAAAGTGGTGCTATCCGGGGCCAGCCTGGGTCAGTTGGCGAGCATCTTCTCGAAGTCGGCCTGAGCCGCGGCGCCGGCTTCGGCCGGGTCCGCGCCCCCGTAGATGTCCTGGATCACGTCCACGATGCGCAGCGCGAACTCGCTCCAGCCGGCGCGCTGAACTACGGACGTCTGCGAGTTCGGCATCGCTGCCGCCACCGCGTCCACGTAGGCCTGCGGGAAGCTCGACGCATACTCGGGATCCGCCCACGTCGAGAGGCGCGGGGCTCCGCCGTGGAGCTTGCCGATGGCCGTGGCGTTAGCCGTGTTCGACATGTACTGGATGAAGAGCCAGCCGGCCTCGGGCGCCGCTGCGTTCTGCGGGATGCCGAAGCCCCATTGCCAGTGAGCCGAGTAGGGCTGGCCCTCGTCGTTGTCTATCGGGATGACGGAATAGCCGATCTTGCCGGCGATCAGGCTCTCGTCCGGGTTCTCGAAGCCGGGCGCGAACAGGCTCGCGTCGATGAAGAACGCGGCGCCGCCGGCCATGAAGAACTGCGAGGCTTCGGGCCAGTCCATCGCCTGGATGTTGATGGGTCCGGCCTTCATCAGCTCGGCATAGTTGGTGAGCCCCCGCACGATATCGGGATCGTTCATCTTCGGCTTCGACCAGTCACCGTCGAACCAGACGTTGTAGGGTGCCGAGCGGTCCGCCGCGCCGACCGAGTTATTGACGAAGCCCGTGATCGTATCGATCAGCGTGTCCGAGCGGACGCCGCGCAGGACGGCGCCGGCCACCGCGCCGCCGCTCTCCTCCTGCACCTCCTGCGCCGCCGCGATCAGCCCGGCCATCGTGGTCGGCAGGTTACCGTCGAGATACTGGTTCACGTGGTCCATGTTGGCGAAGAGGATGTAGGTCTCGAACGATGCCGGGATGCCGTGATATTCCCAGCTGCCGCCCACATCGTATTTCGTTGAATCGAGGAAGCCCGCCGGAATGTCGTCGAGGTTGTAGTCCGACGCGGTCAGGTCGGCGCTGTCGATGAAGCCCTGAAGCGAATGGACCAGGCCGTTGGTGTGCTGCGTGTAGGCCGTCGAATCCATCGGCAGGAAGTAGACGTCCATCTGCGACGTGTCGCCCGAGCCCCGCAGGGCCACTTCCATACGGTCGAAGTAGAGGTCTTCGGCCATCGTCTGCAGGTTGACGTCGATCCCGGTGTCGGCCTCGAACTGGTCGAGCACCACGCGCACGCCGTCCGTGACGGGGTGTTCCGGCATCATCACCGTGATCGACTGTCCCGAGAGTTGATCCCAGGAAAATTCGGCCAGCGCATCCGTGGCGCTGACCGCCAGCACCAGCGCCGATGCGCCGACCAGCATGGTCGTCTTGGCAAATATTCCTCGCCGTGAGGTGTTCATGGTTCCCTCCATCTCGTCTGCCATGCCTGCCCGGCAGGCATCGTTCGATCAAATGTCTTCGGTACGGAAACGGTTGACCAATTGACGCAAGTGCTCAACCATTTGTCAATTCCGTTGTTCGGCGAGCGGTGAACGTGACCGGCCCCTCGGAGTGGGGCAGCCTTCCAGGACTGAAAACCGATTCGAAAGGAGCAGACGTGTCGAGCACAGTTGGCGTGGCAGACCGCGTGTACAGCGAGATCAGGGATCTCCTGCGATCAGGCGACGTCGTGCCCGGCCAGAGACTGCCGAACGAACGCAAGCTGGCCGAGATGAAGGGAGCCTCGCGCACGCAGGTGCGCGACGCGCTTCTCATGCTCCAGAAGGAAGGGCTGGTCGAGCGAAAGATCGGCAGCGGCACCTATCTCTCCGAGCGCGCACCCCAGATCATCGAATTGGCGGACGCTTCGGTGCACATGTCGCCCGAGCGGTCCCACGGCTTTCACGAGACGCTCGAGGCCCGGCTCCTGATCGAGCCGTCGGTCGCCGCCCGCGCCGCCGGCGCCCCGTCGCAGCAGTTCTGCGCAGAGCTCGACGCCGCGCTGGAGCGCATTCTGTCAGCGCCCACCTGGCTCCAGTTCAAGGAGGAAATCTACGGCTTCTCGCGGCTCTACTACGTCGAGGCCGGCAACGAATTCCTGTGCTGGACCTTCGACCAGATCGTGGCCGCGCGCCGCGCCAACAAGTTCGATGGCGGGACCGATCAGGCGCCGGTGGCCAATATCGTCCGCAAGCATTTCCACGACCGCTTGTCGAAGATTGCGAATGCGATCACGTCCGGGGATCCCGGACGCGCGAGAGTCGAAGTAGAAAGTTTCCTGGTCGGGATGGCAGCCTCTTCCGCACTTTGATGCGCAGCGTGGTGGCGCGGACGTGCAACGGAAGCTGGACGCTCGACGTCGACTATGGCGAAGGCGCGCCCGGTTCAGAAAGATTCCCCGAACAATGACCAGCACCAGTCCGCAGAACGAAAAGACAGAATACTGGCATGCGCTCGACCGCGCGCATCACGTCCACCCCTTCACGAATTGCAAGGTACGCGGACTCCGGCACGAGGGTCGGGCGGACGCGCGGGCACACGCGTGCCGTAGCCTGGTCACGAGGCCGCCGGCCCTCGCTGCCGGCATGAGGGGAGCGGCCGCTCACTCCCCGGCCGGCGTCGGATCGTCGTCCGGCTCCTCGATCGTCTCCTCGGTGACCGGTCAGGGCTACGAGCTGGACAGCATCGCCGCGGCCGTCATCGGCGGCGCGTCCCTGCGCGGCGGCAAGGGCCGCGTGATCGGCGCCCTGCTGGCGGCGCTGATCCTGGTCTCGCTCTTCAACATCGTCGTCATCCTGGACCTCTCGATCGAGTTCCAGATGGTGGTGAAGGGCGTGCTGATCCTGCTGGCGGCGGCGGTCTATCCGGCGAAGCCGCGACTGACGCCTGCCGGGGCGGCTAATGCGAGCCGCCTCTTCCCGCGAGCGAGATCCCCCTCTCCTCGAGGGGAGTCGACACGAAGCGGGCGGCGGCGGCCTGGGCGAACGCAATGGCCTCCTCCATCGCAGCGGGGGCTGCCAGGCGGGCTGCGAGTGCGCCCACGAACACGTCGCCGGCGCCGTGCGCGGAAACGACCGGCATCGGGCGGACCGCATGATGCTGCACCCGCCCGTGCCGGTCTCGATGGACGAGGCCGTCGCTTCCCAGGGTGACGATTATCTCCCCGTCGAAGGCGCCCCCACCGCGCGTCAACGCGTCGAGCGCGTCTTTGGGGCTTTGGATCGGAACCGCCAACAACGCCTCCGCCTCGATGCGGTTGACGATGAGAAGGTGCACCAACTCCAGCGTCTCCGGCGCCATCGGACGCATGGGTGCCGCGTTCAGGATCACCGTTGCGCCGCACTTGCGGGCCTCTGCCGCGGCCGTCCGGTTGACCGCCTCTGGCACTTCGTTCTGCATGACGACGACGCGGGTGCCGTCCGGCATCGCGAACCCATCCGCAGAGAGTTGCCGGTTGGCGGACGAGACGACCACCGCGCCGTATTCCCCGTCCTCGCCCACGACGGCGACGCTGAGGCCGGACACGGCTGCGTCGTCCCGCTGGATGAGCGAGGTGTCGACACCGGCCGCGCGGAGATTGTCGATCAGCGACGCCGCGAACACGTCGCCGCCCACGCGCCCCAGCATGGTGGTCGGCGCGCCGTTCCGGCTGGCGGCGAGGGCCTGGTTGCCGCCCTTGCCGCCGCAGACGAGCGTGACCGTCTCGCCCATGAGGGTCTCGTCCGGGGCAGGCAGACGCGGCGCGGTGACGACGACGTCCAGATGCAGGGAGCCGACGACGACGATCCCGCCGCTCAACGGCGCACTCCGTAGAGCGCGGCGCCCACGATCCGCTGGCTCGCCGTCGCGTCGTGCCGGGCGATCGCCCGTGCCAGGCCTTCGTCCTCCGCGAGCGATGCGGCAACCTCCTGCAACCGTTCGATAGTTTCGATGTTGGCTCGGCACTCCGCCACCGGGTCGAGCCCTCCAGTATCGGGGAAGGTGTCGAAATAGATCGCCCGGTCGTAGCCGCAGCGGCGGAGCGCCACCAGCAGCTCGACGGTCTGGACGGGATGGACCGAGCCTGCCATCAGGCCGTCGTCGCGCTTGCCGTAGCCGTCGTTGAGCTGAATGCCGAGCAGCCGCGAGTGGCGGTTCGCGAGATGAACTGTGTGCGCCGGCATCTCGCCGGCGTAGAGGACGTGCGCGAAGTCCAGCGTGACGCCGAGGTTGGCCGAGCCCGCCTCCCGGATCGCGAGCAGGGTAGTGCCCACGTCCCGCATGAGGGAGTAGCTGCGGGGCTCGTCCGGCTTGTACTCGAGCGCGATGTCGATGGCGGGGTTGTGTGCGGCCACCTCCTGGACGGCCGCGACCGTGTCGTCCCACATCCGCCCGTAATCGGCCTGGAAGGGATAGTCGAAACCGTCCTGTCCAAGCCAGAGCGTCATCAGAGAGCCGCCCATTTCGGCGAGCGCGTCGAGGCCGCGGCGGGTGAGGTCGATGGCCTTCCGCCGCCGGGCGGGGTCGGGATTGGTCAGCGCGCCGAGCCGGAAGTCCGTGTCCGAGTAGTAGCGCATCGCGAGGCCGTTCAACCCGATGCCGAGCCGGTCGAGAACGGCTGAAAGCTCCCTCGGGCTCGTGTTCTCGAAGTGATCGGGGTAGTTGAGATCGGCGGCGTTGAGGCCGTCTGCCGTCGCCGCCCGCTCCAGCAGGTCCGCCGTCGTCACCCGGTTCTTGCCGGGCCAATAGGCCTCGGCGCCGACCTTGAAGGAGTTGAGCCGGGCGGCATAGTGGGGCGGCTCAGCGTCACGCATTCTCACGTCCTCAGTCGGCAGCCGGAGGCCGAGGGTCGCGCGGTCCCGGATCAGAGACGTACGCCGGTCACACTGTCGAAGAGGTGCGTCTGGTCGCTGCGCGGGCGGAGGTGCACCGTCTCGCCGGGCTTGAAGAAGTAACGGTCCCGGAACAGCGCCACGACTTCGGTCTCGCCGAAGCGCAGGAAGACCAGCGTCTCGGAGCCTGTGGGCTCGACCACGGAGACGCGCGCGGGAAAGCCGTCCCCCTCTTCGCCGATATCGAGGTGCTCCGGCCTGACACCGCAGACAACCGGCTGCCCCTCCTGCCCCGCGCAGTCCGACCCGACGGGAAAGCGGTACCCGTTCGCCTCGACCGAGGCCGAGCCGTCGCGACGCAGCGTCCCGTGGATCAGGTTCATGGCGGGCGAGCCGATAAAGGTCGCCACGAACACGTTCTTGGGCTCGTCGAACAGCTCGAGCGGCGTGCCGACCTGCTCGACGAGACCGTCCTCCATGACCACGATCTTGTCGGCCATCGTCATCGCCTCGATCTGGTCGTGGGTGACGAAGACGGTGGTGGTGCCAAGGCGCTGGTACAGCTCCTTGATCTCGGTACGCATCTGGATCCGGAGCTTGGCATCGAGGTTCGAGAGCGGCTCGTCGAAGAGAAACACCTGCGGATCGCGCACGATCGCGCGCCCCATGGCGACGCGCTGGCGCTGCCCGCCCGATAGCTGGCGCGGGTAGCGGTGCAGGTAGGGCGTGAGGCCGAGCGTTTCCGCTGCCCTGTCCACGCGCTCCTTCACCACCGCGCGGTCAGTCTTCCGCACCTTCAACGAGAAGGCGAGATTGGCGGCGACGGTCTTGTGCGGATAGAGCGCGTAGTTCTGGAACACCATGGCGATGTCGCGCTCGGCCGGCGGCAGGTTGTTGACGACGCGCTCGCCGATGCGGATCGTGCCGGCGGTCACGTCTTCCAGGCCCGCGATCATGCGCAGCAGCGTGGACTTGCCGCAGCCGGAGGGCCCCACCAGCACCACGAACTCGCCGTCCGGGATGTCGATGTCGACGCCGCGGATGACCTGAACCGACCCGAACGATTTCCGGAGCTGGCGAATGGTGACCTCAGCCATGGTGCCGTGCCGCCTCCCGCGTTGCGCCCGCCGGCCCCGGTGAGGTAGCCGAGGCGGCGGAACCTGTCCACCTGCCCGCCGTCATTTCACCGCTCCGGCCGCCATTCCCTTGATGATGAATCGCTCGAGTACGATGCCGATGATCACCAGCGGCAGGATCGCGGCGAACGACAACGCGGCCATCGACCACCAGTTGATGCCCTGGCTGCCGGTCTGGCTCGCCACCATGACCGGTATCGTCTTCGCGTCGGTGCTGGTGAGCAGCGCGGCGAAGAAATACTCGTTCCAGCACAGCACCAGCGAGAGGATGAAGGCGGCGATCATCCCCGGCAGCGCGATCGGCAGCACGATCTGCAGAAACGCCTTCCAGACCGAGAGGCCGTCGACCAGCGCCGCTTCCTCCAGCTCGACCGGGATGGCGCTGAACTGATCGCGCATAATCCAGATGACGATGGGGAGCACCATCAGCGTGTAGAGCAGGATCAGCCCGATATGGCTGTCGAGCAGTGCGAGCTCCTTGTAGAGCACGAGGAAGGGCAGGGCGAGGACCACCGGCGGCAGGATGAGCTGGCTGAGGAAGAAGAACGAGATGTCGCGGTTCTTGATGAACTTGAGGCGGTAGCTGAAGCGGCTGAGGCCGTAGGCCGCCATCGACCCGAGCACGACCGCCAGCGTCGAGGCCGCGAGCGACGTGATGACGCTGTTGGTGAAGCGCTTGAGAAACTCCTCGCGCACGGTCGAGGTCTCGAAGATCGTCTGCGGCGAGAGCCCGAGCGAGCGCCAGCCGCGCCATGCCGGTTCGAAATCGGTCCAGGGAATTAGGTGCCCCTGCATGACGTCTGGCGCGATCTTGAACGAGGTCGTCGCGGTCCAGTAGATGGGGAAGAGGCAGATCACAGTCCAGAAGAGCAGCGTGCCGTAGATGAGCACGCGCCGCGTGTACCACTTGGCCCGAAACTTCAGATCGGGCGGGGCATCCTTGAAGATCTGGACGGTCTCGGCGCTCATGGCCTTTCCTAGTAGGATTGCCGCATCCATCGCCTCACCAGCTTCAGCAGCAAGGTGATGAAGACGATGATCAGCACCAGATAGACCATCGCGAGCAACGTGCCGTAGCCGACGTTGGAGCGGTCACGGTACTCGCGGAAGATGAAGCTCGTGACCGAATCCGTGGCGCCGCCCGGCCCGCCGGCGGTGACGTTGATGATAATGTCCGCGAGCTTCAGCTTGAAGATGATGCGGATAAGGATGGCCGTGATGCTGATCGGTAGCATCAGCGGGAAGGTCACGTGCCAGAAGGTGGTCCAGCGCGAGGCCCCGTCCACCTTGGCGGCCTCCACCACGTCCTTGGGCAGCGCCTGAAGCCCGGCGAGCAGCATGATCATCATGAAGGGAATGAAGGTCCACGCGTCCATCACCATCATGGTTAGCCGCGCGACTTCGGCCGTCCCGAAGAAGGACGGCGTCTCCCAGCCGAGGAACCGGCCGAGGTTGGCGAGAGGACCGAAGCGGATCTCCATCATCGACTTCCCCACCATCCAGCTCACCGCCACCGGCGAGAGCATAAGGGGAAGGAGGAATGTCACCCGGAAGAATTTTCGGGCGCGGATCTGGGCGTTGAGAAGGAGGGCGAGGCCGAACGCGATCGTATATTCGACGCTGATCGCGAGCACGTAGTAGACCATGTTCTTGAGGGCGTTCCAGTAGAACGGGTCGCCCGCCATCTGCACGAAATTGTCGACGCCGTTGAACTTCCGCCCGGTGAGCGAGGAGAGGTTCCAGTCGGTGAGCGAGATGTAGATTCCGAAAAGGATCGGGAAGATCACCATCGAGACGACGAACAGCACGCCCGGCAGGATGAAGAGCGCGCGCTTGCCCTGCTCGCCGCGGGTCAGGACCTGGGAGATGCAGAGCGAGACCGCCCAGAACGCATAGGCATAGAGCACCGGGCGCCAGGTCTCGAAGCCGAAGGTGATGCTCTCGTTCTCATGGAGGGCCTGGATCACCACCATGAGGAGGAGGACGAGCGCGGCCCCCCACACCAGCGCGCGCCCCGCGAGGATGCGGCCGCGCGACATGTGATCGGAGGTGACGACGTAGAGCTGGTTGCCCTCGAGTTGCGCAGGGGTGCTCACGTGCCTGCCCGCCAAAGCAGGATTGGCGGCCTCACGGCCGCCAATCCCAACGACACGAGCGAGAGCGCGGGGCTATCAGAGGCCCAGCGACGCCCGGTAAAGCGCGATCTGGCTTTCGCGCCCGATCTGATCGGTGATCTTCTCCCACGCGGCCGCGATCCGGTCCGCGCCTTCCTGGGCCCCGTATTCGCCGGCGTAGATCCTCGCCAGCTCGTCCTCGGCCACCGAGTAGTACTGGAAGATGCCCGGAATGCGCGGCTCAATCGCCGCGTTGGGATGGTTGTAGGAATCCGCTTCCGACGCGAGGTAGTCGGCGATGAAGGCCTCGTCGTAGCCCGCGCCCACCCACTCGGGAATGTTGAAGTGGGAGTTCCGGTAGGGCTGGAAGCCCGACGGATAGGCGGCGCACCAGAGTGAGAGGTCCTTGCCGCCGAGATGGGCGGCGGCGGACCACGCCGCCTTCTGCTTCTTCGCGTCGCTGTCGACCCGGGCCATGACGTAAACGCCCCAGCCGATATAGGCCATGTTGGGCGAAAAGTTCGGGCCGGATGCCAGCGTCTCCCACGCGCCGGTCGCGGCGTTGTACACGTCGTCCGAGCCGGGGAGGATCGAGAAGCCGACCGTATCGCCCACCACCGAGGTGTCGGAGGTCTTGGCGTTGGAGCCGATGTCGCCCCACCAGCTCAGCATCGAGCCGGTGCCGGCCAGGAACTGCTGGAAGCCCGTGGTCCCCGGATCCGCGTTGATCTGGTCCGGCGGCTGGGAATCGAGCGTGTCGAGCACGTCCTGGATCGCGCGCACCCAGGCCGGGTTGTTGACGCGCGGCTTCATCGTGTCGGCGTCGAACAGCCACGCCGGATCGTCCGGGTGCTTGACGTAGGCGGTCGCCCGCGAGCCGAGGAAGTAGAAGGCGAAGCCGCCCCAGCCCTTCAGCGGGTCGAGGTAGCCGTAGGCGTCGAAGCCGCCCACCTTCTTGCCCTTGAGGAACTTGGTGACCTCCTGGACCTTCTGCCAGGTCGTCGGCACCTCCCAGGGGCCCTCGTGACCCTCAGCCTCCCAGGCCGCGGCGAGGTCCTCGTCCTCGAAATAGTCGGTGCGATAGTTGAAGTTGTGGCAGTCGCCGTCGATCGAGATGCGGTATGTCTTGCCTTCCCAGGTGCCGACCGGCGCCTTGAGGTAGCCGACATAGTCGTCCATGTCGATCTGGCTCTTCACCCAGTCGGGCATGACCGAGGCGAGGCCCTTGCCGCAGACGTCGCCCTCGAAGGGGGCGCCCATCTCGATGATGTCGAAGTCAACCGTTCCGGTGGCGATCGACTGCTGCAGGCGGGCGTTGTAGTCGGCCTGGGCGAGGTCGATCCAGTTGATCGTCGCCCCGGTGTAGGCCTCCCACGGCTTGAGGAAACCGCGGAAGAGGAAGTTGTGCAGGTTCTGGTTGTTGAGGCCGAGAAAGGTGAGCTCGACACCCTCGAACTCGCCTTCGGACACATGGGCCTTGGCCGGCCCGAGGCAGAGCGCGCCCACCTTCTGCCAGTCGGAATCCATGGGAGAGCCGACGCCGACTCCCGGAATCTTGAGGATCTCGGCCCGGACGTTGTCCTGCGCCGCAGACGAGTCCGCGAAACCGCCGATCCCGCTTCCCGCGACGGCCGCCATCGCACCGGCGCCGGCCATGCCCTTCAGCATCCTGCGCCTGGTCGTCTGGGCCGCCATGAGTCGATTGAAGACGTCTACTCTCATCCGTCAGATCTCCCTGAAAGAGGTCACCCCGTACCCGCCGTCGCGCCCCGCGCGCCGGAAGAGCCAAAGACAATGGCCGGAAACTAGCCCGGATTTCTCACCAATGTCACGGCCTGCGTCGTGGCACCGTGGCGGCGGTGCCTGGAGCGGCGTTTTCACAATCCATGGGCGGACGATCTTTGGTCGCTGCGCCGCCTGGCGTCTGTGAACGCACCGTACGCAAGTGGGTCGCGCGCTTCCGGGCCGCGAGGGAAGCCAAGGTCTACGGGACCGCTCGTCACAACCGCACGCGCTGCGCCAGCCAACGCCTGCGCCGGTGGTCCGCCAGATTGCCGCGCTGCGCCGACGGGCGCTACACCGGCGTGCAGATCGCGGTCGAACTCGGCGTCTCTGCGTATGATCCCGATGTACAAGCCCATGCTGAACAGCGTGATCGCCGAGATAAACGGCACCCTGGACGATCCGATCGCCCGGGAGTATCTGGGCTACGGCGATCTTGAAGGGCGCAAGAAGCTCTACGAGCACTTCCGTGGGAAATGCTTTGTGGGCGCCATGGAGGGGTCGCAATGAGTACGTCCAGTTCGAGGCGCATCCCGCTCAGCGAGCGCTGGACGCGCCGCCTAGTCAGGATGCCTGGGCACGGCATGGGCTACCAGCTCGTGGCCGTGATGCTCAAGGTTGGACCGGTGCGCCGGGAGCGTGGCGAGAGGAGCGGTTTCGTGCCACTCTCGCCGCCGCGGGATGTTCATGATCTGGGGAGGCGAGTGTGCCAAGTCCCTTGTTGCAGAGGGTAGAGCCGGACGCCATGGGCGACTGGCTGCGCGCGGCATACCAGGAGAGGCGCGCGTTGCAGGAGAGCAAGGGCGGCGACGCGACGTTCTTCGAGATCGGCGCCAACGCGCCCCACATGCTCGAGTGGTACTTCAAGAGCTTCTACGAGGGCGTCTTCTACGG
>JAJEEP010000070.1 GCA_022820945.1 Alphaproteobacteria bacterium | reverse complement strand
CGTAAGCGATTAGAGCACGGCGTTATGCATTCGAGTTGCCTTGTCTTGCCCTCGCGCGGGAGATTCCTCTGATTCATTGACAGGGATTGGAGGTTTTTCATGTCTCAAGAGGAGACGGCCCCGTCTGTTGACGGTTCCGGTCGGGAGTTTCTGGGCGAGGCCGAGTGGCGTGCGCTGATGTCGGATTTCGAGCGCTGGGAGGGTTCGCAGGTCAGCTTCTGCGCGGCCCGTGGTATTTCGCGGAAGACGTTTCAGGGCTGGCGCCGCCGTTTGGGTCTGACCGCCCGGTCGACCGCCGGCAAGCGCGGCGGCTTTGTCGAGATTGCGTCGGCGCCCGGGGCGGCCTGGGACGTCGAGCTTTCGCTTGGCGGCGGGGTGGTGCTCCGTGTGCGGCGAGGCTGATGCTGGGCGGCTGGCCGGCGGGCGGCATCTGGCTGTCGACGGAGCCGGCGGACATGCGCCGCAGCTTCGACGGTCTGTGCGCGCTGGTGTCGGGCCATCTCGGTGAGAACCCGGCGAGCGGACGCTGGTATGTCTTCGTCAACCGCCGCCGCACGATGGTGAAGGTTCTCGGCTTCGAGCATGGCGGGTTCTTCATCTGGGCCAAGCGCCTGGAGCAGGGTCTGTTTGCCTCGCCGGGGACGCTGGCGTCGGGGCGTGCGGCGCTGTCGCTGTCGCGGACCGAGCTTTCGGCGTTGCTGGAGGGGATCGACATCACCGTCCGGCACCGGCGCAAGCGCTATGCCGGCGGCGTGACCGGATGGCCCGCGCCTGTGACAGGGAGACACCCCTCATGGCCCTGACTCCGGCCGAGAAGCAGCGCCGGTACCGGGAACGGCTCAGGACCGGCGCCCGCCCCGTCCACGCTCCAAAGCCCCGTGACCGGCGCTCGCGCCCGCAACGCTGGCGCGACGCCGTGGCCGAACTCGTCGCGCTGCAGGCTCACTGGCGCGATTGCCTCTCAACGCTTCCCGAATCCCTGCTCGACACGGCCTATGGAGAACGCCTGCGGATCGTCGCCGACGCCGACATCGAGGTCCTCGAGGAGATCGAGCCGCCGCGTGGCTGGGGACGTGACGCATGATCCCTGCCGCCCCATTGCGCACCGGTAACGTTACCGCCGGGGACGGCGTCCGGCGCCGGCATCACCGGGTGTCCTGGCGAGGCGGCGCACCCGGGGTGGCGGTTGCGATGTCGGAGACCATCGGATGGTCGGCGAACAGCGTCTTCCAGCGTCTCGGCGTCAGTTCGCCGACCCGGGCGTCCGGGTGGGTGGCGATGCGCAGCAGGACGTCGGTCAGCCAGGTGCGGGGATCGACGCCCTGCATGCGGCAGGTGGCGAAGAGGCCGTTGACGATGCCGACGTTTTCGGCGCCGAGCTCGGTCCAGGCGAAGAGCCAGTTGCGGTGGCCGAGCTTGACGGGCCGCAGGGCGTTCTCCACGAGATTGGTGTCCGGCGGCACGTCCGGATCGGCGAGGAAGACCTCCAGCGCGGCTTTTCGCTCGACGGCGTAGTGGATCGCCTTGCGGATCGGGTGCTTCGGCGTCAGCGCCTCATCTGCACACGTCCTCTCGCAGAAGTCCCAGAAGGCGTCGACCGCCGGGCGCGACCGGGTGCGGCGCGCCGCCAGGCGCTCACCCGGCGGGCGGCCGCGGATCTCCTCCTCGACCTCGTAGATGGCGCCGATCAGCGCCAGGGCCTCGCCGGCCAGCGCCGGATGGTTGTCCTTCTGGTTCCAGAAGTTCCGGCGGGCATGGACCCAGCAGCTCTGATGGCTGACCGCCCCGTTGCGCGCCTCGGCATAGGCGTCATAGGCGCCGTAGCCGTCGCTCACCAGGGTTCCGGCAAAGTCGCCGAGGAACGCGGCCGCGTGGCCGTGCGCCCGGGAGTTGGCAAAGGGGAACACCACCTCGCCGCGCTCGCCGAGCAGCGGCCAGAAGAAGCCCTTCCTCATGCGGGAGGGCTTGCCCGGGTGGCGCCCGGCCCGGATCGGCGTCTCGTCCATCTCGATGACGGCGCTTTCGAGGACCGAACGCCACTGCGCCTCGTGGATCGGCTTCAGCAGCGCGATCGCCCGGTTGGCCCACTGGCTCAGCGACCCCCGGTTGACGGTGATGCCGGCGCTGGCCAGCATCCGGTGCTGGCGGTAGAGCGGCAGATGCCAGAGGAACTTGTCGCAGAGCAGGCCGGCGACGAAGGAGACGTCGACGCTGCTGTTCTTGAACACACCCTCGCGGGCCGGCGCGCTCACCAGGGCGCCGCTCCCGCGGATCCTGGCCTTGACGTAGCGGTAGCGGATGACGACATGGCGGTGTTCGAGCATGGCGAGCCGGCTCATGACGCGCTCGCCGATCACCTCGTAGTCGTCCTGCGACAGTCCCTCGATCTCGTCCGGCGTCACGGTGATGTCGACCACCGGGGCCTTGTCGCTGAAGCGCAGTCCGGTGTCGTTGACGGCATCGCCGCGCTGCTTGGTGCGGCCGGGCTTGCCGCCACGCCGGGCAGGCTCCCGGCCGTCGCCGGCGTCGTCGCCATGCGGACGCCTTTCCGAGCGCGCGCCGTGAAGATCGCGCTGCAGGCGGGCAAGCTGGGTGGAAAGGGCCGTGACCTGGGCCGCCAGCTCGGCGAGCTGTCGTTCCTGGGCGGCGATGATCGCGGTCAGTTCGGCGACCTGTTCCTCCCGGGCGGCGATGGTCGCGGCCAGCCCGGCGGTGTGCCCTTCCTGGGCGGCGATGGTGGCGGCCAGTTCGCCCTGGAGCGCCGCCAGCCGCCCGGAACGCTCGATCAGCGATCGCAGCGCCGCGGCGGCCTCCGGCGGCAGACGGCTGTCTTCCAGCCAGGCGTCGAGATCCCGGCCCAGCGTCTCGACGTCGCGGGCAAGGCCGGCGGCCTCCGGGCTCATGTCTCGGCCTCGACGGCCATCAGAGCCGCCATCACCGCCAGACGCTCGGCCCGGGGCATCGCCGCATAGCGCCGCCCCCAGCTCTCGGCCTTGCGCTTGACGATCTGGCGGTGGGTGAAGTCCCGTCCGGCCAGCGACGCCCAGTGCACCCGGTCGGGCGCGAAGTTGAACCAGACCTTCTCGGTGACCACGCAGGACTGGTTCATCACCTGCAGCTCGAGCGAGCGCCAGCCGGCCAGATGCTCGTCGTAGAGACGGGACGGATAGCCGGAGATCATCACCGCGCACGGCAGCGACTTCAGGATGCCGAGAAGCGCGACATGGTCGGCGTCCGTGTAGTCGAAGCGGTAGCGGCGCTGCGACTTGCGAGACGACTGCACATAGGGAGGATCGCTGTAAACCAGCTCGTCCCCCTCGAACGGGAAGGCGGCCAGGAACCGGTGACAGCAGCCGTGGTGAAGTTCGACCGGGTGGTCGCAGCGGAAGCTGTCGATCGCCCGGCGGTTGAGGTCGATGCCGATGTTGCGAAGCGCCGGCGGCTTGCGCCTCATGATGGCGCCGCCGCCCAGATGCGTTTCGATGTAAACGGCATGCGGCGGACACATGGCAATCAGCGGCTGGCAGAGCCCCGCCGTCGCCTTCGATCCAAACCATGCCGCCATCGCCGCCCCCGGACAAGATCCATCCAGACGACGGCTCAATAGGCCGTGTGAACTAGGCTGTCAAACAAAATCCGACAACGGACAAGCCGAACGCCCGCAGGCCACCCAAACCGACGCCGTACTCTAATCGCTTACCTGAATGGATGCCTGGGCTTGGACCGTATCATCACAAGGCGAGGAGCAAGGGACGATGGACAAGGTAGTGGCAGGGATCGATGTCAGCAAGGCCAGTCTGGACATCTGTGCGGCGGGCGAGGAGCGTCGTTTTGCGAACGATGCCACGAGCTGGCGGGCGCTGGGCACATGGCTTCGGGGTCTCGAGGTGAGCCGGGTGGTGATGGAGGCGACGGGCCGCTATCACCGCAAGGTTCATCAGTGTCTTCATGACCGGGGCTTCGAGGTTGTCCTGGTCAACCCGTTGCGGGCACGGCGCTTCGCTGAAGCGATGGGCCATCTGGCCAAGACCGACCGCGTCGACGCGTTGATGCTGGCCAGGCTCGGGACGGCGCTGGACGATCTTGATGCTGTGGCCCCTCAGGATGCCTTCCTCACCTGCCTGGAGGATCTCCTGGTGGCGCGCGCCACGC
>JAJEEP010000042.1 GCA_022820945.1 Alphaproteobacteria bacterium | reverse complement strand
GTCATCATGTTCCCGTAGTGTTCCGATCTCACGCCAAATCGCTGCATTCTGCTCACCCGACGGGGGTCAGGCAGTCGATATCCGGCCGCCAAAGATCAGCGGCGCGCCGTCGAAAAGCGCCACAACGCACATTCCTCGTCGATTGTCCGCAGCGGCCGGCACGCACTATAGTTGCGCCCCGGCGGAATCCGGCAGCGTCCTGCCGACGGGTGCCGCAGGCGGAGGAGACCAGTCATGACGGTCAGCGCCGCGAAGTTCGAGGTCGGCCAGGTCGTCCAACACCTGAAGTTCGGCTATCGCGGCGTGGTCTTCGACGTCGATCCGAGCTTCCAGGGCACCGAGGAATGGTACGAGCAGGTCGCGCGCTCGCGCCCGCCGAAGGACAAGCCCTGGTATCATGTCCTGGTTCACGATGCGGCGCACACCACCTATGTCGCCGAGCGCCATCTGGAGCCCGACCCGGAGGGCGGTCCTATCCACCACCGGCTGCTGGCCCAGCTCTTCGGCGGCTTCGAGAAGGGCCGCTACCGCACGGTTCGCAGCATCAATTGAGACCCAGGCAGGGCGATGCTGCATTGCAACAATATGTTCACTTTAGCATTGAGTTTGTTAGAATGAGCTGTTGTTGCGGCGCAGCATAGCGCGTCCAGGGCGGCTGTGGGTCGCCCGCAGGGCCTCGCCAAGGAGGCAGCGACATGGCCAACCAAAGCCCAGTCCGGCGGCTCACAGTCCGCGATATCGCCCGCGCCAAAGGGGGCGTGCCGATCGTGAGCCTCACCGCCTACACGGCACCCGTTGCCCGCATTGTCGACGAAGCCTGCGACTTCATCCTGGTGGGCGATTCGCTCGGCATGGTGCTCTACGGGATGGATTCCACGGTCGGCGTCTCGGTCGAGATGATGATTGCCCACGGCCGTGCGGTGGTACGCGCCACCCGACGGGCCTGCATCGTCGTGGACCTGCCCTTCGGCTCCTACGAGCAATCGCCCGCCCAGGCCTTCGGCACGGCTTCGCGCATCATGGCGGAGACCGGCTGTGCGGCGGTCAAGCTCGAGGGCGGCGAGGAGATGGCGGAAACCATCGATTTCCTCACGGCGCGCGGCGTGCCGGTGCTGGGCCACATCGGACTGATGCCGCAATCGGTCAACGCAGCAGGCTTCCAGGTTCAGGGCAGGACAGAGGAGAGCGCGCGGCGCATCCTCGCCGACGCGCGGGCGGTGGAGGCGGCGGGCGTCTTCGGCATCGTGATCGAGAATACGGTCGAACTGCTCTCGCGCACGCTGACGCAGGAGCTCGCGGTGCCCACCATCGGCATCGGCGCCTCACCGGCTTGCGACGGTCAGATTCTCGTTACGGAGGACATCGTGGGCCTCGCCGGCGCCTTCACGCCCCGCTTCGTCAAGCGCTACGCGGAGCTCGGCGACGGGCTCGCCGGCGCGGTGCGCGACTATACCGCCGACGTGCGCGCCCGGCGCTTCCCCGGGCCCGAGCACACGGCCAATCTGACGGTGCCAAAGGCGAAATCGAAGGCCTGAGTGTCGGCGAGAGGCTCGATGCGAGGGCCGGCTTCGCCACATTCCAAACACAAAGATTTGACAACATGGATGCAGGCAGACGATTCATGCTGCGCGAGTTCTGGTGTCTTGCGATTCGCCACGATGCCCGGTGCGTGCGGATGGCTGACGACACGGATGCAAGGAGACGATCCATGTACAGGTTCAAGTTCGCGGTGCTCGGGTTGGCGGCGCTGGCGCTCGCTGCCTGCACCGAAACCACCGGCCAGAAGCAAAACTTGGGTACGTTGCTCGGCGCGGTGGCTGGCGGAGTCGCCGGCGCGCAGGTCGGTGATGGCCGCGGCAAGCTGGTCGCCACCGGCGTTGGCGCCCTTCTCGGTGCCATGATCGGCAGCGAGATCGGAGAATCGCTCGACCGCGCCGATCAGCTGGCCATGCAGCATTCGGCGCAACAGTCGTTGGAGACGGCGCCCATAGGCACCACGAATACGTGGCGCAACCCAGACAGCGGCAACATGGGTACATTTACGCCTACCCAGACATACCAGCAGAGCGACGGGACCTACTGCCGCGAGTTCACCCAAACCGTGACCATCGGCGGAAAGACGCAGGAGGCCTACGGCACTGCCTGCCGACAGCCCGACGGCACCTGGCAGATCATCTAGCACCGGGCAGCGCGCCTCGGGATACGCTGGCCCGGGGCGCGGGCTGCCCATGGCGCCCTCGGTCATCGACAGCGTCGCCGGCCTGCGCGAGGCCGTCGCCGCGTGGCGTAGAGACGGCCTGACAGTCGCCCTCGTCCCCACCATGGGGGCGCTGCATGAGGGCCACATGGCACTGGTTCGGGCCGCGCGCGCGCATGGCGACCGCACGGTGGTCAGCCTCTTCGTGAACCCGACTCAATTCGCGCCCGACGAGGATTTCGCTCTCTACCCGCGTCGGCAGACGGACGATCTCGCGAAGCTGGCCGACGCCGGGGTCGAGGCGGCGTTCATGCCGCCCACGGCGGCGATCTATCCGCCGGGCTTCGCGACCACGGTGCGGGTGGAAGGCGTCACCGCCGGGCTGGAAGGCGCCTCCCGGCCCCACTTCTTCGACGGGGTCGGCACGGTCGTTACCAAGCTCCTGCTTCAGTGCCTGCCCGATGTCGCGCTCTTCGGCGAGAAGGACTATCAGCAGCTCGTCACGGTGCGCCGCCTGGTCGCCGACCTCGACATTCCCTGCCAGATCGAGGCCGTGCCGACCGTGCGCGCGGCGGACGGTCTCGCGCTCTCCTCACGCAACGCCTATCTCTCGGTGGAAGAACGCCGGATCGCGCCCAAGCTCTTCGAGGTGCTGACTTGGATGGCGACGGCATTGGGCGAGGGGGCGGCGTCGGCCGATGCCATCGCGCAAGGCGCTGCCGCGCTCAGGGACGCAGGCTTCGCCCGAATCGACTATCTCGCAGCCTGCGACGCCGAGACGCTCGAGCCCGTCGTGCGGGTGGACGTGTCGGCCAGGGTGCTGGCCGCCGTCTGGCTCGGCGAGACGCGATTGATCGATAACGTGCCGGTGAGCCTCGCGAGCTGACGGCGGTCGCTACGGAGGATCAGTGAGAGTCTCTTGCCCCGCCGTCGACCTCGCCGGGGCCATCGTCGGTGCCCTCGCGGCGGCGCGAATCGAAGAGCAGCGTCTTCGCCGACCAGAAAATTCCGATCGACAGGATGAGGGTGGCGAGCGCGACCAGCAGCGGCAGTCCAAGGTCCCAAGGCATGGGTTACGAAGCCCTCGAATGGCGATCCTGCAGCGCTGAATAGCCAAGCGTCCCGGCCGCGTCAAGGCGGGGACATTCGCTTGACAGCGAGGCCGGTGCCGCCGCATGATCCCGCCGCCTTTGGCCGGGATTCCGGCCGCCGCGTCGGGGCCGTAGCTCAGTTGGGAGAGCGTCGCGTTCGCAATGCGAAGGTCAGGGGTTCGACTCCCCTCGGCTCCACCATCCTTCAAGCCGGACAGTTCCGGTAAAGTGCCAAAAGCCCCCGGAAAACCGGGGGTTTTTCCATTTTCACGCTCTTGCTCGTTCCGACCGATTCCGGTATATTCCCGCCATGAGTGGCGGGAAAATGGTGGGAAGGCAATGCCCAGACTGACCAGTGCGAAAGTGAAGACGATCACCAAACCGGGCATGCACGGCGACGGGAACGGGCTCTATCTGAATGTGACCCCGAGCGGTTCCCGATCCTGGATTCAACGAATGATGATAGGCGGACGCCGCCGCGAACTGGGTTTAGGGGGATATCCGGCGACCGGATTGGCCGAAGCTCGCGCACTCGCCCTCGCCAACAAGGCGTTTGTCAGGTCAGGGCGCGATCCCGTGGCCGAACGCCGTCGAACCAATGTGCCCACCTTCCGCGAAGCGGCGCGACGGGTCTACGACGCCAACCTGCCACGTTGGCGCAACGGGAAGCACACAACGACTTGGTGGCAATCGTTGGAACGTCACGCGTTCCCCACCATCGGCGACATGAAAGTCGATCAGATTCGCCGCAGCGATGTATTGGCGATCCTCGAGCCGATCTGGGGCGTTCGACAGGAAACGGCTCGGCGCGTCCGGCAGCGAATTCGCTCGGTACTCCGATGGTGCGAAGCACACGATTATTGCACCGGCAACGCGGCCGGCGACGCTTTGGACGGCGCGCTGCCGACCATGCCGCGCCTCAAGGCGCACCTTCGCGCCATGCCTTATCGGGAAGTATCGGCGGCACTCGCGACCGTGGAAGCCTCCAGGGCGTCCCTGGCAAGCAAGTTGTGTCTGCGGTTTCTCGTGTTGACGGCTGCACGGTCCGGCGAGGCGCGGGGCGCAACGTGGGACGAAATAGACGAGGGCGCGGGCGAGTGGCGCATTCCCGGCTCACGCATGAAGGCGGGCGTCGAACATCGCGTGCCCCTGTCCGACGCGGCGCTGGAGGCGCTGGAGCGAGCTCGCGTTCTCCGCGACGGGTCGGGGCTGATCTTCCCCTCGTCAGTGAAAGCCGGTCATCCGATGAGCGACATGACGCTGACACAAGTGCTGCGCAAGACCGGTCTCGCCGAGCGTTCGACCGTGCACGGGTTTCGCTCGGCCTTTCGGGATTGGGCCGCCGAATGCACGTCTGCACCGCATGCCGTCATGGAGTTGTCTCTGGCGCACGCGGTGGGCTCGTCGGTCGAGCAGGCGTATGCCCGATCTGACCTGATAGAGAAGCGGCGTGTCCTTATGCAGGCTTGGGCAGACTTCGTAACCGGCGATGCTTCGGAGGAGGTGCTGCCACTACCGTCATAGACACGGGATCGTCGCCGGGTCAGGAGCGGCAGAACCCGGGCCGGCGGGGGGCTGTTCATCTCACGGTCTGGATCTCCGCTGAGATGTTCCTGGCAGATAAATCCGCCTCACGCTCCGGATTTTCTCAGTCCTGTCCGACGGTGACCAATCTCGCCGTGGGCCACTGGTCTGCCTGCGGCCCACTCGTCCAGATCAACTGCTTTCCATCTCACCGCGCGCTTGCCGATCCTTACCGGTTCGGGAAATCGACCGGCACGCATCTCGCAATATATCCAACTGCGCGATACGCCGAATCGCTGTTCTACCTCTTCGCGTCGCAGCAGTTCCTGTGGCTTGCGGTCCGCCCCACTTGAGGCCGCGCGCTCCCGATTGAACCGGTCGGTCTCGTCCGACCCGTTCTTCACCGCCTCCGCTGTTGCGTTGTCGTTGGCGACGACGCGGTCCGTTGACCGCTCCCTCCCGTTTCTACCCATAACGCCTTTCCCCGCAAAACGGTGGCCCATGAGATGCGATCTTTGGGACTAGAATGGCAATGTCAAGCATTTTACTGTTTGTTATCAATACCTTGGGTCACCCTCCCGATACTTCGGGGCACCCGGAGGTCCCCCTGTGATCCCGCGTGGCACCGCAAAAAAAAGTGTTGCCGGTATTTCGCGAACGATCATCCGGCGCGGTTTTTCGGGTCGCCTCGCCGACCCTTCCGAGTAGAGCCGTCGCGCCGCTGCGCGACGTGAACGACCAGAACGAAGGGCTCTTCGTCCCGGACGTCGCAATTGATGCAATCATCGAGCGACGGTCGGATCGCGTCGCGGCAAGGCCCCGCTATTCGTCCGGGGATCGATGAGCGCAGTCCCGCAGTGCTCGAAGTCAGCGCTATTGGAAGTCGCGACGGCCGCGTCGGGGGCGCGGGCGATGGCGGCGATCTGACAGTCGGCCTGCAGAATCGGTCGGCCCAAGGACCGGTGCGCGGAGGCAATCTCCCCATAGGCCCTTGCCGCGGCGCTGTCGAAGGTCAGTACGCGTCCGGCAAAGTCCTCGCGGACAATGGCGTCGACCTCCGCGGTAAGTTGGTCACGGCGCCGGCGGTAAGTCGCGACGGACATCCGTGCTGTCGGCAGGGTTCGCGATCGGGCAGCGCTCGCGAATACTGGGCGCTGGGGATGACTACTGCCAAACCGCAAACTCTTCCCGATGCGCCAGCAGGAGCGCTGCAATTTCGCGTGCGGCGTAGTCGAAGTAGTTGCCATGGTCCCGCCCGGTGAAATTGCGATGCCCTTGCAGGAAACGCCCGCGTGCGATGCTCACATGCAGGAGAGGGAGTATCTCGGTGCGCGAGGGGTCGATAGTTTCCACGACCGGGCAGTGGACGAGGTAGCGGCGCATGATCGGGACTATGTGCTGGAGACTGTGTGCCGCAAGCTCGGCAGCAGCTTGGCGTCTCCGTGTGCTCTGGAGACTTCCGAGAAGAAGTCCTCATAGCCCATCACGAGTTCTTCCTGTTTCCCGTTGACCTGAACCCGGACGCGAATGTGCTTGTCGTCGAGTTCGGGCTCGAGAGAGAATCTGGGTGCTCCGGAAACGAGCGCCAATTGCCGAATCTCTCCTGGAACGGGTTTTGGACCCGCTTCGAGAATCTGCACGGCGACTCTGTCCAGTATCGACTTGAGCGGCCCTTGGTCGACGTGGGCGCCGTCCGTCATGACAAGCCCGCCCAGCGTGTAGAGATTCTGCGTGAGAAAGACTATGTCCTTGATGTTCGACGATGACGACAGCTGTTTCGTGGCGCCCCGCAGCCTTCCGATCAGGTCGTTGACCGTCAGGACTTCGAGAGCACGCTGGACCTCACCAAGATACTGCGCGAAATCGACCTTCAACCCGAGCTGAGGCTTGTCCGACATGAACCTCTCGTCTGAGATCAGATCCACGACGTACTGATCCCGAATCATGATGTATCTGTTGTGCAGCAGCAGGTCCGCTATGCGACTCAGCTCGATATTGTCGACGCACGTGTCATCGTAGTCATACACCTTGACCTTGGCCCTTTTCATCTTGCGCGGGAAGATCTCTGACAGCACCCGAACGTTTACGGAAACGATTAGCAGCACTTCCTCCACGAGGTTGTCCTGTTCGTCGAATATGCGATCCGTAATCTCGCACGGGGGCAGTTGCGACACCGTGCCTCCGATGGGCTCGATTCCATGGACGAGACCGGGTTCCGGATCGGCGGGCAGACGCAGTGGCTGCATGTGATCTGCACGCCGCTGCTGGCGGCGTACCGGGTCAGCGGCAAGCGCGGCGCCCTGCTCTCGGGTGTCTCCGGCATCGTCGTGCACGATCACTGGAAGCCGTACTTCGCGATGGAGGGGGTGGAGCACAGCCTGTGCAACGCCCATCACCTGCGCGAGTTGCAGGCGCTGGTCGAGATCGAAGGGGAGGCCTGGGCCCGGCGGATGCAGCAACTCCTGCGCCGGGCCAATCGCGCCGCCAGGATCGCTCAGGACAAGGAGATCGCCGTTCCGGCGAGGCTTGTGGCGCTGATCGAGCGCCGATACGACGACATC
>JAJEEP010000013.1 GCA_022820945.1 Alphaproteobacteria bacterium | reverse complement strand
ATACCTCCATGGCCGCGAACCGGGGCGTCCGCGCTGGCTGCCGCCGCCCAGGGCCGCGCCGGCATGCTGAAATCGACCCCGAAATCCACCGCCCGGACCGCACCGAGAGGCCGATCGCCCCCTCCAACTGCCGGATTTAGGTTCAACGGTTGTTTTCGTTCGGTCGTGCGGTGATAGGATGGAGACGAAAGGCAACGGCGCTCGTTGACCTCCTCGCCTAATCTGCTCATCTCTGTCTCGATGCAGTCCGTCGGGTCATCGAGCCGCCGAGCGATCCGCACAGCTTGCGCCGCCAGAGCGTCGACGGGCTTCGGTAGCACGCCTAAACTCCTACTCCGCCATCTCCGGTGCGACGCTAGCGTGAGGACTCCGGGTGAAGATCGAAATCATACAGGCATACCAGTCGATCCACGCAATCCAAGCGACAGAACTTCCGGACTTCGCCGTCTTGATCGGCCGCAATGGCGCGGGCAAGACGCAACTGTTGGAGGCACTCAAAAGTGGGAACGCCCAAATCGCCGGAGTCGGTAAGGAGGACATCGCAGGGTTCAACATGGATTCCTTTCGTTCCCCCGACTCCGGTGTGGGAACCCGGACATCCAACCAGTTCGCGAGAGAAACAGCCGATACTTATTTGAACGGCACACCCAATGAACCATCGCCGGTTCGCATCGCTGAGCAAGTCTTCAGCCAGTTCACTGACCAAATCGCCCGAGTATCTGGCACTGGGAAGCGAGAGGAGTTCATAGCCAACTTGCGGGAGATGGTCGGCCAGTTGCCCGACTTCACGATATTTCCCCAATCCCGCCCCGATGACTCATACGAAGAAGCATTCTATGCCCAGGTGATGGAGCCATTGATCCCTCAGGAAAACGATAGGAAGCATCGGCAGCAGCGGACACCACCAACCAGCTGCGGCGGCAATCCAGCGATTCTCATCAGCTTGGCCATGAAGCTATCCAGGAAGCTACCCCATGAGCTGAAACACGACGACATCATACTCGCTGGTCAATATGAGGGCAGCATCATTTCCAACGTCGTCAGCGAAGTCTTCGCAACCTACAAGGTCGATCAGTTCATCTGGGCGCACAAGCGAATTGAGACCGAAACTATCCCGTATGCCACAGTCCTCGCAGAGTATCGTCGAAAGTATCCACCACCTTGGGACATCCTGCGGCACGCTCTAGCCACCATGCGAGCTGCCGCTGGCGACGATGGACTATTCGACTTCGAATTCTCTGATCCCGACCAATACAAGCTGAATATGGGAAACTTCGAGCAATTTCAATTCCAGACGCAGATGACGAACCGAACATCTGGTGCACAATACGACCTCCACTCATTGTCCTCCGGAGAAAAGGTGCTGATGGCGTTGTGCCTGTCGTCCTTCAACCAGCAAATTGGACGACGGCGACCTAAACTTCTCCTGCTCGACGAACTCGACGCCGTTCTTCACCCATCTATGGTTACTGCTCTCGTTACCACCTTGAAAGAGCTGTATGTTGCACATGGCACCAAAGTCCTTTTGACGTCTCATTCGCCGATGACTGTAGCAGCTCTTGCCGAAACGGAGATATTCCGCATGGTGAGAACAGGTGGGCGAGTACGCATAGGACCGACGACCAAGATCGACGCCATTGATGAGCTCTCCGAGGGGATCGCGACTGTGGACGCGGGACTTCGGATCGCTGCGTTCGACGACGCGCAAGTAACTATCCTGACCGAGGGAGATAATGCGCGGCATCTCAAACGATGGGTTGAACTGAGTTTTGCCGAGGGCGTCCACGTTTTTGATCAGCTGAATCAGCACACCAGCAAGAGCCAGCTGCTCTCGTATGGCCGCCTCCTCGGCAGCATGGACCCGGCTACCCACTTTGTGATCGTGTGGGACTGCGACGCTGCAGGGGAAGCTCAGACATTGCGCAACGAGTTGCGCCAAGGCGCCAAGGTCACACCGTTCGCGTTCAAGAGACGCCGGGACAACCAGATCGCCCGCCGTGGCATAGAGAACAACTACGACGATTCCGTCTTGAAACCATACGCGATCACGAAGACCGATAGCGGCGGTCGCGTGCTAGCCTGCGAATTCAACAATAGCAAGAAAACAGATTTTGCAGACCACGTTCGACAATGCGGAACGCGTGAATACTTTGTCCACTTTGAGGAACTGCGCGGAGTTGTAAGCAGCATCTTGGCCACCGGATTTGCAACCCGGACATCTGAAGAGTGTTGATCACGCCAACGCTGCCCACTAGTAGCCATCCGAGCTGTACCGCAGCGGGTAAAGCACCACGGTCCAGCCGCTGCGCCCTGCGGGAGCTTCCAGTGAGTCACGCAGGATCAGGCCGCGAGGGCTTGATGCTGTCCGACCTTCCAGTGCCAGGGCAGGAGCTCGTGCAGGCGGTTCTGCGGCTGGTCGGCAATGCAGTCGAGGACGTTGGCCAGCTAAGCCTGCGGGTCGACACCGCTGAGTTCGGCGGTGTCGAAGTGGCGCCTCTATATCCTGCACTGCGTCCGGCTCCAAGCCGACGACCCAATCGATCGCATGGAGGAGGTCGACGGCCTGTTCGAGCATTGGCGGGAAGAACTTGCCGCCATTCAGTCCGGGCGACCGGACAGGATGCTGCGCCTCTTCGTCGAGAACCCCTACTGGACCCGTGGGCGGCATCGCGAACGAACTCGATTTGGCCTATACGACCGCTCGGCGCGCCATCGACCGGCTCGAGATGGCCGGTGTCGTCTCGCCCGTCGGAGACACAACACGCAACCACGTCTATTGTGCCCACGAAATGCTCCGCATCCTGATCGCCCCGCGCTACGGGCCCCCTTGATTCAAAGGGCGGTGGATCCTGACACGGTAGCATGACCGTCATGAACGACAGCTTTCGATTGTTACTGGAGAAGGCGGCCCGGTTCCACG
This sequence comes from Alphaproteobacteria bacterium, assembly GCA_022820945.1. Lineage (GTDB taxonomy): Bacteria > Pseudomonadota > Alphaproteobacteria > UBA828 > UBA828 > WTGU01. The sequence goes on along the minus strand of JAJEEP010000013.1, from coordinate 6,700 downwards.
ACCGGCATGAAGCCGGCCGTCGGGAGCCCTTCAACGTGTTCTCGACCCTGCGCAGCGAACACGATGAGGTCAATCTCCACTCCCGGTTTCTCGCGGCCTTGCTCGACCACAGACAATCTCCCGGGGAATCCCGAGAAAACCTGGCGGACTTCCTCGACCGGTTCGAGATTCGAGGTTTCGGTCATGATCGCGCAACCGTCGATCGAGAGTGGAGCAACATCGACATCCTGATCTGCGATCAGTCTTCCATGCAGGCGGTCATCATCGAAAACAAGATTTGGGCCGCGGACCAGCCCCGACAGTTGCAGCGGTATGCCGAGCAGATGAGGGACTATGAGCGGCAAATCCTGTACCTGACGCTGGATGGCCGGGAAGCCTCCGAAGACAGTGCGGGTAACGTCGACTATCGGTGTATCTCCTACAAGAGCGACCTTGTCCCCTGGCTGAGGAGTTGCCAGAGGCGCGCCTATGACGAACCGGCACTGCGGGAGTCGGTTGCACAATATCTGCGGCTGATCGGCAAGCTGACGGGAACAGACTTCAGCGAGGCCTATATGAACGACTTGAAACAACTTTGCCTGGAAGACAACAACCTTCTACTAGTGCACGACCTGAGCGAGGCTATGACCGAGGCGAAAATTGCGCTCTTGGTAAAGCTCTGGCGGGAGATCGAAAACGGGCTACGGGCACAAATGCCCGACCTCCCCGACAAGTCCGACGATTCAAATATCTCCGAGAAGCGGATCAGGCGTTTCGTTGCCTACCAACGGAATTACAATTGGCACGGGCTGTATTATGATTTGAACGAGAATGCCAAGCTCGGTATCGAAGTGGAAGACTACATATTTTTTGGGATCCATTGCGAAAAAGGGCCGAACAAAGAGAAGTATCGGGAGGTAGGCGCAACGCTCCAAGGGTGGGATAGCAGCGATGACTGGCCCCTGTTTCGATACCCGCCGACTGATCTGAATCTGAAACGTACTCCCCGCGAGCAGCTCGCATTGTTGGCGAATGAAGAGGCGCGGCAAGATTACGTCGAGGAAGTGGTGTCCGGTGTGAGCGACCTATGGGAAAGACTCAGGAATTGCGGCTTGGCTCACTGCGCTTGAGCGCTTTGACCTTCCCTCGGGTGACGGGGCCGGCCGATAAACGTCGCGCATTCTTCGCCGCCGCACTCGGAATCCGGGGAGGCGTCGAAGCGCGCCCCATCGGCCGCGGCCAGGACCAGAGCAAAGACGACACCGATCTCTCCGGGACAGGCCAAAATCATCTGGGCGGCGTCCGACGCCGGCGTCAAGCCGGCCAGCATCGCCCGGCAGTTCCGTGTCTCCCGCGCACAGGTCGCGCAGATCGTTGGCAGGCCGAAACCCAGCTTACCGGAACCGCCGTTGTTCGCAGCGCATGCGTCATCGTTGGCAATGCCGAGCGCGATGAAGCGCCGCCGTGACAGGACGGCCCGGCGGTGCGGTCAGGCCGCTTGCGACCCCGCGCGGGTTTCGTCGGTCCGCCCTGCCAGCAGACCCTCGACGGAGATGTCCTCGTCGAGCTCGTCCCAGTGCAGGCCGTTGCCGGAATGGCCGATTCGGTAGTTCTCCCGCTGGGCTGCGCTCGCCCGCATCAATCGCGGGAACCACGCCAAAGGAACCCCGAGCGAACGGCCGTCGTCCAGCTCGACCCACATCGTGTCGCGGTCGAATGCGAGCTTCCTGGCCCTAACCGAAGTGCTCATTCCAGGCCCTCTCGATCTCCTCCCGGCGCTCGCCCACCACCTCGGCAAGCTCCAAGAGCTGCCTGCGGCTGTAGCCCGCGCTCCGGGCAACCCTCACCTCGGGATACAACCAGAATTTGGCCTCGCCGTCACCGCTTTCCGCATGCACGTGCACGGGCTCCCGGGGCGCTCCCTCGTTCGAGAAGAAGTGGAAGCGCACATTTCGATACCGGAACACCAGCGGCATTCAGGCCCGCCCCGTGCCGCATTGCGACAACCAAGCCGGATACACCAGTGACGGCGGATCAGTCATTGCTCTTGCACAGTCGATGGAATGCGGTTTCGGCCTCCCGCAGCCCGGCTTCGGTAACCTCCACCGAATTGGCCTTGCTGGCGGGGTTGGAGATCAAGCCCTTTCGGTGAAGCCGGTCCATCGCCGCTCAGTCGAATGACTTCCATGTTCGTGCGCCTCCCGACCAGCGCCTCTCGTGGATCCTCCGGATAGAGCGGCGCCGGCTCGGCCTCGTCGATCCTGGTCTCCCTCACGGGAGCAGAATACGCCACCAACTAATTCCGCGCAGCCATACGCACGGGCGGGGCACCCCTCCACGTCCCGGTGCACTCCATTCCCTGTGCCGCTTGTCCTCCTGCATCCCCTCGGAGCCCTCCGGGTGTCTGTCGACCGGGGCGTCCCACCGGCGCTCGCCGGCCCCTGCCCCGCCGCCTTCCGCCTTTGCGCCGCGCGGGCACATGAACGCCACCGAGAGCGAGCGGTTGGCCGGAAGCGGGGCGGCCGGGCGGCGTTGCGGAGAGAGCCCCCGGCCTTGGGCACACCAGACGAAGGGGAGGCACGCCATGCGGATTCGCCGACCGTCACATCGCAACGCGCACACGTTCCTGGTCCACGTGTTCGGGCGGGGGCTCGACGGGGAGCGCTATGTGGTCGAAAGGTTCCGCTCCCGGCCCGACGGGCAGATCCACCCGGTCGAGGCCGAGCAGCCGAAGGCGAATAAGGGACGGCGAAGGCCGCGCCGCACGATCGTGAGCGCCGGCGCGGTCAGGAAAATGCGCCCCGAGCGCGACGAGATCATCATCTGCACGGCGCTCGACCTGAAGGCGTCGGGCGTGCAGATCTGGGGGATTGCGGCTTCCGGGTTGGCCGCCATGCGCCACGCGCATTGAGCGGGGGCGCCGCTCATGCCCGACCAGGCCCCCGCGAAGGAGCGGGCCCGCGTCCGCCTGCGCCAGCGGCACGCCGAACGTCTCGCGAGCGGCTTGTGTACCCGGTGCGGCAAGGTTCCGCCCGAGCCCGGCCTCAAGCTGTGCGGGCGCTGCGCCGAGAAGCGACGCGCCGCCGACAAGGCCCGCCGCGACAGGGCCAGGGCCCGGGGCGCGTCCTACGCCGGGCGCGATCCGGTCAAGTGCCGACGCGCCGAGCGCGCCGCCGACAGGCGCCGCCGCCGGGAGCGGCACGAAGCAGGGCTATGCACGCGCTGCGGCCGCAACCCGCCCGTCGACGGCCGTTCGGTCTGCGAGCCCTGCGGCGAGGCGGTGCGCGCGGCCGAACGCGCGCGCTATGCCGCGCGCAGGGCTGCCGGCGCCTGTGTGCGCTGCGCCGAGCCGGCCGTGGGAGGCTCCTCGCGCTGCGCCCGGCACGCCGCGCTGGAGGCCGAACGGATCTCGACAGAGCGCAGGAGCGCGGTCAGGAAGACACGCTATGCCCGGCGGCGCGCGCGAGGCGTCTGTGTGGATTGCGGCGCCTTCTCGGCCGGAGCCGCCCGATGTCCGGCCTGCGCGTACAGGTCCAATACCCGCGCGCCCGCCTGGCACGCGGCGCAGGCGGGGCCGCCCTTCTACACCGTGATCGAGATCGACAACGGCGCTGACCACGGCACCTATGAGACGGAGGCCGAGACGGCGGCCTGCCTGGCCTTCCTGGGGCTCCGCATCGACCAGGTGGAAATCGTCTCGAACGTGCCGCTGATGGCCCCTTCGCTCACGGGGGTGCCGTAGCCCTTTCGCAACCGGGAGCAAGGCACCGGCCCGAAGCGCGGAGACGCGCGGGAACCGGAGAGGGTCTCCGGCGCCCGCGCGTCCAACAGGAAAACGCGCTATGAGCGCTGCCAAGCTACATCGCGATCACCTTGCCCCACAAGGGCTGCGGGGCCCCACCCCGTGCTGTCCACCGATGCCGCCTCCGACCCGGCTTCCGCCCTGGGCGCTTCGCTCCGCGCCGATCCCATCCCGCCGCCGCCCGTTGTCTCCACCGGCGGCGGCACTCCCCCGGCACCGGCGCCACGCCTGTGCCCCGCGCCGCTCCCGCCATCGTGTGCGGTCCGCGAGATAGGCGGCTTTCCGGCAGGCACCGGGGCGGACGGCGAAGTAGAGGTGGTGGAGAGCCTGGAGAAGGGTGAACGGGGAAGGGATCGAGAGAGACCTTGCCCGTTCGTCAACCTTCGTCATCAACCAGCAAGCAGAAGGAGACGATCATGAGTTTCGGATTGAACAGGGCCGAGGTGATCGGCCGGCTCGGCGACGACGTCGCCATCAACCACATGGCCTCCGGCGGGCGCGTGGCCAACATGAGCATCGCCACCGACGAGAGCTACATCGACAGGGCCGGCGGCGGCGAGCGCATCGACAAGACCGAGTGGCACCGCGTCGTCAGCTTCCAGAGCGGGCTGATCGACATGCTGGAGAAGCACGCGAAGAAGGGCCGGCTGGTCTACGTCTCGGGCAAGCTCCAGACCCGGCGCTGGCGGAAAGACGGCGAGGACTCCGACCGGTTCTCGACCGAGATCCTGCTGGTCCCCGGTGGGCGCGTCCAGTTTTTGGACAAGCCCGGCAACGGCGCGCCCGCGTCCAACGGCGAGGCAACGCCGGCCGGCGAGAACGGCGGCGCCGATGCCCCGCAGGGGTCTCAGGAAATCCCGTTCTAGAGCCCCGATTTCAACATCCTCCCTGCAACTCGAGCCGGCGCCTCGCGCGCCGGCTTTTCTTTTGCCGCCGGGCCAGAGACCCCGGCCGGGCCGGGCGGCAGGGCTCGCGCTTCGCGCATCGCCCGCCGTCCCGGCGCCGCCGGGAGCCGGAGAGGGGCCGGAACCCGGGCGCTCCCCCGGCAGCCGCGAGCGAGGTGCTCCCATGCTCTCCCCACTTGTCCGTCGTCCCGGCTTCGCCGGTGTCGTCATGCGCGACGGAGGCGCGCCATGAACGCCGCACGCGTCGCCGCCGCCCTCGGCGCGCGCGCCGAGGAGGTCTGCCGGCGCTACCTGCCGCAGGGCCGCAGGAGCGGCCGCTACTGGGTGGCCGGCGACGTTCGCGGCGCCCGCGGGCGCTCGCTCTTCGTCCGCCTCGCACCCCCCGGCACGCCCGGGAAGTGGACCGACGCAAGCTCCGGCGAGCACGGCGATCTGCTCGATCTCGTCCGCATCGCCTCCGGCGCGAACTCGCTCCACGCCGCCCTCGCCGAGGCGCGCGCCTTTCTCTCGCTGCCTCCCGCGATCGCCGCCGGTGCCTCCGACTCTTACGACCGTCTAGAAGCGGCGCGCCGCCTGTGGCAGCGCTGCCGCGTCGTCGACGGCACTCATGCCGAGGCCTATCTCCGGGCCCGCGCCCTCCACCGCTGCCGCTTTCCCGCGCTCCGCTTCCACCCCTCACTTATATATAGGGACGCTGGCGCCCCGCGCCGCCTGCCGGCGCTGGTCGCCGCCGTCACCGGCGACGACGGCACGCTGACCGGCGTGCATCGCACCTGGCTCGATCCCCGGCGCCCCGCGAAGGCCTCCGTGGCGCGGCCGCGCAAGGCGCTCGGCCGCGTCCACGGTCTCGCCGTCCGTTTCGGCGTACCCGACGCCGGCACCCTGCTGGTCGGCGAGGGGATCGAGACCGTGCTCTCCATCGTGACCGCGCTGCCGGATGCCGTCGCCGCCGCCGCGCTCTCGGCCGGCAGCCTCGGCGCGTTCGCGCCTCCCGCCGGCCTCCGGCGGCTCGTCATCGCCCGCGACAACGACCCGGAAGGCGAGCGCGCGGCGGAACGCCTCGCCCGGCGCTGCGCATCCGCGCGCGTCGACGCGCTGGCGATCGTTCCGCAGGGGGACGACTTCAACGACGACCTCGTCACCCTCGGCCCCGCCGCGCTTCGCGCCCGCCTCGCCCCGGTCTTCGGCTTCGCGGGAGAGAGAGGACAGCAAGAGTCGGTGTGAACAAGAGGCGGGACGGAGAGAGAGAACCCGCCCGCCAGGCACGAAAGGGAGCAATCCGATGGGACGCTATCGCACCGACCTCACCTTCAAGCTCGCCGCCCCCGACGAGGTGCGCGTGTACCGCGACGGCGACTACATCGGCGACATCTTCAAGGACGAGGACATCCTCAACCCGGGCCGGTTCCACTACCTGATCTGGCTCGCCGAGGACCGGCGCGGCTGGAAGCGGGTGACCGACCGCGGCCGGCTCCGCGAGACCCTCGAGCGCTGGATCGAGACCCACCCCTTCCATTGAGCCATGACCGCCAACGCCGTCGATCCCGGCCCCCGGAGGACGAACGGAGAGGAGATCGTTATGACCGCCATCGACACCACCGCAACCGCATCGCCGACCGCCGCCGTCTGCCAGAGCATGGCGCTCCACGGCGCGGCGCCCGAGCGCGGCGAGCTCGACAGCCGCGACGTCTGGGACGCCGAAGACGCCCTGGACGCGCTCTCGGAAGCCATCCGCGTGATCGTGGAGGGCGTCACCGTCGAGGGGACGCAGATGGCCGACGAGCGCGAGGCGCTGCTGTGGGGCTTCGTCAACTGCCTGCATTCCCAGGTCACCCGCCTCGACCGCACCGTCGATCGGATCGTCCCGGAGATGCGCTGAGAGCACGCACGCTCCCGGCGGCGATTTCGGTCCGATCGGCTCGGATTAATCGAGGTTTTGGGGTTGGTGCCCCCCGGCGATCTTGCAAGAAGGCCGCCGGGGGGGCTTTGTCTCGGTGACGACTAAATCAACTGA
>JAJEEP010000128.1 GCA_022820945.1 Alphaproteobacteria bacterium | reverse complement strand
GTAGCGGCCAACGGCCGAGCGCGAGCATGTCTCGCCTTCGGCCCGGATGCGGGCTGTGATCTCGTCGATGGTGGCGCCGTCTGCGATGGCCCGATCGACGGCCTCGCGCAGTTTGGCCGGCAGGCGGTCGATGGAGGAGCGCCCGCCGGTTCTGATGGGTCGGTTCTCGTTTTGCATGCCGCGATGCTGCCCCACGCTGCCCCTCCCTGTGCACCGCACCATGGTCCGGGGCTAACTGTAATACGCGGGCGCGGTGTCGTAGCCGGCGAAGGCCTCGCCGTCGTGGCCGACGAAGATTTCCGCGTCGCGCTCCAGCGCGACGTCCTTGAGGCGCTTCATCGAGGCGACCGCCTTGACCGGGTCCAGGTGGAAGCTCGGGATGATCTCCTGTTCGAGTCCCTTGCGCGTGTACGCGGCGTCGGCGGTGAACAGCATCGGCCGCCGGCCCGCGAGCTCGACCAGCAGGCTGTAGTGCCCGGCGGTGTGGCCCGGCGTCTCGATCAGGTGGAGGCCCTTGGCGATCTCCTGGTCGCCGCTGATGAGCTCGAACCTTGGCGTCCAGATGTCGCTCTCGGGATCGTCCGGCACCGCGCGGCCCTCTTTCGCGAGCCGTTCGCGGTAGAGGTCGGCGTGGAAGCGCATGTCGGAATATCCCAGCATCTCGAACGGCGCCGGCGACGCGCATTGAGCGAATTCGAGCGCGTGGCACACCGTGCAGGCCTCGCGCAGGTGGCGGTTCCCGCCGCAGTGGTCGAAGTGGTAGTGCGAGTTGACGACGTAATCCACGTCCTGCGCCCGGTAGCCGGCAAGCGCGAGAGCGCCGACCAGTGTCTGTCTCTCTGACTGGATCGGCTTCTCGAAGGGCAGCACGGCGTTGACGTGGTCGCAATCGAAGCCGGTGTCGAAGAGGTAGAGCCCGTCGGCGTGGTCGATCAGCACGCTGTAGACGGGGAAGCGCACCTCGCCCGCCGGCCCGCGGTTCCAGTAGATGTGAAAGCCGTCGATCACCAGCGTACCGCCGTCCAGGATGAAGACCCGCGTCTCTTTCATCGCCTCGCCCTCCGTCCCCGTCGCCTCCCAGTTTAGTGCGAGTCCGTCTTCGACGGCGACCCAACGATCTGGAGCGTGGTCTCGCGCAACGCGGCCTGCGGGCTTGCCTTGCAGCCACCGGGAGTGACAGGGTTCGGTTATGCCAGCAGGTAGGAGCCCGGCGATACTCTCGCGCCGTCGCTTTCTCGCAGCTTCGGCCGCTGCGGCGCTGCTGCCCTCGCTCGCCCGCGCCAGCGGCACGCCGCTGCCGATCTTCGACGCCCATATCCATTTCAGCCACGACGCCGCCGAGCGGTTTTCTGCCGGCGAGGCTGTCGCCATTCTGGAGGCGGCGGGGCTGAAGCGGGCGCTGGTGTCGAGCTCGGGCGACGCCGGCACCCGCGCGCTCTACGCGGCGGCGCCCGACCTTGTCCTGCCCAGCCTGCGCCCCTATCGTCGGCGCGGAGAAATCGGCAGGTGGGTCGACGATCCGTCGGTGATCGACTTCCTAGAGGACCGTCTGGAGCGCTTCGAGTGGGTCGCGGTGGGCGAATTCCACCTCTTCGCCGCGCAGACCGACAAGGCCGTGCCGCGGCGCATGATCGAGCTGGCACGCCAGCACAATCTTCTCCTGCACGCCCATTCGGACACCGGCGCGGTGGACGCGATCTTCGCGCAATGGCCGGAGGCGCGGGTGCTGTGGGCCCATGCGGGCTTCGTCGGTCCGGATACCGTCGGCCCGATGCTCGGAAAGCACGCGAAGCTCTGGACCGACCTGGCCTTCCGCAGCGAACACGCCCATGACGGCCTGGTCGACGACGACTGGCGCAGCCTGTTCGCCGCATTTCCGGACCGCGTCATGGTCGGCACCGACACCTTCACGCCGGAGCGCTGGCACTACGTCGTCCGACACGCGGACTGGACCAGGGAGTGGCTGGCCGACCTGCCGGCCGACCTCGCCGAAAAGATCGCCTGGCGCAACGGCGAGGCGATGATCCGGCCGCACCTGGCAAACCTCCACACATAACCGTGGCCCGGCGGCGCCTCGGCGGACCGGCGCTGGCGGCTGCGCTTGCGCTCGTTCTCGCGGCCGGTCAGGCGGCGGCCTGCGACCGTCCGGAAGGCTGGACCGGCGGCCGGAGAATCGCCGGCGAGCTGTGGACGGCATGGTGGCGCTCGGAACCCGCCCCCATCCCGGTCGGCGCCCATTTTTCCATCCGTTTCCAGCTGTGCGGGCCGCCGGTCGACCGGGTCAAGGTGCGCGGCTGGATGCCTGACCACCGGCACGGCATGAACTACCGGCCGGGGGTGACCCTGAACGGCCTGTCCGGAACGGCCGAAGGACTAATGTTCCACATGCTGGGGCGCTGGCAGCTGATTCTGGATGTGCGCGGTAAGGCGGGCCGGGAGACGCTGACCGCGGAGGCGGTGCTGGAGTGACGCCCCGGCGCTACGGCGCGTCCGCCGCCGCCCGGCTGTCGGGATTTGCGATCGCACTCTGCATGCTTTCGGGCATCGCCGCGCCGGCGCCGGCGCCGGCGCTCGACTTCACCGCCGAGGAAGAACGCCGGATTCTGCGTCACGGGCCGTGGCCGCCGGCCTCGCAGCCAGACCCGAGCAACCGGGTTTCCGGCGAACCGGCCGCCATCGCCTTCGGCCGGGCGCTGTTCTTCGATCCGCGCCTGTCGCTCTCCGGCGAAGTCTCCTGCGCGACCTGCCACCCGCCGGAGCGGGCCTGGACCGACGGCCTGCCGCGCAGCCGCGGGCAGCGGACCGTCGACCGCAACGCGCCCAGCCTGTTCAACCTGCGCTTCAACCGCTGGTTCGGCTGGGACGGCGCGCAGGACTCGCTGTGGGCGCAAAACCTTCGGCCCCTGCTCGACGGCCGCGAAATGGGCGTAGGCCCCGACGGCGCGGCGGGGCTGGTCCGCTCCGACCGAGTGCTTACCTGTGGCTACCGGCGCGCGTTCGGCGCAGCGCCCGGCGCGGACGACGAACGGATTTTCGTCGATCTCGGCAAGGCGTTGGCGGCGTTCCTGGAAACGCAGGTCAGCGGCCGCACGCTGTTCGACGAGTTCCGCGACGCCCTGGCGCGCGACGATGCGGCCGGCCAGGCCCGCTATCCCGCCGCCGCCCACCGCGGCCTGCGCCTGTTCGTGGGCCGGGGCAACTGCGCCTTCTGTCATTTCGGCCCGGCCTTCACCAACGGCGAGTTCGCCGATGCCGGCGTGCCGCATTTCGTCGAGCCCGGCCGGGTCGATCCGGGCCGGCACGGCGGCATCCGCAAGTTGCACCAAAGCCCCTACACCCTGCTGGGCCGCTTCAACGACGACGCAGGGCGCTCTACCGCCGCCAAGACCCGCTATGTCGACCTGCGCCAGAGCAACTTCGGCGAGTTCCGGGTGCCGGGCCTGCGCAACGTGGCGCTCACCGCGCCCTACATGCATGCCGGCAGCCTCGAGACGCTCGCCGACGTCGCCCATCACTATTCGACGCTCGACGAGGAGCGGCTGCACGCCGGCGGCGAGCGAATTCTGCGCCGCCTGGACCTGAGCGCGCGCGAACTGGCCGATCTTGTCGCCTTTCTCGAAACGCTGACGGAGAAAGCACCGCGTCACGAATTCGTAGAGAAACCGGCAGAAGCCTTGTGCCGATAGAGAGCTTGCCCGCTTGCCCGGAACAGGGACGGTCACACCGCCCGAACGATACGGGCCTCAATCGCCTGCGAACGCGATCAATCGCCCACAGACGAGCGCCCCCAGCCAGCAGACCGTCGAGAGGATGGCGTGGCAGACCAGGCGGGCGCGAGGGGCGTCCCTGAGCAGGAACCCGTGGGTCCAGCACAGAGCAAGAGTGGACAGGACCCCGACCGCGATGAAGATCAGCTTGAGCTGCAGGAATTCGACGTCGCTGTACTCCCGCGCCCGGACCGAAAACAGCAGCGGTCCCGTGATCAGGGCAAGAATCAGCCCGCTCGCCGCAACGGGTGCCAGCACCCGCACCACCGCTTCGCGGGAGATGCCGCGCCAGACGCCGAAAAGCCGCAGATTGAGCGGGACGACGGACCCGATCAGCAAGGCAATCGCGAAGATGTGCGCGGCGTTGAGTGCGGCATAGCCCCAGCGGGAACTCCGCAGGGTTTGCGCCAGGGCCGTCCCCTCGAACGCTGCGAGTAGCGCCTCCAAGGTCTCAGTCGCGGCCGGGGTAAAGGACGTACTCCCGTTTGCCCAGGAACAGCCGTTCCACCTTGACCCGCTTCTCCGCCAGGTCGGCGGACGGCTCGCCGATCACCCGGATCTCGACCCCTTCGGCCAGATCGCCGTCCTCGAGACCGGCGCGTTCGTTGCGCCAGGGCTGACCGACCTCGGCGGTCCACACCTCGCCCTCCGCGTCGATCGTCAGCACGCCGTGAGGATTCCCTAAGCGGACGGTCTTGACGATGCCGGTCAGATCGATATTGCCGCCGGTCGTCCACGACCAGCCGTGATGGGCCAGGGCGCCCACCGCAGGAGCCGTGAGTCCCAGGGCCAGCACCGTGATGAACAGGAGTCTCATCATCGTGCGCCTCCGATGCTTCGGGCGTTAGCGGAAAGGTTGCGCCACCACGACCGGACATTCAAGCCGACACGTCAGGGACGATCCTCAAGTCCGTAGGGAACATATCCCTCGAGATTAGACGACCTTACGATCAAGCAAGGCATTTGCTTGGGAATATTGGTGATGATTTCCAGTCCGGGGGCCGGCTCGCAATTCAGGCGTATGATGAGCGCCGTGGATCGTCGAACATTCCTGTGCGCCACCGGTGGCGCTGCCGCGCTGAGCCTGGGTGGCAGGCTGGGCCTGGCACAGACTCTTCCCGAGGTCGGTACCCTGCATCGCCTCATGGAAGACTCACCCCGCGAACGCGTCGTGGCGGAGCTAGCTGCGCTGATCAGGGACGGTCTCGATCACCGTAGCACCTTGGCCGCTCTGACCATCGCGACGTCGCGCCGCGTCCAGCCCTTTCCTCATGTCGGCTTCAAGTACCACACGGTGCTCGCGCTGCAGTCTGTCCACCTGACGGCGCTGAATTTGCCGGACGAGGAGCGGTGGCTGCCGGTCTTCTGGGCGCTCGACTATTTCAAGCGTGCTCAGGAACGGGAGCACCGGGCGAGCGGCTGGACGATGGGTCCGGAGCCGGCGCCCGTCGCCGGAACGGCGGACGAGGCCCGAAGGCGCCTGATCGATGCACTGGATCGCTGGGATCTCGACCCAAGTTGGCACTTTTTCCGACCAGCCGAGCCTGATCGAGCCGGTTTTGCGGCGCTGAACCACTAGGTGTTGGGGTTGGAAGACCCCTGACCCCCACATTTGCCATGGGCGATCCTGAAAGCCAATTGTGGGGC
>JAJEEP010000151.1 GCA_022820945.1 Alphaproteobacteria bacterium | reverse complement strand
GTAGCGGCCAACGGCCGAGCGCGAGCATGTCTCGCCTTCGGCCCGGATGCGGGCTGTGATCTCGTCGATGGTGGCGCCGTCTGCGATGGCCCGATCGACGGCCTCGCGCAGTTTGGCCGGCAGGCGGTCGATGGAGGAGCGGCCGAAGTTCACGCTCGTCGCGGTCTTGGGGGGTTCGTTTTGCATGGCGTGGTTGTGCTCGCGGGATGGTTTCTGGCTCATCCGGCGATGCTGCCCCACGCCGCCCCTCCCTGTGCACCGCACCATGGTCCGGTGACTCCAGAAGCCCTGTCGGTTCTAGACAGCGGGGGCTTCGGCGGGGAGCGGCGGCTTGCCCAGGATCATGTCCGCTGCCTTCTCGGCGATCATGATGGTCGGCGCCGCGGTGTTGCTGCTGGTGATGAGCGGCATGACCGAGGCATCCACCACCCGCAGCCGCTCCGCGCCGCGCACGCGCAGCTCCGCGTCCAGCACGGCGCGCTCGTCCTGGCCCATGCGGCAGGTGCCGACCGGGTGCCAGACGGTAGTGAGATTGGCCCTGATCCAGGCGTCGATCGCATCGTCCGACTGCGCGCGCTCGCCGGGTGCGATCTCGTGGCCGCGGTAGGGGTCGAACGGCGTCTGGGCCACGATCCGGCGTGCGAAGCGGACCGCGTCGCGCATCACCCGGCGGTCGGTCTCGGCGCTGAGCGTGTTGGCGTGGATCGCCGGCGGCCGGGATGAGTCGGCTGCGGCGATGCGAACCTCCCCGCGGCTCTCCGGCCTGAGCTGGTAGCAATGGGTGAGGAAGCCGTGCCGGCCCTGCTTCTTGCGGGTCACGTCCAGGGTGAGGCCGGGAATGAAGGTGACCTGCAGATCGGGCGCGTCGAGCCCTTCGCGGCTGCGCGCGAAGCCGCCGCCCTCCAGCGCGACGGAGGTGCCGGGGCCGGTGCCGAAGAGGTAGGCACGGAGGCAGGCCATCGCCGCCCGATCCGGCCGCAACAGGCCGTAGAGCGCGACCGGCTGCGTGCAGGCGTACTGAACGTAGACGCCGGCGTGGTCCTGCAGGTTGCGCCCGACATCGGGGCTCTCCACCGTGACATCGATGCCGAGGGAGCCGAGATGCTCCGGCGCGCCCACGCCCGAGAGCTGCAGCAGCTGGGGCGAGTTGATCGTGCCGGCACAGAGGATCACCTCCCGCCTTGCCCGAATCTCGTGCCGCTGCCCACCCCGCCGGTAGGCGACGCCGACGCAGCACCGGCCCTCGAAGATCAGCCGCTCGACATGGGCGCGGAGCACGAGGCGCAGGTTGGAGCGCTCCCGCACCGGCAGGATGAAGGCATGGCCGGTGTTCACGCGGCGCCCGCGGTCGACGCAGAAATCCTGCCGGCCCATGCCCTCCTGCACCGCGCCGTTGAAGTCGTCGTTGCGCGGCAGGCCCAGCGCGTCGCAGGCCTCGAGGAAGACCTCGTAGAGTGGGTTCGTCGACGCGGCGCGGTTGACGCGGAGCGGGCCCTTGGTGCCGTGGTAGGGATCGCGGCGGGAGCCGTGGCCCTCGGCCCGCTTGAAGTAGGGCAGCACGCTCTCGTAGTCCCAGCCGTCGAGGCCGAGCTGGCGCCAGCCGTCGTAATCCAGGCGGTTGCCGCGCATGTACATCATGCCGTTGATGGCGGACGTACCGCCCAGCACCTTGCCGCGCGGCCAGGGGATGCGGCGGCCGTCGAGATGGGGTTCCGGCTCGGTCTCGTAGCTCCAGTTGATCGAGCGCATGAAGTAGACGAGCCCCGCCATCAGCGGGATGTGGATGAAGGGATGGCGTGCCTCGCCGCCGGCCTCCAGCAGCGCCACGCTGGTCTTCGGATCGGCGGTAAGCCGGTTGGCCAGCACGCAGCCGGCGGTGCCGCCGCCGATCACGACGAAATCATGCTCGTCCGCCATGCTCCCCCCTGCATCCAGGCGGCAACTCCCCTAGACTGCGCCGCCCGCAATCGCCAGGACGGACCCCGCCATGGCCTTCGATACCCTGTTCAGCCCGATCACCGTGGGCGCCCGCGAGCTGCGCAACCGCATCGTCCACGTCGCCACCGTCACCGGCCTCGGCAAGGACCGCGCCGTGACCGACCGCCTGATCGCCTACCACGCGGCGCGAGCCCAGGGCGGCACCGCGATGATCGTGACCGAGCTGATGAACGTGCATCCCACCAGCACCGGCGCGCCGATCCTGGTGAGCATTCACGACGAGGCCAACCTGGGCGGGCTCTCGCGCTGGGCCGAGGCGGTGGAGCGCCACGGCTGCCGGCTGATCGGCCAGCTGGGCCATATCGGGCGCCAGCAGCTCTGGGGCCTCGATTCCGTGCCGCGCAGCGCGTCCTCGCAGCCCGAGGCGCTCTATTGGAACAGCGCCAGGCCGCTGGCCGAAGACGAGATCCCGGGCATCGTCGCGGGCTATGCGGAGAGTGCGGAGCGGCTGAAGCGTGCTGGCTTCAGCGGGGTCGAGCTGCACGGCGCCCACGGCTACCTGATCGCGCAGTTCCTTTCGCCCGCCTGCAACGACCGGACGGACGGCTACGGCGGCAGCCTCGAAGGCCGCACCCGCTTCATGCGCGAGGCGATGGCGGCGGTCCGCGCCGCCTGCGGCGAGGACTTCATCGTCGGCATCAAGCTGCCCGCGGACGAACGCGTGCCGGGCGGGATCGACCCCGACGAGGCGGAGCGGATCGCCCGCGCTGCCGCTGCCGAGGGCGTGCTCGACTATCTCTCTTTCAGCCAGGGCGCGTTCGGTCCCGCGTTCGATACCCATCTGCCCGACATGCATTACCCGCCCCGGCCGTTCCTGCCGCTCCATGCGCGGCTCCGCGCCGCCTGCGGCGGGCTCCCGGTGATCGGCCTCGGCCGGATCGAATCCGCCGAGGCGGCAGAGACGGCGCTTGCCGAGGGCGCCTGCGACATGGTCGGCTTCAGCCGCCTGTTGATATCGGACGCCGATTGGCCGCGCAAGACGGAGGCCGGACGCGCCGGAGACATCCGCGCCTGCACCTTCTGCAACTACTGCTGGGGCGAGATTCACGCGGGCAAGCCCATCCGCTGCTTCCAGAATCCCGTGCTGGCGAGCGCGGACGAGGCCGGGTGGCGGCCGCCGCCGGCGGTCGAGCGCAAGCGGGCCGTGGTAGTGGGTGCCGGGCTTGCCGGGCTGGAAGCCGCGTGGGTCGCGGCGGCGCGCGGCCACGCGGTCACGGTGTTCTCGGCGAGCGCCGGGCCCGGCGGCGCATCAAGCATCGAGGCGCTGCTGCCGGGCCGAGCGGAGGTGGCCACGACCGCCGAATTCCAGAAGCGAAAGGCGGCGGAGGCGGGTGCCGCGTTCCGCTGGGGCGAGACCGCCACCGCTGAGGCCGTGACGGCGTGCGAGCCGGATGCGGTGATCCTCGCCTCCGGCTCCCGCATGCGCTGGCCGCCGGCGCTCGCGGAGGGTGCGGACGCGGTCGATCTGCGCCGGGCGGTCGCGGACCTCGCCGAGAGCGACGACCCGCCGTCGCCGGGCACGGCGGTGCTGCTCGACATGGACCAGACGCCCGCGGTCTACGGCGCGGTGGAGCTGCTGGCGCAGCGCTTCGCGCGTGTCGTCCTGTTGACCCCGGCGGCCGAGAATGCCCGCTTCGTCAACCTGATGTCGCGCATGGGGGTGGAGCGCAGGCTCGCGCTCCTCGGCATCGACGTGCGCCGGCTCACCGAGCCCGTCGCGCGCGCGGGCGAGCGCGTCACCTGCCGCCACGTCATCACCGGCGTCGAGACGACGATCGAGGATGTCGCGCTGCTCACGTACGCCACGCCGCGCGCGGTGCGGGACGAGCTTGCGGGCGATCTGGCGGAGGCCGGGGTTCCGGTCACGCTCATCGGCGACTGCCTGCTGCCGCGCGACGCGGCCTCCGCCATCCACGACGGCCACCGCGCCGCGTTCGCGCTCTGACCCTATATTCCCGGCGCGGACTTCCGGGGCCGCGGGCGCCGGGTTAGGTTAGGGCCAGTCTACGGATCCCGGAGGCCGCCATGTCAGGCGAAAAGGAAGTCCTCAAGACCACCTGCCCGCGCGATTGCTACGACGCCTGCGGCATCGTCGCGATCAAGCGCGACGGGGCGATCACCCGCGTGCTCGGCGACCCGGACCACCCGGTGAGTCGGGGCGCGCTCTGCGGCAAGTGCGCGCTCGCATACAACGGCGTCTTCCGCGACCCCGAGGTGCGGCTGCAGATGCCGCTCAAGCGCGCCGGCGCCAAAGGTGAAGGGCGCTTCGAGCCGGTCTCGTGGGCCGAAGCCATTGGGGACATCGCCGCGCGCTTCACGCAAATCGCAGACGGCGACGGCGCCGACAGGATCGTGCACGCGCACTACACCGGCACCTGCTCGCTGATCGCCAACACCTTCCCGATGCGCTTCCTGGGCCGCCTCGGCGCCCGCGAGGTGGAGCCCGACACGGTGTGCAACATGGCGGGCCACGTGGCGCTCGATTACGCCATCGGCACTTCGGTGATCGGCTTCGATCCGCGCACCGCCAAGGACGCCAACTGCATCGTCGTCTGGGGCGCCAACCCGTCGGCCTCCGCCCCACACCAGCACAAGCACTGGCTGAAGGAGGCGCCGGGCACGGTGATCGTGATCGACCCGGTGCGTCATCCGACTGCCGAGCAGGCCAATATGCACGTGCAGCCCTTCCCCGGCAGCGACGCGGCACTGGCCTTCGCCATGGTCCACGTGCTGGTGCGCGACGGGCTGATCGACCGCGCCTTCCTCGACACGCACACCGTGGGCTGGGAGGAGCTCGAGCCCGCCGTAGCCCCCTGCACGCCGGCCTGGGGCGAGGCCCGCACCGGCGTGCCGGCGGCGCAGATCGAGGAGGCGGCGCGGACTTACGGTTCCGGGCCCGCGCTTCTCTGGCTCGGCCAGGGCCTGCAACGGCAAGCAATGGGCGGCAACGTGATGCGCGCCTGCGCGCTGCTGCCGGCGGTCACCGGCAACTTCGGCAAGCCCGGCGCCGGGATGCTCTACCTCAACGGCAGCGGCCGCAAGGGCGTGGACGGCGACTATCTGTCGGGCGCTGCGCTGAGCCAGAGCCCGCCGAGCTTCAGTCAGATGGAGCTGGCGGCACGCCTCGAAGACCCGGCGGACATTCAGGCCTTCCTCTGCTGGAACATCAACCCGGCAGCCTCCAGCCCCGAGCAGGCGCGGCTGAAGCGGGCACTGAGGCGCGAGGACCTCTTCACCGTGGTCGTGGATATCTTCCAGACCGACACCGCCGACTATGCCGACTACGTGCTGCCTGCGGCGTCGTTCCTCGAATTCGACGACCTGGTCTCGGGCTACTTCAACCTCTCGTTCTCTGCCCAGGCCAAGCTGCAGGAGCCGCTGGGGGACTCGCTCCCCAACCAGGAGATCTTCCGCCGCCTCGCGCGCGCCATGGGCTACACCGATCCCGAGCTTTACGAGGACGACGCGGCCATCATCGAGCGGATCATGGGCCAGGTGGGTGTCGAGGGGTCCTTCGAGGAGTTCAAGGGGACTGGCACGGTCTTCCCCACGACCCAGCCGATCATCCAGTTCCCCGACCTCGCCTTCCCGACGCCGAGCGGCAAGATCGAAATCGCCTCGGCCCGCGCCGAGGCCGACGGCCACCCCCGACTGCCGCTCGCCGAGACGGACCCGAAGCCGGAGAGCGGCCGGCTGCGCCTGCTGACTCCGGCCTCGCCCTGGCTGATGAACGATTCCTACGCCAACGACGGGCGTATCGCCGAGCGCATGGGCGAGGCGACCGTGACGCTCCACCCCGAGGACGCGGCAGCCCTCGGTCTCACCGAAGGGCAGCGGGTGCGGCTCAGCAATGAGACCGGCAGCCTGGAGCTTGCGCTGGCGATCGCCGAGACCATCCCGCAAGGCGTCGCTCTCAGCCCCAAGGGCCGCTGGCCGCGCCAGGAGGGCACGCGCGCAAACGTCAACGTCCTCAACCCCGGCATCAAGTCGGACATGGGCGAGAGCACGTGCGTGCACGGGGTGGAGGTCGAGATCGCCGCCATCTGAAGCGTGCGCGCAGTACAACTGAACCACAGCGGGGTTGCCGGCGGCACGCTTCGGGCTAAGCTGCGCCGCAACACCCCTCAACCAAAGAGAACACCGCCATGTCTGGAGCCGTCCGCGCCCCCATCAACTACATCCTTCCCACGGACGAGAAGCCGGTCACCTACCTGACCAATCCGGGCAAGAAGCCGGCACAGCGCAACGCCGAGTACCGGGAGGTCGAGGTCACGATCCGCGACGCCCGGCCGACGGCGGATGCCCTCGATCTGGAGCGCGAGGGCTTCACCTTCAACACCGAGGGCAGCGCGGTCTCGGACTTCTACGACAAGGACGAGATCGAGGCGGTCTACAGCCCGGAGGTGGAGCGCCTGGTAAAGCAGGCGAGCGGAGCCGCCGAGGTTCTGGTCTTCGACCACACCATCCGCGTCGCCGACGACACGCTGCGGAGCGAGCGCAAGGTGCGCGAGCCCGTGCACGTGGCGCACAACGACTACACCAACCGCTCGGCGCCTCAGCGGGTGCGCGACCTGCTGCCGGCGGACCGTGCCGAGGCGTTGCTGCAGCACCGCTTCGCCGTGGTCCAGATGTGGCGGCCGATCGCGGGCCCGGTGCAGGACATGCCGCTCGCGATCTGCGATGCCCAGAGCATCGACGAGGGAGACTTCGTGCTGACCGATCTGGTCTACACACACCGCGTCGGCGAGGTGATGCAGCTCAGCCACGATCCCGGCCACCGCTGGTTTTACTTCCCCGATATGGCTTCCGGCGAGGCGATGATCTTCAAGACCTACGATTCTCTCGACGACGGCCGGGCGCGCTTCACCGCCCACACGGCCTTCGCCGACCCCAACGCGCCGGCCGACGCGCGCCCGCGCCAGAGCATCGAATCCCGCACCCTCGCCTTCTTCGCGCCCTGAGGGCGGCGAGCGCCGACGGGCGATGACGGAGGCAGACGCCGCCCTCGCCGACGGCAGCAACCGGCCGATTCTCTCGGTCGGCGAGCTGTCGCAGGCGCTCAAGCGCGTGGTCGAGGGCGAGTTCGCCTGGGTCAGCGTGCGGGGCGAGGTCTCGGGCTTCAAGCGCGCCGCGTCGGGCCACCTTTACTTTTCGCTCAAGGACGCGGACGCGGTGCTCGACGCCGTCTGCTGGCGCGGCGTCGCCGGCAGGCTCGGACTCGCGCCGGAGGACGGGCTCGAGGTCGTCGCCACCGGCAAGATCAGCACCTATCCGGGTCGCTCGCGCTATCAGATCGTGGTCGAACGGCTGGAGCTTTCCGGCGCCGGGGCCCTGCTCGCGCTGCTGGAGGCGCGCAAGAAGGCGCTCGCCGCCGAGGGCCTCTTCGACGAGGCCCGCAAGCGCGACCTGCCTTACCTGCCGGAGACGGTGGGGGTCGTGACCTCGCCCACCGGCGCCGTGATCCGCGACATCCTGCACCGGATCGAAGACCGTTTCCCGCGCCGGGTGCTGGTCTGGCCGGTGAAGGTCCAGGGTGCCGGCGCGGCGGAGGAGATCGCCGCCGCCATCGAGGGCTTCAACCGCCTCGACGCAGGCGCAGCAGTGCCGAGGCCCGACGTGCTGATCGTCGCCCGCGGCGGCGGCAGCCTGGAGGATCTCTGGGCCTTCAACGAGGAGGTCGTGGTGCGCGCCGCGGCCGCGAGCGACATCCCTCTGATATCGGCCGTGGGCCACGAGACCGACGTGACGCTGATCGACCTCGCCGCCGACCGCCGCGCGCCGACGCCCACCGCCGCCGCGGAGATGGCCGTGCCGGTGCGCGCCGACCTGCTGGAGCGCACGCAGACCCTGGAACATCGGTTGGGCGCGTCGCTCCGCCGGTCGATCGCCGAGCGGCGCGCGCGCATCGACGGGCTCGCCCGTGGCCTGCCGGCGGCGCGGGATCGGCTCGCGACCGCGGGTCAGCGCCTCGACGACTGGTCGGAACGGCTCGCGCGCGGGGCGCGGGGACGCCTCGCGGCGGAGCGTCAGGCCGTGGACCGGCTGAGGCCGCTCAGGCCGCGCCAGCTTCTCGCGCTCAAGCGCCAGCAGCTCGTGCACGCCAGTCAGAATCTCTCGGCCGAGCGCCTCGCCGCACGCCTGGGCCAGGCGCGCCGGACGACAGACGTGCTCTCGGAGCGATTGGGCCGCGCCGCGCGGGCGGCCGTGAGCGAGCGGGCCGGGCGGGTCGAGACCGCGGCGCGCCTGCTTGAGGGCTACTCCTACCGGGGCGTGCTCGCGCGCGGCTACGCGGTGGTGCGGGACCAGCGCGAGCGCCCGCTCACCAGCGTCGCCGAGGTGAAGTCAGGCGCCGCGCTCTCGCTCGAATTTCACGACGGCCGCGCCGCCGCGCGCGCCGCCGGCAAGCCCAAACCCCGCAAGACCGCACCGGAGCCTGACGACAACGGCCAGAGCTCGCTGCTCTAAGCGGGAATTGTTGCTCTAGGTGTCGGTGCCGCCCACGGTAATCGGGTCCACCAGCAGCGTGGGCAGGCCAACGCCGACCGGCACGCCCTGGCCGTTCTTGCCGCAGGTGCCGATGCCGGTATCGAGCGCGAAATCGTTGCCGATGGCGGCGACCCGGGTGAGCACGTCGGGCCCGTTGCCGATCAGGCTCGCGCCCTTGAGCGGTGCTGTCGTCTTGCCGTCCTCGATCAGGTAGGCCTCGGCGGCCGAGAACACGAACTTGCCCGAGGTGATGTCCACCTGGCCGCCGCTGAAGTTCTTGGCGTAGATGCCCTTCTTAACCCGGCCGACGATCTCTTCCGGCTCGTCGGCGCCGTCGAGCATGAAGGTGTTGGTCATTCGCGGCATGGGCGCGTGCGCGTAGCTCTCGCGCCGGCCGTTGCCGGTAGGCTCCATGCCCATCAGGCGGGCGTTCATGCGGTCCTGCAGGTAGCCGCGTAGGATGCCGTCCTCGATCAGCACGGTGCGGCCGGTGGGTGTGCCTTCGTCGTCCACCGTGAGCGAGCCGCGCCGGTCGTCGATGGTCCCGTCGTCCACCACGGTCACCCCCGGCGAAGCCACCCGCTCGCCGAGCAGGCCGGAGAACGCGCTGGTCTTCTTGCGGTTGAAGTCGCCTTCGAGGCCGTGGCCGATCGCCTCGTGCAGCAGGATGCCGGGCCAGCCGGGGCCGAGCACCACCGGCATCTCGCCGGCAGGCGTCGCGACCGATTCGAGATTGACCAGGGCCTGGCGGAGCGCCTCGTCCACCTGCGCCTGCCAGCGCTCGGGCGCGAGGAATTCGTCGTAGACCGTGCGCCCGCCGACCCCGTGCGAGCCGGTCTCCTGCCGCTCGCCGTCGCCCACCATGACAGCGACGTTGAGCCGCACGAGGGGGCGCACGTCGCAGGCGCGGCTGCCGTCGGCACGGACGATCTCCACCGCCTGCCAGGAGCCGAGCAGCGACGCCATCACCTGGCGCACGCGGGGCTCCTTCGTCCTCGCGTAGGCGTCGATCTCCGCCAGCAGCACGACCTTGGCCTCGAAGGGCGTGCCGTCCAGCGGATTGTCCTCGATGTAGAGGGAGCGGTTAGTCTGCGACGGGGCCTGCGCCATGGTCCCCCCGTGGCCGTGCCGCACCGCCCTGACCGTTGCTGCTGCCCGCTTCAGCGCGTCCTCGCCGAGCTCGCCCGCGTGGGCATAGGCCGAGGTCTCGCCGGAGACGGCGCGCAGCCCGAAGCCCTGGCTCGTATCGAAGCTCGCGCTCTTGAGGCGGCCGTCGTCGAAGGAGAAGCTCTCGCTCTGGCGGTATTCGAGGAATAACTCCCCGTCGTCGGCACCGTGGAGGGCATCCGCGACGATGCCCTCCGTGCGCGGGCGGTCGAGGCCGGCGCGATTGAAGAAGATGTCATGGATGACGGTTTCGCGGCTCATCGGGCTCGTCCTTCGCTCGTCACGCGCCGTTGCGCACAGACCGTAAGTGCCGGCCGATGCACACACATAGGCGCCGATTGTGTCAACAATTGGTCGAGCGGCGCCAGCCGTCAATGAGGGGCTTCAAAAACGGCGGGGTGCATGGTAGGACCGCAGCGTTCCGTGTGCAGTGTGCGGCGCGCCGATGGTTGCGCCGCGCGATTGCGTGCGGATGGTCCGGGCCGCCTGGTGCCCGCGTCGACGGTCCGGCGGTTCGGGACCGGAGAGAGCGGGCGAGCGGGCGATTTCCGACGAGCGAGTGGAGGAGTGTAGTGAGGCATCTCGCGAAACTGGGCGCATCGGTCGCCGGTCTCGCCGGCGCACTCGGCGCCGCCGGAGCGGCACTGGCGCAGCAGCCGACCGATTGGGAGGTCGATTTTCAGACCGCCCTTTCGCCCTCCATGGAGCGCATCGTCGATTTCAACCTCATGGTGACGATCATCATCGTCATCATCACCGCTTTCGTGTTCGGCCTGATGGCGTGGATCGTGGTCCGCTACAACAAGAAGCGGAACCCGGTGCCGTCCAAGACCACCCACAACACCATGCTGGAGGTGATCTGGACCGTGGTGCCGGTGATCATCCTGCTGGTGATCGCGGTGCCGTCGTTCCGGCTCCTCTACTTCACCGACAGGGTGGAGGAAG
The DNA here is from genome assembly GCA_022820945.1 of Alphaproteobacteria bacterium. GTDB lineage: Bacteria > Pseudomonadota > Alphaproteobacteria > UBA828 > UBA828 > WTGU01. The sequence continues at coordinate 42,075 of JAJEEP010000151.1, read as the reverse complement.
CCGACATGACGCTGAAGGCGATCGGCCACCAGTGGTACTGGTCCTACGAATATCCCGACCACGGCGACTTCACCTTCGACGCGATCATGCTGGAAGAGGATGAGCTGGAGGAGGGGCAGCCTCGCCTGCTGGCGACCGACGAAGCAGTGGTGCTGCCGGTCGGCGCCAAGATCAGGCTGCTGACGACCGCCGATGACGTCATCCACTCCTGGGCCATCCCGGCGTTCGGGGTGAAGATGGATTCGGTGCCCGGCCGGGTCAACGAGACCTGGTTCCAGATCAACCGCGAGGGCATGTACTACGGGCAGTGCTCGGAGCTTTGCGGCACGCTGCACGGCTTCATGCCGATCATGATCGAGGCCGTGTCGCAGGAAGACTTCGACGCCTGGGTCGAGTTTGCGCGAGAGGAATTCGCTTCGGCGGACGATACCCCGACCGAGGTTGCATCGCTCGACGCCAGCGCGCCTAAGGCGCGCTGAGGAAGGGGAGAGAGGCCATGGCGGACCACGCCCAAGCCCACGCGGCGCACGACCACATGCCGCGGGGCATCACGCGGTGGCTCTACTCCACCAACCACAAAGACATCGGCACGATGTACATCGCCTATGCGATCGTGTTCGGGATCGTGGGCGCGGTGCTCTCCATCTTCATGCGGATGGAGCTGGCCGAGCCCGGCATGCAGATCTTTGCCGATTCTCACACCTTCAACGTCTTCGTGACCGGCCACGGGCTGATCATGGTGTTCTTCATGATCATGCCGGCCTTCATCGGCGGCTTCGGCAACTGGTTCGTGCCGCTGATGATCGGGGCGCCGGACATGGCGTTCCCGCGCATGAACAACATCAGCTTCTGGCTGCTGGTGCCTTCCGGCGCCCTGCTTGTGACCTCGATGTTCGTGGATGGAGGGCCCGGGCCGGGCGTTGGAGCGGGCTGGACGGTCTACGCGCCGTTATCCACCTCGGGCCACGCCGGCCCGGCCATGGACCTCGGCATCTTCGCGCTGCATCTCGCGGGCGCGTCGTCGATCCTCGGCGCCATCAATTTCATCACCACGATTCTGAACATGCGCGCGCCGGGCATGACGATGCACAAGCTTCCGCTCTTCGTCTGGTCGGTGCTGGTGACCGCCTTCCTGCTGCTGCTCTCGCTGCCGGTGCTGGCGGGCGCCATCACGATGCTGCTGACGGACCGCAACTTCGGTACCGCCTTCTTCGACGCGGCCGGCGGCGGCGACCCGATCCTCTACCAGCATCTCTTCTGGTTCTTCGGGCACCCGGAGGTCTACATCCTGATTCTGCCGGCCTTCGGCATCGTGAGCCACATCGTCTCCACCTTCTCCAGCAAGCCGGTCTTCGGCTACCTCGGCATGGCGTACGCCATGGTCGCGATCGGCTTCATCGGCTTCGTCGTATGGGCGCACCACATGTTCACGGTGGGCATGGACGTCGACACGCGCGCCTACTTCATCGGCGCGACGATGGTCATCGCGGTGCCGACAGGCATCAAGATCTTCAGCTGGATTGCCACCATGTGGGGCGGCTCGATCGAGTTCAAGACGCCCATGCTGTGGGCCTTCGGCTTCATCTTCCTGTTTACCGTGGGCGGCGTGACCGGAGTCGTGCTCGCCAATGCCGGACTCGACAGCGCGCTGCACGACACCTACTACGTGGTCGGGCACTTCCACTACGTGCTCTCGCTCGGCGCGGTGTTCATGGCCTTCGGCGCCTTCTACTACTGGATCGGCAAGATGTGCGGCCGCCAGTACCCGGAGATGCTGGGCAAGATTCACTTCTGGATCACCTTCGTCGGCGTCAACCTCACCTTCTTCCCGATGCACTTCTCCGGCGTCTCGGGCATGCCGCGCCGCATCCCCGACTATCCGGACGCGTACGCGGGCTGGAACCTGATTTCCTCGATCGGCGCCTATATCTCGACCGCCGGTCTGATCCTGTTCATCTACATCCTCATCTACACGCTCTTCTGGGGTAAGAAGTGCCCCGCCAACCCCTGGGGCGAGGGCGCGCGCACCCTCGAATGGTCGGTGCCGTCGCCGGCGCCCTTCCACACTCATGAGGAGCTGCCCCGCGTCCGCTAGGCCGGAGCGGGGGCCAGCACGATGAGCGAGCCGGCGGCAAGGATAGCTGTTGCGGAAAGCGCGGCGCCGGTCGCGCTCGGCGATACGTTCGCGCTGCTGAAGCCCCGGGTGATGTCGCTCGTAGTCTTCACCGGCGCGGTCGGCCTGATCATCGCGCCCGGCACCATCCACCCGGTGATCGCGGCGGTCGCGGTGCTCTGCATCGCCATCGGCGCCGGCGGCTCTGCGGCCATCAACATGTGGTACGACCGGGACATCGACGCGGTGATGACGCGCACGCGCGCCAGGCCGGTCCCGGCCGGGCGGGTCGAGCCGGGTGCCGCGCTCGGCCTCGGCATCGTGCTTTCGGTGGGCGCGACCGCGCTGATGGGGCTCGCGGTCAACTGGGTCGCGGCCCTCCTGCTCGCCTTCACCATCTTCTTCTACGTCTGCATCTACACGATGTGGCTGAAGCGGCGCACGCCGCAGAACATCGTGATCGGCGGTGCCGCCGGCGCCTTCCCGCCGATGATCGGCTGGGCGGCGGTGACCGGCGGGATCGACCTCACCGCGGTCGCGCTGTTCGGCATCATCTTCCTGTGGACGCCGCCGCACTTCTGGGCGCTGGCGCTGGTCCGCTCGTCGGACTACGAGGCCGCCGACGTACCGATGCTGCCGGTGGTTTCGGGCGATCGCAGCACCCGGCGCTGGATCGTGGCATACACGCTGCTGCTCGTGCCCGTGAGCCTGGCCCCGTGCGCGACCGGGGCCGCCGGCGCGGTCTACGGCATCGGCGCGCTGGTAGCGGGCGTCCTGCTCGCGGCAGGCGCCTTCCGCGTCCTCGTGGACCACAGCCCGGCCGCAGCGAAGCGCCTCTTCGGCGCCTCGATCGTCTATCTCTTCGCGCTCTTCGCGCTCCTACTCGCAGATCACGCATGGCCGGTTCCGGTCCTGCCATGAGGGATGGCGTCGTGAAAGACCGGGACAGCGAGCGCCGGCGCAAGATTCGCAACTTCGCTCTCGGTGGTGCGCTGCTCGCGCTCGCGATCCTCTTCTACCTCATTACCATCGTCAGGATGGGGGGCGAGTAGGATGGCCCTCGGCACCCCGGAAACGCCTCGCAAGGCAGGCAGCCGGCGCCGCACCGCGACCGCGCTGATCCTGGGCGGCGTGGTCTGCGGCATGGTCGGGCTCGCCTTCGGCGCGGTGCCGCTCTACAAGCTCTTCTGCCAGGTCACCGGCTTCGGCGGCACCACCCAGGTGGCCGAGGAAGCGCCTGTGGAGATCGGCGAGCGGGTCGTCACCGTCCGCTTCAACGCGGACACGGCGCGCGACTTGCCGTGGCACTTCAAGCCCGAGCAGCGCGAGATCCAGGTGCGCGTCGGCGAGATGGCGATGGCGTTCTACAACGCCGTCAACCAGTCGGACCGGGCGCTCATCGGCACCTCGACCTTCAACGTGACCCCGGTGAAGGCCGGCGCCTACTTCAACAAGATCGAGTGCTTCTGCTTCGAGGAGCAGCTTCTGGCGCCGGGCGAGCGCGCCGACTTTCCGGTGTCCTTCTTCGTGGACCCCGACATCGTCGAGGATCGCAGGCTCGACGACGTGACCACGATCACACTCTCCTACACGTTCTTCGCGCGCGGAGAGGGCGTGACGGAAGCCGTGCTGACAGACGATGCGGCCGACGACCCGCGCCCCGAAGCGGCGGGCCCCAGACCAGGGAGCGAGCTTAGTTATGGCGGATAGCGCACACGGGACCGCGAACCACGAGTATCACATGGTGAAGCCGAGCCCGTGGCCGGTCATCGGCGCGTTGGGCGGCGGCGGCTTGGGACTCGGCGGCGTGGTCATCTTCATGCACACCGGCCAGCTCTGGCTGATGACCATCGGCGGGATCGTGGTGCTGTTCACCATGTACTTCTGGTGGCGCGACGTGATCCGCGAAGCATTGGTGGAGAACGAGCACACGCAAGTGGTCCAGCGCGGGCTCCGCTTCGGCATGGTGCTCTTCATCGCGTCCGAAGTGATGTTCTTCGCGGCGTTCTTCTGGGCGTTCTTCAACGCTTCGATCATGCCGCCCGACGTCATCGCCAACACCTGGCCGCCGCCGGGAGTCGAGACCATCCCGGCGTGGCGGCTTCCCTTCGTGAACACGCTGCTGCTGCTGACCTCCGGCGCCACCGTGACCTGGGCACATCACGCGCTCCGCCACGGCAACCAGCAGCAACTGGTCTACGGTCTCGCGCTCACCGTGGCGCTCGGCGTCGCCTTCATCGGCGTCCAGGGATACGAGTACGCCCACGCGGCCTTCGGCTTCCGCGATGGCATCTATCCCTCGACCTTCTTCATGGCGACCGGCTTCCACGGCTTCCACGTCACCGTCGGCGCCATCTTCCTGGCGGTCTGCCTCTACCGGGCGCTGAAAAAGCAGTTCAAGCCGGACCAGCACATCGGGCTCGAGGCCGCGGCGTGGTACTGGCACTTCGTCGACGTGGTGTGGCTGTTCCTGTTCATCTGGATCTACTGGTGGGGCGGTTGATCGAGACGACATGGCGGATGGGAACGGGACCTACTATCCGCCGGTTTCGGTCCTGAAGGCCGGCCTGCTCTTCCGCTGCCCCCGGTGCGGACGCGGCAAGCTGTTCCGAGGCTACCTGCGCGTCGCTGAGCGCTGCGGCGCGTGCCAGTTCGAGCTTGGCCAGCATGACAGCGCCGATGGGCCGGCCGTCTTCGTCATGTTCATCGTCGGCGGCATCGTCGTCGCGCTCGCGTTCTGGCTGGAGTTCACGCACGCGCCGCCCTACTGGCTCCACGCAGTGCTCTGGCTCCCGGCGGTAATCATCCTGAGCCTTGCGCTGCTGCGACCAGCCAAGGCGCTCCTGATCGCGCTCCAGTACAGGCACAGAGCGGCCGGCTTTGGCGAAGACTGACGGCGCCCGGCCGCGCGTGAGCCGCGAACGCGCCCGGCGGCGGGCGACATGGTTCGCGCTCCCAGGCATCCTGATCCTGCTCGCGCTCGGCTCCTGGCAGGTGCACCGCCTGATCTGGAAGACCGAGCTCAACGAGGAGCGCCGCGCCCAGTTCCAGGCGGAGGCGGTGATGCTCCCCGCCGCGCTCGAGGATCCGGCGTCCTACGCCTACCGCCGGGTCTGGCTAGAGGGGCGCTTTCGCCACGAGGCGGAGATGTTCCTCGCCGCCCGCACCTTCGACCGCCGGGTGGGCTACCAGATCATCACCCCGTTCGAGCGCACGGACGGCCCGGCGGTGCTGGTCAATCGCGGCTGGGTGCCGCTCGACAACAAGGAGCCCGAGACACGGCTCGGGGGGCAGATCGAGGGCATGTATCGCCTGGAAGGCGTCGTCGTGCCTGGCGGCCGCGCCGGCTGGTTCACGCCCGACAACGAGCCCGAGAACAACATCTGGTTCTGGACCGATACCGAAGCGCTCGCGGCCGAGGCGGGCATCCCCGCGCCGTCGTTTCTGGTGGACGCTGGCCCCACCCCCAATCCGGGCGGCCTGCCCATCGGCGGGCAGACCAAGGTCGAGCTGCGCAGCGAGCACATGCAGTACATCGTGATCTGGTACGCGCTCGCGATCGGCCTCGCCGTGATCTACACGATCTACATGCGGCGCGGCCCCCGCGAGCACGAGGACGAGGACCCGGCGTGAGCGCCTACGACGCGCTGGAGGCCCGCTTCCGCCGCCTCGGCCTGCTCGGCGGCGCGGCGGGGATACTGCACTGGGACTGGGCGACGATGATGCCGCCCGGCGGTGCGGAGCCACGCGCGGCCCAGCTCGCCGAGCTCGCGCTGATCCGCCACGAGCTGCTGACCGATGCCCGCGTTCCCGACCTGCTGGACGAGGCCGAAGCGCAGGCGGAGACCCTCGACGACTGGCAGCGGGCCAATCTCGGCCGCATGCGGCGGCGCTGGCGCCAGGCGGCGGCGCTGCCGGCCGATCTGGTGCAGGCGCTGAGCGAGGCGTCCTCGCACTGCGAGATGGTGTGGCGCGAGGCCCGGCCTGCGAGTGACTTTGCCGCCTTCGCGCAGGCGTTCGCGCCATTGCTCGGGCTCGTTCGCGAAAAGGCGTCGGCGCTTGGCGAGTCGCTCGGCTGCGCGCCCTACGACGGGCTGGTGGATTCCAACGAGCCGGGGCTGCGCTGCGCCACCATCGACCCGCTCTTCGACGATCTCGCCGACTTCCTCCCCGAGTTCCTCGGGCGTGTGCAAGAGGCGCAGGCGGGCGCGGATGCCCCGCTCGTGGTGAGCGGGACCGTGGAAGCGCAGCAGGCCCTCGCCAAGCGCCTGATGACGGCACTGGGCTTCGACTTCGACCACGGGCGCCTCGACGTCAGCCTTCACCCCTTCTGCGGCGGCAGCGCCGGCGACATCCGCATCACGACACGCTACGACGAGGCGGACGTTCTCTCCGGCCTCATGGGGGCGCTGCACGAGACCGGCCACGCGCTCTACGAGGCGGGCCTGCCGGAGGCGTGGCGCTACCAGCCGGTGGGCCAGGCCGGCGGCATGGCGCTGCACGAGAGCCAGTCGCTGCTGATCGAGATGCAGGCCTGCCGCAGCCGGCCCTTCATGCGCTTCCTCGCGCCGCTGCTGGCGGAGCATCTCGACGGCGGCGCTGCCTCGGCGGATGCGGAGGCGCTCTATCGGCAGGCGATCCGCGTGGAGCCCGGCTATATCAGGGTCGACTCCGACGAGGTCACGTACCCGGCCCACATCATGCTCCGCTACCGGCTGGAGCGCGCCCTGATCGCGGACGATCTGGCCTGCGACGAGATTCCCGGCGCCTGGGCCGAGATCCACCAGGACCTGCTCGGGCTTAGGCCGAGGAACGACGCCGAGGGCTGCCTGCAGGACATCCACTGGTCCGTCGGCGAGCTCGGCTACTTTCCGAGCTACACCATCGGCACGCTGATGGCGGCGCAGTTCTTCGACGCCACAGCCCGGGCCGAGCCAGAGCTGTGGCCGGCCATCGAGCGCGGCGACTTCTCGCCACTCTTCGGGTGGCTCAGGGCCAATGTTCACGGCCTTGCATCCCGTTACGAAGGCCCGGCGCTGCTCGAACGCGCCACCGGCGCACCGCTCGGCACAACGGTCTTCAAGGCGCATTTGCAACGGCGCTATCTCGACTGAGTCGCGCGGACTCCGGTTTCTGTGCGTGAATCGTTGACGCTCGCAGGCGGGCACACTAGTGTTTCGGCGGCGGGTGGGAGATCGATTTTAATAACCCGCAACAAGAACAACAGCGCCTTTTTCATGTCGGACTTGAAGAAGGCGAGCGACCGGCTCGAGCAGGCCGTGGATCGGCTCGACAAGGCGCTCGCAGACGGCCAGCCATCGGGGCAGGACGCGAACGCGCTGGCGTTGGCGAGCGCGATTGCCGCTGTCGAGCGCGAGCGGGATTCCATGCGCGCCGATCTCGATGCCCTCAGGCTGGAGCGGACGCAGCTGACACGGGCGCTCACGGACGCAAGGGAGAATCAGGCCGCCACGCGCCAGGCAAACGAGGCTGTGGCAGAGCGGCTCGACGACGCGATCGGGTCGCTGCGCGCGATTCTGGGAGTCTGATGGGCGAGGTTGCAGTCACCATCGGCGGGCGGCGCTATCCGGTCTCCTGCGACGACGGCCAGGAAGAGCACGTGGCCAAGCTCGCGGCCTACGTCGACCGGCGGGCTCAGGAGCTGGCGGAGTCCGTGGGTCGGGTCGGCGAGGTCCGCCTCCTGCTCATGACCAGCCTGATCGTCGCCGACGAGCTGGCCGATGCCTACGACGAGCTCGACCGGCTGCAATCGCACGCGAGGATTGCCGAGCGCAGGGCCCGCGTCGATGCCGAGAAGGCGCTGGAGGCCAAGTACGCGCCGCTCGTGGATGCACTCGCCGAGCGGATCGAAGACATTGCCGGCCGTCTGGAGAAAGATTAGATTTCCTTTCGGACGGTTACTGCCGGATTAGTCGCACCGACTGTTTCCCGCGGTCAATTTTTGCTTCTCGGGAGCTGTCCCTGCTGGGGCTGCGGTCTCGGTAACACGGCGCCCACCTGGTCTTTTCGGCCTGGAGGAAGCTCTGGGTGCGACGGTTCACGCGGGGCCGTCCTCTTTCCTCTCATGGGGACCGGCCTTGTCTCACAGCGCCGCCATCCAGGACCGAAAGCAGGCGCTGCGCGAGTATGCGCTGGCGCGGCGCAGGTCTGCGCGGCGGGCCGCGGGGCCGGGCGCGGGCGTGCGGGCCGCCAACCACTACCTGGCTGCGGTTCCCACACCTGCGGGCGCGGTGGTCTCCGGCTATTGGGCGATCCGGGACGAGATCGACGCCATGCCGCTGCTGGCGCGGCTTGTCGGCGCGGGCTTCCTCTGCTGCCTGCCCGCCGTGGTCGGCAAGGGCGAGGCGCTCCAGTTTCGTGTCTGGACGCCGGGCGCCGCGCTCTCGCGCGGGCCGTTCCGCATTCCCGAGCCGACCGAGGATGCCGCGCCGGCCCAGCCCACTCACCTGCTGGTGCCGCTGCTCGCCTACGACCGGGATGGCTACCGGCTCGGCTACGGCGGCGGCTACTACGACCGTTCGCTGCGTGCGCTGCGCCGGGCGCGCCCCATCGTCGCGGTGGGCCTCGCCTACACCGAGCAGCTCATGCAGGGCCTGCCCCGCGCCGAGCATGACGAGCCGCTGGACTGGATCGTGACCGAGCGGGGCGCCATGCCGATCGCGCCGCGCACGGCCTGATCGCGGGCGCGGAGAGGGCCTGAGGATGCGTATCCTGTTCTGCGGCGACGTCGTCGGCCGCCCCGGCCGCGACATCCTGACGGAACACCTGCCGGGCCTGCGCGAGGAGCTCGCTCTCGACCTGGTGATCGTGAACGGCGAGAACGCCGCCGGCGGTTTCGGCATCACCGCCGATATCTGCAAGGCCCTCTATCAGGTCGGCGCCGACGTCATCACCCTCGGCAACCACGCCTGGGACCAGCGCGGGACCGAGAGCTACATCGAGACCGACCGGCGCCTGGTGCGCGCCCGCAACTACCCGAAGGGCACGCCGGGGAGCGCCGGCGCGCTGCTGCATACGCGCGACGGCCGCTCGGTCTTCGTCTTCCAGGTGCTCACGCAGCTCTTCATGGACCCTATCGGCGAGCCCTTCGCCTGCGTCGAGGAGACCTTGCAGGAGCACCGTCTCGGGCAGTCGGTCGATGCCATCGTCCTCGACATCCACGGCGAGGCGACCAGCGAGAAGCAGGCGCTCGCCTACCTCGCGGACGGCCGGGTGTCGCTCGCGGTGGGCACCCACACCCACGTGCCGACCGCCGATCACCGCATCCTGCCCAGGGGCACGGCCTACATCTCCGACGTCGGCATGTGCGGCAACTACGAGTCAATCATCGGTCTCGCCATCGACGCGCCGCTTGCCCGTTTCACGCGGAAGCGCCCCGGCCCTCGCGCGGCGCCCGCCGAGGGCGAGGCCACCCTCTGCGCCGTCCTGGTCGAGACCGACGACGATACCGGCCTCGCCCGCCATGTCGGCGTGTTACGGCAGGGCGGCGTACTGCAGGCTTCCGCGCCCGTGTGAAGAGAAGACTGCCGCTGAAGGGTCGACGGGAAAACGCTTCAACGGCAAACGCATCGAGAATGCTTCTAGTACCATTTTTTGGTATACTGGGTGCCAAAGGAGCATCCCCATGGCGCGCAATACTTCGGTATCGCTGGGTGACCATTTCGTGGGGTTCATCGACGACCGCGTTGCGTCCGGCCGCTACAACTCGGCGAGCGACGTGATTCGTGCCGGATTGCGATTGCTCGAAGAGCACGAAGCCGGAGTAGAGGCCTTGCGCGAAGCCCTGATCGAGGGCGAGCGATCAGGCTCTCCTGCCCCATTCGACTTCGACTCATTCATCGACCGTAAGAAGTCCACCTGAGCGACATGGCCGGCTATGCGTTGACGCCGGCAGCTCAAGCCGATCTTTCGGAGATTTGGGACTACACGGCCGAACATTGGGGTGAGGCGCAGGCCGAACGCTACACGCGGGACATTCAGGCGACCTGCGAAGCGCTGAGCAGTGGCGCCCTGGTCGGTCTATCGGCCGAACACATTCGTGCCGGTTACCGCAAGATCGGCGTTGGCTCGCACGTCATGTACTACCGCGAGCGGGAAGGTACGCTTGAGATCGTGCGCATCCTGCACCGCCGCATGGACGTCACGCGCCACATCTAACCCTTCAGGCTTCCGCCTCAGCCGCCGGCGCTTGCCCTCTGCATCGGCGCAGGCTGGGCCGCGAAGTGGGGGATCACGTCACGAGCGAAGCGCTCCCACATCTCGTGGCGGTAGTCGCGCGGCATGCCGTAGGTCACGTTCTGCAGGATGAAGTGGTCGAATCCCAGGTCGACGTAGGCCTGCAGCCTCTCGCACACTGTCTCGGCCCGGCCGACAAGCTGGAGGTCGAGCCACGGCCCCAGATTGTCGGGATTGGTCAGCTTCTTCGAGGTGGCCATGAACTTGCTGAAGGCCTTGAATTCCTCCAACTCCTTCCACGGGTCGGCGTCGGCCTCGTAATGCTCGACCACCTTCACGAAGTAGCGCGAGAGATGCTCCTTGGCGAGCGCATCCGCCTCTTCGTCGGTGTCCGCCAGCACCGCATGGATCAGGATCGGCCGGGAGACGTCGGTGGAGCCGCCGCGCTGGCGGGTCTCCTCGTCCCAGCGGGCGAAGTCGTTACCGTGGAAATGCATCGGGAAGTTCGAGACCCGGATCATGGGCAGGTCGAGCTCGGCCATGATGCCGGCGCTCTCGGGGCTGCTGGTCGCACCGTAGAGGTTGATGCGCTCCTGCACGGACTTCGGCCTGAGCTGGATCGGCCGCTCGATGTCGAAGAACTCACCGCCATAGGTGAATGTTCCGCCGGCGAGCGCCTTGCCGATGACCTCGCGGCACTCGCGGAAGCGCGCGCGCGTCTCGGTCATGGAAACGCCGAAAGCATCGTATTCGAGGCGCGCGAGGCCGCGCCCGATGCCGATATGCAGCGTGCCCCGGCTCAGCTGGCTCAGCATTGCGATCTCGCCTGCGAGCCGGAGCGGGCTGTACCAGGGCAGCACCAGGACGCAGGTGCCGAGGTCCATGTCGGGATAGCGCCCGGCGAGGTGGGACAGCATCACCAGCGGGCTCGGCGTCGGGAAGTAGTCCGAGAAGTGGTGCTCGATCACCCAGAACGCGTCGTAGCCGAGATCCGCGACGCGCTCCGCATCCACCAGGGCTTCGACGTATTGTTCTGCATCGGACGCGCCGGGCTCGCCGACCGCCGAAATGACCGATCCGAACTTGATCTCGCCCATGCCTTCTCGCCCCCGCCGGCCACCGCGTCTCACACCGGAGACTCTAGCCGCAAGACGAAAATAAAACAAACGTTTGGTTGGGCACCGGCCGGGAGCGAACCGCCGACTATGGCGAGACTCTGGTTCTAAACCCCGCTGCGCAGCTTGTAGCGCTGGATCTTGCCGGTCGCGGTCTTGGGTAGCGCCTCGACGTAACGCAGCCAGCGCGGATACTTGTAGCGCGCGAGCCCCTGCTTGCAGTGGGCCACCAGCGCATCGCTCAGGCCCTCGCCCTCAGTCTGCTCGCCGGCGAGCACGATCCAGGCCTCGGGCTTGATCAGCCCGTCGGCGTCGGCGCGTCCCACCACGGCGGCTTCGAGCACGGCGGGATGGGCGATCAGGCGGGCCTCGATCTCCACGGGCGAGACCCAGATGCCGCTCACCTTGAGCATGTCGTCCGAGCGCCCGCAGCAGACGTAGCAGCCGTTCTCGTCGATGCGGTAGGTGTCGCCGGTCCTGAGCCACTCGCCCTCGAAGGCCGCCGCCGTGCGCTCGGGCTCGCCCCAGTATTCGGCGATGAGGGACCGCCCGCGGATCAGCAGGTTGCCGGTCTCGCCCGGCGCCACATCGCGCCCCTCGTCGTCGACCAGGCGCGCCTCGTAGCCTGGGACAGGCCGGCCGCTGGTGCCCGGCGCCACGGCGCCGGGGCGGTTGGAGATGAAGATGTGCAGGATCTCGGTCGTGCCGATCCCGTCCACGATGTCGAGCCCGGTGGCTGCTTGCCAGCGCTCGAGGATCGGCGCGGGCAGCGGCTCGCCGGCGGAGACGCAGAGGCGCAGACTGGCCAGGTCCGGCGCGGCGCGCTCCAGCGCCTGAAGCTGCGCGGCATAGAGCGTCGGCACGCCGTAGTAGACGGTGGGCCGGAACGTCTCGATGGTGGCGAACGTGGTCTCCGGCGTCGGCCGGGCGCCGAGGAGCACCGCCGTGCCGCCGGTCCAGAGCGGAAAGGTCATGGCGTTGCCGAGCCCGTAGGCGAAGAACAGCTTGGCGGCGGAGAAGTGGCTGTCGTCTGCCGTGATGCCGAGCGTGTCGACCCCGAAATACTGACTGGTCACCACCATGTCGCGGTGGCGGTGCACGCCGCCCTTGGGCGTGCCGGTCGATCCCGAGGTGTAGAGCCAGAATGCCGGGTCGTCGGCTGACGCGGGCACCGGCGCCAGCGCATCGGATGCCGCGGCAAGGCTGGCCGCGAAGCTGTCGCCTTCCCCTTCCGTGGGCAGTGCGTGCGCCGGCAGGTGCGACCCATCGGCCAGCGCGGGCTCGACTTCGCCCGCGAACTCGGGCGACCAGACCACACAGGCGGCACCGGAATTCTCGATGACGAAGCGGTAGTCGGGCGCGCGGAGCAGGGTGTTGAGCGGGACCGGCACGAAACCCGCCTTGATCGCACCCCAGAAGAGGTAGAAGAACGCAGGGCAGTCCTTCACCACCATCAGCACGCGATCGCCCGCGCTTAGCCCCAGGGCGGTGAGCGCGTTTCCCGCCCGGTTCACGTTGGCGGCGAGCTCGGCATAGGTCACGTGGCCTCGCGCATCGCGGATCGCCAACTTGGCACCGCGCCCTTCCGTGACATGACGGTCGATAAACGGCACCGCGACGTTGAAGACCTCGGCAAACCTCAGCGCCGTTGGCGTCCGGGCCGCATTGACCGCGACGGTGTGATCGTCCATGCCGGTTCCCTGCCTTGCCTGTGCGCTTCCGGGTCCTCCGCCGGACACCGTCGCCGGATTCACCTGCGCGCAGCGGTACAACCGGGGTACCCTATGCCCAAATGCGGGGGCCCGCAGTCTCCAATTTCAGGCGGCGCATGGGTGGCATCCGGCGCAGGGCGGATGTGCGAGGATACGATGACGGCGTGGGACTACATCGTCGTGGGCGGGGGATCCACCGGTTGCGTCGTCGCCAGCCGCCTGACGGAGGACGGGCGCAGCCGCGTTCTCGTGCTGGAGGCCGGCGGCTCGGACCGCAGCCTCGCCGTCTCCATGCCCGCCGCCGGGCTCGTCCTGGCATTGTCCAATCCGCGCTACGACTGGGGCTTCAAGGCCGAGCCCGACCCGACGCGCGACGGGCGCGAGGACTACATGCCGCGCGGCAAGGTGCTGGGCGGCACCAGCGCGATCAACGGCATGTCATACGTCAGGGGCCAGCCGGAGGACTACGACGGCTGGGCCGCGCTCGGCTGCGAGGGCTGGGACTTCGAGAGCGTGCTGCCCTACTTCAAGCGCTCGGAGAACAACGAGAACGGCGCCGATGCCTATCACGGCGCAGGCGGCCCGCTCTCGGTCTCCAACATTCGCTCCCTGCACCCGCTGTCGGACGATTATCTCCGGGCCTGCGTCGCTATGGGCATCGAGCGCGTGGCGGATATCAATACCCCGCCGCAGGCCGGCGTCGGCTACGTGCCCGCCACCCAGCGCAGGGGGCGGCGGCACAGCACGGGGCGCGCTTACCTCAGGCCGGCCATGCGTCGGCGGAACCTGCGGGTGCTGACTCATGCCCACATCCGGCGCGTGCTGTTCGACGGCAAGCGCGCGACCGGGGTCGAATACACGCGCCGGGACCGCACCGAGCGGGCGGAGGCGACGCGCGCGGTGATCGTGTGCGCCGGCACGTATGCCTCGCCGCAGCTCCTCATGCTCTCGGGCGTGGGCCCGGCATCGCAGCTGCGCGCGTTCGACATTCCGGTGGTCCACGACCTGCCGGGCGTGGGCGAGAACCTGCAGGATCACCCGGGCCTCGCGCAGACCTGCTTCGCCAGCGTGCCGACCTACAACACCCTGATGGGACCCCTCGGCGCACTGATCTACGGCACGCAATGGCTGCTCGCGGGCTCCGGCCCGGCCTCCACGCCCCACGCCCAGGTCACCGCCTTCCTGCGTTGCGAGGGAGGCGAAGGCCGGTCCGACCTTCAATACATGTTCACCCCCGCCGGCTACGATCTCTCGGCGGACGGACCCGTCCTCTTCGACCGGCCGGCGGTCACGGGCCTCATCAACCTGCTCAGGCCCTTCTCCCGAGGCCGGGTCGGGCTCGCCTCCGCCGACCCGCTCGCGCGTTCGACGATTCAGCCCAACCTGTTTGCCGACGAACGCGACCTAGAGCTGCTGCTCGCCGGCGCCAAGCTGCAGCGCCGGCTGTTCCGGACTGAGCCGCTCGCCCGCTCCATCGCCGGCGACTATCGCCCCGGCCCCGACGTGCAGACGGACGATGAGTGGCGCGCCTACCTGCGCGAGAACGCCCTGAGCGGATACCACCCGGTCGGCACCTGCAAGATGGGCCGCGATGATCTGGCGGTGGTCGACCACCGGCTGCGGGTGCGGGGTCTCGAGAACCTCCATGTCGCTGACGCGTCGATCATGCCCACGATCGTCAGCGGCAATCCCCTCGCGACCTGCGTCATGATCGGCGAGAAGGTCGCCGACATGATCCGCGGCTCAGACTGAGGGCGCGCTGCGCTCCAGCCACGCGTTCGCGGCGTCTTCCATCGTCATGAAGGTTGCGCCCAGCCCCTGGAGCGCCTCGATCAGGCGTTCCAGCATCATCATCCGATGGCCCCGGCCGATCACCAACGGATGGCAGGTGTAGGTGAGCACGCCCCAGTCCATCGTTCGCGTCATGTAGTCGAAGTCGTCCACCCAGTTCTGCAGCACGCCGCCCGCCGGCATCAGGCCCTGGATGCGATAGCGCTGGCTCTGCACGAATTCGAAGTGCGGATAGTCGTCCAGCGTCCAGCTGATCGGCATCTCGACCAGGCTGGTTTCGGGCCCGAATTGCATGGGCTCCTCGAGCGCGACCACGTCACCCGTGCGCGCGAAATAGGGGGTGTAGTCGTTCCCCATCATGCTGCTCTCGTAGAGGAAGCCGCGGCCGACCAGCAGATCGACCGTGTTCTCGCTCAGGTCCCAGGCGGGCGAGCGGTAGCCCCTGGGCTTCTGCCCGCACAGCCTGACGATGGCATCGATGCCGCGCTGGAGCCCCGCCTCCTCCTCGTCGCGCGACATGGTGACCGGCGTCATGTGGGTCCAGCCGTGATGGCCGATCTCGTGGCCCTCCGCCGCGATGCGGGCCGACATCTCCGGATAGGTCTCGATGGTGTGACCGGGGATGAACCAGGTCGCCGGGATGTCGTGCCGTTTGAGCAACGCCAGGATGCGCTCGGTGCCGACCAGGCCGAACTCGCCCCGGCTGATCGGCGTCGGCGAGCACATGCCTTGGGCGATGAAGCCCGAGACGGCGTCGAAGTCGAAGGTGAGGCAGGCGATGTGCATGTCCGTCATCCCTGGCTGGGTTGCGCGCCTGCGGCGCCCCGTCATCCTACATGGGTTGGGCATAGCATGATCGTCGGATCGCCGCTCGCGGGTGCGGGCGTCGCGGCTCGTGGGGCGTCGGCGGTGCCGCCGATCTGGGGTATTCTCCGCTCTCCGGCCCATGCGCCGGCCCGGAAGCCGTTCGAGTTCGGGACGTGCGGCGAGGAGAGAGGAGCCCGGCATGGCGGACAGGGACGATCAGGCGTATCCGGGCGAGGCGGAAATCCTCGAGCGTGCGGCCGACCAGTACGAATCGTCCAATCCCGACTTTCCCATCGATCCGGGCAGGACGGCACTCCTGGTGATCGACCTTCAGGAGGGATTCGTCGCCGAAGGCGCGCGCATGTGGACCCCGGAAAACCTGCGAATCCTGCCTCGCGTCAAGGCGCTGATCGAGCGCTGCCGCACCCTCGACATCCCCGTCATCTTCACCGAGCATGCCCACGACGCCTCGGGCCGGGACAAGGGATTGATGTGGGACGTTCCGCTCAACCGGCCGATCAGGGAAGGCGCGCTCCGGATCGGCGCGGACGACGTGCCCACCTACCGCGAGATCGCGCCGGAGCCGGGCGAGAAGGTCATCCAGAAGCACCGCTACAGCGCCTTCTTCGATACCGACCTGCACACCTACCTGCGCGGCTGCGACGTGGACACGGTGATCATCACGGGCTGCATGACCAATTATTGCTGCGGCGCGACCGCGCGGGACGCGTTCTTTCGCGATTACAAGGTGATTTTCGGCAGCGACGTGACCGCAACCGACAGCCGCGACCTGCACGAAGCGGAGCTGAAAACGCTCCGGCGCGGCTACGCGCGGGTCATCCCGGCCGACGAGATTCTGAGCGAAATCGGCGAGTCCTGAACCCTGGGAGCCCGCTATGGCGGGCCGTCCACCCAAATCTCCCTATGTCCCAGGCGATCCCGGACTTAGTCTGACGTCGTGGTTACCGCGACTCGTCTGTCGCGGCTATCGCGACCCGCCTTAGGGGTGTGTACAGAGACCTCTCACAACAAGGCACATCGGGCATGTCGATGAAGCGCAGGTCCATCGCCGGCGCGACGTCCTGTCGCCGCCCTGTCGGCACGGGCGGATCGGAGTCGCCGTGATCGCCGGATCGGCGCTCATGGGCGCGGGTGCTGCCGCGAGCTGGGGCGTCGGCGACTTCACGGCCCGTTTCCTGGGCCGCGCGATCGGTGTGCCGCAGGGGCTGTTCGGCATGATGCTGGTCGGCAGTCTCGCAGTCGGGCTCTACATCGTGGTGAGCGGCGAGACGCTGGTCTGGGAGCTTTCGGGGCTTTGGCTCCTGGCTCTCAACGGCGTCGCCACCATGCTGGCAACGCTCATGCTGTTCGAGGCGCTGACCCGCGGCCCGGTCTCGCTCGGCTCGCCCATGGTCTCCAGCTACCCGGCGTTCGCGGTGCCGATAACGGTCGCCTTCGGCGCCCGGCCGGAGATCGTCCACTGGATCGCGATGGCAGCCACGATCGGCGGGGTCTGGCTGGTGGCGCTCGCGGTCTCGCGCGTCGAAGGCGGCGACAAGCCGGAATACGCACCGGCGGTGATACGTCGCGCCGCTCTAATGGCGCTCGGCTCGGCGATCCTCTTCGCCATCGCCCTGCTCGCCGCCGACGAGGCGATCGAGCGTTACGGTCTCCCGCTCACGCTGCTCTCGGGGCGGATCGTGGGCGCCGTTGCGCTCGGGGCGGGCTTCCTCGTTATGCGCAAGGTACCGCGCATGCCTCTGCGCGCGTGGCCGCTGATCCTCCTGATCGCACTGGTGGACACGCTTGGCTACGTCTTCGTCTACGCCGGGCTCTCGCTGGAGAACGGGGAGTTCGCCATCGTCACCAGCTCGGCCTATTCGGTGGTGACGATCATTCTGGCACGAGTTTTTCTGCGAGAGCCGGTGGTGCCGCTTCAGTGGCTGGGCGTCGCCATCGTGATCGCCGGCATCGGCACGCTGTCCGCCACCGGCTGACCCGGTCTAACTCAGATCACGTGTTCACTCTCGGGATCGACCAGAACGGCCCGGCCCATGTCCACGTCGAGCGGGAGCGCATCGCCCGGCTGCTCGGCGGCGGAGCCATCGAGGCGAACGAGCATCGAAGTCTCGCCCAGGTGGAAGTTGACGAGGGTGTTGGCGCCCATGGGCTCGACGATCTCCACCGTCGTCAGGAGCCTGGCGCAGTCGGGCCTGGATGCTTCGCCCTCGGCCCGGTACATGTGCTCGGGCCTGATACCGAGCAGCACGTCGCGCCCGCCGTCGCCGGCGTAGCGCTCGGCCCGCGCGGGGGGCAAAGCGAAGGCGTGCTCTCCGGCCTGAACCACGAGCGCACCGTCCGCCGCCTCGATCCGTGCCGGCGTGAAGTTCATCGCCGGCGAGCCGATGAAGCCCGCGACGAAGCGGGTCTGAGGCCGCTCGTAGAGCTCCATCGGCGGCCCCTCCTGCTCGATTTCACCTTCGCGCAACAGCACGATCCGGTCGGCGAGCGTCATCGCCTCCACCTGATCGTGGGTCACGTAAATCATGGTGCGCTGCATCTCCTGATGCAGCCGCTTGATCTCGGTGCGCATCTCGTCGCGCAGCTGTGCGTCGAGGTTGCTCAGCGGCTCGTCGAAGAGATAGAGCTTCGCGTCCCGCACCAGGGCGCGGCCCATGGCGACCCGCTGGCGCTGGCCGCCGGAAAGCTGGCGCGGCTGGCGTTCGAGCAGGTCCGCGATTCCCAGCATCGCCGCCGCACGCTCCACCCGCGGGCGAATCTCGGCATTGGGCGCGTTCCGCATCCTGAGCCCGAAGGCCACGTTCTCGAACACCGACATGTGCGGATAGAGCGCGTAGTTCTGAAACACCATGGCGACGTCCCGGTCCTTGGGCCGGACGTCGTTGACCACCTCGCCCTCGATCTCCACCGTGCCCTCGGTCACCTCCTCCAGGCCCGCGATCATGCGCAAGAGCGTGCTCTTGCCGCAGCCGGACGGCCCCACCAGAACGGTGAAGGCGCGGTCGGGAATCTCGATGTCCACCCCGCGCACGGCATGGACCTTGCCGAAACGCTTGTGCACGCCGCGTAGCCTGACTCCGGCCATCGCGTTCCTCCTACCCCTTGACCGCGCCCATGGTGATTCCGCGCACCAGGAAGCGCTGCAGCGTCGCCACCGCGAAGAACACCGGGAGCGTGCCGAGCACCGAGAGCGCCGCGATCTTCGACCAGAAGGTCGACTGGGCGCCGTAGTAGTGGGTGACCAGCACGGGGAAGGTGAGCACCTCGGTGCGGGTCAGAATCAGCGCGAAGACGAACTCGTTCCAGGCGAAGATGAAGGTGAACACCGCCGTCGCGAAGATGCCGGTGCGCGCCATGGGGAAGACGATCTTGCGCAGCGCCTGCCAGCGCGAGCAGCCGTCGGTCAGCGCGCTTTCCTCCACCTCGACCGGGATGTCCTCGATGTAACCCCGCATCATCCAGATCACGTAGGGCAGGTTGAACGCGATGTAGAGCAGGATCAGCCCGACGTAGCTGTCGATCCAGCCGAACCAGACGAACAGCAGGAAGATCGGGAAGACGATGACGATGGGCGGGATCATCCTCTGGGAGATGATCCAGATCGCGAGGTTCTGCCCGCCGGTCTTGAAGCGCGCGAGTGAGTAGGCGGCAGCAGTGCCGAGCACCATGGCCACGACGGTGGAGACGCTGGCGATGATCAGGCTGTTGTAGATCGCCCAGACGTCGCCGTCCTTGAACAGCACCCCGAAGATGCGAAAGTTCGGCTCGTTCGGGAACCAGACCGGCGGACGGGCGAAGATGTCGCCCGCCGACTTGATCGAGGTGATGAAGAGCCAGTAGACCGGGAAGAGGAAGAACACCAGCACCACCAGCGCGATCAGGAATCGCCAGGCCATGCGCCGGCGCTCGCGGGTGAGCCAGCGCGGCCACCGGCTGGTGGGCTGGGGGGTGGGGGTGTCGGCCGCCGTCATCGGGCAATCTCCACCCGCTTGAGCGCGAAGATGACGATGATCGAGAGCAGGATGATCACCAGGAAGGCAATCGCGCCCGCATAGCTCGTCTCGAATTCCTTGAAGGCCCGGATGTAGGTGTAGATCGAGATGGTCTCGGTCATGGTGCCGGGGCCGCCCTTGGTCATCGCCCAGATGATGTCGAAGATGCGGAAGAGATCGAGCGCGCGGATCAGGATGGCGATGATCAGCACCGGCTTGATCACCGGCAACGTGATCCTGAAGAAGATCTTCCAGAACGAGGCGCCGTCGATCTCAGCCGCCTCGATCAGGCTGCGGTCGACGTTGGAGAGGGCGGCCAGCAGGATCAGGAACATGAACGGCGTCCACTGCCACACCTCGCAGACCAGGATCGCCGGATAGACCCATTCTGGCCGCGAGAGCCAGAGGATCGCCACATGCTCCGTCGTAAACCAGTTGATGATCTGGTTGATCGGCCCGTACTGGTTGTCGAACATCAGCCGCCAGGTGGAGCCTGCGACGATCGGCGAGATCACGGTCGGGATGATGAGCAGCGCGACGAACACCTGCTTGAGCGGCATCTTCTCGAGGAAGAGCTGCGCCATGAGCAGGCCCAGCACCAGCTCGATGGGAAGCGCGATGGCGAGGATCAGGAAGGTGTGGCCGATCGATTCCCAGAGCCGCGTGTCGGAGAAGAGCGCCGCGTAATGCTTGCCGCCGGACCAGGAAGTGTCCTCGGCCAGCATGGTGATGTCCTGGAAGCTGACGATGGCGGTGTGGACCAGCGGATAGAGGCCGATCAGCAGCAGCACGATGATCGACGGCGCGATCACCAGCCACTTGAAGTGCCGGTCGGCGAAGAGGCTCGCGCGATGCGTGAAGTGCGGGTCCCGGCCCGCGGCGACCGTCATGCGCGCGCTGTCGCCGCCGGGCCGCCGGCGGGATCAGCAACCGTGCCCGCCATGCCGCTCCCGTTCATGCCGGCCCGCCGTGCCGTAATTGCTCCGCACAGCCTTGAGAGGTAACGGAAACGTCGCCATGGCGCAATGTTCGCCACCAAGGGAGAGCGACCGCCGATCCACCATCGGCATCGCCGGCGCTTGCGCGTAAGATGCGCCGCCTGTCGGAACGGCGTGGCGCCCGCACCGGTGCGGGCCCGTGCAGATGAAAGGATGATTCGGGAATGAGGCAGATCGGCTACGCCATGCAATTCAAGGGGTCCGCCGGGCCGAAGGAAGGCAGCGAGGGCGAGCTCGCGGCGCGGACCGGCTCCGCCACCACGGGGCTCTCGACCACGCTGGACGCAGGCGGCCCGCAGCTCGCAGCCGAGGAAGCGTCCCAGGAACGTGCGTCGTTCACGTCGAGCGTGCAAATGCTCGAGGAAGGCGAATTCACCGAGGACGGGACCATCGATTTCGGCGCGGCGGGCACGCTCGATTTCAGCACCATCGGAACCGGATGGATGGGGCCGAGCGCGCAGGACGGCGTCACCCACGGCGGAATCAGCTGGAAGGTGGACGGCGGCACCGGGCCCCTTGCGGGCGCGACAGGGATCATCACCTCCAACTTCACCGTCTCGGCAGCCGGCGAGGTCTGCGACAACCAGTGGGGCGTCTTCTTCGTCGAGGACTGATCTGCCCGTGGGACGACATCCCGAACGGAAAGCCGATGACGTGAGCCGTCGGAGCCCCAGGCCGAAGGACGCCGCCACGCTGGTCCTGGTACGCGACGGCGCGGGCGGGCCCGAGGTCCTGATGGGACGCCGTCCCCGCCGCCAGGTCTTCATGCCGGACCAGTACGTGTTTCCCGGCGGCGGCGTCGAGCCCTGCGACCGCTGGGTGCGCCCGGCGACGGAGCTCAGGCCCGCCGTCGCCGCGCGGCTCGCGCGCGCCTGCACGCCGGCCCGCGCGCGTTCGCTGGCCGCCGCGGCCGTGCGCGAAACCTTCGAAGAAACCGGGCTCGCCCTCGGCGTGCGGGCACTAGCGGCGAACGGTCGGGTGCGGCCGGAGTGGCGGGCCTTCCACGCGACCGGGGTCGCACCCGCGCTCGACAGGCTCGACTACATCTACCGCGCAGTCACGCCCCCCGGGCTGCCGCGCCGCTTCAATGCGCGCTTCTTCCTGGCGCGCGCGGACGACGCGGTGGGCACCCTCGGCGGCAACGGCGAGCTGCTCGACCTCGGCTGGGTGCCGGCGACCGAGGCCATGGGCCTGCCGATCCCCTACATCACTGCGGTCGTGCTCGAAGAACTGGAGCACATGTACGATTCACCCCCCGACCCCGACCGAGACCGGCCCGTGCCGGTCTGTATCCGCGTCGGCCAGGATCACGTGCACAGCCACGAGTAGAGCGCGTCCGTCTTCGACGGACGCGCTCGCTTACTCATCCGAGACTTTGACCAGCAGCTTGCCGAAGTTGCGTCCGTCGAAGAGGCGCTGAAACGCGAGCGGCGCGTTCTCCAGCCCCTCCACGATGTCCTCCTTGAAGGCGAGGCGGCCGTCTGCGAGCCAGCGGGCGAGGCGCATGCGCGCGTGCTCGTAGTGCGCGCCGTAGGAGAAGATGTTGAACCCCTTCACCTCGGTCTCGGTGAAGAGGATCGGCGCGAGGTGGCTCGCGACCTTGGGCGGCTCGGTTGCGTTGTAGTGGGAGATGCCGCCGCAGATCACCACGCGCGCGCCGTGGGCGAGCAGGGGATAGATCGCATCGCCGATAGGCCCGCCGACATTCTCGAAGTAGACGTCGATGCCGTCCGGGCACGCCGCGGCGAGGGCGCCGGGCAAGTCGTCCGCGTGTCGGTCGATGGCCTCGTCGAAGCCGAGCTCCTGCGTGAGGTAGCGCAGCTTCTCCGCCCCGCCGGCGATGCCGACCACCCGGCAGCCCGCGACCTTCGCCACCTGGCCCGCGACCGCGCCGACCGCGCCCGCCGCCGCCGAGATTACGACCGTATCGCCCGGCGCGGGCCGGCCGACCTTGACGAGGCCGAGATAGGCGGTGAGCCCCGGCATGCCGAGCACACCGATAGCGGTGGAGAGCGGCCCCAACGCCGGGTCCACCTTGCGTGCGCTGGCACCTTGCGCGATGGCGTAGTCCTGCCAGCCGGTGTAGTCGTCGACGATGTCGCCGGGCTGGAAGCCCGGATGCCGGCTCTCCACCACCCGGCTGACCGCACCGCCCACGATCACGTCGCCGAGTGGGATGGGCGGATAGTAGCGCAGGTCCGTCCCCATCCTGAGCCGCATGTAGGGATCGAGGGAGAGCCATATCGTCCGAACCAGAAGCTCGCCGTCCCCCGGCTCCGGCACGGGTGCCTCGACGAGGCGCAAGTCCGTCTCCCTGGGCGGCCCCACCGGGCGGGCGGCGAGCACGATCTGGCGGTTGGCGTTGGCTATCATCGGCGGGTCTCCCTGCTGGCGTGGCCGCGAGTCTATGCAAGCGGCGACCGGCGGCAAATTCGCCTGTTTTCCGCGCGGTCCGCCGACTACTCTGACGATGGGACGAAACAGGGAGACGACGGCCGATGAACCTCAATCCGACGGAGAAGGAGCGGCTCACCATCTTCACGGCCGCCCAGCTCGCGCGCGAGCACAGGCGCCGCGGCATCAAGCTGAGCCACCCGGAGGCCCTCGCCTACATCTGCGACGAGCTCCTGATGTGCGCCCGCGAGGGCCGCTCGCTCAAGGACCTCATGGGCTACGGCGCGGAGATCCTCACGTCGGACGACGTGTTGCCCGGCGTGCCGGAGCTCATTCCGGTGATTCACGTGGAAGCGATGTTCCCCGACGGCACCAAGCTCATCACCGTGCATCAGCCGATCCGCCCCGGTCAGGTCGAGACCCCGTCCGGCCCCCGCGCCGGCGAGATCATCACGCCCGACGCGGAGATCGAGCTGAACGCGGGCCGGAGAACCGGCTCCGTCACCGTCACCAACACCGGCGACCGCCCTGTGCAAATCGGCAGCCACTTCCACTTCTTCGAGGTCAACCGGGCGCTGGAGTTCGACCGCCAGGCGACCTTCGGCATGCGTCTCGACATCCCCTCCGGCACCGCCGTGCGCTTCGAGCCCGGCCAGGAGAAGCAGGTGGCACTGGTGGAGTTCGGCGGCCGCGGCCGGGTCAGCGGCTTCAACTCCCTCACCGAGGGCATGATCGACGTGCCTGCGGTCAAGGAGCAGGCGATCGCCCGCGCCAGGGCGGGCGGATTCCGGGGAGCGTAGGCAGATGGTGAAGATCGCGCGCGAGACCTATGCCCGCTACTACGGGCCGACCAAGGGCGACAAGATCAGGCTCGGCGACACCTCGCTGATCGGCGAGATCGAGCACGACCACACCTCGTACGGCGACGAGTGCTGGACCGGTGCCGGCCGCGTGATGCGGGACGGCATGTCCTACGACGCCCATACCTCCGCCGCCGACGGCGCCATCGACATGCTGGTGGAGAACGCCACCGTCATCGACCCCGTGCTCGGCCTGGTGAAGGCCGACATCGGCATCAAGGACGGCAAGATCGCGGGCGTCGGCAAGGCCGGCAATCCCAACACCCAGGACGGCGTGGATTCCAATCTCGTCTGCGGCCCCAACACCACCTACTACCCGGCCAGCGGTCTCATCGTGACACCGGGCGGCATCGACGTGCACGTCCACTGGATGTCGGCGGAGCAGTGCAACCATGCTCTGGCCAGCGGGCTCACCACCATGATCGGCGGCACCATGGGGCCGCTCTTCGCCATCGACTGCGGCGGCCCGTGGAACACATACCGCATGCACGAGGCATCCGAGGCGTGGCCAATTAATTTCGGTTTCTTCGGCCGGGGCTCCTCCCACGATCCCGAGACTGTCGCCGAGCACCTCGACGGCGCCATCATCGGCGTCAAGATCCACGAGGACTACGGCGCCATGCCGGCCACCATCGACGCCTGCCTGCGGGCCTCGGCCGAGCACGACTTCCCGGTCCAGATCCACACCGACACGCTGAACGAGTCCGGCTTCTACGAGGACACGATGGCGGCGATCGCGGGCCGCACCATCCACATGTACCACACGGAAGGCTCCGGCGGCGGCCATGCGCCGGACATCATCCGCTGCAACGGCGAGCCCCACTGCCTACCGTCCTCGACCAACCCGACCAACCCCTACACGGTCAACGTCTTTGACGAGCAGCTCGACATGACCATGGCCTGCCACCTGCTGCGCTACGACCTGCCGGAGGACGTGGCCTTCGCCGAGAGCCGGGTGCGCCACGGCACCATCGCCGCCGAGGACGTGCTGCACGACATCGGCGCGGTCGCGATGTTCGGCTCCGACAGCCAGGGCATGGGGCGGATCAACGAGGTCATCACGCGCTGCTGGCAGCTTGCAAGCAAGATGCGCGACCAGCGCGGGCGTCTGCCCGAGGAGACCACCGCCGACGCCGATAACGAGCGCATCAAGCGCTACATCGCCAAGTACACCATCAACCCGGCGATCGCCTTCGGCATCGATCAGTACGTGGGCTCGCTGGAGCCGGGCAAGATGGCCGATCTCGTCACCTGGAAGCCCGCCTTCTTTGGCATGAAGCCCTTCGGCGTCATCAAGGGCGGCTTCGTCGCCTGGGGCGCGAGCGGCGATCCCTCGGGCAGCTATTTCCAGACCGAGCCGGTGATCATGCGGCCCCAGTTCGGCCATCACGGTCGGGCGCCGACCACGCTGAGCGCGAACTTCGCCCATCGGCGCGCACTCGATATCGACGTGCAGGGTCGGCTCGGCCTCGCCAAGCCGATCCTGCCGATCGGCAGCTTCACCAAGCTCACCAAGAAGGACATGCTGCACAACGACGCCTGCCCCGACATCCGGGTTGACTCGCAGACTTTCGAGGTCTTCGTGGACGGCACGCTGGCGGCATGCGAGCCGATCGACACGATCACCCTCGGCCAGAACTACCTGCTGCGCTGAGCCCGTTCCTTGGCTCTTGCCGTGACTCAGGCCGCCCGGCCCAACGAGGGCCCCCAGGCGGCGCTCCGCTTCGCCCGCGCGCCCGACGGGCGGAGCTACATCGCGCGCCAGCGCGTCGGCTATCCGTTTCACATTACCCGGCCGTTCTATCTCGACGAGTCGCCGGCGGGGGCGCTGACGCTCTACCTCCAGTCGGTCTCCGGCGGAATCTATCAGGGCGAAGACCTTGTGATGACCTGCGCTTCAGGCGCCGGCAGCGCCGCCCACGTGACCACCCAGGCGGCGACCATCGTCCACCGCATGCCGGCGGCGCCGGCGCGGCAGACGGTCTCTCTGGAGGCTGCGGACGGCGCGCTGCTCGAATATCTGCCGGACCCGCTGATCATGTTCCCCGGCGCGCGGCTCACGTCAGTGCTGGAGATCGAGGCGGCGGTGGGCGCCACCGTCATCGCATCCGAGAGCTTCGCCCACCACGACCCCGGCGGCGAGGACCGCCGCTTCGAGAGCTTCGAGGCGGAGATGCGGGTCCGCGACGAAGGCGGCCGGCTGCTGGCGCTGGAGCGCTACGCCGTGGCCGGCGACCGTCTGGAGGCGGGGCACGGCCAGATCGCGCGCTGGCCCGCGCAGGGCAGCTTCGTGGTCGCCCACCGCGGGCCTGAATGCGAGGCCACGCTGGCGGCACTGCGTGCAGCCCTCGCGCCGACGGAGTCGTTCTACGGCGGCGCCTCGGCGCTCCCCAACGAGGCCGGCATCGGCGTGCGTCTGCTGGCGCGGGACGGGGCCACGCTACGCCGCGGGCTGGAGGCGGCGTGGCGCGCGGTGCGGCAGGCGCTCTACGGTGCCGCGCCCGCCCCCCGCCGCAAGTGAGCCGGTACACAATCTCTTGAGGCCCTTGATCGCTGCGCGCGCCCTGCCAAGGTTGCAGCCATGCACGTGCTGGTCGTCGAAGACGACATCGAGACCGCCCGCTACCTGCAGAAGGGCCTGACCGAGGGCGGCCACGTGGTCGAGCTCGTCCACGACGGGGCGGATGGGCTCGCGCTCGCGCTCGATCACCGCTTCGACGCGCTCGTCGTGGATCGCATGTTGCCGGGCCTCGACGGGCTCGCGCTGATCGAGACGCTGCGCCGCAAGGGGCGGCGTACCCCGGTGCTGATCCTCAGCGCGCTCGCCCAGGTGGACGACCGGGTGGAAGGGCTCCGGGCCGGCGGCGACGACTATCTGACCAAGCCGTTCGCCTTCTCCGAGCTCATGGCGCGGCTGGAAGCGTTGCTTCGGCGCGCGGGCGATGCAGCCGGCGAGACGCGTCTCGGCTTGGCGGACCTGGAGCTGGATCTGCTTGCCCGCACAGTGCGGCGGGCCGGACGCGAGATTGCCCTGCAGCCGCGCGAGTTCAACCTGCTGGCCTACTTCATGCGCCACGCAGGCCAAGTGGTGACGCGCACGATGCTGCTGGAGAACGTCTGGGGCTACCACTTCGACCCCCAGACCAACGTGATCGACGTCCATGTGAGCCGTCTGCGCGGCAAGATCGACAAGGGTTTCGACACCTCGCTGATCCACACCGTGCGCGGGGTCGGGTATTGCATTCGTGCCGGCGACTAGGCTGTTCCGGACGTCCACGTTCCGGCTCTCGCTCCTTTACGTCGTCCTGTTCGGCGCCTCGGTCTTGCTGCTGCTCGCCTTCATCTACTGGACCACGGTTCGCGTCATCGACAGCCAGACCAGCGACACCATCGAGGCCGAGGTGCGCGGCCTCGCCGAGCAGTACCGGGCGCGGGGCATTCGCCAGCTGGTCGCCGTCATCGGGGAGCGCAGCGGCCCCTATGGCGATCCGGACAGCGTCTACCTCCTCGCCGATGCCGGATTCCGAAAGCTCGCCGGCAATCTCAGCGCCTGGCCGCGCGAGGCGGCCGAGGCCGGGGACGGCTGGGTGGAGATTGTGGCCAAGCGCGCGAGCGGCGAGGAAGCGCACGGCAGCATCAGCGCGCGCACCTTCGTCCTGCCGGGGGGCTTTCGGCTGCTCGTCGGCCGAGACCCGCGCGGGCGAGCGGACTTCGAGGACTTGATCCTCGAATCCCTGGGCGGCGCACTCGGCATCACACTGGTCCTGGGGCTGCTCGGCGGCCTGGTTATGAGCCGGAGGATGCTGCGCCGGGTCGATGCCGTGCGCGAGACCGGCGAGCGCATCGTGCGCGGCGATCTCTCGCGGCGCATGCCGGTCACGGGCGTGGGCGACGAGTTCGACCGCCTCTCCATCACGGTCAACGAGATGTTGGACGAGATCGAGACGCTGATGACGGGCTTGCGCACGGTGACCGACAGCGTCGCGCACGATCTGCGCAGCCCGCTTACCCGGCTCAAGTCCAGACTGGAACTCGCGCTCAGAGAGGGGCTGGCAGACGAGGACGGCCACCGTGCCGCCCTCGAACGCGCGATCGCCGAGACAGACGCAATTTTGCGCACGTTTGCCACGCTGATGGAGATCGCCCGCGCCGAATCGGGCAAGGCCGGCATCGCGCTCGCGCCAGTGGACCTCCGCGCCGTCGTCTCCGACATGGTCGAGCTCTATGCCCCGCTCGCCGAGGAGAAGGGCCTTGCCATTGAAGCCACGCTCGAGGAGACGGCCAACGTGGCCGGCCACGGCCAGTTCCTCTCCCAGCTCGTCGCCAATCTTCTCGACAATGCGCTGACATACACGCCCGAGGGCCGGATCGAGGTGAGTCTCGCGCGCCGAGACTCGGGCGAAGTCCGGCTCGCTGTGGAAGATTCAGGCCCCGGAATCCCTCCCGAGGAGCGGGAGCGCGTGCTGCAACGCTTCGTCCGCCTCGATACCAGCCGCAGCGGGGGCGGCAGCGGGCTCGGGCTCGGGCTCGTGGCCGGCGTCGCCACCCTGCACCGGGCCTCGCTCGTGCTCGACGAGAGCCCGTTGGGCGGCCTTCGCGTGACCGTAACCTTTCCGCCGCCGGTCGCATGAAGCGGCCACCCGTGCCGCCGCCCCGCTACGCGCTCTGAAACCGCTGGCGCAGCGCCTCGACGCGCTTTCGGTTGACGCCAAAGTCGCCGATGCCCAAGCGCGACGCGGAGCGCACGTGGATCGCGCTTTCCTCGGCGTCGAGGCGAAGCTCAAGGTCGTCGGCAAAGCCGCGGGGTGTCCGGCAGACCGCGTGAAGATAGTCCTCGGACGCCGTCACGATTTCGGTCCGCGGCATCTCTTCCACCAGCGTCTTGATCTTGGCGAAGGCTGCCACGGGGTCGCCTGAAAAGTTCAAGGGCTCGATACGGTGCCGGGCGGCCGCGTCGCGGCGGCTCGATACGCAGTTGGGCCAGAACCGGCACGATGCGAGTTCTTTCGTCATAACCGACCGGACTAGGGCGCGTTCCGTAAAGGCTCAGGCGAATCATTACCGAGATTTAACGGCCCGTCCATCGTGGCGACAGCTTGCCGTGCCATAGATGACGTGCGGCCTGCCATCGGCCGCTGCGAAACAACGGCAACGGCAAGTGAGGAAACGATGAGCACGCTTTCACCGCAACGCAAACGGACGGTCATCGTCGCGGCCCTGGCCGGCCTCGGCATGATCGCGCTGGCCAGCGGCGGCCTGGCCACTTCGCTCAAGACGGCCACGGCGGTCACGCCGCCGACAACCGTGGATCAAGTCTTTGCGATGCCCAGCCTCGCCGGCGTGGTGGAGGCGGTAAGCCCGGCGGTCGTCTCGATCGAGGTCATGCACAAGCCTCGGCCTGCGCTCGCTGCCCAGCAGTGGCGCGGCCACGACATGCCTGATTTCTTCAAGCGCTTCTTCGGCGACGATTTCGCCGAGCGCTTCGGCCGCACGCCCGATTTCGGCCCCGGCCACAATATGCCGCGCGGCGGCATCGGCTCGGGCTTCGTCGTCGATGCCGACGGATACATCGTGACCAGCAATCACGTGGTCGCCGGCGCGGAGACCGTGACCGTGATCCTCGATGACGGCACCCGGCTCGACGCCGAGATCGTCGGCGGCGACAAGCGGTCCGACCTCGCCCTGCTCAAGGTCGAGAGCGGCGAGCCACTGCCGACGGTGCAGTTTGCAGCGGACGACACCACCCGCGTCGGCGACTGGGTGGTCGCCATCGGCAACCCCTTCGGCGTGGGCAAGACCGCAACCTTCGGCATTGTTTCCGCGCGCGCCCGCGGAACCGGCGTCAACCCCTATGAGGACCATCTGCAAATCGACGCGCCGATCAACAGCGGCAATTCGGGTGGCCCCACTGTCAATCTGCATGGCGAGGTCATCGGCGTGAACACGTCCATCGTCTCGCCCTCGGGCGGCAATGTGGGGATCGGCTACGCAGTGCCCGCCGTCACGGCCACCGCGGTCATCGACGACCTCAAGGCCCATGGCCGGGTCATGCGCGGCTGGCTTGGCGTGCACATCCAGCCGGTGACCGAGGACATCGCGGCGAGCCTCGGTCTCGAGGGCACGGAGGGCGCCATCGTCGCTCGCGTCCAGTCGGAAAGCCCGGCCGAGGCGGCAGGGCTCGAGCAGGGCGACGTCATAACTGCCGTGAACCAGGTGTCGATCGAAGACACGCGGTCGCTCTCGCAGACCATCGCCGCCATCGATGCCGGAAGCTCCGCTACGCTCACCGTCTGGCGCGACGGCGAAGCCATGGAACTCACTGCGGCGATCGCGAACGCGGCGCCCGCGGACGAGGCCAGTGCAGAAATGCCTGGCGAAGATGAGGCCGGCCGCCTCGACACCTTCGGCCTTCGCCTCGAGAACGTGGATTCTCAGACCGGCGACGGTGCTGACATGGAAGGCGGTTCGGGTGCCGTGGTCGTCACCAATGTCGCACCCGGCAGCACCGCCCATCGCAAGGGCATTCGCCCCGGCGACACGATCGTCAGCGTCGACAAGGAGCCCGTGGGCTCGATCGCCGAGGTGAACGAGCGCATCGAGGCCGCCCAGGGCGACGGGCGCAAGGCCGTCCTCATGCTGATGAGCCGGGACGGAAGCGAGCGCTTCGTCGCTTTTCCCTTTGCCACCACTTGAGGTTCGCTTCGTCACCTCTTGAGGTGGGGCGGGGAGGGCCGGTGTTCCCTGACGGGGGCGCCGGCTCCTACTCGTCGAGCGATTCCAGCAGGTCGTCGACGAAGTCTTGAAAGTCCCCGTCCTGGTCAGGCTCGGGCTCGGGCTCCTTCGCGTCCCGGTCAGGGCCAGGCTCCTTCAGTAGATCGTCGGCCACGTCCTGGAGGTCCGCACCCTGCTCAGGCGCGGGCTCCTCCAGCAAATCGTCGACGAAGTCTTGCAGGGTCTCACCCCGGTAGCGCTCGGGCGCCTGCGGCGGTTCGGGCACGGCCTCGTCGGAAGGCAGCACGGGCGCCGGCTCGCCGGGCGCAGGCGTCGCCGTGGGCTGCTCCTCGTCTTCGGTCTCCAGCCGCTCTTCCACCGCCACAGGACTATCCGGCACGTCGTCCAGCGACAGCAGGGCGCTCCCCGCATCGCCCGCGTCCGGAACTTCTATCGCTTCGCCTGTTCCGTCCGCTCCCTCCCGCACGTCCGCCGGTTCCTCGGCTGTTTCGACGTCATCCGCCTCGTCGGGATCGCCGAGCACGGTTCGGAGCAGCGTGTCTATCTTGGTGCCCGGCTCCGCCTTCGCGCCCTTGCGAAGCGTGATCTTGGGCACCTCGTCCAAGCCGGCGAGCGAGAGAAGCCCGACCTCGATCAGGTGGGCCTGCATCTCCTCGATCAGATAGCGCCGCTGGGGCTCGTCGATAGGCCCTTCGAGATGCACGCCCACTGGCGGAGCGTCCGCATGCTGGTCAAGGCGGAACAAAGCCGTGAGGTCGAGCTGCCACGCGGGCAGATCGGCGGTGCCGTTGATGTCGCCGACGCCCCCGTCGGCAACGATCTTGAAGCCGTCGATACGCGCCAGGCCGTTCTGAACCCGCACGGTGCCATCGAGGGAGCGGATGGCGGTTTGCCCGCTCGAAAGACTCTGCTCCGCCTGCTCGACGAAGCTCAGGATGTCGTCGAGCGCGTCGGCCTCGGAGAGCGCGGCGATCTGGCGGCCGATCGCCGGCACATCCACGCCCTCGACGGCGCCTTCGCCGGAAGTGACCGCCAGGCGACCGGCGAGGCTCTCGACCATTTCGCGCTCGGTCCGGCCACTCAGGGTGAAGTACCCGTCGATCGTGGCCGTGCCGGAGACCGCGCGGCCATGTGCAGCCTCGTCCAGAATGGCGCCGATATTCGCATCGGTCAGTCGCACTGCCCCTTGCCCGCCCGGGACCGGCGCACGGACGAGGCTGCCGTCGGCTTCCAGTGCGCCTCCGAAAAGGCGTCCGCCGAGCGAGCGCAGCGTCAGCGTTCCCTCGCCCGCCGCAATGTCGACATCGGCTTGCTCGATGCGGTAGGGGCCGAGTACGAGCGCCTCGGCACCTAGCGTCAGCGTACCGGAGAGACGATCCAGGAGCACAAGGTCGAGCGGTTCTTCGGACCAGCGATCGGAATACAGTTCAGTGACTTCGATACCGGTCCCCGCGTTACCATCCGCCGCCGCGAGACCGCCTCCGATCCAGGCGAGGTCGAGCACGCCTGCGCGCATGTCGGCGCTGAAAGCCGGCGGTTCCTGGTCCAGACGGAGGAAGATGTCGCCGGCCAGCGTGCTCTCGCCGATGGCCGCGTCGATGCCGGCGAGGTTAGCCACCATGCGATCCCCCGAAACCTTTCCGACAAAGCGCACGGGGCCGAGGGTAGCCCCCGCCGGCGCTTCGCCGATCAAGGTCTCAAGCAGCGTCTCGCCGCTGGGATGAGCGAGATCGACGTCGATGCTGTAGCTCGGCGAGGCAAGAAACTCCGAGATCGTGCCGGACGCCGTCAGCGTGGCGCCGGCGGTCTCAGCGCTCAAATTGACAGCCACAGAGTCGCGGTTGCCGCCAATTCCCCCGTCGACGTTCAGCTTGCCGAGCCGCTCGATGACGGCGGGCGGCGTGAGCCCGGCGGTGCGAGCGAGAGCGGCAGCGTTCGATGCGCGGAGGTTGAGCGCAAGAGCGCCGGCGGGCGCGCCGAACGGATCGTCGACGGTGCCTTGAAGCAATGCCTCTGCGGTACCGGCCGAAAGAGTGAAATCGAGCGACAGCGATTCCTCATCGCCCTTGAGAGAGCCCTGCAGCGCGATCTTGCCGAACGCCCGGGTGCGTATCTCGGGGTCGATGTCGAGGAGCGCGGCGACTCCTTCCAGGGACTCGGCCGCGCCCTCGATCTCAAGATCGACGGTCGGCGCTGCCCAGACCGTGCGCGCGGCACCGGTCACCGAGACGCTGGCACCTACAACCTCCGCCACTTGCGCCCGGCGCAAGGTCAGATTGCCGTCGTCGAGGGAGGCGTCGAGCTCCAAGCCGGCCAAGCGCATGCCGTCATATGTCAGCGCATCCATCTTGAGCGCGACATCGGCGTCGATATCGGCGAGCCCCGCCCACCCGTCTTCGC
This sequence comes from Alphaproteobacteria bacterium, assembly GCA_022820945.1. Lineage (GTDB taxonomy): Bacteria > Pseudomonadota > Alphaproteobacteria > UBA828 > UBA828 > WTGU01. The sequence continues at coordinate 8,944 of JAJEEP010000151.1, read as the reverse complement.
TTGCGGTCTCTGGTGCGGGATTCGCCGTCTCTTCGAAACCGGCACCCGTCTCGACGGCGGGGGGCAAATAGGCATCCACGTTGACCGTGTTGACCGCGAGGGCGGCGGTGACGCGTGGCCGCTCGCCCGTGTCGATGGCCGCGTCGCCGGCGATCCGCGTGGTATCGACCCTGACGTCGAGGTTGGATGCCGACAGCCGATTGCCGCTGGCGGAGAGATCGGCGCTCGCGTTAAGGCGACGGAGCCGATCCGCCGGAACGTCGCCCACATCCACGGCAAGCCAGGAGAGGATGGCACGCAGATCGTCGGCTGCAATCTCCACCACTCCCTGCATCCAGGGGCGGTCGCCGCCCTGCGTCAACCGGCCGGCGAATCGGACGTCGGCGCCGCCGGGCAGCAGGGCCGAGGCCGGTTGGAGTGTGACGACACCATCGTCCAGCACAAGTTTCGTCCGGGCCTGACGGATGACGCCCTCGCGCCAGGTGAGGGTGCCGATCCTGAGATCGATTGTCGCCGCCACGTCTGCGGGAATCGATTGTCGGACGTCATCGGGGATCGTCTGCAGCGGGGCCAGGGCCGCCTTGTCGCCCGGCTGCCCGGCGTCGCCGGAGGCCTGGGCCGGCAGGAACCGGTCGAGATCGATCCGGTTGAGAGCGATGTCGGCATCCAACTGCGGGATATCGCCGCTTCGCCAGGAGAGTGCGCCGGTCGCCTGGCTCTCACCCAGCCGCACCTGAAGCTGGTCCGCGGCGATCGCCTCAGCACTAAGGCTGAGGGCGCTCCTGGCGTCGAATTCGCCGGCAAGCGGTGCCGCGGGCAGCGCGCCGAGATCGACCGCGAGCGCACTCAACAAGGCGCCGAAATCTGCTGCCTCGATCCGTGCATTGCCGTCGAACGCCGGGGTCTCGCCATCGCCGCGAACGATGCCCTCGAACCGCGCACGCCCCCGTTCGCCGCCAAAATTGGCTTCGACTGAGATCGGCATGGTGCCGTCGTCGCGCAGCGTGCTCGTCGCAAGCTGGAATGCAACCGGCCGACCGCGCACAGTGAAGGTGCCCTCTCCCCGGAAGGGACCATCGAGCGTGCGGGCGGAGAGGGTCACGTCGATGCCCTCGATCCGTTCCGGCGGCCGGCCATCCGCATGCCGATAGACGATCGTGCCGTCGGTGATCGCCGCGGAGTCGAGCCTCGTCAGCTCGACGTCGGCTTCGGCGTCCTCCGCAGCGCCCCCCCCGGACGCCGGCCCCGGCACGCTCTCGAAGAGCCAGTTGGGTTGGCCGTCGGCGAGCCGCTGAAGCTCGATCACGGGCTCCGCCATCTCAAGTCCGGTGACGGCGATCTCGCCGCCGAGAAGCGGACCCAGCGCGAGCTTGAGTTCGAGCGACTTGATCCGCGCCATGTCGGCATTCGCCGCACCGGGCACGTTAGCCAAGCGTAGGTCGGTCGCCTCGATCGTGGGCGTCGGCAGGATGGAGACCTTGAGGGGGCCGTCGATCGCGAGCGTGCGCCCCGCGATGGCCTCAAGACGCTCGGTGATCTCGGGCTTGAATCCCTCCCAATCGAGGAACGACGGCACGAGAAAGAGGGCAGCGACGACGAGAGCCAGAAAGACGAGGATGCCGTAAACGAATTTCACCGTTGGCCATGCCTCAAGGCGGGGAGGACGGGCACTGTGCCCGAGCGATGCCGGCCCGGTCGACTCCGGTTAACAGCCCCATTCATTTCGTCTAGGCTTGCCTCTCGATCGGACGGGTCTGATCGGATGGGAGGCCCCGCGTTTCTTAGACCACGTTTGCCGGCGTACCGAAAGGCCTTTGGTCATGGGCGATGTCGTCAACCTGAACCAGTTCCGCAAGAAGCGCGACAGGGCGGCGAAAGCGCAGCAACGCGCAGCGAACCGTGCGCGGACAGGGCGCACCAAGGCGGAGAGGCAAGCAACGCAGGCCGAGGCGGCGCGGGGCGATGGCGCGCTGGACGGCAAGCGGATCGGACATAAGCCCGACGAGCCCGAGAGCGGCGGCAGACTGGGCCCAGAAGGCGACTGAGTGGCGCAGCGAGATCAATTCAGGTGGTGCCCTGTAGAATGAGGCGAGGGAGTGTCGTGGTAGCGGGGCTGATCGGGGCGGCGCTCGCGCTCGCGGCGCCTGGAGCGCAAGCCGCGTGCACCGACACGCCGCAGCCAGGCGTCGATTGGCGGCGCTGCTTGCTCGACAACCGAAACTTCGTCGACGTCGACCTCGCCGGCGCCACGCTGCGCGACGGCTTCTTCGCGCGCTCGGATCTTTCGCAATCCGACTTCAGCGCGGTTGACGCCCGGCGCGCCAAGTTCACCGACGCTGTCCTGGTGGACACGCACTGGGCCGGCGCGCGCCTGATCGGCACGGACTTCACTAAGTCGGATCTATCCGGCGCCTCGTTCGAAGGCGCCGATCTCCGCCGCGCTCGCTTCTTCCGTGCCGATCTGCGCGGTGTCGACTTCACCGGCGCCCGGCTCGACGGGACCGATTTTCTCAAGGCGGACCTCAGCGGCGCGCTCTGGATTGATGGCAACAAGGTGTGCGCGGAGGGCTCCAGCGGCCAATGCAACTGACCGACGGCGCGCGCACGGCACCGGGCGGCGCCGACCTCGCTCACATCGACACCTGGATATTCGATCTCGACAACACCCTCTATCCGTCGAGCTCGCACTTGTTCGACCAGGTAAGCCAGCGCATCGGCGACTACATCGCCTCCGCCTTCGATGTCGATCGACAGGAGGCCCACAGGCTGCAGAAGGGCTACTTCCGCGAGTACGGCACCACGCTGCGCGGCCTCATGCTCAAGCACGACATGGACCCTGCGCCCTTTCTCGACTACGTGCACGACATCGATCTCTCGCCGATCACGCCGAGCGATGCGCTGGAGGCGGCGCTGGGCCGGCTGCCCGGCCGAAAGCTGGTCTTCACCAACGCCGATGCACCCTACGCCAGGCGGGTGATGGCGCGGCTCGGGATCGGCCACCACTTCAGCGAGATCTACGATATCGAGGCGGCCGACTGGATACCGAAGCCCTTTCCCGAAGCCTACGATCGGCTCGCGGACGTGCACGACGTGGAGCCCACGCGCGCCATCTTCTTCGAGGACATCCTGCGCAACCTGGCGCCGGCCGCCGCGCTCGGCATGGCCACCGTCTGGGTTCGCAACGACAGCGCCTGGGCGTCGTCCCATGCCGACCGGATCACACCCGACTACGTGACCGACGATCTTCCCGCCTGGCTCGCCGCGTTACCGGCGTCGGCGGACGGCACCGGCGGTCTCAGCGAGGAGCAAGGGAGAGGCCCGTGAGCACAGCAGACCTCGAACGCGCGGTGGAAGCCGCCTGGGGGGAGCGCGACGCGCTCTCGCCCACGAGCGGCGGCGGCGCAGCGGAGGCGGTGGAGACCGCGCTCGCCTTGCTCGATTCGGGCGAGGCGCGTGTCGCGGAGAAGCGGGACGGCGTGTGGATCGTCAACCAGTGGCTCAAGAAGGCGGTGCTGCTCTCCTTCCGGCTCAACGACATGGAGACGATTCCAGGCGGGCCGGGCGCCGATACGTCCTGGTACGACAAGGTGCCGTCCAAGTTCGCGGGCTGGGACGCGGCGCGCTTTCAGAAGGCAGGCTTCCGCGCCGTGCCCAGCGCCATCGTGCGGCGCTCGGCTTACGTTGCGCCCGGCGTGGTTCTGATGCCCTCCTTCGTCAACATCGGTGCCTACGTCGACAGCGGCACCATGATCGACACCTGGGCCACGGTGGGAAGCTGCGCGCAGATCGGCAAGAACTGCCACATCTCGGGCGGTGCCGGGATCGGCGGCGTGCTCGAGCCGTTGCAGGCCAACCCGGTGATCGTCGAGGACGACTGCTTCGTCGGCGCGCGCAGTGAGGTGGCCGAGGGCGTCATCGTCGAGAAAGGCGCGGTGCTGGCGATGGGCGTCTATGTCGGCGCCTCCACGCGGGTGATCGACCGTGAGACCGGCGAGGTCCATCGCGGGCGCATCCCCTCCTACTCGGTCGTGGTGCCGGGCTCGGTTCCGGGCAAGCCGCTGCCGGACGGCTCTCCCGGCCCCAGCCTCTACTGCGCGGTGATCGTCAAGAGAGTGGACGCGGGCACGCGGGCCAAGACCTCGATCAACGAGTTGCTCCGCAATTGAGCGAGGCGAGCACGGAGGGCCTGGCGAGCGCCGAGGCGCTTGCGCATCCGTTGGCGCTTGCCCGAGCGCTGATCCGCTGCGAGAGCGTCACGCCGGTGGACGGCGGCGCGCTCGACGTGCTCCAGGGTGCGCTCCAGACGCTCGGCTTTGCCTGCCATCGGCTCCCCTTCGAGGAGCCGGGCACCGCACCGGTCGATAACCTCTACGCGCGGCTGGGCGAAGGCGCACCCAACTTTTGCTTCGCCGGCCACACCGACGTGGTGCCGACAGGCGACTGTGCGGAGTGGACCCGCGAGCCCTTCGCCGCCGAGATTGAAGACGGAGTCCTCTACGGGCGGGGCGCGAGCGACATGAAGGGGGCGATCGCCGCCTTCGTCGCTGCCGTGGCGCGCTTCGGCGCGGTCGGCGCCGGGGCCGGCTCCATCAGCCTGCTGATCACCGGCGACGAGGAAGGACCGGCGGTCAACGGCACGCGCAAGGTGCTGGACTGGCTCGCAGAGCGGGGCGAAACCCTTGACGTCTGCTTGGTGGGCGAGCCGACCAACCCCGAGACCGTCGGCGAGATGGTGAAGATCGGCCGGCGTGGCAGCCTCAGCGGCACGCTTCGGGTGACGGGCCGACAAGGACATGTCGCCTATCCGTTGCTGGCGGACAATCCCCTGCCCCGCCTCGTAACCCTGCTCGATGCCTTGCTCGCGCTGGAGCTGGACCAGGGCACGGATCACTTTCAGCCGAGCCGGCTGGAGCTCACCTCCATCGACGTCGGCAACGAGGCCACGAACGTCATTCCCGGTGCGGCGGTGGCGCGCTTCAACGTCCGCTTCAACGACCGCCATACCGGGGCGAGCCTCGAGCGCACCATCCGCGCCAGCCTCGATGCGACCGGCGAGCCCTACCAGCTCGCGACCGAAGTCTCCGGCGAAGCCTTCGTCACCCCGCCGGGCCGGCTCAGCACGATCATCGCCGAGTCCGTCGCCGCCGTCACCGGCATGACGCCCACGCTCAGCACCACCGGCGGCACCTCGGACGCGCGCTTCATCAAGGATCATTGCCCGGTCGCCGAGTTCGGCTTGATCGGCCGGACCATGCACCGCACCGACGAGTGCGTGCCCGTGGAGGCCGTCGAACGCCTGGCGGACATCTATCTCGGCGTCCTGGAGCGCTATTTCGCGAAGCCATAGTCCGCTGACTTGACAGAACCAGCATATGGCCATACTTTAGGACATGGCCGTAACATCGATCAAATCGACCTATTCACTCGATGTCGAGACCGTGCGCACGCTGGAGGCGCTGGCGCGCCGCTGGAACGTATCGAAGTCCGAGGTGCTGCGCCGCGCCATCCGCGCAGCAGCAGGTGAGGAGAGCCAGGGCGTGCGCAAGAAGTTAGAAGCTCTCGACCGCTGGCAGGCCTCGCTCAAGGCACAGGGGATCGATTTCGCAGCTTGGGAGCAGGACGCTCGGGCCGAACGCCGCGCATCATCGATCAAGCGGATGTCCGCATTCGATGATCCATCTTGATACGAGCTTCCTGATCCGCGCGTCCGTAACCGGATCGACCGAGGACCGTGCGCTGCGTGGATGGGTCGGCGCTCAACAGACCTTGGGCGTCAGCACAGTCGCCTGGGCGGAATTCCTGTGTGGCCCCTACGAACGGTCGTCACTGGAGTTTTTGACCAGTGTCATCGATCGCTACATCGACTTCATGCCTGCCCACGCTGAGATTGCGGCGCGCCTGTTCAATCAGTCGGGCCAGCGCCGAGGGTCGCAGATGGATTGCATGATTGCGGCGACGGCAATCGCCGAGAAAGCGCCTATAGCGACAGCCGACTCGCGGGACTTTCGCCGGTTCGAGAGCGAAGGCCTGACGCTCGCGCTTGCGTAGGCCGGCGCGGCCGCCCGCCTACATCCTGACCGCGCCGGTTTCGGTGGCCTTGAGATCGAGGGCGGCGGCCAGCAGCGCCTGGGTGTAGGCGGTCTGCGGCGCCTCGAAGATCGCCTCGGTCGGCCCGGTCTCGACCACCAGGCCGTCGCGCAGCACGATCACCTCGTGGCAGAGCGCGCGAACGACCTTCAGGTCGTGGCTGATGAAGAGATAGGCGAGACGGTGCCGCGCCTGGAGCGCGCGCAGAAGGTCTATGATCTGGGCCTGGACCGACATGTCGAGCGCGGACGTCGGCTCGTCCAGCACCACCAGACGGGGCTTCAGCACCAGCGCGCGGGCGATCGCGATCCGCTGACGCTGGCCCCCGGAGAACTCGTGCGGGTAGCGGTCCTGCATCGCAGGTTCCAGCCCCACCTCCTCCAGCACCGCGGCGACCGGATCACTCTCGCCGTCACCGTCAGTGAGTCGGTGTAGCTTCAGCCCTTCCTCGATGATCTGGCGCACGGTCATGCGCGGACTCAACGAGCCGAAGGGATCCTGGAAGACGATTTGCATCCGCCGGCGCAGCGGGCGCATGCGCTTGAAGGTGAGCCCCTGGATCGAGCTGTCCTCGAAGGTGATGGGACCCATGCTCGAGATCAGCCGCAGCAGCGCCAGCGCGAGCGTGGTCTTGCCGGAGCCGCTCTCGCCGACAATGCCGACGGTCTGGCCCTCGCGGATCGAAAGCGTGACGCCGTCCACCGCCTTCACGTGGCCGACCGTGTGGCGGATGATGCCGGCCTTGATGGGGAAGTGGATCTTGAGATCGTCGCAAGCGACGACTTCTTCCGCCTCTCCCTCCACCGAAAGCGGCTGGCCCTTGGGCTCGGCCTCGATCAGCGCCCGCGTGTAGTCGTGGGCGGGCGTCTCGAAGACGCGTTCCGTCTCCCCTTCCTCGACGATGATGCCGTCCCGCATCACGCAGACCCGGTCCGATATGTGCCGCACGATGGAGAGGTCGTGGGTGATCAGCAGCATCGCCATGCCGAGCCGCTGCTTCAGCTCGCCCAAGAGCTTGAGGATCTGTGCCTGCACGGTCACGTCGAGGGCGGTGGTGGGCTCGTCGGCGATCAGCAGGTCGGGCTCGCAGGCGAGCGCCATGGCGATCATCACGCGCTGGCGCTGCCCGCCCGAAAGCTCGTGGGGGAACGCCTTGAGCCGCTTGGCTGTCTCGCCCAGCGCCACCATCTCCAGCAGCTCCTGCGCGCGGATGAGCGCCTGGCGCTTCGGCAGGCCCCGGTGCAGCGTCAACACCTCGGCGACCTGGCGGCCGATGGTGTGCAGCGGATTGAGCGAGGTCATCGGCTCCTGGAAGATCATCGAGACCCGGTTGCCGCGAATCTGGCGGAGCCTGCGCGGGGACGCGCCGATCACCTCGGTGCCATCCACGTCGATGGTGCCGCTCGGGTGCGAGGCGACCGGGTAGGGCAGTAGCTGGAGGATCGAGAGCGCGGTCACCGACTTGCCCGAGCCGCTCTCGCCCACCAGCGCCATTGTCTTGCGCCGCTCGATGTCGAAGGAGACGCCGGAGACGGCGCGCACGGTCTTGCCGGCGCTCGTGAAATCGACCCCGAGGTCTCGGACGCGGACCAGCGCGCTCATGGGCGCCCGCTCACCGGCCGCTTTTCGCCGCGCCCGCTCAACGGCCCACAAGTTTGCGCGGATCGAAGGCGTCGCGCACGGCTTCCCCGATGAAGATGAGCAGGCTCAGCATGAGCGCGAGCACCACGAAGCTCACGATGCCGAGCCAGGGCGCCTGCAGGTTCGCCTTGCCCTGGCGCAGCAGCTCGCCCAGCGACGGTTCCCCCGGCGGCAGGCCGAAGCCCAGAAAATCGAGGGATGTGAGCGAGGTGATCGAGCCCACCAGGATGAAGGGAAGGAAGGTGACGGCGGAGACCATCGCGTTGGGCAGCCCGTGGCGGAAGATGATCGCCGTGTTGCCGACGCCGAGCGCTCGGGCCGCGCGGATATAGTCGAAGTTGCGCACCCGCAGGAACTCCGCCCGCACCACGCCCACCAGCGCCATCCAGCTGAACAGCAGCAGAATCACCAGCAGAACCCAGAAATTGGGCTCGATGATGCTGGACAGGATGATCAGGATGAAAAGCTGCGGCAGCCCCGACCAGACCTCGATGAAGCGTTGGAAGACGAGATCGATCCAGCCGCCGAAGAAGCCCTGTACCGCGGCCGCGGCGATGCCGATGACCGAGGCTGCCGCGGTGAGAATCAGGCCGAAGAGGACCGACAATCGGAAGCCGTAGATCACGCGGGCGAGCACGTCCCGCCCCTGGTCGTCGGTGCCGAGCCAGTTGTCGCCCGATGGCGGCGCGGGCGCGGGCACAGGCAGGTCGTAGTTGATGGTCCGGTAGCTGTAGGGAATGAGCGGCCAGACCATCCAGCCCTTCTCTTCGATCAGCTCTGCGACGAAGGGGTCGCGATAGTCGGCCTCGGTCTCGAAGTCGCCGCCGAACTCGGTTTCCGCATACTCGAAGAAGATCGGGAAGTGGAGATCGCCGTCATAGCTAAGGACGATGGGCTTGTCGTTGGCGATGAACTCCGCGAACAGCGTGAACAGCAGGAGTGCCAGGAAGATCCAGAACGAGATGTAGCCGCGCCGGTTCGCGCGGAAGTTGTAGAACCTGCGCCGCGTGATGGGGGAGAGCGCCACCGCTCACACCTCCCGCGTCTCGAAATCGATGCGGGGGTCGATGATCACGTACATGAGATCGCCGATCAGATTCACGACGAGGCCGAGCAGGGTGAAGAAGAAGAGCGTGCCGAAGATGATCGGATAGTCCCGCTTGAGCAGGGATTCGAAGCCGAGCAGACCGAGCCCATCGAGCGAGAAGATGACCTC
>JAJEEP010000164.1 GCA_022820945.1 Alphaproteobacteria bacterium | reverse complement strand
CTATGGGGTGGAAATCCTCGAACCGCCCTATCCGCACATCGCAGATCCGCAGAAATCTGCGATGCTTCTGGGGTAAGAAAAGTCTCGGGTCAGCTGGAGCCCTTGATCACCAAGGGATTCACGACAGCGCACACGCCTCTGCCTTGACGGCGGAAGACCGGGTTTTCATAGTGCGCTGGAGAGCGCCCCCCGCGTCCGGACAGGGCGGAGCGGGGCCGCGAATCCCAGGCAAAAGGAGCGGAGCGCATGGCTGAGAGCGAAGCGCAAGGCAGTACCCATCCCTGGGAGAAGTCGTATCCCGAGTACGTCGACTGGAACGCGCCTCTGCCCACCGGGGCGCTCCACCGCTTGCTGGACGATGCGGTCGCCCGCTTCGGCGACCGGCCCGCGATCGACTTCATGGACAAGATCACGAGCTACCGGGAGCTGGGCGAGCAGGCGAACAAGGCGGCCCAGGGATTCCAGAAGCTCGGCGTCGGCAAGGGCAAGAAGGTCGGCATCCTGCTGCCCAACTGCCCGGCCTTCGTCGCCGTCTATTACGGTGTGCTCAAGGCCGGCGGGACGGTGGTCAACGTCAACCCGCTCTATGCCATCGAGGAGATCAAGAGCCAGATCGAGGATTCGGAGACCGATATCCTGGTCACCCTCGACCTCTCCATCCTCTACGACAAGGCCCGCATTGCCCTCGACCAGACGCGTCTCACCCACCTGGTGATCGTGTCCATGGCGGAGATGCTGCCGGGTCTCAAGAAGCTGCTCTTCCCCATCGTCAAGCGCAGCGAGATCGCCAAGGTGCCGCGCGATGCCCGCCATGTCCGCTTCGGCGCGCTGCTCGACAACCCGGGCAGGCCGACGCCGGTGGAGATCGACGCCAAGGAAGATATCGCGGTGCTTCAGTACACCGGCGGCACCACCGGCACGTCCAAGGGCGCGATGCTGACCCACGCCAACCTCAGCGCGAACGTGGCGCAAGGGGCGATGATGATGCCCGGCGCCGAGGAAGGCCGCGAGGTGATGATCGGCGTGCTGCCGCTCTTCCACGTCTTCGCCATGGCCGTGGTGATGAACTACAGCATCAAGATCGGCGCCAAGATGGTCCTGCTGCCGCGCTTCGAGCTCGACACCGTGCTCAAGGTCGTCCACAAGAAGCGGCCGACCTTCTTCCCCGCCGTGCCGACGATCTACATCGCGATCAACGGCCACCCGGACGTAGCAGCCGGCAAGTACGACCTTTCCTCCATCAAGCTCTGCCTCTCGGGCGGCGCCTCGCTGCCGCGCGAGGTGCAGGAGAAGTTCCAGGAGATTTCGGGCTGCACGCTGGTGGAGGGCTACGGCCTCAGCGAGACCTCCCCGATTGCGACCTGCAACCCGACCACGCCCGGAGGCAGCCGCGAAGGCTCGCTGGGCGTGCCGGTGCCCGGCACGGTGGTCGATATCTGCTCCATCGACGAGCCGGAGACGGTGCTGCCCCAAGGCGAGATCGGCGAGATCTGCATCTCCGGCCCGCAGGTGATGAAGGGCTACTGGAAGCGCGACGAGGAGAACGAGCGCGCCTTTGCCGGCGGTCGCTTCCACACCGGCGATGTCGGCCGGATCGACGAGGACGGCTACGTCTATCTCATCGACCGGCTCAAGGAGGTCATCATCGCCGGCGGCTACAACATCTATCCGCGCCACGTGGAGGAAGCGATCTACAAGCACCCGTCGGTGCTGGAGGTCACGGTCATCGGCGTCGACGACGCCCGCCGCCAGCAGACCGTCAAGGCCTTCGTCCGCCTCAAGGACGGCGAGAGCCTGACGGACGACGCGCTGACCGACTTCCTCAAGGACAAGCTCTCGCCCATCGAAATGCCCAAGCAGATCGAGTTCCGGGACGAGCTGCCGAAGACGATCATCGGCAAGCTCTCCAAGAAGGAGCTGGTGGCCGAGGAGGCCGCCAAGCAGAGCGCCGCTGCCGCCGGCTCCGGTTGACCGCGGCCCGGCGCCGCCACACATAGCATCTGACAAAGCAAGAGGCCCCAGCCCATGAATAATGCCGTCATTGCCGGCTATGCCCGTTCGCCCTTTCACTTCGCCCACAAGGGCGCGCTGGTTGAGAAGCGCCCCGACGATCTCGCCGCCGAGGTCGTGCAGGGCCTGCTCGCGCAGACCGGTGTCGATCCCGCCGAGATCGAGGACCTGATCATTGGCTGCGCCTTCCCCGAAGGCGAGCAGGGCTTCAACATGGGCCGCATCGTGGCGCTGATCGCGGAGCTGCCGATCTCGGTCGCCGGCGCCACCATCAACCGCTTCTGCGGCTCGTCCATGCAGGCGATCCACATCGCCGCCGGCGCGATCCGCATGGATGCCGGCGAGGCCTTCATCTGCGCCGGCGTCGAATCCATGAGCCGCGTGCCCATGGGCGGCTTCAACCCGGCGCCCAACCCCGACCTCTACGAGAAGAACGAGGGCGCCTACATGTCCATGGGCGAGACCGCCGAGAACCTCGCCCGCAAGTATCAGATCACCCGCGAGGAGCAGGAATCGCTCGCGGTCGCGAGCCACGCCCGCGCTGCCGCCGCCTGGGATGACGGCAAGTACGAGGGCGAGATAATCGCGGTCGAGACCGCAGACGGCACGGTCGATCGCGACGGCTGCATCCGCCCCGGCACTAGTGCCGAGGTGCTGGCCGGGCTCGAGCCCGCCTTCGATGCCGAGGGCACGGTCACCGCCGGCACCTCCTCGCCGCTCACCGATGGCGCCGCTGCCGTGCTGGTCTGCACCGAGGACTACGCCCAGCGCAACGAGCTCACCGTGCTCGCCCGCATCAAGTCCATCGCGGTCGCGGGCTGTGCGCCGGAGATCATGGGCTACGGCCCGGTGGTCTCGTCGGAGAAGGCGCTGGCGCGCGCCGGGCTCAAGATGGCCGACGTCGACGTGATCGAGCTCAACGAGGCCTTCGCGGTGCAGGCGCTCGCCTGCGTGCGCGAGCTCTCCATCGACCTGGAGCGCATGAACATCGACGGCGGCGCCATCGCCATCGGCCATCCGCTCGGCGCCACCGGCGCGCGGATCACCGGCAAGGCGGCGCAGATCCTCCGCCGCGAGGACAAGCGCTACGCGCTCGCCACCCAGTGTATCGGCGGCGGCCAGGGCATCTCCACCGTGCTCGAGGCCGCCTAATGGCGATTCAGAAGGCCGCCGTCATCGGGGCGGGGCTGATGGGCGGCGGCATCGCCGCCCACATCGCCAATGCCGGCCACGACGTGGTGCTGCTCGATATCGTGCCGGACGGCGCGAAAGACCGGAACGCGCTCGCCGAGGGCTCGGTGGCGCGCATGCTCAAGACCGATCCTGCGCCCTTCATGGCGAAGTCGGACGCCAAGCGCATCACCGCCGGCAACGTCGAGGATCACCTGAATCTGCTCGGCGATGCCGACTGGATCGTCGAGGCGGTGATCGAGACGGTGGACGCCAAGCAAGCCATCTACCGCAAGATCGCTTCGGTGCGGAAGCCGGGATCGATCGTCTCGTCCAACACCTCGACCATCCCTTCCAGCGTGCTGCTGGACGGCCTGCCGGAGGAATTCGCGCGGGACTTCCTCATCACCCACTTCTTCAACCCGCCGCGTTACATGCGGCTCTTGGAGGTGGTGGCGGGGCCGGAGACCCGTGCGGACGCAGTGGCCGACATTTGCGACTTCGCCGATCGCAAGCTCGGCAAGGGCGTGGTGCCCTGCAACGACACGCCGGGCTTCATCGCCAACCGCATCGGCACCTACTGGCTGGTTGCCGCCGTGCGCGCGGCGGTGGAGAACGGGGTGACGGTGGAGGAGGCGGACGCCGTGTTGAGCCGCCCCATCGGCGTGCCCAAGACCGGCGTGTTCGGCCTGATCGACCTGGTCGGCCTCGACCTGATGCCGCTGGTGGGCCGTAGCCTGAAGGATTCGTTGCCGGAGAGCGATGCCTTCCACGCGGTCTACGACGAGCCCGCGTTCATCACGGAGATGATCGAGACCGGCTACATCGGCCGCAAGGGCAAGGGCGGCTTCTACCGACTCAAGCCCGATTCGGAGACGAAAGAGAAGGAGGTGCGCGACCTCGCCACCGGCGCGTACGGCCCCGCCCAGCGTCCGCGGCTGGAGAGCATCGAGCAGGCCGGGCGCTCGCTCCGCGCGCTCTTCGAGCACCCCGACAAGACCGGCGTCTACGCCTGGCAGGTGATGTCCGGCACGCTCGCCTATGCCGCCGGCCTGGTGCCGGAGATCGCCGACGATGTCGAGGCGGTCGATCGCGCCATGCGGCTTGGCTACAACTGGAAGCGCGGACCGTTCGAGCTGATCGACGAGGTGGGCGCCGGCTGGTTTGCGGACAAGCTGGCCCAGGAGGGCAGGGCGGTGCCGCCCCTGCTGCGGGCGGCGGCGGATGGCGACGGCTTCTACCGCATCGCCGATGGCCGCGCCGACCATCTCGCCGGCAGCGGCACGTACACGCCGCTCATCCGGCCGGATGGCGTGCTGCTCCTCTCCGACATCAAGCGCAGCAGCAAGCCGCTCGCCCGCAACGGCTCCGCAAGCCTCTGGGACATCGGCGACGGCGTCGCCTGCCTCGAATTCCACTCCAAGATGAACGCCCTCGACACCGAGATCATGGCGCTGGTCGAGCAGTCGGTGGAGATCGTGGGCGAGCGCATGACGGCGCTGGTGATCCACAACGAGGGCAGCAACTTCTCCGTCGGCATGAACCTCGGCCTCGCGCTCTTCGTCGTCAACGTCGGCGCCTGGCCGATGATCGAGGAGACGATCAAGCAGGGACAGGCCGCCTTCAGAAGCCTCAAGTTCGCGCCCTTCCCGGTGGTGGGCGCGCCGTCGGGCATGGCGCTCGGCGGCGGCTGCGAGGTGCTGCTGCACTGCGACGCGGTGCAGGCTCACGCCGAGAGCTACATGGGCCTGGTCGAGGTCGGCGTCGGCCTCGTGCCCGGCTGGGGCGGCTGCAAGGAGATGATGCTGCGCGGACTCACCGGCGGTCGGCAGGGATTCGGCGGCGCCATGCCGGCGATCTCCAAGGTGTTCGAGACCATCGGCCTCGCCAAGGTCTCGCGCTCGGCGAAGCAGGCGCAGAGCCTCGGCTTCCTGCGCGAGGGCGACAGCATCAGCGCCAACCGCGACCGCCTGCTGGCGGATGCCAAGGCCAGGGCGCTGGCGCTGGCGGAGGACTACGCGCCGCCCGAGCCCACCACGGTCAAGCTGCCGGGCAAGACCGGCCGCGTCGCGCTCAAGATGGCGGTCAAGGGGCTCGCCAAGACCCGCAAGGCGACCGCGCACGACCTGGTGGTGGTGGAGCATCTCGGCAACGTGCTCACCGGCGGCGAGACCGATGCGGTGCGGGAGATCCCGGAGGACCGCCTCTCCGAGCTGGAATGCGAGGCGCTGCTCGCGCTGATCCGCACGCCCGGCACCATCGCCCGCATGGAGCACATGCTGGAGACTGGCAAGCCGCTCCGGAACTAGCGTCCCGGAAGTGCGCATGACCGCCGCAAACTTCCCACCGTCATGCCCGTGTGCGGACGCCCCCATCGGACTCGTTCCGGGCATCAGGCCATCCACGCGTTGAACGCGGATCGGGTCATCAACTCGAATATGGAATTTTTCAAGGCCAGAACCTGGGCGGGCGGCGCGTGGTGCCGAGACACCGATATGGAGCGCCGACGCGTTGGCCGCCATCCTCCTGCACGACACGATCGATGCCGAGATGACGGGTCTGGGCCGCGACACCCTGCTGGTGGAGACAGCCGGAGAGATCGCCCTCTACGGGCTTCTGATCCTGGTCGTCATCACGGTTGCGACCTTCATCCCCTATCGCCTCTGGCGCTGGACGCACAGGCTGATGGGCGTCATTTTCGCGTTCGGCGCCTTTCATTACCTGTTCGTCCTGAAGTCGTTTTCGGTGGGAGATCCGCTCGGGCTCTATGTCGCGGCCTTCTGCGTGCTGGGCCTCGCCGCGTTCGCCTGGCGCCAGTTGCCGTCCCGGATGCGCCCTTCCCGGCACTACGCGGTCGCCGGCCTGGAGAGCGCCTGTCGGATGCAGCGAATGGTGGCGGCGTGATCGCCCGCGTTGGATCGACCCGAGGCGTCCAGCCAGGCAGAGCGGTCGATCCGCGTGAGGTCGATGGCGTGACCGGCGCGCGCGGCAAGCTGCTTCAGATACTGGAGTTGCGCCCGCCCGTTGCCCTCGCGAAACGTAACTGCCCAGGTGGTCTGGTTTGTCATTTTGATCCAGTGGGTTGAGGCGTGTCTCGTTCGGAATTGGCGCGAAGGGCTTGACGGGAATTTCGGGAAATGACTCAACAACGACATGAGCAGTCCCGAGTCGCCGTGCGG
>JAJEEP010000074.1 GCA_022820945.1 Alphaproteobacteria bacterium | reverse complement strand
CTATGGGGTGGAAATCCTCGAACCGCCCTATCCGCACATCGCAGATCCGCAGAAATCTGCGATGCTTCTGGGGTAAGAAAAGTCTCGGGTCAGCTGGAGCCCTTGATCACCAAGGGATTCACGACAGCGCACACGCCTCTGTAATAGGCTCAAATATTCCAACAACACCCAATTTATGGGAGCTTACAACTCTAAAGGAAGTTCTAGAACTGGCAGAAATTGGTATTCTGTCTAGCGTTGATACACACACGCTTGAATCTATAAACGGTAGTATGTCCTCCGAGAAATACCTGTACTATTTTCCTTGTAATGATGTAGTTATATTTGTTAGTCATCCTGACCCAACGAAAGAACTTCGCTATCAATGCATAAAGACAACCAGAGCGGGACGACAAATTCTGTCTCTTGGAAACTTTTCAGCGAATCAATCTATACTGGAGTATTTTGTTGAGAACATTAGGTCTAAAGGATTTTCTGTTCGAGTCGAGGATTCTGCTAAATTTAAGTCTCTTTGGGATAATCTTCAAGTCGAGTAATCGGACGCTCATTCTTCGGGAAATCTTTCTCTCAGAAGGAGGTATGAGGTCCTCAATGGACTTGGTGGGGTTGACCGCTGCGAAAGCAAATTTCGGGGAGGCCGATGTAAGCCGACAACGCAACCACCTGCACGCCCGACGCGGGGCCGCCACGCACTGGACCGTATTCCGGTGAGACGGCTGGCGGCGGGTAATGTGCGAACGGCACGGGCGACTGCAGGGCAGTTACATAGTCCCTCCCCATTGCTGGAGGGTGCCGCACGCGCTAGGAATTAGGTAAACTCCGTGCCGGTCCTGCCGGGACCGGCCGCCTGCTCGATGCAGGCGTCGATCTGATCTGCCCGGTCGGGAACGTTGGTGCGGATCGCGTTGGCGAGGCGGCTTGCGGCCTCCACGTTCACGACGACGGCGCCGTGGCCTTCGAGGCCGATCTTGATGCTCGGCTCCGCGAACCGACTGGGCAGCGGCTCGAACGCGAAGGGTTTCGGATCGGGGCGGCCCAGGCTGGTGAGAATGGCAGCGCGGGAGGGCATCGGACACGCTCCGCTCCTGTTGAGCATACGGCCTCCCTACGACTCCATATGGGACTCCAGGCGCGACGGAGCAACCGGCCCGCGTTCTCACCAACGACACGACCCGCGTCGCGCCAGCCATTCGTCGCTCACGGCGGCGGGCACCTCTATCGTTCCGCGCCTCTGCCGGCACTTCTATCTCTATCGTTTCGCGCGCCTGCCGGCACCTCTATCGTTCCGCGCGCCTGCCGGCGCGACCCGCCTTGTCCCGGGCGAGGTGGCGGAACAGCTCCTCCTCGCGCTCCCTGAGCAGCGCAGCGCCGTCGCGGGCGCTCCAGTCGTACACCCCCCGGCCCGAGGGCAGGCCGCGATGCCCCGCCTCCACCAACGCGGTCACCGCCGCAGCGGGCTGGGAGCCCGTCGTCAGGTGCGGGATGAGGTAAGCGCCGAACGCGTGCAGGGTATCGAGGCCGCCCACGTCGGCTGACTCGATGGGTCCGGTGATGGCGAGACGCCGCCCGAGGGAGGCCTTCATCACCGTGTCGATCGCCTCGGCCGACGCCGCGCCCTCCGCCCACAGCGCCCAGGCCTCGCGCAGGATCGCGTACTGAAGCCGGTTGCCGATGAAGCCCGGCACCTCCTTGTCGACGATCACCGGCTCCTTTCCGGCCGCCCGCAGCACGTCGCAGAGCCAGGGCGCCACGTCCGGGTCGGTCTCCGGCCCGGCGCAGACCTCGACGAGGGGAATGAGCTGCGGCGGGTACCAGAAGTGGGCGGCGACCACACGCCCGCGGTGCGTGACCTTCGACACCAGCTCGCTCGCGGGCTGTCCGCTGCCGGAGGCGAAGACGGCGGGTGGCGCGCAGATTGCGTCGAGCCGCCCGTACACCTCGTCCTGCACGGCCCGGTCGGCCGGAACCGCCTCGAGGACGAGCTGCGCATCCGCTGCGTCCTCGAGCGCGGTCGAGGTGCGAATGCGTCCAAGCGCGGCGCTCGCATCGGCAGACGTGACCAGCCCGTGCCCTTCGAAGGCGGCGAGGCTCGCCGCAATCCTCTCCATCGCCGCGGCGAGGCTCTCCTCGCGCCGGCTGATCATGACCACCCGGTGGCCCGCAGCCGCGAAGATCTGGGCCATGCCGTGGCCGACGAGGCCGTTGCCAACGACGGCAACGGTATCGAGCGTTGCAGGGACGGTCATCGACCTCTCCTTCGCATGCGGCGCGCACGTGCAATCAAACCGCATTCGACCGCCGCCGATCCAGGGCTCAATCGCGCATTGCGTCCGCAGTAGCGTTTCGTGCCCGCGTGCGTTAGCGTGGGCCGGTCACGCAGCGTGGGAAGCCGGTGACGTTCGCGCCTGAGAGAGGCGCGGGCCAGTCCGGCGCTGCCCCCGCAACTGTAAGCGGCGAGACGGACCCCGTGCGCTTTGCGCGGGCCACTGATCCGCAAGGGTCGGGAAGGCCGGGTTCCGTCGACGACCCCGAGCCAGGAGACCGGCTGCGCGGCAGGGCTGCAACGTCCTCGGAGGGAGGATCATGGCGGGTCTGGATCAGGCGCCACCCTCGGCGCGCATCACCCTCGTTCTCGGCGGCGCCCGCTCCGGCAAGAGCGCGCATGCGGAGGCGCTGCTGGAGGACCACGCCGGCACGCGGCTCTACATCGCCACCGCGGAAGCGCGCGATGCCGAGATGGAAGCGCGCATCGCCGCGCACCGCGCCCGGCGCGGGCCCGGCTGGCGCACCGTGGAAGCGCCACTTGCGCTCACCGAGGCCCTGGAGGCCGAGAGCCGCGCCGGCTCCGCGCTGCTGGTGGATTGTCTCACCCTCTGGCTCAGCAACCTCATGGAGGCCGGCCGCGACATCGCCGCCGAGACCCAGCGCCTCGTTGCCTGTCTCGGCCGGCTGGAAGGGCGCACGGTGCTGGTCTCCAACGAAGTGGGCCTCGGCATCGTGCCGGAGAACGCGGCGGCCAGGACCTTTTGCGACCACGCCGGGCGGCTCAACCAGGCCGTGGCCCAGGCCGCCGAGCGCGTGGTCTTCGTCGCCGCCGGCCTGCCCATGACGCTGAAGCCGTGAGCGCGTCGTGACCACGCCCCGCATCGCCTCCCTGGTGCCGAGCGCGACCGAGATCGTCGCGGCCTTGGGCTGTGCCGAGAGCATCGTCGCCCGCAGCCACGAGTGCGACTGGCCGCCAGAGGTCGCACAGGCGCCCGCCTGCACGCGCGCGCGCATCGACGCGAGCAAGCCCAGCGGCGCGATCCACGAGGAGGTCGGCAAGCTGCTCGCGGCGGCGCTCAGCCTCTACGACCTCGATACCGAGGTCCTGCGCGCCGCGCGGCCGAGCCACATCGTCACGCAAGACCAGTGCGATGTCTGCGCCGTGGGCCTGCCCGAGGTCCAAGCGGCGGCGGCAGAGTTCCTGGAGGCACCGGTGCAGATCGTCTCGCTCGCGCCGGTGCGCCTCGGCGATGTCTGGGACGACATCGCGCGCGTGGGCGCGGCCCTCGGGGTCGATGCGGCGCCGGTGCGCGAGGCGCTACAGGCGCGCGTCGCCGCCATCGCCGAGCGTGCCAGGACGCTTCCGCCCAAGCGCGTGCTCACGGTCGAGTGGAGCGACCCGCCCATGACTGCCGGCAACTGGGTGCCGGAGCTGGTCGCGCTCGCGGGCGGCATCGACACCCTGGGCGCCGACGGCAGCCACTCGCCGCGCATCACCATAGACGCGGTGGCCGCCGCCGATCCCGACGCGATCGTGCTTATGCCCTGCGGCTACGACCTGCCGCGCACGGCAGACGACGGCCGCGCCCTGTTCGCCGACCCGGCCTGGAGCGGCCTCCGCGCCGCGCGGGCCGGCGAAGTCTACGCCACCGACGGCAACGCCTTCTTCAACCGGCCGGGGCCGCGGCTGGTGGAATCCCTCGAAATCCTGGCCGAAATCCTCCACCCGGCACACTTCGCCTTCGGCCACGAAGGCACCGGGTGGGTTCGCCTAGACGCGTGAGGAGCGATGCAAGACCAGAAGATACCCGCGACCGTGATCACCGGCTTCCTCGGCGCCGGCAAGACCAGCCTCATCCGCCACGCGCTGGGCGAAGCGAACGGGCGGCGCATCGCGCTCATCATCAACGAGTTCGGCGATCTCGGCATCGATCAGGAGGTGCTGCAGGGCTGCGGCGACGAGGCCTGCGACGAAGTCGATATCGTCGAGCTTGCCAACGGCTGCATCTGCTGCACCGTGGCGGACGACTTCGCGCCGGCGATCGAGACGCTGCTCGCCCGCGAGCCCGCGCCCGAGCACATCCTGATCGAGACCTCCGGCCTCGCGCTGCCCAAGCCGCTGGTCGCCGCCTTCAACTGGCCCGAGATTCGCACCCGGCTCACCGTGGACGGCGTGGTCGCGGTGGTGGACGGGCCGGCGCTGGCCGACGGCCGCTTCGCAGACGACGAGGACGCGCTGCAGGCCCAGCGCGAGGCGGACGACGCCCTCGACCACGAGTCGCCGCTGGCCGAGGTTTTCGAGGATCAGATCGGATGTGCCGACATGGTGATCCTCAACAAGACCGACCTGCTGGCCGCTGGCGGCGCCAAGGCCGGCAAGGCACGCATGACGCCGCACCTCCGGCCCGGCGCGCGCGTGGTCGAGGCATCGCACGGTCGCGTGCCGCCGGACCTGCTGCTGGGCCTCGATGCCGCGGCGGAAGACGATCTCGCCAGCCGCCGCTCGCACCACGAAGGCCTCGACGAGCCTCACGACCACGACGAGTTCGAGAGCTTCGTGATGGCGCTCGGCACCATCGACGACCCCGCCGCCTTCGCAGCCCGGCTCAGCATCGCAGCGGATGCTTACGGCCTGCTGCGCGCCAAGGGCTTTCTCGATGTTGCGGGCAAGCGGCGGCGGCTGGTGGTGCAGGCGGTCGGCACCCGCGTGGACCGCCACTTCGACCGCGACTGGCGCCCGGACGAGCCGCGCGAGGGCCGCCTGGTGGTGATCGGCCTCGCGCCGCTGGACCGGGCGGCCGTCGAGGCCGCGATCCGCGGCTAGGGGAGCCCCGGCCTTGCACCTGCTCGCGGCGCAGCCCGGCACCATCGAGGATGGCGGGGAGGCGGTGGACCTCGGCCAGACGCCGGGGGACATCGTGCTGCTCTCCGCCGCCGATACCGAGCTCGCCTGCTTCGCCCAGGCGCAGGCCCGGCTGGGCGCGCGGGCGCCCACGCTCCGCCTCGCCAACCTGATGCAGCTCGGCCACAACCTCTCGGTCGACCGCTACGCCGAGCACGTGGTCGCCGGCGCGCGCCTCGTGATCGTGCGTCTGCTTGGCGGCGAGAGCTACTGGCCCTACGGCGTCGAGCGGCTGACCGAAGTCTGTACCGAGCGTGGCATCCCTATCGCCTGGCTGCCGGGCGACGACAAGCCGGACGCCGGGCTCGCCACCCGCAGCACGCTCGCGGCCGACGCGGCGGAGACGCTCTGGCGCTACTGCACCCAGGGCGGCATCGACAATGCCGAAGACGCGCTCTGCTACGCCGCCACGCTGATCGGGCACGAGGCAGACTGGCGCCCGCCCCGGCCGGTGCCCCGCGCCGGTCTCTACTGGCCGGGCGAGGGCGTCCTCGCGCTCGAAGACGTGATGGCCCGCTGGCGCGCGGGCAGGCCGCGGGCGGCCGTGGTGTTTTATCGGGCGCTACTCCAGGCCGGCTCGCTCGCACCCGTCGATGCGCTGGTGGCGGCGCTGCGGGAGGAAGGGCTCGACCCGCTGCCCATCTTCGTCACCAGCCTGCGGGATGCGCCGGCGGCGGAGCTGATCGGCACGCTCATGCGCACCACCCAGCCCGCTATCGTGCTCAACGCCACGGGCTTCGCGGTCTCCCGGCCCGGCGCGCCGCAGGAGACTCCGTTCGCCGAGGCCGGCGTGCCGGTGCTGCAGGCGATCTTCGCCGGCGCGACCGAGCGGCAGTGGGCCGACGCCACACGCGGCCTCTCGCCCCGCGATATCGCCATGAACGTGGCGCTGCCGGAGGTGGACGGGCGCATCCTGACCCGCGCGGTGGCATTCAAGACCGAGGCCCGCTTCGACGAGGCCACGCAGGCGCCCATCGTGGTGTCGGAAGCGAACGAGGAGCGCTGCCGCTTCGTCGCCCGGCTCGCCGCCGCCTGGGTGCGTCTCGCGCGCACGGCACCGGCGGAGCGCCGCATCGCCCTGGTGCTCGCCAACTACCCGAACCGCGACGGGCGCATCGGCAACGGCGTCGGCCTCGACACGCCGGCGAGCACGGTGCGCATCATGGCGGCCCTCGCCGATGCCGGCTACCGGGTAGAGACCCCGCCCAAGGACGGTACCGCGCTGATGGCGAGGCTCCAGGCAGGCCCCACCAACGCCGCCGACGCCGCGTCACGGCCGGCCGAGGCCACGCTGCCGGCCGCCGATTACGCGCGCTTCTTCGCCGCCCTGCCGGCGCCGGTGCAGGCGACGGTCACCGAGCGCTGGGGCGCGCCGCAAGCCGACCCCTTCTTCCGTCCAGCGGAAGTGCGCGTCGCGCTCCCTGTCGTGCTCTTCGGCAATGTCGTGGTCGCGGTCCAGCCGGCGCGGGGCTACAACATCGACCCCGAGAAGAGCTACCACGACCCCGACCTGCCGCCGCCGCACGGCTACCTCGCCTTCTACGCCTGGCTGCGCGCAGGCCTCGACGCCCATGCCGTGGTGCACGTGGGCAAGCACGGCAACGTGGAATGGCTGCCGGGCAAGGCGCTCGCGCTCTCCGCCGAGTGCTTTCCGGAGGCCGCGCTCGGGCCGCTCCCGCACGTCTATCCCTTCATCGTGAACGATCCCGGCGAGGGCAGCCAGGCCAAGCGGCGCGGCGCCGCCGTCATCGTCGATCACCTGACGCCGCCGCTCACCCGCGCCGGCAGCCACGGCGCGCTGGAGGAGCTGGAGCGGCTGGTCGACGAGTTCTTCGACGCCGCCTCGGTCGATCCGCGCCGCTGTGAGCCGCTCAGCACGCGCATCCTGGAGCTTGCCGCGTCTGCCGGGCTCGACCAGGATTGCGGCATCCAGGCCACCGACGGCAGCGACGACGCGCTCCGCAAGCTCGATGGCTATCTCTGCGAAATCAAGGAGATGCAGATCCGCGACGGGCTCCATGTCTTCGGCGAGGCGCCCGCGCCCAAGCGCCGCATCGAGCTGCTGCGGGCCATCGCGCGCAGCGTGCGCGGCCCCGGCGCCGGCGAGGCCTCGCTGCTGCGCGCGCTCGCCGACGACCTCGCCCTCGGCATCGATCCCCTGTCCGCCCCGCTCGGCGAGCCCTGGCAGGGCCCCCGGCCCGCAGCGCTCGCCAACGGCGCGGCCTGGCGCAGCACCGGCGACACGGTGGAGCGGCTGGAGACCCTGGCGGCCAGCCTGATCGCCGGCACGTACCGCCTGCCCGGCGACTGGGCTGCGAGCGCCGCCGTGCTGCACGAGGTCGCCGAGACCATCGGGCCCGCGCTCGACGCGAGCGCCGACGCCGAGACCGCCGGCCTGCTCGCGGCCCTCGACGGCCGCTTCGTCGCGCCGGGTGCCGCCGGCGCGCCCACGCGCGGGCGGCCGGACGTGCTGCCCACGGGCCGGAATTTCTACTCGGTGGACACGCGCCAGGTGCCCACCGCGGCGGCCTGGCAGCTCGGCTGGCAATCGGCGCAGCTTCTGGTGGAGCACTACGCCCAGACCCACGGCGACTGGCCGCGGGCGATGGCGCTCAGCGCCTGGGGCACGTCCAACATGCGGACGGGCGGGGACGACATCGCCCAGGCCTTGGCGTTCATCGGCGTGCGTCCGCGTTGGGAGGGGCCGTCCGGCCGCGTCACCGGCTTCGAGATCATGCCGCTCGGTCTGCTCGACCGGCCGCGCGTGGACGTGACGCTCCGGGTCTCCGGCTTCTTCCGCGACGCCTTCCCCGGCCTGATCGACCTCTTCGATTCCGCCGTGCGCGCGGTCGCCGCGCTCGACGAAGTCCCGGAGGACAACCCGCTCGCCGCCAAGGTCGCCGCCGATGCCGCGACGCTCGCCGGTAACGGCACGTCCGAGGCCCGCGCTAAGCGCCTCGCCTCCTACCGGGTCTTCGGCTCCAAGCCCGGCGCCTACGGCGCCGGCCTCCAGGCGTTGATCGACGAGCGCGGCTGGGCCGATGCGAACGATTTCGCCGCCGCCTACGTCGCCTGGGGCGGCTGGGCCTACGGCGCGGGCGAAGGCGGCGCGGCCGAGCACAAGCTCTTCGAGCGCCGCCTCGGTGCGGTCGAGGCGGTGGTGCAGAACCAGGACAACCGCGAGCACGACCTGCTCGACAGCGACGACTATTACCAGTTCGAGGGCGGCCTCGCTGCGGCGGTGACGGTTCACGCCGGCCGCGCGCCCGCGCTCTACCACAACGACCACTCGGTGCCGGACACCCCGCGCATCCGCACGCTCGCCGACGAGCTCGGCCGCGTAGTGCGCGCGCGGGTGACCAACCCCAAGTGGATCCAGGGCGTCATGCGCCACGGCTACAAGGGCGCCTTCGAGATCGCGGCGACGGTGGACTACCTCTTCGCCTTCGCCGCCACCACCGGCGCGGTGAAGGACCACCACTTCGACGCCGTTTTCGACGCCTACGTGGCGGACGACGATGTGCGGGAATTCATGGCCGACGCCAACCCGGCGGCACTGCGCGAGCTTGCCGAGCGGCTGCTGGAAGCGCAGGAGCGGAACCTCTGGCGGCCCCGCGCGAACCACGCGCACACGCTGCTCGCGGCGCTCCGCGACGGCCGGCAGGAGGCACTCTGATGGCACGCAAGTCCGAGACCGAGGCCGAGCTCGACCAGCGCCATGCCGAGAAGATGCGCAAGCGCAAGGCCGCGCGGGAGCGCATGCTGGCCACCAAGACCATCGAGAAGGGCCTGCTCATCGTCCACACCGGCAAGGGCAAGGGCAAGTCGACCGCCGCCTTCGGCCTCGCGGCTCGCGCCATCGGCAACGGCATGAAGGTGGGCATCGTGCAGTTCGTGAAGGGCAAGTGGGCGACCGGCGAGCGCGCAGTGCTGGAGCGATTCCCCGACCTCGTCACCGTGCGTGTGATGGGCGAGGGCTTCACCTGGGACACGCAGGACCGCCAGCGCGACCTCGCCGCCGCGCGCAACGCGTGGGAGGCGGCCAAGGAGTTCCTCGCCGACCCCTCCTACCGCCTCGTGGTGCTGGACGAACTCAACATCGTGCTGCGCTACGACTACCTCGACCTCGACGACGTGCTCGCCGGGCTCGCCGCGCGCAATCCCGACCAGCACGTGGTGGTCACCGGCCGCAACGCCAAGCCCGCGCTGATCGAGATGGCCGACCTCGTGACCGAGATGACCGAGATCAAGCATCCCTTCCGCGCCGGCGTGAAGGCGCAGGTGGGCATCGAGTTCTGATGGCCCGTGCCGTTTCACAAGGGCCGCCGGCCCTGATGTTTCAGGGCACCGGCTCCAACGTCGGCAAGTCTCTGCTGGTGGCAGGCCTCTGTCGCGCCTATGCCGCACGCGGGCTTCGCGTGCGCCCCTTCAAGCCGCAGAACATGTCCAACAACGCCGCGGTGGCGGGCGACGGGCGCGAGATCGGCCGCGCCCAGGCGCTGCAGGCCCGCGCCGCCGGCATCGAGCCGTGCGCCGACATGAACCCGGTGCTGCTCAAGCCCGAGAGCGAGCACGGCGCCCAGATGGTGGTGCAGGGCAGCGTGACCGGCACCGCCGACGCGCGTGGCTATCATGCGCTGAAGGCCGCGCTCATGCCGCCCGTGCTGGAGAGCTTTGCGCGCCTCGGCCAGGGCGCAGACCTGATCCTGGTGGAAGGCGCGGGCAGCCCGGCCGAGGTCAACCTGCGGCAGAACGACATCGCCAACATGGGCTTTGCCCTGGCGGCCGGCGTGCCGGTCGCGCTGGTGGGCGACGTGGATCGCGGCGGCGTGATCGCGAGTCTGGTCGGCACCTGGGCGCTGCTGCCGGCGTCGGAGCGCACGCTCACCAGGGGCTTCCTCGTCAACAAGTTCCGGGGCGATGCGACGCTCTTCGACGACGCCAACGCCATCATCGAGCGGGAGACCGGATGGGCCGCACTGGGTCTTGTGCCCTGGTTCGAGGGCGCCCGGCTGCTGCCGGCCGAGGACAGCGTCGGCCTCGATTCCTCGCCGGCCGGAGCCCCCGCCGCGACCGACCGCGCCATCAAGATCGCCGTGCCCCGCCTGCCGCGTATCTCGAATACCGACGACCTCGACCCGCTTCGTGCCGAGCCCGATACGGTGCTCGACATCGTGCCGCCGGGTCGCGCGCTGCCGGGGGATGCCGACCTCGTGCTGCTGCCGGGCAGCAAGGCGACCCGCAGCGATCTTGAGGCGCTGCACGCCGAGGGCTGGGCGCTCGACATTGCCGCGCACGTGCGACGCGGCGGCTGGGTGGTCGGCCTCTGCGGCGGCTACCAGATGCTGGGCCGGCGCGTCGCCGACCCCGCCGGTATCGAAGGGCCGCCTGGTGAGACACCGGGTCTCGGCCTGCTCGACGTCGAGACGACGATGAGCGCGGGCAAGCGCCTCGTCCGTGCCTCCGGCCATGCCAGCGAAGGCGGCGAGGGGATTGCGGGCTACGAGATGCACATGGGGGAGACCACAGGGCCGGACACCTTGCGCCCACTGGTCCGCCTCGAAAGCGGCCCCGACGGTGCGCGGGCGCCGAACGGTCGGGTGATGGGCTGCTACCTGCACGGCCTCTTCGCCGCCGACGGCTTTCGGCGTGCCTTCCTCGGCCGGCTGCGGGAGCGGGAGAGCGCCGGCATCGCCTACGACGCATTGGTGGAGGAGACACTCGACGCCCTCGGCGCCCATCTGGAGGCCCATCTCGACCTCGACCGCCTGCTGGAGGTGGCCCGTGCCCGCTGACCCAGGGCTACGCCGCGCCGAGCGCCATGCCGGCAGCGATGGCGGCGGTCAGCACCGCCACCAGCGCACACGCCACGGCGAAGACCCGCACCGTGCGCCTGAGATCGGCCGCCGTCGCCTCCTTGCGGCCGTCGCCAAGCCAGGCTTCGTCGGCCGCCGTCCCGCCCTCGTAGCGGCGGGGGCCCAGCAGGGCGAGGCCGAGCGCGCCCGCCATCGCGGCCTCGGGCCAGCCGGCGTTGGGCGAGCTGTGCCTGGGTGCATCGCGCACCATGGTGCGCAGAGCCCGCCCCGGCGCGGCGCCGGGGACGACGAGCGCGGCCAGCGCGACCAGCCCACCCGCGATCCGCGCCGGCACCCAGCTCGCCGCATCGTCGAGGCGCGCCGCCGCGCGGCCGAAGGCGTGATGGCGGGGCGAGCGGTGGCCGATCATGCTGTCCATGGTGTTGATCGCCTTGTAGGCAATCAGCCCCGGCAGGCCGAGCAGCAGGTACCAGAAGGCCGGTGCCACCACGCCGTCGGAATAATTCTCGGCGCCGCTCTCGATCGCCGCGCGGGCGATGGCGTGCTCGTCGAGGGCATGAACCTCGCGGCCGACGATGTGGCGCAGCTCGGCCCGCGCCGGCTCGACACCGGTATCCAGCGCGCGCGTCACGCGCACCATGTGATCGGCCATGGTGCGCTGCGCGAGCAGGGTCGCGACCAGGGCAAGCTCGGCGAGCCAGCCCCAGGCGAACATGGCCGCGTGATGGGCGACGGCCCAGCCGGCGGCAGCGCTCGCGCCCGTCACCAGCACTACCGCCAGACCGCCCAGGAGCACGCGGGCGGCATCGCCCAGGCGCTCCCGGTTGAGGGCGCGGTCGAGGACGCCGGTAAGCCAGCCCATCAGGCGTACCGGGTGCGGCAGCCAGCGCGGGTCGCCGATCAGCGCATCGAGCGCGAGCGCGGCGAGAAGGATGAACGGCACCGCCTGGCCGATGGGCCAGGCGGGTGCGGCGAAGAGGAGCATCGATCCACAATGGAAAGGGCTGGCGTGCCGGTCAATGGACGGAATGGAGGCGGGCCATGAGCGAGCCTGCGGTGCTGCTCTGCGGCCACGGCAGCCGTGATGACGCGGCGGTCGCCGAGTTCGAGCACCTGGCCGCCGTGGTTGCCGCGCGCCTGCCGGATCGCCGGGTGAGCCACGGCTTCCTCGAATTCGCGCGGCCCACCATCGGCAGCACGCTGGCGGCAATGCGGGATTCCGGCGCGCGCGCCATCGACGCCGTCCCCGGCATGCTCTTCGCCGCCGGCCACGCCAAGAACGACATCCCCTCAGTACTCAACGACTTCGCCGCCGCCAACCCCGGCCTCGCGATCCGCTACGGGCGCGATCTCGCGGTCGACCCGCTGCTGCTGCGCGCGGCCGCCGAGCGTATCCAAGCCACCCAGCAGCCCGGCGACGCCCCGCCGGAAGACAGCTTGCTCGTCGTGGTCGGGCGCGGCACCTCCGACCCTGACGCCAACAGCAACATCGCCAAGGTCACCCGCATGCTGTGGGAGGGCCTGGGCTTCGGCTGGGCGGAGACCTGTTATAGCGGCGTCACCACGCCCCTGGTGGGCCCGGCGCTCGAGCGGATCGCGGGCTTCGGCTTCGGCCGCATCGTGGTCTTCCCCTACTTCCTCTTCACCGGCGTGCTGGTGCGGCGCATCTACGACGCGGTAGATACCGCCGCCCGCGCCCATCCCGCAATCGCCTTCCGCAAGGCCGCCTACCTCAACGACCACCCGTTGGTGGTGGACGCCTTCCTCGCGCGCATCGCCGAGATTCCGGAAGGCGACAACCGCATGAACTGCCAGCTCTGCAAGTACCGCGAGCAGATCATCGGCCACGAGGCCGACCTCGGCGCGCCCCAGGTGGGCCACCACCACCACGTCGAGGGCATCGGCACCGATGCGGACCACGCCGGCGGCCACAGCCACGATCACCAACACGGTCACGGCCACCACCACCACGATCACGGAACCGATGGACATGGCGGCCACAGCCACGGCTGACTATCTGCGCGACCCGGAAGGGATCACGCGGCGCTCCTTCGCCATCATCCGGCGGGAGACCGATGTCGTCGGGCTGCCGGCGGACCTGGTGGACGTCGCCTACCGCATGGTGCATGCGTCCGGCATGACCGATCTGGTGGCGGACCTCGCCTTCTCGGCAGACGTGGCGGATAAGGCGCGCGGCGCGCTTGCCGCCGGCGCCCCCGTCCTCGCGGACTGCCAGATGGTGGCGTCCGGCATCTCCCGCCGGAGGCTCGCGACCGGCAACGACGTGATCTGCACGCTTGCCGCACCGGGCCTCGCGGAACGCGCGGCGTCGGCCCGGACCACGCGCTCGGCGGTGGCGGTGGAGCTCTGGCGGCCGCACTTGGCCGGCGCGCTCTGCGTGATCGGCAACGCGCCCACGGCGCTTTTCCGCCTGCTGGAGCTGCTGGCCGAGGGCGCGCCCCGGCCGGCGGCGATCGTCGCGACGCCCCCCGGCTTCGTCGGCGCGAACGAGTCCAAGGCGGCGCTCGCGAACGGGAACCACGGCGTGCCCTTCCTCACCCTGCTGGGCCGTCGGGGCGGCAGCGCGGTCGCGGCGGCTGCTGTGAACGCGCTCGCGGCACCGCCCGGCGGCGAAGGCAACCCATGAGCGGCTGGCTCACGATCATCGGCCTCGGTGAGGACGGGCCCGATGCGCTGGCACCCGCTGCCCGCACGCTGATCGCGCAGGCGGAGGTGCTGGTGGGCGGCGAACGGCATCTCGCCATGATCCCGGACGGCGTAGCGCAGCGCCTCACCTGGCGACGCCCACTGACGGACACCATGGATGACATTCGCGCGGCGCAGGGCCAGCGGGTCGTCGTGCTGGCGACCGGCGATCCCTTCTGCTTCGGCATCGGCACCACGCTCCGCCGCGCCTTCCCCGACGAGGAGATCGTGACCATCCCGGCGCCGTCCGCCTTCAGCCTCGCCCGCGCCCGCCTCGGCTGGAGCGCCGACGAGACGGTGGGCGTGACCCTGCACGGTCGCCCGCTGGAGACCGTCCGCGCCTATCTCGCGCCGGGGCAGCGCCTGCTGGTGCTCTCCCACGACGGCGCCACGCCTGCACAGGTCGCGGCGCAGCTCACCGCCGTCGGCTACGGCGCGAGCACGCTCACCGTCTTCGCGCACATGGGCGGGCCCGACGAAACCAGCATGAGCGAGCGCGCCGAGAGCTGGCGCGAGGCGCAGGTGCCGGACCTCAACACCATCGCCATCGACTGCCGCGCCGAAGGCCGCGTGAAGCGCTTTCGCGGCGCGCCGGGCCTGCCCGACCGCGCGTTCGAGAACGACGGCCAGCTCACCAAGCGCGAGATCCGGGTGCAGACCGTGAGTGCGCTCGACCCGCGGCCTGGTGCGCTCCTCTGGGACGTGGGCGCGGGCTCCGGCTCGGTTGCCATCGAATGGCTCCTGAGCGAGCGCACCACGAACGCCGTCGCGGTCGAGCGCGACGCGGACCGCTGCGCCCGCATCGCCCGCAACGCTGCGGCCCTTGGCGTGCCCCGCCTCACGGTGCGGGAGGGCGAGGCGCCGGAAGCGCTGGAGCTCCTGCCGGTGCCCGATGCGATCTTCATCGGCGGCGGGCTGACGCTCCCCGGCCTGATCGAGACCTGCTGGGCGCGGCTCGCGCCCGGCGGCACGCTGGTGGCCAACGCCGTCACCGTGGCGGGCGAGGCGGCCCTCGCCAACTGGTGCGCGCGCCACGACGGTACCATGACCCGGATCGCGGTCTCCCGCGCCCGGCCCGTGGGCCGCCACCTGGCCTGGCGCCCGCTGATGCCGGTCACCCAGCTCGCGATCGTCAAGCCACGATGACCGGCCTGCTCAGCGGCATCGGCGTCGGCCCCGGCGACCCGGACTTGATCACGCTCAAGGCACTGAAGGCGCTCAGACAGGCCGCTGTGGTGGCCTACCCCGCGCCGCCGGAGGGCGAGAGCCTCGCCCGCAGCATCGCGGCGCCCCATCTCCCCGGCCGGCAGGAGGAGATCGCCATCCGCATGCCGCTGGAGCCGAGTCGCTTTCCCGCGGCGGAAGTCTACGACGAGGCGGCGGCTAGACTCGGCGCTCGACTCGAGGTGGGCCGCGACGTCGCGGTGCTCTGCGAGGGCGATCCGTTCGTCTACGGCTCCTTTCTCTATCTCTTCGAGCGGCTGGCCCAACACCACCGGGTGGAGGTGATCCCCGGCGTCTCCTCGCCCATGGCGTGCGCCGCCGCCCTCGGCCTGCCGCTCGCCGCGCGCAACGACGTGCTCACGGTGATCCCGGCGCCCCTCGACGACCAGCGACTGATGGCCCAGCTCGCCAACTGCGATGCGGCGGCGATCGTCAAGGTGGGCCGCCACCTGCAGAAGGTGCGCCGCGTGCTCGACGCACTCGGCCTGCTGGGGCGCGCGCACTACGTCGAGCGCGCTTCCATGGCGGCGGAGCGGATCCTGCCGCTGGCCGAGGTGGAGCCGCCCGCGCCCTACTTCTCCATGGTCATCGTCCACAAGCGGGGCGCGGCATGGCGCTGAACGCCCCCGCCGTCGTGATCCTGGATGCGCGCCAGGTTCCGCTCGCGCGCCGCATCGCGGCCACGCTGCCTGGCGCGGCGGTCCATGGTCCCGCGTCCCTCCGGGACGACGCCGATGTCGCCTACGAGCGGCTCGGGCCTCATCTCGGGGCGCTCTTCCGGGCCGGCACGCCCATCGTCGGGGTCTGTGCCGCCGGCATCCTCATTCGCCTGCTCAGCCCACATCTCGCGGACAAGACCGCCGAGCCGCCGGTCATCGCAGTCTCGGATGACGGGCGGAGCATCGTGCCGCTGCTGGGCGGCCACCACGGCGCGAACCGGCTTGCTCGCACCATTGCCAATGCCCTCGGCGCCCATGCCGCGATCACCACGGCGGGCGACACGGCCCTGGGCTTCGCCCTCGACGCGCCGCCTGCGGGCTGGCGCCTCGCCGAAGACGCGCGGGTGAAGGCGGTCACCGCCGCGCTGCTCGCCGGCGAGCCCGTGCGCCTCGTGACCGAGGCGGCGTCTGCCGACTGGCTCACCGCAGGCGGCGCTCCGTTCGGGGATTGGGGCCGCCTCACCCTCCACATCACCCATCGGAGTGTGGTTCCGGGCGACGACGTGGCCGATGTCACGCTGCATCCCGCCGTGCTCGCCCTCGGCCTCGGTTGCGAGCGGGGCTGCGCGCCGGAGGAGCTTATCCTCTTGGCCAAACGAGTTCTCGTGGCGGGCGGGCTCGCGCCCGAGGCGGTGGCCTGCGTCGCTTCCCTCGACCTGAAGGCGGACGAGCCGGCGGTGAGCGCGGTCGCGGACTGGCTCGGCGTGCCGCTTCGCCTCTTCGACGCCGCGACCCTGGAGCGCGAGACCCCGCGCCTCACGGCACCGTCCGACGTGGTGTTTCGCGCGGTCGGCTGCCACGGCGTGGCGGAGGCCGCAGCATTGGCCTGCGCCGGGACGGACGGCACCCTCGCCATGCCCAAGGCACGGAGCGCGCGCGGCACCTGCGCCATCGCCCAGGCGCCCGCGATCATCGAGCCCCAGCGCTGCGGGCGCGGACGCGGGCGGGTCACCGTGGTGGGGATCGGCCCCGGCGCTCAGGCCTGGCGGACTCCGGGGGCCGACGCCGCCATTGCGGACGCCACCGATCTCGTGGGCTACGGCCGCTACCTCGATCTGCTGGGTCCGCCTCCGCCGGGCTGCGCGCGTCACGCCTACCCCATCGGCGCGGAGGAGGAGCGCTGCCGGGCCGCGCTCGCGCTCGCGGCAGAGGGCCGCCGCGTTGCCCTGGTGTCTTCCGGCGATGCCGGGGTCTACGGCATGGCCTCGCTGCTCTTCGAGTTGCTGGACGGTGCGGACGCCGAAACCCGATGGCGCGGCATCGAGCTTGCGGTGGAGCCCGGCGTCAGCGCGCTCCAGGCCGCCGCCGCACGCGCCGGCGCACCCATCGGGCACGATTTCTGCGCCGTCTCCCTCTCCGACCTGCTGACGCCCTGGCCCGCGATCGTGCGCCGGCTCCGGGCCGCCGCCGAGGCCGATTTCGTGGTGGCGCTCTACAACCCGGCGTCACAGAAACGCCGCGGCCGACTCGTGGAAGCCCGGAATATCCTCGCCGCCCACCGGCCGCTCGACTGCCCCGTGGTCGTGGCTCGCAATCTCGGGCGGGAGGGCGAGCGCGTCGACGTCACCACCCTGGCCGGCCTCGATCCGGACACGGTCGACATGCTCACGGTCGTCGTCGTCGGCAGCAGCCAGACCCGGCGCGTCGAGCGCGGCGGCCGGGCGTGGCTCTACACGCCGCGCGGCTATGAGACGGGCGGGACAGAGACAGAGGACAGTGCGGCGCCCCGCGCGGCGGAGAGCGCGTGACGGTCCATTTCATCGGCGCAGGCCCCGGCGCGCCCGACCTGATCACGGTGCGGGGGCTTACCCTGCTGCGCGGCTGCCCGGTGGTGCTCTATGCGGGCTCCCTGGTGCCGCCGATGATCCTTGACGAAGCTCCGGCGGGCGCGCGCATCGTCGACACCGCGCCCCTCGACCTCGACGCGATCATCGCCGAGATGGAACAGGCGGTGGCAGACGGCCACGAGGTCGCGCGGTTGCACTCAGGCGATCCTTCGCTCTACGGCGCCATCGCCGAGCAGATGCGCCGCCTCGACTGCCTCGGCATCCCCTACGACGTGACCCCTGGCGTGCCCGCCTACGCGGCCGCCGCGGCGGCGCTCGAGCAGGAGCTCACGCTCCCGGGCATCGCCCAGACCGTGATTCTGACCCGGACCGCCGTGCGCGCGTCCTCCATGCCCGACGACGAGCAGCTGGAGACGTTCGCCGCGGCCGGCGGGACGCTGGCCATCCACCTCTCCATCAACAACCTCGCGAACGTGACCCGCGCGCTGATCCCCCATCGCGGCGCGGACTGCCCCACCATCGTCGCCTACCGGGTGAGCTGGCCCGACGAACGCATCGTGCGCGGCACCCTCGGCACCATCCGGGACAAGGTGAAGGCGCTCGGCCTGACGCGAACCGCGCTGATCCTGGTGGGCCGGGCCCTGGACACGCCCGACTTCGACGAGAGCCAGCTCTACGACGCCGCCCACCACCACGTACTGCGCCCGCGGCGAGAGGCCTGACTGGAGCGTTTCCGTTTCACACGGAACCGCTCCAGTTCTTTGTCGCTCACGGCAGCCGGCCGTCGGCCGGCGCCTCCGCGAGGGCGCCGCATTCGCGGCGGGCCGCGGTCGCGGCCTGTCGCGCGGCCGTCTAAGACGGGCGCGCTCTAAGCCTCCCGAGGCGCTCTTCGATCCAGGCGAGCGCGTCTTCCACCGAGGCGGCGCACGGGCCGGGCGGGGGCGGCGGGCGGCGCACCATCACCACCGGGAGCCGGCGCGCCCGCGCGGCTGCGAGCTTGGCCGCCGTTGCCTCGCCGCCGCTCGCGCGGGTAACCAGGCAATCGATGCGGTGCTCTTCAAGCAGCGCGCGCTCGTCTGCTTCCGCGAATGGCCCGCGCGCGCAGATCAGCCGGTGGCGGGGGAGCGGAATGGGCTCCGCCGGCTCGTCCACCAGCCGCACCAGGAACCAGAGGTCGGCGCGGGCGGCGAAGGGCGCGAGCGAACGGACCCCCACGGTGAGGAACACGCGTTCGGCCTCGACCGGGATTGCCGCCGCGGCTTCCTCTACCGTGGCGACGTCGATCCAGCGATCGCCCGGCAAGGGGCGCCAGGGCGGGCGCACCAGCGCCAGGCGTTCGGTCCCCACTTGGTCTGCTGCCTCCCGCGCCTGCGACGAGATGCGCGTGGCGTATGGGTGGGTGGCGTCGATCAGGAGGCCGATCCGCTCCTCGCGCAGATAGGCGGCCAGGCCCTCTGACCCGCCAAAACCGCCGATGCGGACCTCGCCCGCCGGCAGGATCGGCGCACGGGTGCGGCCGGCGAGCGCCGAAATCACGGTGAGCGACGGGCCGAAGCGTGCCGCCGCCGGCGCGGCCAACGCGCGGCCCTCGGCCGTGCCGCCCAGGATCAGCAATCGTTCAGGGGCCGGCGCGGCCAACGATGCAGCCTGTGCGGTCGACGATGAGCACGTCCACGCTCGGCGGGCGCCGGGCGCCCTCAAGCACGCCCTCGGCCACGGTGCGCGCCTCGGCGGCGACGGCATCGGCGAGCGGGAGGCCGGCTGCGGTCGCGATCTCCAGGATTGCCCCGGCCGAACCGGCGATTCCGGCCTCGGCCAGCGTCGCCTCGGATGCACCCAGCGCCGCGAGGCGGCGGACGAGTCCCGCACGGTCCACGCTGCTGCGCTGCGAATGCAGGTCCATGTGGCCGTCGGCGAGCTTGCTGATCTTGCCGAAGCCGCCGGCGACGGTGAGCCGCGGCACCGGCTTGCGCCGGATCAGCTTGAGCGTGGCGCCCGCGAAGTCGCCCATGTCGATCAGCGCCGCCTCGTCCAGGCCGTAGAGCGCCTGCGCCGCCTGCTCCGAGACCCGGCCCGTCGCGGCTGCGAGGTGAGGGGTGCCGGCAGCAGCGGCCACGTCGATCCCCTGCCGGATCGAGGCGATCCACGCGGCGCAGGAGTAAGGCTTGACGATGCCGGACGTGCCCAGCACCGAGAGGCCGCCGACGATGCCGAGCCGGCCGTTCATCGTCTGGCGCGCGAGCCGGCGGCCTTCCGGAATGGCAATAGTGACGGAGACATCGGCCGGCCCGCCCAGCTCAGAGGTGAGGTCGTCCAGCATCGCCGCGATCATCTTGCGGGGCGCCGGGTTGATTGCGGGCTCGCCCACCGCAAGGCTGAGGCCCGGCTTGGTCACGACGCCGACGCCTTCGCCTGCCCGAAAGACGATTCCGGCACCCGTCGGCGCGGGCCGCACCCAGGATTCCACCAGCGCGCCGTGGGTCACGTCGGGGTCGTCGCCGGCATCCTTGCGCACGCCGGCGCGCCCGTGTCCCGCGCCGCGCTCAGCCACCACCAGGGGGAAGGAGGGCTCCTCGCCGCCCGGCAGCGTCACCGAGACCGGGTCGGGGAAGCGCCCGGTGACCAGCGCCGTGTAGGCCGCGCGGGTCGCCGCCGCGGCGCAGGCGCCGGTGGTCCAGCCGCTCCTCAGCTCGCCGGCTCTGCCTGATCGTGCCGTCATGCCGCCGGTTATACCGCGCGAGCCCTCGGCCGGTGTAGAGTGCGGCGATGGACGACGACCGCCCCACCGCCCGCCTTCCCGCGCCGCCCACGATGGAGCCGGGCTCGGTCTGGCTCGTGGGCGCCGGCCCCGGCGATCCGGGCCTGCTCACGCTCCACGCGGCCAACGCGCTCGAAGCGGCCGATTGCGTCGTCTACGACGCCTTGGTCTCGCCCGAGATTCTGGCCCTCGCCCGGCCGGGGGTGGCGCTCGAATACGCCGGCAAGCGGGGCGGCAAGCCGTCGGCGAGCCAGCCGGACATCTGCGGCCGCCTGATCCGGCTCGCCCGGCAGGGGCAGCGCGTCCTCCGCCTCAAGGGCGGCGATCCCTTCGTCTTCGGCCGGGGCGGGGAGGAGGCGCTGGCGCTCGCCGCTGCCCGCATTCCCTTCCGCCTCGTGCCGGGCGTCACCGCCGCTGCCGGGGGTCTGGCTGCGGCCGGTATCCCCATGACCCATCGCACCACGAATTCGGCGGTGACCCTGCTCACGGGCCACGACGCGGCGGGCGGCGTGCCGGACGGTCTTGACTGGCAGGCCATCGCGCACGGCGCGCCGGTGCTGATCTTCTACATGGCGCTCCGCCAGCTCGAGGCCATCGCCGAGCGCCTGACCCGGAGCGGCCTCCCGGCCGAGACGCCGGTGGCGCTCATCAGCCACGCCACCACCGGGGCCGAGCGCATCGTGGAGGCCCCGCTGGTCGAGGCGGCGGCGGCGGCCGAACGCGCAGGCGTCGAGGCGCCCTGCCTCGTGGTCGTGGGCGACGTGGTGCGGCTCCGCCGCGCGCTGGACCCGGCGGCTTCGGTCGAGGCCCGGGCCGAGGCGGCCGAGGCGCTTGCCCGGCACTGGCGCCGCGCCGCCGGTTAGGGAAACTCGGGCAAGTGAATTCCTTTTGCGGCACGGACCGCAGCAGGGATAGTCTGGCGCCCTGAAGACGCACTGAGCACACAAAACCGGCTCATGTGGAAGGAACTCGGCAAATTCGGCATGGGTCCGCCGTCCGGCGGCGACCAGCAGCCCGGGGGCGGCGATCCGCGGAACCGGGGCGGCGGCAGGCAGTCGCCTCTGGGACGCAACCCGCTGCTCTGGGTCCTCGTGATCGGCGCGATCCTGATCTACACGCAGATGGATGGTTCAGGTTCGCTATTCGGTCCAATGGACCAGAGCCACGTCTCGCGCATGGCGGTCTCGCCGGACCAGGTCACCGGCGATTTCTCCCTGATCGATCACACGGGCACGCCACGCACCGACGAGGATTTCCACGGCGCCTATTCGCTCTACTATTTCGGCTTCACCTGGTGCCCCGACGTGTGTCCCTCCGCCATGCTGGTCATGACGCAGGTGGTCGAGGATCTGGCGGCCCAGGGCGACACGGTGCAGCCGATTTTCGTCACCGTCGATCCGCAGCGCGATACGGTTGAGAAGCTTGCCGCCTATGTCGCGCAGCTCCCCGGCCTGATCGGGCTCACCGGCTCGGACGCGCAGGTTGCGCAGGCGCTTCAGTCCTTCGGCATCACTCACCGCTCGAACGCAGAGGGGCCGGACGACACGAGCTACCTCGTCGACCACACGTCGCTGTTCTACCTGATGGGGCCGGACGGCGCGTTCATCCAGCATTACCTGCCGACCCAGGGGCCCACCCAGATCGCTCTCGAGATCGAGCGAGAGCTCACCGGCTAGACCGCGGTGGCCTCGGGCGTCATCCTAGCCGCGCCGGCCTCGGGCAGCGGCAAGACCGTGCTGTGCGCGGGGCTGCTGGCGCATTTTCGCGAGCGAGGCCTTGCCGTGCGCGCCTTCAAGGCGGGGCCTGACTACATCGACCCCGGCTATCACCGGCTCGCCACCGGCCGCGACTGCGTCAATCTCGACCCCTGGGGGATGCGGCCCGAGACCCTGGCACGGAGGCTGGAAGCGCTCTCCACGGGCGGCGACCTCGTGATCGGCGAGGGCGCGATGGGCCTCTTCGACGGCGCGCGCGACGGCACCGGCTCCACCGCCGACCTTGCGGTCTGGCTGGGCTTGCCCGTGGTGCTGGTGGTGGACGCCCGCGGCCAGGGTGCCTCGGTGGCGGCGCTGGCGGAGGGCTTCGCGGGTCACCGCGCCGACGTGGCGGTCGCGGGCGTCATCCTCAACCGGGTGGCGAGCGCGGCGCACGAGCGGCTGCTGCGCGATGCCCTCGACGCTCGTTCGATCGCTGTCCTTGGCGCCGTACCCCGCGACGAGGCGCTGAACCTGCCCTCGCGCCACCTCGGCCTGGTGCAGGCCTGCGAGGGCGGCCAGACGTGGGCGGAGGACGCCGCCGCGGTCGTCGCGCGATCGGTCGATACTGACGCGCTCGCGGCCCTGGCACGGCCGCTCCGGATCGCCTCCGAGACAGCGCCGGGTGCGGCAGTCCCGCCCTTGGGCCAACGGATTGCGGTGGCGCGCGATGAGGCGTTCGGCTTCTGCTACGACGCGCTGATGGAGGACTGGCGGGCTTCTGGCGCGGCGGTCCTGCCGTTCTCGCCGCTGGCGGACGAGGCGCCCGATCCGGCTGCCGACGCGGTCTACCTGCCGGGCGGCTACCCCGAGCTGCACGCGGGCCGCATCGCGGGAGCGGCACGCTTTCTCGACGGGCTGCGCGGCGCGGCGGCACGCGGTGCGACGGTTTTCGGCGAATGCGGCGGCTACATGGTGCTGGGTCGGGGCCTGATCGATGCAGACGGCCGCCGCCACGCCATGGCCGGGTTGCTGCCGCTCGAGACCAGCTTTCGCGAACGGCGCTTGGCGCTCGGCTATCGCCACGCCCGGCTCGCGGCAGATGGCCCGCTCGGCAAGGCAGGCGCGAGCTTTCGCGGCCACGAATTCCACTATTGCAGCGTGGTCTCCGAAGAGGCGGAGCAGCCTCTGTTCGAGACCCGCGATGCGGCCGGCGCGGCGCTCGGCCATGCCGGCATGAGCGTGGGCACGGTCTCGGGCTCCTTCATCCACCTGATCGACCGGGCTTGAGTGATTGGAGTGCGTCCGTCTTTGACGGACGCGCGACAGGCCGCGACCGCGGCCCGCCGCGAATGCGGCGCCATCGCGCGCCTGCGCGCGTGGACGCGCGACGCGGAGGCGCCGGCCGTAGGCCGGCTGCCGTGAGCGAAAAAAGGCTGTCAAAGTGCATCCACCATGAAGCGCCGCCAGATTTCGGCCGGATAGCTGCCACCGGTCACTTCGTCCATGGGGCTACCGTCATCGTTGCCGAGCCAGACCCCCGTGGTGAGCCCTCCGGCCCAGCCTATGAACCACGCATCGCGAAATTTCTGGCTGGTGCCGGTCTTGCCGTAGGCCGGGCCCAAGCCCTCCGGCAGCCGGGCGGCGCGGCCGGTGCCGTCGGCCACGGCGGCGCCGAGCAGGTCGCGCATTGCGGCCACCGCGGCGCCATCGGCCGCGCGGCCAGCCCCGGAGCCTGTCCGGCTGTAGAGCACGTCGCCCGAGCGGTTGCGGATTTCTGCGATGCCGTGGGGCAGCACCCGCGCGCCCCCGTTGGCGAGCGCCACGTAGGCCGAGGTCAGCTCCAGCAGCGTGACCTCGCCGGTGCCGAGCGCGATGCTCGCGTCCGCCGGCAACGTGCTCTCGATCCCCAGCCTGCGGGCGGTTTCGTGAATGCGTTTCACGCCCGCGCGCAAGCCCACCCTCACGGCCACCGTGTTGATCGAGCGCGCAAAACCCTCCCGCACTGTCACCGGGCCCCGGTATTCGTCGTCGTAGTTGCGGGGCGACCAGCCGCCGACGGTGACAGGGGCGTCCTCGATCCGGTCGTCGGGCCTCAACCCCTCCTCGATACCGGCAAGATAGACTACCGTCTTGAAGGCCGAGCCCGGCTGCCGCCTGGCCTGCGTCGCCCGGTTGAACACGCTCTTGGCGTGGTCCCGTCCGCCAACCATGGCGCGAACGGCGCCGCTCTCATCCAACGCGACGAGGGCGCCCTGCCCGATCTTTTGGCTCTTCCCGGCTGCGGCCAGCGTCTCGGCGAGTGCGGCCTGCGCCGCCCGCTGCCGCGCGGGATCGAGGGTGGTGAACACCCGGAGCGCCCCGTGGTCGCGCCCGACGTAGCCCGGCACCTGCTCGCGCACCCAATCGACGAAGTAGCCCGCCGCCGGGCCGCTTCGCGGGGTCACGGCGAGGGCCTTCACGTGCGCGCCTGCCGCCGCCCCCTGGTCCTCGGTAAGGAAGTCGGCATCCACCATCGCATCGACGACGACGCCCGCGCGCCTGCGCGCCAGCGCGAGGTCGTTGGCCGGGCTGTAGCGCGAGGGAGCCCTCAACAGACCTGCGATCATGGCGGCCTGCGCCAGGTCGACATCGCGTGCCGAGCGGCCGAAATAGCGCCGCGCCGCCGCGTCGACGCCATAGGCGCCAGCACCGAAATAGGCGCGGTTGAGGTAGATCGTGAGAATTTCTTCCTTCGTGAACTCGCGCTCCAGCCAAAAAGCCAGCATCGCCTCCTGAATCTTGCGCCTGACGGTGCGCTCGGGCGAGAGAAACACCAGCTTCGCCACTTGTTGGGAAATCGTGCTGCCGCCCGCCACCACGCGGCCCTGCACCGCGTTCTGCCAGGCCGCGCGGATTACGCCGAAGGCATCGATCCCGCCGTGGGTGTAGAAGCGCCGGTCCTCGATCGCGAGCACCGCCTGCGGCAGCACCGGCGCCATCTCTTCGACGGGAACCAGCTCGCCCCACATCTCGCCCACCGTGGCGACCTCGGAGCCGTCCGCCGCCAGCACGGTGATCGAGAGCGGGGTCTCCGGCCCGGTCAGGTGCCCGGTGTCGGGCAGGTCGTGGGCGTAGTAGCCGACGAAGGCCGCACCCAGCACCGCGAGCCAGAGGACGAAGACGGCGCTCCACTTGGCGATGCGCCAGCCGAGCCGCCGCCGGGCGGGCCTGGCCGGCCGGCGCGCCTTCGTGCCGTCCGATTTCGATTTCTTGGGCGCCGCCTTGCGTGCTTTCGGCGCTGCCTTGGGCTTCCTGGGGGTGGCCTTGGCCTTGGCACCGCTCGGCTTGGCTTTTGCCCGAGCCGGCTGCTTTGCTGGCTTGCGGGGCCGCTTCGGCGGCGGCGTGCGGCGGCGCGATGCCATCAGCCGACGGGGAAAGGGACGTCAGACGTCGAGATTGACGACCTTGAGCGCGTTCTGCTGGATGAACTCGCGGCGCGGCTCGACGACTTCGCCCATGAGGGTGGAGAAGATCTCCTCCGCCTCCTGCGCCTGCTTGATCTCCACCAATCGCAAGGTCCGCACCTCGGGGTCGAGGGTGGTCTCCCACAGCTGCTCGGGGTTCATCTCGCCGAGGCCCTTGTAGCGCTGGATGGTGAGGCCCTTGCGCCCGGCCGTATAGACCGCCTCCAGCAGAGCGCTTGGCGAGTTGACCTCGGTCTCGGTCTCCTTGCGCCGCAGTTGGACGGGGTGGCTGTAGACTTCCTGCAGCGGCCCCGCATAGGTATCGAGACGCCGTGCCTCCGGCGTTGTAATCAGGACCTGGTCGATCATGTGGCTCTCGGTCACGCCGCGCAGGGTGCGGGAGAAGCGGAAGGCCGGTCCCCCCGGCGTATCGTGGACCTCGCCCTGCCAGCCCCGCTCAATCTCGGGCGCGAGCTCGTCCAGTCGCCCGGCGATGTAGACTGCGGCGCCGGCCGAAATCTCCGGATCGGTCAGGACCGGCGGGTTGAGCGCGCCGGCGATCGCCGCCTGCTCGACGATATGCTGCGCCACGCGGCGGGTGAGCGCCTTGACCAGCGCGGTGGTGTCCCGTGCCGTGTCGACAATGGTGCGAAGATCGGCGCCTGAGCGCTCCTCGCCATTGTGGAAGCGCACCACTGCGTCCTCGAGCCCGGCGGCGATGAGGTGGTCTTCCAGCTCGCGGTCGTCCTTCAGATAGATCTCGCTCGACCCCCGCTTCACCCGGTAGAGCGGCGGCTGGGCGATGTAGAGGTGGCCGGCGCGGATCAGCTCCTCCATGTTGCGGTAGAAAAACGTAAGCAGCAGCGTGCGGATGTGCGAGCCGTCCACGTCGGCGTCGGTCATGATGACGATGCGGTGGTAGCGCAGCTTCGCCAGATCGAAGTCTTCTGAGCCGATCCCGGTGCCGAGCGCAGTGATGATGGTGCCGATCTCGGCCGAGCTCAGCATCTTGTCGAGCCTGGCGCGCTCGACATTGAGGATCTTGCCGCGCAGCGGCAGCACCGCCTGATAGCGGCGGTTGCGCGCCTGCTTGGCCGAGCCGCCTGCGGAATCGCCCTCGACCAGGAAGAGCTCGCAGCGGCTCGGGTCCCGCTCCTGGCAGTCGGCAAGCTTGCCGGGCAGGCTCGTGACCTCGAGCGCGCT
The DNA here is from genome assembly GCA_022820945.1 of Alphaproteobacteria bacterium. Taxonomy (GTDB): domain Bacteria; phylum Pseudomonadota; class Alphaproteobacteria; order UBA828; family UBA828; genus WTGU01. Next base: position 18,947 of record JAJEEP010000074.1, on the reverse strand, counting down.
CTTGCGCCGTGTCAGGTCGCGGGCTTTCCGCGCGGCCTCCCGCGCCGCCGCGGCCTCGACCGCCTTGGAGATGACCGCGCGGGCCTCGGTCGGGTGCTCCTCCAGCCACTGGCCGAGCCCCTCGCCGACGATGCCCTCCACCACCGGCTTGACCTCGGAGCTGACCAGCTTCTCCTTGGTCTGGGAGGAGAATTTGGGATCGGGCACCTTGACCGAGAGGACGCATGTGAGCCCCTCGCGGGCGTCGTCGCCGGTGATCGACACCTTCTCACGCTTGGCGATACCGCTCTGGGCCGCGTAGCCGTTGACCGCGCGGGTCAGAGCCGCGCGGAAGCCCGCGAGGTGGCTGCCGCCGTCGGACTGGCGGATGTTGTTGGTAAAGCAGAGCACCGTCTCGTGATAGCTGTCGTTCCACTGCAGCGCGGCGTCCACGATGATGTCGCCCCGGCGATCGCGGATCATGATTGCGTTGCCGACCAACGACTGCTTGGCGCGGTCGAGGTAGCCGACGAACGCCTCGATCCCGCCCTCATAGTGGAAGGTCGTGAGCCTGGGCTCGGCCGCGCGTTCGTCCCTCAGCGTGATATGCAGGCCGGCGTTGAGGAAGGCGAGCTCGCGCAGGCGATGTTCCAACTCCTCGAAGTCGAACTCGGTCTTCGTGAAGATCTGGCTCGACGGCAAGAAGGTCACGCGCGTGCCTGAGCGCTCGGCGGTCTCCCCTGTGACGCGGAGCGGCGCCTCCGGCTCGCCGCCGGCGAAGCGCATGGCGTACTCCGTGCCATCGCGGCGGATGCGGAGCTCCAGCCACTCCGAGAGCGCATTCACCACCGAGACGCCGACGCCGTGGAGCCCGCCGGAGACCTTGTAGGTGCTCTGGTCGAATTTCCCGCCGGCGTGGAGCTTGGTCATGATGACCTCGGCGGCGGAAACCCCCTCCTCCTCGTGAATGTCGGTCGGAATCCCGCGTCCGTCGTCGCTGACCGAAGCCGAGCCGTCAGCGCCCAGCACCACCTGAATGTGCTCGCAATAGCCCGCGAGCGCCTCGTCCACGGCGTTGTCGACGGCCTCGTACACCATGCGGTGGAGGCCGGAGCCGTCGTCGGTGTCGCCGATGTACATGCCCGGCCGCTTGCGCACGGCGTCGAGGCCGCGCAGGATCGTGATGGACTCGGCGCCGTAAGCCTTGGCTGCGGTGGGGCCGCGCGGGGCGGGGTCGGCCATGCGCTCTACTCGCCTTCCACCATGCCGGGCCGCACCGTGAAGAATTGCGCGTGCGTGCCGAGGGGACGGAAGACGCTGGGCTCGGTGCCGGTGAGCCAGGCCTGGGCGCCGACATCGAGGATAATCTCGAACAGCGCGCGCCTGCGGCTCTCGTCCAAGTGGGCGGCGATCTCGTCGAGCAGCAGCACCGGCGCGCAGCGGCGCTGACGCTCCACGAGCCGGGCATGGGCCGTGACGAGCGCGATCAGCATCGCTTTCTGCTCACCGGTGGAGCATTGCTCCGCCGCCATGCCGCGGTCCCGGTCGGTGACGATCAGGTCGCTGCGCTGCGGCCCGTCCACCGTGCCACCTTCGGCCTCTGTGCGGCGGCTTGCCACGAGGTGCTCCCTGAACCGCTCCTCCACCGCGAGCGCGGGCGCACCGTCGAGCCAGCGCTCGATCAGCCCGTCCGCTGCGAGCGTAATCCTCGGGAAAGGCGCCGCGTTGGCGGGCAGGAATTGCTCGAGCCGCATGGCGAGGTCGAGCCGCGCAGCGCCGATCGCCACCGCGTTCTCCGCCATGCTGCGCTCGAGCGCACCGAGCCACGCATCGTCGCCGGTGCCCGCGCGCAGCAGCCGGGCGCGGTGGCGGCGCGCGCGGTCGTAGCGCTGGACCCTTGCGGCGTGGCCCGTGTCTATGGCGAATACCAGCCGGTCGAGGAAGCGCCGCCGCTCCGCCGGCGGGCCCGAGAACAGCCGGTCCATCGAGGGCGTGAGCCAGACCATGGCGACGTGCTCGGCCAAGGCCGCCGGCCCCGACGCGGTGGCGCTATCGATCCTGACCACACGGCGCTCCGCTTCTCCCGGCTCGGCCGGCGCCCGCCAGCCGGAGCCCAGCGCGGTCTCGCCACTATCGGCGCTGAGCGTTGCCGCGACCGACCAGGCCTCGGCGGGGCCTGCGTCGGGCCCGGCCACGTGCGCAACATCGGCAAGCCGTGCGCCCCTGAGCCCCCGGCCCGGCGAGAGGTAGGAGACCGCCTCCAGCAGGTTGGTCTTGCCGGCACCGTTGGGGCCGGTCAGCACCGCCGGGCGTGGGTCCATGGCGAGGCGCACCGCGCGGTAGCTGCGGAAGTCGGTGAGCGCGAGCCGGGTCAGCGCGTAGCGCGCGGCCACCGGTGCCGGCGCTGCCCGCCCGGTCGCAGCATGTGTCGTTGGAGCGGTCACTTAGACTCGAAGCGGCATGATGACGTGGAGCGCGCCGGAATCGCCGGTGTCCCGCACCAGCGAAGGCGAGCCGGCATCGCCGAAGAAGAAGCGGATCGAGTCGCTATCGATCTGCCCGGCGACATCCAGCACATAGCGCGCGTTGAGGCCGATATCCAAAGGCTCGGCGCCATAGTCGGCGTCGAGCTCCTCGGTCGCGGTGCCGGTATCCGGGCTGTTGGCCATGAGCGTCACCGCGCCAGGGCGGATGGAGAGCTTGATCGCGTGGGAGCGGTCCGTGGAGATCGAGGAGACCCGGTCCACGGCCTCGGCAAAGCTGCCGCTGGCCACCGTCATCACGTTCTGGTTGCCCCGTGGAATCACCCGCTCGTAGTCCGGGAACGAGCCGTCGATCAGCTTCGAGGTGAGCTGGGCGGCGCCGGCCTCGAAGCGGATCCTGGTCTCGGAGAGCGCGATGGACACCGGCTCGTCGCCGTCGTCGATCAGCTTGCGGACTTCGGCCACGGTCTTGCGCGGCACGATCACGGCCGGCAGGTCCGCCGCCCCTTCGGGCAGCGGCGCGTCGGCGCAGGAGAGCCGGTGGCCGTCGGTGGCGACGGCGCGTAGCCGCGCGATGCCTTCCTGGTCCTCCGCCTTATGCAGGTGGATGCCGTTGAGATAGTAGCGGGTTTCCTCGGTCGAGATGGCGAAGCGGGTCTTGTCGATCAGCCGCCGGAGATGATCCCGCTGCAGCTCGAAGGAATGAGGCAGGTCGTCGTCGGCCATCACCGGAAACTCGGCAATGGGCAGGCATGAGAGACGAAAGCGCGAGCGCCCCGAGACCACGTCGAGCTGCCCACCGTCGCTCCCGTCGAGAGTCATCGAGACCTGCGCGCCGTCCGGCAGCTTGCGGACGATGTCGTAGAGGGTGAGCGCGGTCGTGGTCACCGCGCCTTCTTGCTCGACGGTTGCCTCGGCCTCGTCGACGACGGCGAGGTCCATGTCCGTCGCGGTGAGCCGCAGGCGGTCGCTCCCCTGCGCATCGATACGCACGTTGGCGAGAATTGGGATCGTATTGCGCCGTTCGACGACGCTTTGCACGTGCGCCAGAGAGCTCAGCAGGGTTGAGCGTTCGATCGTTAGTTTCATGCTCGCGGGAGATCCTGAAGCGTCGCCGAATCAGAGCGCATTATAGCGGAGAAGTGGCGGAAATCGCAGCCTTGCCGGCGAATTATCGGGGCACGGGCACCGCGCGCTTACCATTGCCGCGCGCCCACCCGCGTGTCGGCCGTCAACGGTCCGGTTCTTCGAGGCTCCGCCGGAGATGCTCCACGTCTTCGTCGAGGGCGGGGTCCTTGGGCCGCAGCTCCTCGATGCGGCGGATCGCGTACAGGACCGTGGTGTGGTCGCGCTTGCCGAACTTGCGTCCGATCTCCGGCAACGAGCGGGACGTGAGCTGCTTGGCAAGGTACATCGCCACGTGGCGTGGCCGTACTACGGCCTGCGAGCGCCGGTTGGAAGAGAGCTCCGCCGGCTTGATGTTGTAATGCGCGGCGACCCGGCGCTGGATGTCCTCGATGGTGATACGCTGTTCCTTCGCCTCAAGAGCGTCGCGCAGCACCCACTGGGTCGTCTCCAGCGTAATCGCGCCGCCGAGCAGCGCGGCGTGGGCAGCGATACGGTTGAGCGCCATCTCCAGTTCGCGCGGGTTCGAGGTGATCTGCCGGGCCAGGAACTCAAGCACCTCGCGCGGCGCGTCGGCGATGCCCAGCGGCCTTGCTTTTTCCCGCAGGATGCCGAGGCGGAGCTCGTAATTGGCAGGCAGGATGTCGACTGCAAGGCCGCCCGCCAGACGAGATTTGAGCCGCTCTTCCATCCCCTCGAGTAGAGACGGCGAGCGGTCGCCGGAGACCACCACCTGGCAGCGATGGTCGAGCAACGCGTTGAGCGTGTGGAGAAATTCCTCCTGCGTGCTGTCCTTGTCGCAGATGAACTGGATGTCGTCGATCAACAGCACGTCGGCGGAGCGCAGCCGCTCCTTGAACGCCACCGTGTCCTTCTGACGGATCGCCTGGACGAAGCGATACATGAACCGTTCGGCGGAGAGGTAGAGGACGCGCCGGGACGGCTCGCGGCCGCGAATGCACCACGCGATGGCGTGCAGAAGGTGGGTCTTGCCGTGTCCGACCCCGCCATAGAGGTAGAGCGGGTTGAACGGAAGATGGTCGACACCGGCAACCTGCTGCGCGGCGGCGTGGGCGAGTTCGTTGCTTCCGCCGACCACGAAATCGCGGAAGGTGAAACGGCCATTGAGCGGCGAGCCGAGGCCGTCCAGCCGCTCGTCATGCGCGTACGGGCCCACAGCGCCGTCGTGCCGTGCCTGGGGCCGCTCGCCGGTGGCGCGCGGATTTCCGTCTGCGTCTGATTGAAGGCCCGCATGGATCACTATGCGGGCACCCTGGATACTAGGCCGATTCTCAGCCCAGAGCGCCACGATGCGATCCGCGTAGTGCGATTTGATCCAGTCGCGAAGGAACCGCGTGGCAACGCCGAGGATGACCTCCTCGTCCTTGATATCGACCAGGACGAGAGGCGCCAGCCAGCTCGCGAAGGTGGCCTCGCCCAATTCGGCGCGCAGCCTCGCCCGGATCCGGTCCCAGGCGTCATGCGCGTCTCGGGCCGGCGACGGAGAGCAGTCGTTCATAGCCGGCTTCCCGTCCGCAGGCAGTGTGGCCCTACACGGCGGCAGGCGACACCGATGCGTGGATGATAATTACGCATGCTGCTCTGCCATATTGCTATTTGTTCGTCCTTTCTCCCTACTTTGCACCATCTTTGTTCTCATTTTGCGTCGCGGTTGTTGGGGCGGCGGCGGGTCTCCCTTCCCCGGACAAGCCTCGCTTGCCTCGCCGTCGTCAACGCCGGTGATGTTTGCTTTACATACCGCCGGCGCCTCCCCCAAGCGGTATGTGACAGTTAGGCTAAAGCGCGGAGGCTTGGCTGGCAACGGGTCCGAAAGCGGAACCGTCGCAAAATTTGAGCATCACACTTCTGACGCAATCTTGGCTATGAGAGTGAGGGCGGCGCGCCAATCTGTTGGTGGCATAACCGGAATTCGAACGGCATGTTCCGCGGTGCCGGAGTGGCCGGACCATTAGCCGGCTGTTCGGTCTGACCGAGGGCCAAGAGTGAGACAAGCGGTTCTCGCGGCGCAGTCTGCAACTGCGGCGAGAAGTGCGGGCTAACCGTCGGGCAGCGCGCCCACGCGGCGTGCGAGCAGCGAGACCCGGCGCGCTGCGGTCCGCCGATGCAGCACCGCCTTCTGCGCGCCGCGCATGATCTCCGGCTGGGCCGCCCGCAGCGCCTCCTCTGCCTGGCGCTTGTCGCCGCTCGCGATCGCTTCCTCCACCCGTCGGATGAAGGTGCGGATGCGTGAAATCCGCGCGCGGTTGACCGCGACGCGGCGCTTGTTCTGCCGAACCCGCTTGCGGGCCTGGCGCGAATGGGCCATGGCGAGGGTCTTTCCTGTGGTCGGGCGGCCTTATACCACGCCGGCCGGCCGGGTCAACGCCGCCTTCGGCCAGGCGCGGACCAGTGGGCTGGAGAGGGTTAGCGGTTGTTGAAGGCGGGCTCGCGCTTCTCGATAAAGGCGTCCATCCCTTCCTTCTGGTCCTCGGTCGCGAAGCTCGCGTAGAAGACCGCCCGCTCGAACAGCACGCCTTCGGCGAGCGGGGTCTCGAAGGCCCGGTTCACGCTCTCCTTGGCGAGCGCAACGGTGGGCGCGGAGAAGTGCGCAATCCGCTCGGCGACCGCGACTGCCTCGTCCACCACGTCGGCGACCGGCACGACCCGGCTCACCAGCCCGCTGCGCTCGGCCTCCTCGGCATTCATCATTCGCCCGGTCAGGATCATTTCCATCGCCTTCGACTTGCCGACGGCGCGTGTCAGCCGCTGGGTGCCGCCCGCGCCGGGGATGGTGCCGAGCTTGATCTCCGGCTGGCCGAACCTCGCGTTGTCGGCCGCGATCACGATGTCGCACATCATCGCAAGCTCGCAGCCGCCGCCGAGCGCGTAGCCCGCAACGGCAGCAACCACCGGCTTGCGGAAGGCGGTGATACGGTGCCACTTGCCGATGAAGTCGCTGCCGTGGGCATCGACGAAACTCATGCGACGCATCTCGCCGATGTCGGCGCCGGCCGCGAAGGCCTTCTCGTTGCCGGTGACGACGACGGCGCCGATCTCCTCCTCCGTCTCGAAGCTGTCGAGCACAGCGTTGAGCTCGCCGATCAGGGCGCCGTTCAGCGCATTGAGCGCCTTGGGCCGGTTCAGCGTTATCAGGCCGACCCGGCCACGCCGGTCGACGGTGATGTGTTCATAGGCCATCGTGTTCTCCCTCAAGGGGCCGGGGCCCGCATTCTGGCTGCGCGGGCTGCTGCCGGACGAGCGCCGCGAGGGGCACCCGGCCCGCCTGATAACTCACCGCTGCCGCTTTGCGCAATAGAATGTCGAGCGGTTGCTCTGCACGATGCGCCGCACCGCGGCGTCGCAATCGCAGCCGGGGCACGGCTGGCCCGCCCGATCGTAGACCGCAAAGCGGTGCTGGAAGTAGCCGAGCTCGCCCGAGGCCTGCACGTAGTCCCGGAGCGACGATCCGCCGGCTGCGATAGCCGCCTCCAGCACGTCCTTGATCGCGCCCGCGAGCCGCACTGCGCGCCGGCCCTGCACCGAGCCCGCGCGGCGCCTCGGGCTCAGGCCCGCATAGTAGAGCGCCTCGCAGACATAGATGTTGCCGAGCCCAGCGACCACGCGCTGGTCGAGCAGCGCGGCCTTGATCGGCGTGTCCTTGCCTCGGAGCCGCGCGGCCAGCGCCGGCCCGTCGAAGGCCGTGCCGAGCGGCTCGGGCCCCATGGCGCTCAGCAGCACGTGATCGTCGAGCCGAGCCGCCTCGGCCAGGTCCATCAGGCCGAAGCGCCGGTGGTCGACGTAGCTCAGCACCGCGCCGTCGTCGAAGTGGAGGACGACGTGCTCGTGCGCAGCGCCGCTGGGCGCCCCGTCGACGAACAGCCGCCCCGACATGCCGAGATGGACGATCAGCACGCGGCCGCCGTCGAGATGCACCAGCAGGTACTTGCCGCGCCGCCCGAAACTCTGCACGGCCCGGCCCGTGAGCACCTGTCCCATGTCCTGCGGGAGCGGGCGGCGGAGATCGCTACGGCGCACCGTGACATGGGTGATGCGCCGGCCGGCGATGCGCGCGGCGAGCCCGCGGCGCACGGTTTCGACCTCGGGCAATTCCGGCATCCTGCGGCCACGGTAGCGCGGGTTCGGCCGCTGGGCTATGGTCGCCGCCATGGCCTCCGCGCGCGGTGAGCACGACGCCACGGATGGCGCCGATTTCGGCTTCCGCCGCGTCGGCGAGGACGAGAAGCCGGGGCTCGTCCGCGACCTGTTCGGCCGGGTCGCCGGCCGGTACGACCTCATGAACGACCTGATGAGCGGCGGCGTCCATCGCCTGTGGAAGCGCGAGATGGTCGCCTGGCTCGCGCCCCGCCCCGGCATGGCGGTGCTCGACGTGGCGGGCGGCACCGGCGACATCGCGCGGCGGGTGTGGGAAGCGATGGACGGCCAGGGCCGCGTCATCGTCTGCGACGCGAGCGAGCAGATGGTGGACGCAGGCCGCGAGCGCACCTGGAACGCAGGCCTCATCGGCGGCATCGAGTGGCTGGTGGGCGATGCCGAGGCGCTGCCGCTGCCCCCTCGTTCGGTGGATGCCTATACGATCGCCTTTGGCATCCGCAACCTGACCCGGATCGAGCGGGGGCTGGAGGAGGCCGCGCGCGTGCTCCGCCCCGGCGGGCGCTTCCTCTGCCTCGAATTCAGCTCGTGCCCGCCCGCCGGCGTGGACCGCCTCTACAACGCCTATTCCTTCGCCGTGATTCCCACGCTCGGCGCTGCGGTGACGGGGCAGCGCGACGCCTACGCCTATCTCGTGGAGAGCATCCGGCGCTTCCCGCCGCCGCCGCAGCTTGCCGCCATGATGGCGGACGCCGGCTTCGGCGGCGTACGCGTGCGCTCGCTCTCTGCAGGCATCGCCACGCTCCATTCGGGCTGGCGCATCTAGCAATTCCCTCATGCGACGGGCGCTCAGAAATATCGGGCGGCTGCTGCGGATCGCCTGGACCCTGGGGCGCTGGGACGCGCTCTTCCTCCTCCGCGACCACGGCCTCGTGCCGTCGGTCACCTTCCTTGCCGGCATGGCACCCCGCAAGCGGGGGCTGGGCACGCCGGGGCAGCGCCTCGCCGGCGCATTGCAGAAGCTGGGGCCGAGCTTCATCAAGTTCGGCCAGGCGCTCTCCACCCGGCCGGACCTGGTGGGGGAGGAGACCGCCAACGACCTGTCCGACCTCCAGGACCATTTGCCGCCCTTCGACGCCAAGGCCGCGCGTGCCATCGTCGAATCCGAGTTCGGCGTGCCCCTGGAAACCCTGTTCAAGGAGTTCACCGACGAGCCCGTGGCCGCGGCCTCCATCGCGCAGGTGCACTTCGCGGTCACGGCAACGGGCGAGCCGGTGGCGGTCAAGATCCTCAGGCCCGGCGTGGAGCGCGCCTTCGAGCGCGACCTGGAGCTGTTCTACTGGCTCGCGGAGCTTGCCGAGCGGGCGCTGCCCTCCTGGCGCAGGCTGCGGCCGGTGGAGGTCATCCGCACGTTCGCGCAGAGTGTGATGATCGAGATGGACCTACGCTTCGAGGCCGCCGCAGCCTCCGAGCTGCGCCAGAACTTCGCCGAGGACCCCGGTTTTCTGGTGCCGGCGGTCGACTGGCGGCGCACCAGCCGCCGCGTGCTCACGCTGGAACGGGTCGAGGGCATCCCGATCGACGAGCGCGAGGCCCTGGTTGCCGCCGGCCACGACCCCCACGAGGTGCTGGGCAAGGCGGCCGAGGCCTTCTTCAACCAGGCGTTTCGGGACGGCTTCTTCCACGCCGACCTGCATCCCGGCAACCTGCTGGTGAATGCCGAGGGCAACGTCGTCGCCGTCGATTTCGGGATCATGGGGCGGCTCGACGCCCAGACCCGGCGCTATCTCGCCGAGATGCTGCTGGGGTTCCTGATCGGCGACTACGAGCGCGTCGCCGACGTGCACCTGGAGGCCGGCTACGTTCCGCGGCGGACCTCGAAGGCGGCGTTCGTCCAGGCGCTGCGGTCCATCGGCGAGCCGATCCTGGGCCGGCCGCTCAACGAGATATCCATCGCCCAGCTGCTCGGCCAGCTCTTCCAGATTACCGAAGCCTTCGAGATGGAGACCCAGCCCCAGCTCCTGCTGCTGCAGAAGACCATGCTGATGGCCGAAGGGCTGACCCGCCGGCTCACGCCGGACCAGAACATGTGGGTCTTCACCCGCCCGCTCATCGAGCGCTGGGCGCGGGAGAACCTGGGCGTCCAGGCCCGCGTGCGGGACATGGCGGAGGAGTTTCTGGACGCAGCCGGCCGGCTGCCGCGCCTTGCCGCACGCGCCGAGCGGGTGCTGGACGGGCTGGAGGCGGGTGTCACGCTCTCGCCCGACACGCTGGAGGCGATGGGCGGGCGCAGGCGGGGCGGCAGCACGCTGCCCATCCTTCTCGGCGTGATCGCTGCACTGCTCGCCGGTCTCCTGGCCGTACAGCTCCTGTAAGAGAGAGCATGCCGGCCTTGACACGGACGGACGGGCGCGGAGAGTGCGGGCCATGGACGCGGACGCAATCAAGCGCGAAACCGAGCTGGTGCGGGCCGACTGGGCCGGGCGCGGACGCCACTGGGACCGGCGGGCGGACGAGATCGCCGAACAGGCGGCCCGCATGAACGCCCCGCTGATCGAGGCGGCCGACATCGTGCAGGGCCAGCAGGTCTGCGACATCGCCACCGGCGCGGGCGAGCCCGCGCTCAGCGTCGCAAGCCTGGTGGGCGCAGAAGGCCGGGTCTTCGCCACCGACCTCTGCCCGGAGATGATGCTGGGTGCCCGCCGCCGGGCCGCCGCGCAGGGGCTTCGCAACCTCACCTTCCGTACCGCCGACATGCTTGCGCTTCCTGACGCGGATGCTGCATTCGACCGGGTGATCTGCCGCTTCGGCCTGATGTTCTGCCCGGCCCCTGCGCGCGCCGCCGCCGAGGCCAGGCGCGTGCTGAAGCCGGGTGGGCGGGCGGCCTACCTGGTCTGGGGGCCGCGCGCGGAGACGACCATGTTCGTCGTCTTCGTTACGGCCGCCGAGGCCGTGCTGGGCCCCCTCGATACCCTGGACGACATCGACCTCGCCAGGCCCTTCTCGCTGGGCGCTGCAGGCGCACTCACGAGCGCGCTCACCGATGGCGGCCTGACCGACGTGGACGAGCGCGAGGTCCGCTTCGCGCCGCGTGTGCCGGCAGCGGCGCCCTTCTGGCAGGCCCAGTTCGACATGACCTTCGGTCGCGCCCTGGACGGCGCGCCGGAGGAGAAGAATCGCGCCCTGAAGGATGCCGTGGCGTCAGGCTTCGAAAGCCTGAGAGAGGGAGACGAGATCCCCCTCGCCGTCCACGTACGGATCGGCACGGGAGCGAAGCCGACAGACTGAACGCTGCCCGCTTGAGAATAGTACCCTAATTCCTTTTATAACAACATCTTACACGAAACGTGCCCGGTTCCGCGAGATTTGAATTGCGGACTCACCCGGTGTGCGCGTGCTCGCTCTCCAGCCGCGCGATCTCGTCCTTGAGCTTGAGCTTCTGGCGCTTGAGTCCCTGAATTTCGAGAGCGTCGCCGCGGCCGGCGAGCGCGTCGATTTCCGCATTGAGCGACTGGTGTTCGGCGCGCAACGCCTCCAGGCGCTGCGCGATCGGGTCTTGTTCGGTCATTCGTCCCTCGTCGTCCTGTCGGAGCCGGCGCGTCGCCGCCCCGACTCCATCGATATAGTGGCAGAAGGCGGATGCGAAAAGGTGCTTCGAGGCCCGATGCTCAAATGGTCTCGAAATAGCGCTCGTATTCCCAGGCACTGACCTGGCTCTTCTGCCAGGCGCGCCAGAGATCGAGCTCGGCCCGGCGCGACAGCGCGTAGTGATCCACGAAGCAGTCGCCGAAGGCGCGGCGCAGGAAGGCGGAGCCCTCGAAGACTGCCACCGCCTCCTCCAGGGTAGCCGGCAGCCTGGTGTAGCTCTCGTCCAGCGCCGCGTTGCCGGTGCAGAGCGGCGGCGGCGAGAGGCCGCGCTCGATGCCGTCGAGCCCGGCGGCCAGCATGCCGCCGATGGCGAGATAGGCATTGGCATCGGCGCCCGGCAGCCGGTTCTCGAAGCGCGCGCCGTGCGACACGGGCCGGGTGATCAGCCGCATCGCCGCGCTGCGGTTGTCGTCGCCCCAGGATGCGTTCTCGGGCACCCAGTGCTGCCAGTCCCGCCGCCGGAAGGAGTTGACGTTGGGCATGCAGAGCGCGACCAGCGCAGGCAGATGCTCGAGCTGGCCGGCAGCGTACTGCCTGGCGGTCTCACTCGCACCGGCGCCGTCCCAGAACGCGTTTTGGCCGTCCCTCCAGAGGCTCTGGTGGACATGGCCGCCGGAACCCGGCAGGTCGGCATCGAGCTTCGCCATGAAGGTCGCGATCATGCCGCGCTCGGCGCAGAGCTCCTTGAGGTAGGTCTTGGCGCGCATGGCGCCGTCGGCGGCGGCGAGCGCCGGAGCATGGGCCAGCGCGAACTCGATGGCGCCGTGACCGAGCTCCGTGTGCATGGAAACCACCGGCGCGCCCACCTCCTCCATGCGCTGCATGAAGGTCTCGAACACCGCGCGCAGCGCAGGCAGGCGCACCAGGCTGTAGGCGTTCCGGCCACGCGAGACCGGCGTGAGCGTCCCGGGCGAGAGCGACGGGGCGTTATCGTCCACGTGGTAGATGAAGACCTCGTACTCGAGCGCGAAGCGCGGCTCGAAGCCCATCTGGACGGCCTTGTCCGCGGCGCACCGGAGCATGGTGCGCGGGCACTCCGGCGTCATGGTGCCGTCGGCGTCGTGGATGTCGAGCACGGCTGCCACCGTGTCCGGCCGCCAGGGCAGGCGGCAGACGGTGGCGGGGTCCGGTTTCCCGTACACGTCGGCGAAACCGTTCTCGTAGGACGAGAACGGCGAGAGATAGACGTCGTCCGCCGTGGTCAGCCCGTAGATGATGTTGGACCAGCCGATCTCGCTGGAGAGCCCTTTGTCGAGCGCCAAGAACTTGCCGCGCAGCCCGCCGTCCAGGTCCGGCGTCTCGACCTGGACGAAGCGCACGCCATCGGCGCGCATCCGCTCGCGCACCGCCGCCAACCCCTCGCCCGCCGCGCCGCTCATTACCCTGCCTCCGCGCCGGCCGCCGCCGGCTTCTGATAGCCCACGCTGGTATAGGCCTCCTCCGGCACCAGCGCAGGATCCTTGTAGACCGACCAGCGGCAGACACCGCCCTCGCGCGCCTCGGGCCAGGTCGGCGGGTCGATCACCCGCGTCGGATAGCCGAAGCGACGGATCGGCATGCGCTGGTTCAACTGGCAGCAGTGGACGCAATAGACGCAGACGCCCTTCTTGCCCCAGGCCCAGTCGTGGGCCTCGGTGGTCACGGCGAAGCCGTAAGGGGGCTCCATGCGGGGGCCCTTCGGGTCGTCGTCGCGGTAGGTGCGCCCGCCGGAGCCGCAGGGATCGAAGCTCAGCACCCAGCGGTCCGCTTCCTCGGCGATTTCGATGGCGCCGGTGCGCCCCGGCCCGCTCAGATGGCCGCGCAGCGAGAGCGCGGCGATCAGGATCAGCCGGTGCATCGAGCGCGGCCACGGATGGGTGGCGGTGTCGTAGACGTCGTAGGTCTCGTACATCGGCGCCATCAACTCGTCCCAGAGCGGGCCGATGCGGTTCTCGCCGAGATGCCGGACGACGAGGTCGAGCATCCCGTAGACCAGATCGCAGCCCCTGTCGTGAGTTTCGAGCCAGAGCGTGCGGGCGCGCTCCAGGTGTTCGCTGGCCGCGGCTGCATCGCCGGCCCCGCAGGCCGCCTCCACATCGTCGATGGCGGCGGTGTAGGCGGCCCAGCCCGCGTGAATGTCGAAGGGCTCGCCCGCCTCGCCCGCCAGCAGCGCGCCCAACCGGGCTTCGCCGGCTGCGATCGCGGCTTGGTCCACGCCTTCAGCGCCAAGAGTCTCTCTGATCTGATCGGTCCAGAGGGCGTAGAGCTCGTAGCCCTCGCGCGCTTCCTCGACCGTGTGACGGGCGAGCGCGGCGGCATCCGCAAGGCGCCCGTCGTCGAGCGCCGCGGCTGCCAGGGTGTATGAGGACGCGGCGTGGTCAGCCCAGCCGCCGGCGCGCACCGGGTGCCCGATGATGGGATCGTCCACGAGCGGCCCCGCAGCGCCTCGGATCGCCTCCCCAGCCAAGCTCTGTCCTAGCCGTCCTGCAGTCCACTGCTCCGCGGCGCCGCGGGGTTGCATCCAAGGGTAGAAAATCTGCTTCCTCGGGTAAAGGAGGCTCAGCGCGCGCTGGCTTAGCCCTCGGCTCTCTCCACCGTCAGCACTTGCTTACCGACCACGCTGCGGCTTTGGAAACCCTGCAGCGCTGCCGTCGCGTCTGCGAGCGGCAGGCAGCGGGAGATGCGGGGCCTCAGCGCGCCTTCCTCGTACCAGCGGAAGAGATCGTCGAAATAGGCGCAGTTCGCGGCGCGGTCGCGCTGGGCAAAGGCGCCCCAGGCGACACCGACCACGCTGATCTCCTTGAGCAGGACGATGTTTGTCTTGGCCTCGGCGATGCGGCCGGAGGCGAAGCCGATGACGAGCAGCCGCCCGTTCCACGCGATGCAGCGCATTGACGTATCGAAGATATCCCCGCCCACCGGGTCGTAAATCACGTCGGCGCCGCGCCCGTCGGTCAACGCCTTGACCCGCTGGCGCAGGTCCTCGGTGCGATAGTTGACGAGATGATCCGCGCCGTGGTCGCGCACAAGTTCCAGCTTCTCGTCGCTGCTCGCGGCCGCGATCACCGTTGCGCCCAGGCGCTTGCCGATTTCCACCGCGGAGAGCCCCACCCCACCCGAGGCACCCGTTACCAACAGCGTCTCGCCCTTGGCCAGCGCCGCGCGCCCGACAAGGGCGTGATAGCTGGTGCCATAGACCACGGGGAAGGCCGCTGCGACATCGAAGGGCATGGCGTCGGGAATAGGGATGACGCAATCGGCCGGCGCCACCACTTCCTCGGCCATGCAGCCGGAGGACATGTAGGCGAGCACCCGGGTCCCGGGCGCGGGCGCCTCCACCCCCGGTCCGCACTCGGCCACGATCCCCGCGCATTCGAGGCCGGGGCTGAAGGGGAAGGGCGGCCTGACCTGATACTTGCCCTCGATCAGTAGGAGATCGGGGAAGTTCACGCCGACCGCATACACGGCAACGCGCACGCTGTCGGGTTCGAGCGCAGGCGGCTCGACGTCTTCGAACGCAAGAGTCTCGGGCGGGCCGAAGGCCCTGCACAGAACGGCCTTCATGGTATCGGCTCTCGTGAGTGGAGGGTTGAACGGACGGGGCGGGCGTCTCTCAGTCGAGCACCGTGCCGTCGCGGGCGAGCGGCGGAGCAACTGAGCCGCCGTCGAACTCCACCGTGGCGATCAGCTCGACCGAGTGGTTGACCGCGAGCCCGCGGCAGCCGATGGCAGCCCGCGTCGGCATCAGGCGTCGGCCATAGAGCTCGACGAGCAGGTCCACGGCACCGTTGATGACGCGCGGCTGATCGACGAAATCGGGCCCCGAGTTCACATAGCCGGTCAGATGCAGCATCCGGTGCATCCGGTCGAGGTCGCCCAGCGCATACTTGATCAGGCCGAGGTAGCAGAGCATGCAGTGGCGCGCCGCCTCGTAGCCCTCCTCGATGGTGCGATCCTCTCCGAGGATACCCGGAAGATAGGGCTTGCCGTCCTTAATCGGCGTGCAGCCCGAGAGGTAGAGCACGCGCCCCACTGCGTGGTGGGAGACGTATTTCGCAGCCGCGGGGTTGGTGCCGTAGCTGTCTTCCAGCCGGGGGAGCGTCAGGCCCGCGGCCTCGATCTTCTGCTCGATGGTCATGGGCCGAGCATGGTGCGCGGCGAGGGCCAAGTCAACGACGGGGCGCTGCCTGGGCTATACTCCAGGCATGAGCAAGCCCGAGGGCACGAGCGATGACGACGACCCGGCCGCGCTTGCCCGACGCTTCCTTGATCTCTGGCAGGAGGAGGTCGCCGGCGCAGGCCGCGACGACGGCCCCGGCGCGCTCTCGCTCCGTCTCGCCACCCTGCACCTCGCCGCGCTCGCGGGCGGCGGAGAGAGCGGCGGCCTGAATGCCGGCACGAACGCCGGTACAGGCACCCCTGCGCCTCGGGCCGAAGCCGCTTCCGCTCCATCTGGGGATGGCGCTCAGCGTCTGGCTGAGCTCTCTCGCCGCCTTGCGGCTTTCGAGGAGCGGATCGCTGACCTGGCGGCACGCGGACCGGGCGCAGACGACGGCCCTGCAGGGGGCGCTGGCACAGGTCGATCCTGAAGCGCTGGCCCGCGCCCTTGGTGCCGAGACGGCCGGCCGCATCGGCACCTTCCTCGAAGGCATCGAGGGCTACTGCGCACACCCCTACCGCCGCCGCCTGGAAGACCCGCCGGTGCTCTGGCAGGCAGGCACGACGCGGGTCCTGGCCTTCGGCGGGGAGACTGCCGGCGCGCCCGTGCTGCTCGTGCCTTCACTCATCAACCGCGCCTACATCCTCGACCTCACGGCGGGCCGCAGCTTCGCCCGCTACCTGCGGGAGCGGGGCCTGCGCCCCTACCTGCTCGATTGGGCTGCGCCGGGCGCGGACGAGCGCGCGTTCGGGCTCGACGACTACATCATGGGCCGCCTTGCGCCCGCGCTGGAGGCGGTGCGCAGGGACGCGGGCCGGCCGGTCGCGCTCGCGGGCTACTGCATGGGCGGCACCATGGTGCTGCCGCTCGCCGCCCGCAAGGACGTGGCGGCGCTGGTGCTGCTGGCGACACCCTGGGACTTCTGGGCCGACGGCCGCCATCAGGCGCGCCTGATCGCAGCCCACCTGCCGGGGCTGAGCGCCCTGATCGACGGCATGGAGCAGCTGCCGCCCGATGCGCTGCAGGCCATGTTCGCCGCGCTCGACCCGCTGCTGGCGGCCCGCAAGTTCACGGCCTTCGCCGCGCTCCCGCCCGCCTCCGCTGCCGCTCGCAATTTCGTGGCGCTGGAGGATTGGCTCAACGATGTGGTGCCGCTCACCGGCCCCGTGGCCCGCGCCTGCTTGCAGGACTGGTACGGCGCGAACGCGCCTGCGCGAGGGAATTGGCTCGTGGGCGGTGAGGCGGTGCGGCCCGAGCGTGTGCGTGCACCTTCGCTCAATATCGTGCCGGCCCGCGATCGCATCGTCCCGCCGGCATCGGCAGAGGCGCTGAGCGAGGCGCTCTCCGACGTCGAGACCTGGCGCCCGCCTCTCGGCCACATCGGGATGATGGCCAGTCCCCGCGCCAAGCGGCTGCTCTGGCGCAAGCTTGCAGACTGGATTTCCGCGCACGCGAGCGCTTGAAAATGCGCAGGTCCGGGCGCATATGAGGCACGCGCGCCGCCGAGGAGTCGGTTCCCGGCGGCGCCGTGCATTATTGGGAGAACGAGCATGAGTCGGGTCGCACTGGTCACGGGTGGAACACGGGGCATCGGCGGCGCGATCTCGCTCGCGCTGAAGAACAACGGCTGCCAGGTGGCCGCCAACTACAACGCGAACGACGAAGCGGCCGCCCGCTTCCACGAGGTCATGGGCGTCGCGGTCTACAAGTGGGACGTGAGCGACTTCGCGGCCTGCGAGGCGGGCGTCGCGCAGATCGAGAAGGACCTGGGCCCCATCGACATCCTGGTGAACAACGCCGGCATCACGCGCGACGGTACGCTGCAGAAGATGACACCGGACCGATGGCAGGCGGTGCTCGACACCAACCTCGGCTCCTGCTTCAACCTCTGCCACGCCACCTTCCCCGGCATGCGGGCGCGCAAGTTCGGCCGAGTCGTGAACGTCGGCTCGATCAACGGCCAAGCCGGCCAGTACGGCCAGGTCAACTACGCCGCCGCGAAATCCGGAATCCACGGCTTCACCAAGGCGCTGGCGCAGGAGGGCGCACGCCACGGCATCACCGTGAACGCGGTCGCCCCTGGCTATGTGGACACCGACATGGTGCGCGCGGTGCCGGAGGCGGTGCTCGAAAAGATCGTCGCCAGCATCCCGGTGGGCCGGCTCGGGCGCGCCGAGGACATCGCGCGGGCGGTGCTGTTCCTCACCGCAGACGACGCCGACTTCATCACCGGCTCGACGATCTCGGTGAACGGCGGCCACCACATGTATTGAGTCTTACGACGGGAGCACACGAATGGGACGGCTTGCGCTCATCACCGGGGGCACGCGCGGCATCGGCGCTGGGATCGCGCGTGCCTTGCAGGAGGCCGGCCACCCGGTGGTGGTCAACTACCACGCCGATGAGGCCTGCGCCGCCGACTTCACCGAGGAATCGGGCATCCCCGCGCTCAAGTGGGACGTGAGCGACGGCGACGCCTGTCGGGCCGGGATCGCGACGATCGAGGCCGAGCACGGCCCGGTCGAGATTCTCGTCAACAACGCGGGCACGGTCTCCGACAACAAGTTCGAGAACATGACGGACGACCAGTGGCAGCGCGTGGTCCGGGTCAATCTCGATTCCGTCTTCTACATGTCGAAGGCGGTCTATCCCGGCATGATGGAGCGGGGCTGGGGCCGCATCGTCCAGATCGGTTCGATGAACGGCCAGGCGGGCCAGCTCAACCAGGTCAACTACGTCGCCGCCAAGGCCGGCATGCACGGCTTCACCAAGGCGCTGGCGCAGGAGGGGGCGAAGCACGGGATCACGGTCAACACCGTTGCGCCCGGCTACGTTGACACCTACCTGATGCGCAACATGCCCGAGCGGATCGCGCAGAAGATCATCGACAAGTCCCCGATCCGCCGCATGGGGTACGAGGAGGAGGTGGCCCACGCCGTGCTCTTCCTCGTCGACGACAAGGCGGCCTGGACCACCGGCTCCACCATCACCATGAACGGCGGCACCCACATGTATTAGGGCGAGGACTCATTAGCGCGCAACCAGATGCGTATTGTGGCGATCACCACAGCACGCTCGTAACTCCGGATCTCAAATTGCGCGCAATGGTCCGACGGCAGATCGGCTGCGTTCGAGTCGGAGTGACAGCGGCTGGCCACGGCCCGGATGCGCTCGACCTCGGCCGCCAGCCCTGAACGCCGGGCGCAGGTTCACGCCTCGCAGGCGCATTGGCCGAGATTCCGGCACAAAGCGCATTCATCTGACCGTGGGGCATTAAGTCTTTGGAAACCAACATGATTCTTTCAGATCGCAAAACGCTCTAATGTCCTGATTCCGAAGTTTTGATGATTTGCTTTTGCCGTTCGGCGGTATCGAGGGTTCGCAGAGAGAAGCGTCTGATGGTTGCAAGGATGTCGTCTGCGGACTTGGTCCATCGGAAGGGTCGCGGGTTGGCGTTGACGCTG